>NZ_JAPEHW010000021.1 GCF_028875915.1 Pseudoalteromonas sp. G4
CTATTGCAAACAAATTTAACGCAGTAATAAGTAAAATTAGCTGCTAGAAAGTAATTTATTATCCCGAGCTCAGGTTAACTTAGTAGGGGAAATGACCAAAATTGGTCAAACATTACTAACATACCAGGGGAACCCGTTTAACTTTTTAAGTTGGCTGAAACTATGGGCGTTTAATTGTCATCATAAAAAGCGCACGTTTATTGTTATTTATTAAGTATCTAGCGAATAAGCTATGTACTTAGTGATAGCAACTTTATATTAAACGATAATGATTCGCAATACTGCTTGTTGTTTTGGTACAAATTATTTCACAATAAACTAATTCAGATTTAATTTGGCTAAACAAACGGTTACTATTTAGCAAAACTATAAATTGGCTTTTAAATGATATCGTTTTGTAACTACAGTTTAGTACCTGCAAGCTTTAACCCTTGGCGAGCAGTGTTTTTAGATGTTGCCGAGGCAGTAATGGCTGAACTTTCAGACGAACGATTTGATTTTCTTCACTTTGGTTCCTCGTCTTTTAAAGTGGCAGGCAAAGGTATTATTGATATTTCGATTTTATATCAAGCAGGCCATTTACAAGATGCTGTCGCTTATCTTAAAAACTTTGGTTTTGTTGACCAACATAGCGGAAATCCCTTCCCAGCTACCCGACCACGAAAAGATATAGCCGTTTTATATAACAATGAAGTGTTTAATGTGCATATGCATGTGATTGAAAAAAATAGCGAAGAGCATAAAAAGCAAGTCACCTACAAAGAGCATATGCTAAATAATCCAGATGACAGAGCAGCTTACGAAGCGCAAAAGCGCAAAATACTGGCTGATGGTATAACTGTGCAAGATGATTACGGCAAAGCCAAATCACCTTTTGTCAAAAGTATTTTAAGTCAGCTTTAAAATTACCGTAGTTATATAATGTTTGAAACTGGCGTGTGGTGCGTTAGCGAGCTTGGCCTGAGGTAACAAAGTGCATTGCAGTACTCTTTTTGCCCATTACATAGTTAAATTTCGTTTTTAGCAGGCTCAAAACATAGACTTAATTGTGTTTTCTAAGAGTACCTATCTCGCTTGTAGAAATAAGCAATCAGTTCGCATTGGTCCAATGGTTTAGTTGGCTTCTAAAGCAGAGTTTAACTTAATGTGTTCTAAACTGATTATCTGGCTTGTTACATCAGTATCCTGATCATAAATAATGAAAGGTCCTGCGTTGATAAAGCCAAAGTCTGTAACAAACTGATTTTGTTCAAGCATAAATAGTGGCTTTATTGTTTTGGTATTGAAGTTATAAAAACTAACAACCTGTTGTTTATCGACTTTACTCAAGTAGAAAAAACCGTCTTGTGTCAATTTTATAGCGCTTGCTCTAACTTGCAATGATTTGTCTTTAAAATCGAAAAGCGCATTCGTATTACCACTGTTAGCCTGATATTGTAGATTTTGGTTATTGAAAGAATAGTAATAAACCCCATTTGCATCGCTGATCGCTGTAATTCCAGCATTGTGAGCGATTTTAGAGTGTGTTTGGCTTTTGATATTTAAACTCACTAAATCATAATTCTGAGTTGCGCGTTGACTAATAAATAAATTCGTTGAGGTATGATCAAAGTTCAGTAAGTAACTATCATTTTTTAGTCTGATATCTCCTATTATCTTATTGTTTAACAAAGAATAAATTAATACTCTTTTGGTTTTACCTTTGGTATAAGAGAACGCAACCTTGCTTTCGCTGTTATCAACTTTAATGGTATGAATATAACTGGCGTTAAGGTCGGTTAATTTTGATTGTTGGCCCTGATCTTCCATCCAGATCTCGTAGCTTCCTGAGCGGTTAGAACTGAAAATAAGGGCATTTTTTTTAGCAAGGTATACCCCATCTAGATTGAGACTTGGGTGCTCAATTTTAATGGAGAGCGCGCCTTTACTTTGAATCTTGATAGGCCTATTTTGTGCAATGTAATTTATTGTTTTGTTTGTTTTATCAACAGTGATGTCTTTGACTTTCTGTTGTGGATCAATGTTAGCTAATACAGACAATGATAAAGGATCTAAAGCTAAAAGCCATAACGCATACTGCCCATTATAACGCCCAGTTACAACGAATTGTGAATCTGCATAGAGTGATAAACTGCCAACTCTATCAATCGGAATTGGATTTGTTTTAATTTGCTGTGTTTCTAAATTGTAATTTGTTAAAAGGTTTTTTCTATCAGCGGACAGCGAAATGAAATAAAGGTTGTTGTTATTCGAAAATACTGGATGTGCTTCATTCCCATCAAGTGGTAGATAAAATAGTTTAGCGTCTTTTTCTACTAACGAGATCAACCCAATATTATGTCTATTTTGTTTGGTGATCTGTAATGCCAGCCATTTTTCATCGGGAGAAACACTTAATTTTATGATTCGTTCGTTAATCGTTAAAACAGGTATGAAGCTGTTATTCTTGTGTTTAATTACTTCGCACTTGTCATCACAGTTAACAATATAATCAGATTTTTCAGTTGAAAATATATCTTTAATTTCAGTAAATTGTGTATCTATTAACGTGTTTTTAAGGGTCTTATCATTGTGTGAATAAAGCTCGGAAAAGACTTCTCTTTGGTAAGCAAACAAGAGTTGTTTGCTGTTATTAACGCTAATTGTATTAATTTCTCCATTGGTATTGTGTCTGATGGTTTTTTTTGTCGTTACACTAGATAAATCAAGCTCATGCTGTGATTTCGTATTGTGTAAAAATAATGCGATGAGGATAACTGTAAACATACTCAGGCACACAAGATAAAAGGCATGTATTTTGCGTGTTTCTTTTTCAATTTTGCCAATAAATACGTAGCCCTTACGAGGAATTGTTTCAATAACACGAGGCTGTTTAGGGTTATCGTTAAGTATTTTCCTAATTTCAAAAACGGCTTTTGTGACGAGCTCAGGTTCAAGCGCCTGGTTTGGCCAAAGTGACGCTAAAATCTTTTCTTTACTTAGCACTTGGCCTTGATGCTGCACCAAGTAACATAAAATAGACATTACACGAGGTTCTAAGCGAAATTCTGCCTTAGGTAAACTTACCTTATTCTTTTCAGGCTCAACTTTAAACTTCCCTATATAAAAAACTCTCACTATAACCTTCTGAAAATAATAAAGATAACTTTAAAATAGTATCGAGATAACTTCTAAATTGCAATTGTGAAGTATTGTCGTCACTTTGCACTGAGTTGTATTTTAAGGAGAAAAAAATGAACAAAAAACTCTGTGCAATTTTATTAAGTCTGCCTGTTAGCGCAATTGCGAACCAAATAACTTTAGAGGTGGTAGGGAACGGAAATGTTAAGTATGGCAATGAAACGTGTTCTGATTCTTGTACGATAAGTACAGAGAATAATAGTGTGATGTTGTCACCAAACGTAAATGCTGGTGGTCGTTTTATGCATTGGAGCGGTCAGCAATGTGACTTTGGTCAAGGGGTTCAAACAAGTACTGACAGAACAACGATAGGCAGTGCTAGCGGAGGAGCTAAAACACTGGCGACATTGGATCTTGATAATGATGGAGATAAAGACTTATTGGGAATTAGCCTTTTTAGAGGGCAAATTATTAAGTACCAAAATCAAGGTAATGGCACATTTACTTCGAGTAACTTCATTTCTTCATTAAACTATCCGTCAGCGATGGCAACCCATGATGTAAATGCGGATGGGTTTTCTGATCTATTGGTTGCCGAATACGGTGCAAGGCAAGTACGTGTTTATAATAATGATGGTGCTGGTCAACTCGCAGAATCCGAAATCATTCAAATCCCGGGCACCGTTCCTTATGCCATTACCGTTGAAGATCCTGATCAAGATGGCAGCGCTGAGTTAATCATTTCGAGTTTTACTGCCGATACTTCTGGTGATTTATTCCAGCTTGTAGATTCAATCAAAAATCAAGAAATAGCAATTTATTCTAAATTACCAGATGGCTATACAAAGACCAAAGTCATCTCAAATACTGCAGCTGTGACACTCGATAGCTATCTTGATGATGAACATGGTCTCACTATCGTTTCAGCAGAGATTGATACTGGTAATATCTCTTTGTATCGTGCATCTGATGATTTTACAGGGAATGTAGTTGACCAGAGTAACGCTCCTTATGGCGTAGGCTTTGCCGATGTTGACGACGATGGTGATAAGGATATTGTTACTGCACACTACGGACCATATAGCTTACGTATTATTTACAATAATGCTGGTAGCTACACTGCTGCTGTGGAAATAGGCTCTGGTAATGAAGGGTTAACTGCAGTGCAAGTTGCTGATTATAATTTGGATGGTTATCAAGATATCGCTACCGGTGAGTTTAATACTCAGCGCTTTTATTATCATGCTGCGAACAGTTACGTTGAGTGTGGTGTTGCACAAGGTTCAAGTATTGAATTAACAGCAAATTTCAGTGCAACAGCAACTCCGATACCAAGTGAACCTGAAAAAGATAAAACGATCAGCAGTAGTGGAGGTACATTTTCATACTTAATAATGGTCTTACTTGCTTTAATCCTAGTGCGTCGAAGAATAATTTAATATTAAGACGACGAAAAAATAAAAAATGCCAGCAATGTAGCGTTGCCGGCATGAAGTTCACTTAAATGGGAAACCAAAGTGATTTTTGAAAAAAGGGATTAGTGTTCGTGCGCTTCCTCTTCAAATGCACCTAACCAAGTTAGGTTTGTAATTCCTTGCTCAACAGTGATTAACTCGTTTACGCTCTGGTTCTCAAAGTTGATTTGATACACTGTGTTACCATAAACAAGGTAGCTAATATCATGTGCTCTATTGGCGATTAATTTAGCGCTTTTTTCTTCATCAATTTGATTTATAACCTGAAATCGAGTTGTTCGTTGCCATTGTTCATGTTGATCGAAGACGTTGATAAAGCCAGCATCATCAAGTACTAACACAGCTTCTTTATCACCGCTTACACTGTAAGCCAAATAGTTGGTTACGCCTTCAGATTGCCATGCAAATGGCGCAATTTCGTTTGTCTCTAGATTGACAGTAAATACACCACCTCGTGATAGACCAATAATGGTGTTGTTTTCTTCGCTGCCGATAAATTTACCAATTCTAACGCCTTGAGGCATAGTCGTTGGGTTAGCAATCTTGCTTGAAGTAAACAACTCACCTTCTTGTTTAATTTTTACAACGCCATCACTACAAGCAAAGGCAATGTAGTCTTCGGTTTGGAAGCTGCCGTGTAAATCGGGGCACATATGTTCAAAGGTTTGCTCTTGATGAAAGTGATCACCATGAACTTCAAATAAACCTATTGATTCAGGTAAAGAAGTCTCACTATTTACGTCGCGAATGGTGGCAAGTACAAAATTATCACGAATTTGGCCTGTACCGTGTTGATACGTTTCATAATGATGTTCAGCAATAATGCGTGTCTCGCTAATGCTTTCATCTGAAATAATGGCAAAGCCTGCATCAGCAGAAGCGTCTTTATCGCCATCAAAAAATACCAGAGCTTGTTCGCCGACTGGAACGTAATGGGTTGGTTTTACGTCTAATAATTCAAAAGTGTTGGTTGTTGGTGCGTCTTCATGAAGGTCATGATGATCACCATGCTCTTCTAAATATATACCGCCATCAATAAATTCAACAAGGCTTTCATTACGTTGAATAGCGACAACATAACGGCCATTGGGACTTGTATAAAGAGCCGATGGTGTATTTGTGAGTGGGAAACTATTGATTACCTGCTTTGTCGCTAAGTCAAAAATATGAATTTCATTTGAGTCAGGTGAGCTATAAGCTAAACGACCTTCAGGCAATTCAAGCGGTTGATGCGGCTCAGAGGGAGTATCAACTTCTGGTGTCTTATTTATCACTGTATGGCTATCAGAACCACAGGCGCTTATTTACGAATCATATCTAATCCTTGTAATGTTATAAAGTAACACTTGCATTATGTTATATTATAACAATTGTTGGCAAGTGCTTTTTATGTGTCAAGTAAAAAGAGTGCTCTCTTTATTACTGGCTTTATACCAATTGCATTAATAAAATTGGTATTACTTTAGTGAGTGTATTTATCTGTATTTTTAGGTTTACAGAGTCCATTGGTATTTGAGGTAGTTGAGAGTCTGTTGAAAAAAGTATCACATAAATGTGATTGCTAACTTCTGTATTTAAGCTTTAAGAATTAGATTTTTCTAGTAAATTTAGATGTCAGCATCAAAGATTTGTGCTCTACAAATTTGGTATCGTTTACAATGTCTAAAGTCAGAATATCGTTTACACTGATCGAAAACCATCGCATTTGCACCATATTCAAATGCTTGAAGTTTAAGGCGCTTTTTCATTTCATTTTCGCTAGGCATAGGTTGTTCTCTCTCTTTAAGACATACATCAGTCTCTACAGCACCTAAAGGTTGAAAATAACGAGCATGAAGTTGTTTAAATGTAAGTTCTTTTACTTCAGATTTAGCGATATTTTTCTTGGTAGAGTCAACAGCAAATTGACCAAAGTTTGTTGAAAAACTCCCAGAGCAAGCCCCAAGAAGAAATATAAAAAGTATTAATAAAATAGGGCTAGTCATAATAAAATCCTTTCAATGCTGTATTGGCTGCACTTTTGAGCAATTCTGCTTACGATTATCGCCCTTTTACATAAACCTACGACAATAAAAATAAAACGAGTTAAAATATTTTACAATAACTTAGCTTAATTCAAACTGTTAAAAAGTGTACAAAAAAGGCGCTCAATTGAGCGCCAAACACGGAATCGTTTTAAACAATATTAAGCATCTTTTGATTTATAAAATGCGATAATTGCCAATGCGACGAACGCTAAAATAAAGCAGTAATATGAGCTTGTAGCCACATCCCAAGGGGTAATATGGAAAGTCGCGCCAAGTAATAACGCTTGTGCACCGTATGGCAAACTGCCTTGCATTACGCAAGCAAAGATGTCCAATAAACTTGCTGAGCGCTTAGCAGGAATGTTGCCGTCTTCAGCGAGTTTTTTCGCAATTGGGCCTGCAACAATAATCGAAACGGTATTATTGGCAATACATAAATTAGAAGTAAGTACTAACGCAGCAATACCAAATTGGTCTGCTACTTTACGATTCCATTTAGCAATTACCTTGGTGCCTTTTTGGATTTTATGCGCAATATAATCAAGGCCTCCATTAAGGCGAATAAACTCAGAAAGGCCGCCAATAAACATTGATAACAAGAATATTTCTTGCATGCCTTTAAAGCCTTCATAAATGTCTTTAACGAATTGACCACCTTGATAGTCACCGGTAAAGCCCATTAATCCCGCAAATACAATACCGCTAAACAGCACCACAAATACGTTAAAACCAGCAACTGCGAGCACTAGAATAAAGGCATAAGGCAGTACTAAGAGTAAGTCGTAATCTTTAACATCGATAATTTCTGGTTCTGGCGTTAAAAATGCCAAAAGTAATACGGTTAATGCTGCAGCTGGTAATGCAATTTTTAAATTCTCGCGGAATTTATCTTTCATTTCACAGCCTTGCGTGCGCGTTGCAGCAATGGTGGTGTCTGAAATAATTGATAAGTTATCACCAAACATGGCACCAGAGACAACCGTACCGGCTACAAGTGCTGGATCAAGGCCTGTTTTGACTGAAAGCGTATAAGCAATTGGGCCAATTGCACCAATGGTACCCATTGAAGTGCCCATCGCGGTTGATACTACAGCTGAAATTAAAAATAAGCCTGGCAGTAAAAATGCGGGTGGCACTAGGTCTAGGCCTGCATTTACAACTGCATCAACACCACCTGTAGCCCCTGCAACAGTCGAAAATGCACCGGCTAACAAATATATCAAGCACATTGTGATGATATTGCTGTGACCTGCACCTTTAATAAAGGTCTCTACCGATTCGTTAATGGACTTCTTATTGAGAAGAAAAGCCAAAAGAATTGCAGGCAAAATAGCTACAGGTGCAGGCAACTGGTAAAACGCGTAGTCAATACCTTGCGATTGCAAATAAAGGCCTGCACCTAAAAATAAACCAACAAATGTTAATAATGGCAGCAATGATAATTTTGCCGCCGTTTTATTAATATGAGTATCCATAAAAACCTCAAACGGAAACCTTATAGGTTGCGTGCACAAGTGCACGAAACTGAAATTTCTTCTTCTTATTCATCACTATTAGTTCCACGTTTTGCACTTGAGCGCAAGTTTTAAGCAAATTTCGTAAAAATGGCATGAATAAAAATGGATGTGCGAATGTATAGATGTCTAGATGTTTTGTCAAACTGAACTTGCTATAATCGCCAAACGGATAAAAATTAGCGTTAAAAAGTGCTAAGGTTGGCTTTCTTCAATGGGATATTTACAACAAACTCTAACTGACCTTACAAAAGTGTCAGGTATAACGCGTTAAAATTTAAAATATAGTAGAGAATAGTATGACTAAAATTGCTGTGTATGGTGCTAATGGCCGAATGGGTCGTGCACTTTGTGAAGCCAGTATCAATAGCGAAACAACAGAATTAGTGTGCGCTCTAGTGCGTGAAAATAACGAACTGCTCGGTCAAGCTGTAAAGCATTTTATTAATTTGGGTGATACGCCAGTACTATTTTCAAACGAAAATACCCTTGAGCATCAGCCTGATGTGATAATCGATTTTACATTACCGGTTGGCATGAAAAAGCACTTGGCTTTCGCAGTAGCAAACAAAATTCCGATGGTGATTGGTACCACAGGATTAACTGCAGCTGATATGGCAGAACTTGAATTGGCTGCAAAGGAAATCCCAATTGTGTTTTCACGCAATTACTCAGTAGGAATTAACTTACTCGAAAACCTTGTTAAAACGGCTGCGCAGACGTTAGCTGATGACATTGATATTGAAATTTTTGAGCTGCACCACAAACATAAAATTGATGCGCCTTCTGGTACAGCATTAATGATTGGTGAAGCCATTGCAGAAGCAAAAGGTTGGCAGCATGATGAAGTCGCAGTTTTTGACCGTTCAAAAGATGAGCAGGCCAAAAGTCAAAAAGAAATCGGCTATTCAGTAATGCGAGGTGGCGATATAGTTGGTGAACATACGGCTTATTTCGCAGCTGAAGGCGAAAGACTCGAACTTACTCATAAAGCGAGTTCAAGAATGACCTTTGCTAAAGGTGCTGTAAGGGCTGCAGCGTGGTTACATAATAAACCGGTTGGACTTTATACTATGCAAGATGTGCTGGGTTTTAGATAGAAAACTGAATTTTTTGGCTGTTTAAAGTAAATTTTCTGTTAAAAGCGTTATTTTTAATTTTTTCTTATTTTTTATTAGACCTTTTTTGAGAATTCATCTAAAATACTTGGAATTTGCCAGAATTTTATAATCTAACGCTTTCTCTGGGGTGTTAGATCGATTGAACGGGTTGAAATTTACGCAAATTTCGCCCGTTTTTTACTGTTAGGAGGTCAACTTGTCTAAATCCGCTTTGTTAGTCCTAGAAGACGGCACGGTATTTCGCGGTACTGCCATTGGTGCTGAGGGTATCTCAGTTGGTGAAGTAGTTTTTAATACTTCAATGACTGGGTATCAAGAAATTTTAACTGATCCATCTTATGCTGAACAAATTGTTACTTTAACTTACCCACACATCGGTAACACAGGTACCAACAGCGAAGATGAAGAAGCGAATAAAATCTGGGCGAAAGGCTTAGTAATTCGTGACCTTCCACTGCTTGCGAGCAACTTCCGTAACGAACTTTCACTTGATGAGTATTTAAAATCTCGCAATATCTTAGGTATTGCTGATATCGATACGCGTAAACTAACACGTATTTTACGTGATAAAGGTGCGCAAAACGGTTGTATCATCGCAGGTGAAATTGACGAAGCGAAAGCACTTGAGGCGGCGAAAGCATTTCCAGGCCTTAAAGGTATGGATCTTGCGAAAGTAGTGTGTACAAAAGAGCAGTACACATGGAATGAAACAAGTTGGACGTTAGGCGAAGGGTTTAAAACTCTGAGCGATGAAGATGCAAAATTCCACGTAGTTGCTTATGACTTCGGTGTAAAACGTAACATTTTACGTATGTTAGTAGACCGCGGTTGTAAATTAACTGTAGTACCTGCTGAAACTCCTGCAGCAGATGTACTTGCATTAAACCCTGATGGTATCTTCCTATCAAATGGCCCAGGTGACCCAGCGCCATGTACTTATGCGATTGACGCTATTAAGACCTTCCTTGAAACAGATACACCAATTTTTGGTATTTGTTTAGGCCACCAATTACTTGCACTTGCCTCTGGTGCGCAAACAGTAAAAATGAAATTTGGTCACCATGGTGGTAACCACCCGGTTAAAGATTTAGACCGAAATGTGGTTATGATCACAGCGCAAAACCACGGTTTTGCAGCGGATCAAGACACTCTTCCTGAAAACTTACGTGCAACGCATGTTTCATTATTCGACGGCACATTACAAGGTATTCACCGCACTGATAAGCCAGCGTTTAGCTTCCAAGGTCACCCTGAAGCGAGCCCTGGTCCTCATGATGCGGCACCGCTATTTGACCATTTCATCGACTTAATGCAAGAACGTAAATAATTAGGACTGAGACTAAAATGCCAAAACGTAATGACATAAAAAGTATTTTGATTTTAGGTGCGGGCCCGATTGTTATCGGTCAAGCATGTGAATTCGACTATTCAGGCGCGCAGGCGTGTAAGGCACTTAGAGAAGAAGGTTACCGCGTAATCTTAGTTAACTCTAACCCTGCTACTATCATGACTGACCCAGAAATGGCAGATGCAACATACATCGAGCCAATTCACTGGGAAGTTGTTGAGCGCATTATCGAAAAAGAAAAGCCAGATGCAGTACTACCTACTATGGGTGGTCAGACTGCACTTAACTGTGCACTCGATTTAGATAAGCACGGCGTTCTTGCTAAGCACGGCGTTGAGCTAATCGGTGCAACCGCTGATGCAATTGACAAAGCAGAAAACCGTGAGCGTTTTGATGCGGCAATGAAGGCGATCGGCCTTGAGTGTCCTCGTGCAGAAATCGCACACTCAATGGATGAAGCTCGTGACACGTTAACGCGTATCGGCTTCCCATGTATTATTCGTCCTTCTTTCACTATGGGTGGTACCGGTGGTGGTGTTGCTTACAACATGGAAGAGTTTGAAGAGATCTGTACCCGTGGTCTTGACCTTTCTCCGACTAGCGAGCTTCTTATTGATGAAAGCTTACTAGGTTGGAAAGAGTACGAGATGGAAGTGGTTCGTGACAAAAACGACAACTGTATCATCGTATGTTCTATCGAGAACTTCGATCCAATGGGTGTTCACACAGGTGATTCAATCACAGTAGCACCAGCACAAACACTAACAGACAAAGAATACCAGCTAATGCGTAACGCATCGATGGCTGTTCTTCGTGAAATCGGTGTTGAAACAGGTGGTTCAAACGTACAGTTTGGTGTTAACCCAGCTGATGGCCGTATGGTTATCATTGAGATGAACCCACGTGTATCTCGTTCATCTGCACTTGCATCAAAAGCAACAGGTTTCCCAATCGCGAAAATCGCTGCAAAATTAGCAGTAGGTTACACGCTAGATGAGCTACAAAATGACATCACAGGTGGCGCAACACCTGCATCGTTCGAGCCGTCGATCGACTACGTTGTTACTAAGATCCCTCGTTTCAACTTCGAAAAATTCGCAGGTTCTAACGATCGTCTAACGACTCAGATGAAGTCAGTTGGTGAAGTAATGGCGATTGGCCGTAACCAGCAAGAATCACTTCATAAAGCACTTCGCGGCTTAGAAGTTGGCGCAACAGGTTTCAACCCAGTTGTGGCACTTGATGACCCGAACGCGAAAGAAAAAATCGTACGTGAATTACGTGAACCAGGTGCTGAGCGTATTTGGTACGTTGCTGATGCAATGCGTCACGGTATGAGCGTAGAAGATGTATTCGAACTGACTAAGATCGACCGTTGGTACCTAGTTCAAATCGAAGACATCATCAAAGACGAAGCAAAAATCGTTGAAGGCGGCATGGCTGGTCTTAACAAAGACTTCCTACGCAGCTTAAAGCGTAAAGGTTTTGCGGATGCACGTATTGCTGAACTACTTGGTGTTAGCGAAGCTGAAGTACGTAAGAAGCGTCACACGTTAGAAGTTTTACCAGTTTACAAGCGTGTAGATACTTGTGCGGCAGAATTTAGCTCAGACACAGCTTACATGTATTCATCGTATGATGAAGAGTGTGAAGCGAACCCGTCTGACAAAGACAAGATTATGGTTATCGGCGGTGGCCCTAACCGTATCGGTCAAGGTATCGAATTCGATTACTGTTGTGTACACGCAGCCCTTGCAATGCGTGAAGATGGTTATGAAACAATCATGGTTAACTGTAACCCTGAGACAGTTTCTACCGACTACGACACATCAGATCGTTTATTCTTCGAGCCAATCACGCTAGAAGACGTATTAGAAATCGTACGTGTTGAAAAGCCAAAAGGCGTAATCGTGCAGTACGGTGGTCAAACACCACTTAAGCTTGCGCGTGAACTTGAAGCGAATGGCGTGCCAATCATTGGTACTTCACCAGATGCAATCGACCGTGCAGAAGACCGTGAGCGCTTCCAACAAATGGTTGAGCGTTTAGATCTACTTCAGCCTGAAAACGCAACAGTGACTTCTCTAGAAGAAGCGGTAGCTAAATCTGCTGAAATCGGCTTCCCACTAGTTGTACGTCCTTCATATGTACTGGGTGGTCGTGCGATGGAAATTGTATACGACGAAGACGATTTACGTCGTTACATGACAGAAGCAGTATCAGCATCAAACGAAGCGCCAGTACTACTTGACCGCTTCCTAGATGACGCAATCGAAATCGACGTAGATGCTATCTGTGACGGTGAGCAAGTGATCATCGGTGGTATCATGGAACACATCGAACAAGCAGGTGTTCACTCAGGTGACTCAGCATGTTCACTACCAGCATACTCACTAAGCCCTGAAATCCAAGACCGCATGCGTGACCAAGTAACTCGCATGGCATTAGAGCTTGGCGTTGTTGGCTTAATGAATACGCAGTTTGCTGTTAAAGATGGCGAAGTATACTTAATTGAAGTGAACCCACGTGCTGCACGTACTGTTCCTTTTGTGTCAAAAGCAACAGGTGTTGCACTTGCTAAAGTAGCGGCACGTTGTATGGCGGGTCAGTCTCTTGCAAGCCAAGGCGTAACGAAAGAAATCATTCCTCCATACTACAGCGTAAAAGAAGTAGTACTTCCGTTCGCTAAATTCCCTGGCGTTGACCCAATGCGTGGTCCTGAAATGCGTTCAACAGGTGAAGTTATGGGTGTGGGTGACACATTCGCTGACGCATTTGCTAAAGCACAGCTTGGTGCAGGTAACGTTATGCCACGTGGTGGTCGTGCGTTACTATCTGTTCGTAACAGCGATAAAAAGCGTATTGTTGAATTAGCACGTACCATGCGTGATTTAGGCTTTGAGCTTGACGCAACTGGCGGCACAGCAAAAGCACTTGAAGAAGCAGGCATTGAAGCGCGTCGTGTAAACAAAGTTTACGAAGGTCGTCCTCATATTCTTGACCGCATCAAAAACGGTGAGTACAGCTACATTGTAAACACCACTGAAGGTCGTCAAGCGATTGAAGATTCTAAAGTACTTCGTCGTGGTGCTCTACAAGGTAAAGTAAACTACACAACAACGCTTAATGCCGCATTTGCTAACTGTAAAGCGCATGCTGCTGATGACCGTTCAACGGTATCGTCGGTACAAGAGCTACACAAGCGTGTAAATTAATTGCCCCGTCTATATTTTTTGATATAGACTAAGACAATTAAAGTAGAAATGATAAAAAGCCCGGTTAATCCGGGCTTTTATTGTGAAAGAGTTCTAGGAAGAATAATGCAACAAACACCAATGACAGTACGTGGTGAACAATTACTGCGTGACGAGTTAAATGAATTAAAAACGGTACGCCGTCCTAAAATTGTCGCTGATATTGCAGAAGCGCGTGAACACGGTGACCTAAAAGAAAATGCTGAATACCACGCAGCGCGTGAAGAGCAAGGTTTTTGTGAAGGCCGTATTCAAGAGATTGAAGCAAAACTATCAACGGTTCAAATCATTGACGTTACTAAAATGCAAAATAACGGCAAAGTGATTTTCGGTGCAACTGTTACTATCGTTAACGTAGATACTGACGAAGAAACGACTTATCGCATCGTTGGTGATGATGAAGCAGACATTAAAAATAATCTGATTTCATTTAACTCACCAATTGCTCGTGGTTTAATCGGCAAAGAAATCGATGATGCAGTAACAATTAAAACCCCAAATGGTGCGGTTGAGTACGAAATTACTGAAGTAGAATACATTTAATCTACAAAAGCTCGGTTATTACCGAGCTTTTTTGTTTGTAAATTATGAAAATACGCTTTCTCTTATTTTTAACGCTACTAGCACCTTTTATAAGTGCACATGCGCAGTATGTGACAGAATTAGATAACAATTGTTCAACAGCATTTAATAATGCCGATTTTGTTAATGCGCGTTATGAGTGTGCAGAGTTATCTGAAGAAAATAATGGTGAAGCGAGTTTTATTTTGGCAACCCTTTATGCCAAAGGGCAAGGTGTTGTTAAAAACAAACGAAAAGCCCTTGAGTTTCTTATTTTGGCAGATGAGCAAGGTCATGCAGAGGCTTCATTTAATCTCGCTTTAGCTTATGAACTGGGCAAAGTTGTAGGTGTGGATGTTGAAAAAAGTAAGCGCCTTGCATTTGAACATTACTTAAAAGCTGCGCGCAATGGCTCTTTAAATGCCAAGCGTAAAATTGCAAACCGCTATAGTGACGACACAAGTTTGGTTTATGAACCTGAAAAAGCGGTTGAATGGTTATCTCAAGCGGTAGAGCTTGGTGATGAAAAAGCCAAGCTCGAATTAGGCGCGCTCTATTTAAAAGGGGAAGGGGTTAAACGTAATCAAAGTCAGGGCTTAAGTTTAATAAAAGAGTCCGCAGATAGTGGTTATGATAAAGCCCAATTTATTTACGCCACACTGATATTTAAAAATAACCCTGATGAAGCAGTGAGTTATTACCAGAATGCCGCAGAGCAAGGTAATGGTTTTGCAGCACATAATCTTTCGTCGCTTTATTTTAACGGTGAGTATTTTAGCCAAGATAAAACAAAGGCCCATGAATATGCTGAAATTGCTATCAAAAATGGTGTGCCTCAAGCTGAGATATTTTTGTTAAATACTGCTAACTCAAAGCCGAAAATCAGCGAACAACCAATCACTACTCCATCAACCGATGTTGAGTCAGTAGCGCAACTTAAAAGTAAAAATTTAAGTGGTTTTGTTTTGCAATTTGGTAAGTTTTCAAAGCAAGCTAATGCACGAATTATAGCTCAGCGTTTAAATGCAGAAATAGTTGAAAGCAATGACTTTTATTTTGTTTTAACCTTTGGCTTTGACAGCTACATAGCAGCTAAAAAGAAGGCTGAAGACTTGATAGAAAAACACAATATTGCTATGCCTTATATTCGTGTTGCGAGTGATTTTAACCAAGCAAAATGGTTGTAATACTCAACGAAAATGTAATTTTTTAATAAAATTTATTTTCTAAAGCGAGATGGCTTTTTAAATCCAAATTGCATTTATTTGCTTCTGAATTAGTTTTTTTGGTCTTGTCTTTGCCTATTAATAGTTTGTATATCGCTGGCTTTTCTTAGTTAAGCACGTAGAATGGATTTTAAAAATAATAATATTTTCTCATAGGATGAGCTGATGAGCCATCGAGATAACTTTCTCCATCTCACCATTGCACTGACATTATTGCTGTTTGGCACTGCACTTTGTCATCAGTTTTTTAGTGCAAAATTACAGCATGTAATGCAGGCTAGCACGATGTTTACCTTGCTTATTTCTGTTTGGGGTATTGATTCGCAAAGTCAGTTTTTTAAATATAAGCTATTGTTTCCTTTTGTTATTATTGCAATGTCTTGGTTTACCCTATTTATCGATAACAGCATGGGTGATAATGTCACACTGATACTGATGCTGGTATTTTTCCTCTTCACTGCATTCAAAACGGCAAAGCAAGTACTGTTTTCCGGTGTTATCGATAGTAACAAAATTCTTGGCGCGATTTGCCTTTATTTTATGATGGGGGTGATATGGGCGAATATTTATTGTTTATTGCAAATTAATTTTACCCCGGCGTTTAACAACATACCTGAAACGACTAAATGGTATGTTTTGTTTCCAGAATTTATCTATTTTTCTTTTGTCACATTAACAACATTAGGCTTCGGCGATATTTCTCCAAGTATCCCTCTTTCAAGGGTATTTGTTTATTTTGAAGCGGTTGTAGGTCAATTATATTTAACGATTTTAGTTGCTAGCCTTGTTGGTGCTAGGCTCAATATTTTGCATCAAAATTACTCGAACAATCAGACACATAAAAGGAATTAAAGTGAATAGCTATCGCGATAAAAAGAAAATTATCGCCTATTTACGCCATGGCGCTTACTACTGTGATTATTATTATATCGGGTTCTACGTTTAAAGACGGTGGGGCATCAAGTAAGTTTTACATGTGCATTTTTCAAATCGCCATGGCATGTGGCTACATTGTACTAGTCACTTGGATTATGGCGCCTTTGCTTAGTAAAATTCAAAATCAATCAAATGCGCTTGAAACGCAATCAATCGATAACTATTCAGAGGTCTGACACTGCACAATATTGAGTGCTGTGACATTATGAGGAATAAGCTCAGGATGACGCTCAGTTAATTGCTGGTAAAGTTCAGGTACGGTTAATTGCAATCGGTATACTTCATTAAGGTGCTGAGCTTCAATTTTTGCCCCGTTATTGATTAGTGCGGTTATTACTCCAATCCATTTTTCTGACTCGCGATTTTCTTTTAAAAAGTGCAGCATTTTTAATAAAGGATCAGGGCTTTGCTGGCTATGCTTTTGGCTGAAACCGCGGTTTATTAATTCACTAGTCAATTCGGGATTAATAAACATTAAGTTATACACCATACTTTCACCACGTTGGTTTGGTAAATCGACATTACCCATTCGCTCTAGCATTTTAATGGCATCATCTTGATTAAGGCGTTGTATAACTGCAACTGCGTTAGCATTTTTAGGGTATAGCCCTTGAGTTACTAAGGCCTCGATAATTTCGTTTCGTTTGCTGTGCATGGGTCTTGAATAGAGAAGTAAATACGCAAGCTCTCGTTCAAACTCAGGTTTTTTATCAAGGTACTCATGAACTTGCACTAGGTCAGCGCGTTTAACTTGTTCGGCATCATTTAAATTATTGAGATCAATGCCTGCGGCTAAAAACTGCGACGATATTTCAGAAAATAGCGCCAACATGCCAATTTCTTTAGCTTGTTCTGAGAGTAGTCGGTCACAACTTGGGTGAGGGTAATCAAGGCTATTTGCATCAATGTAATTTACAGTGACATTACTATCAATCGGTGCGACATCATAAAGCTGACAAACGTCTTGATCATCAATAAATAATTTTTGTTCAGCCATTATCTCGTGTAATTGAGACTGCAGCTCATCGCTTTCTATAGGCGCAGGCGGGGTTATTGGTGCGCCATTAATGATATCTACAAATTGTTTGTCAATGCCGCCAACACGCGCGAGTAATACTGACTTACTGGTGTTAGAAGGTAATTGTTCAATCAATAGTAACCGTGAAAGCACTTTTGCTGCGGTATCTTTTGGTAAGCGATTGAGTACATATGGCAACTGTTGTGAGGTAATAAATTTATTAATACTAGGGTTAAGGGAATAATAACTATCGTAAAGCAACAACAAGGCATCGAAATCAGGTCTAGGATTATCAATATTCACAGCCTGTACAAATGCATGCTGCAAAATATCAATAGCAATATCTTGGTTGTGCTCAACTTGTTTGCGGTAACTTTCAACAAAATCTTTGGTAATTACCGATTGGCGAAATTTTTTAAAGCTATAACGGTGCTTTTCTTTAATGTAGTCGCTAAAGTCTAACCCTTTATTTATGTATTTTTGGCTTTTTAACTGATTTGCCTCTGAATTGAGAGAAACCAGTTTTACTTCTCGCATAAAGCGTTCGGCTGCATCTTTTGATACGGCATTTTCTAGCGCATGCATTATTCTAAAAGGCGATTCTCCTTGTATACGCCAAGCAATTGCAATTTGACTCAAATAACTTTGCTTATCTCGTTCAAACTTCGCGAAAAAGCGCGGCTGATCTTTACAATAACTTTGTTGTTCATCCTCTAATACAGTACTTGTCTTTTTTGTTTTTTCAGGCTTTTGAATTTGGTTTTCGGTCAGTGTGACGCTTGGTTCGTCAGCTATGTGTTTTTGTGCATTAGCAGGGGGGACTTGAAATTCAGCCGTTGAATGGAAATTTGCAAACCAAATAAGGCAAGCCAGTAGCAATATAAGAACAACAATAATTGAATATTTCTTTATCACACAAATTCCATTAGCTATGACAATACAAATTTAACGAAGTAGCTATTTAAGCCTTCCAGTAACACTTTTAATTATATGGAGTATTTTGATTTTTTAACATGCAAACAAAGGTTTCTGCAAATAAAAAGCCCACAACAGAGTGTGGGCTTTGGTAGGTTAGACAAGTAATCAGATTTTTACAGTAGCGTCGTCATCAATGTCTGATTGAGAAATTTCCTTTTTCCCTTTGTCTCGTCTAATAAGGCCTTTAATGTCTTCCAATGCAACGTATTGGCAAGGGATCAACACTAATGTAATAACAGTGGCAAACAACACACCAAATGCCAGTGAGACAGCCATAGGCACTACAAGCTGCGCTTGTAAGCTGGTCTCACTTAAAATTGGGATTAAGCCAATAAATGTCGTTGCTGATGTTAATAAAATTGCACGGAAACGTTTACAACCGGCTTCCACAACAGCTTCTTTAATTGCTACACCTTCTTTACGGGCGCGGTTTACAAAGTCCACCATTACAAGGGAGTCGTTTACTACTACACCTGCTGCAGCAATGATACCGAACATTGAGAGTGCACTCATGGTCATGCCTAAGAACATATGACCGAACATTGCACCGATAATACCAAATGGGATCACCGACATAATCAGTAGTGGCTGCGAATAAGAGCGAAGTGGAATGGCCAACAAGCTATAAATAACTAATAGCGAGATAATAAAGTTTTTCATTTGTTCCCAAATGGAATCCATTTCTTCTTGCACGCGACCCGATAGGTTGGTAGTAATACTTGGGTATTTCTCAAGTAATGTTGGAATATATTCTTCACGAATATCTTTTGCGACTTTAAATGGCTCAACCTGCTCTGCATCAATGCTAGCCCATACGTTAATTGTACGGCGCGCATTTTCGCGGCGAATGCTGCTTACACCATCAACAAGTTTTACTTCAGCCACTTCAGAAAGAAGTACTTCAGCACCTTGTGGCGTAATAATACGCACATCATGAATGTGGCTGATTGCGTTACGTTCTAGCTCTGGATAGCGGATCATCACGCGAACTTCTTCACCATCACGTAAAATACGCTGCGCTTCTAAGCCATAGAAACTAAAGCTTACCTGTTGAGCAACATCAGCAAGCGTTAAGCCTAAACTATACGCTACAGGTTTAAGTTCGAACTGTACTTCATCGGTTGCAGTTTGCATTGAATCATTTACATCACCTACGCCTTTGATAGTGTTTAGATGCGCTTTTAAATCAGCGGCGGCAAGGCGAAGTTCTGCCATATCTTTACCTTCCAAACGGAAGCTGATATCGCCATCGTCACGGTCATTTCCACTTATACTATCGCGAATGTTGAGGGTTTTAACGGCAGAAAAATCAGGCATTTTACTGCGCCAGCGATCAGCAAGCTCAAAGGTATCCATTGGGCGTAAATCTGGGTCAACAAGTTTTGCCATAATACGCGCACCGGTACGACCTTGAAGGCGAACCGAGATGTCTTCTACCATTTTTTGACCAAACTCTTGCTCAATAAGTTTGTCTTCATTCAAGATAAGTTGTTCAACTTGCAGTGCTGTTTCAAGCGTTGTGCGCTCGGCAGTAGCTTGCTCCATATCAATATTGATATTGGCAAAATCATGCGGCACTTTAGGGTTTGCAACAAACTTAACAAAGCCGCCAGCGAATAATCCACCACTGATAATCATTAAACCAACAAAGGCAAAGATTACCGGATAGCGAAATTCAATGAACTTCACAATCATTGGGCGATAGCTATTATCGATAAAACGTTTTAAACCACCATCTAAGCCTTCACGCATGCGGTGAAGAGGGTTTTTAGGGTTGTGTGGTGATAGCTTCATTTTCGCTAAGTGCGCAGGCAAAATAAGCTTTGATTCAATTAGCGAGAAAATTAAACACAGAATAATTACGCCGCCAATCGACTTTGATACCGCAGCTTCAGGGCCTGTATCTAGCATCATTGGCAAGAAAGCCGCAATGGTAGTTAAAACACCAAAAGTAGCTGGGATTGCAACGCGTTTTACGCCACGAATAACATTGTCAGTTGAGTGTCCGTGTTTTTCAATTTCGCTGTGGGCAGATTCCCCTATCACTATGGCATCATCCACCACAATACCCAGTACTAAAATAAATGCGAACAGCGACATAATATTGATGGTGATATCAAGACCGCCTAAAGGCATTATGAATAACGCACCTAAGAAAGATACTGGTAAACCCATCATTACCCAAAAGGCCAGCTTTATACGAAGGAATAAAGCTAAGCTTAAAATAACCAGTAAGCCACCCCAAGCCATATTCTCAATCATCATATTTAAACGACCTTCAAGGTAGTAGGTCATATCAACAAATGATTCAAGTGTTACGCCCTCAGGAAGTTCTTTGGCTTTTTTGTCTAGGTATTGATTAATGGTGTCGGCTACTTTTGTAATATCCTGCTCTTCTGATGCACCAATAAAGAAAGTACGAGAGTTATCACCATTGAACTTAGAAAATTGAATACCTTCTTGGAAACCATCGTTAATGTTTGCAACATCACCGAGTAATACTTGGCTACCATCCGGCAGGCTTAGTAGAGGTAACTTTTCAAATTCATTGCCATGATAAGCTTGGTTTTCAACACGCATTGAAATATAGCCATTTTCAGCGCGAATTTGACCTGCTGACATGTTCGCCGATGATGCACGTACCGCGTTGGCAACATCTCTAAACGTTAAGCCGTATTCACGTAGTTTATCAGGGCTTATCTCAATGCCGATTTCATAGCGAAGTCCGCTAAAATACTCCGCAATATTAATCCCTGGTAAGGCTAGTAACTCATCATGAATTTTTGAGCCTAAGTCTTTTAGTTCGCGTTGAGAAAGCGGGCCATGCAGTGATAAATACATTACTTCTTGGCGGTATTTTTCTTTCGCGACAATAGGGCGCTCCATGCCATCAGGGAAGGTTGAGATAGAGTCAATTTGCATTTTAACTTCATCTAATACTTCTTTGGCATCGTAGCTTTCGTCAATACGGATCCATGTTTGTGAAAAGCCGCGATTAGAATAGGTAATTAGGCGTTCTAGGCCTTGCATACCCTCTAATGCTTCTTCAATTTTCATGGTGATCCCTTCTTCTACCTCTTGCGGGGCAGCACCAGGGTATGCAACTTGAATTGACATCCAGCTATTTTCAAATTGCGGAAACATTTGCTTGCGAATGGTCATGGCAGTAAATAAACCGCCGATCAGAATGATGATCATCAGCAGGTTTGCAGCAACTGGGTTGCGGGTAAACCATGCGATGATACCTTTTTTCGTATCAATCATGGTTTAGTCCTCTTTTTTCATTGCCAGTTCTGCAACTGGTTGAGCTGGTTTTTCTTGTGTCGTTAAGGCGGCATTTGAAAGCTTCATACCAGCTTTTGGACGCTTGATATTTGATGCAATGATTTGCTCATTATTGGCAAGCTCACCTTTAACAATTAACTCGCGACCTTCTTCACGCAGTATTTCAACCGTGCGATACGCTAAAACACCGTCTTCTAAAACGGCAATTTTGCCATTATTTACAAGGTGAGACTTAACGCGGCTAACCCCTTCAACTGATAAACCGGCAATTGAAGCATTAACATATGAACCGTAACGAAGAGGCGTGTTGTTTGACTCTAAACCATATGGATCTTTAACTTCAGCAACTAAGTACGACATACGGCTTTTGCTATCAACTTGGCCTTCGCTGCGCACCACTTTTGCTTGCCAGTGATGTAATTTACCTTGGAAATTTGTTACCAAATCCACATCAGCATCAATGCCGCCTTGCATTAAAAATTGTAATTCTTTATCTGCAACAGGTAAGCGTACTTCAGCAAAATCAGTGCTACTTAATTCGCCAATTGGACTGCCTGAATTAACCACAGAGCCAAGTGCTACTGAGCGTGCTGTAATAATTGCATCGTAAGGCGCTTTGATATAAGTACGCTCTAAATTGCGTTTTGCACGCTTAACACCGGCTTCTGCAGCGCGGTAACGCGCTACTTTTTCAGCTAACTGAGGTTTACGCAAGTAAAGTTCAGTTGGTACAAATTCGTTTTTCGCACTTTCTTTAATGCGCTCCCACTCTGATTCGGCAACGCGTTTTTGTGCACGCTCTAATTCAAGAGCCGCGCGTGCTTGAGCAAGGCTTGCTTCAGCTTCAGTTAAAGCCGCTTCGTAATCATTTGGGTCGATGCGTGCTAGCACGTCACCTTGGTTTACGAAACCACCTTTTACAAACGCATCTGAAATTTCAGTAACTTGCCCAGTTACCTGTGCTTTAAGTGAGGTATTGTATTTAGGATTAACTAAACCGTAAGAGTTTACGTTTAGTGTAATCGTTTCAACACTGTTATCTTCTACCACAACTACAGGTATTGATTCTTTTTCTTCTTTCTTTTCCGGTGGTTTTTTCATTGCACCTAAACCTGCTGCAACGCCTACAGACGCTAGCAAAACAGCTAGGGTGATCCCGGTCATTTTTAATTTGCTCGCCATTGTAAATCCCTACATTTTTCTATTGATGACGAGCCTACTATAGGAAAAAGAATGTTTATGAAGATGAACCAGATGTAACAAACTGTGTTTATTACTTGATAACTGTTATTAACAACGCTGTAAGTGTATGAAATACAATAAATCTAAACTTAACCTAAATATTATGTAAATTCATAATTTCTTACAATTAAACGATTTAACTGCACAATTAGTCGACTTATCGCAAGCATAAGCAGAATGTTTTATAATGCACGCTGAGCAAAAAAAGGGGCTTTTAAAAGTGGAATGTCGATTAGGTTGTGGTGCGTGTTGCATTGCGCCAAGTATTTCATCATCAATTCCAGGAATGCCATTTGGCAAACCAGCTGGTGTGCGTTGTGTGCAATTAGACGAAAACAACCTATGCCGATTATTTGGTGACAAAACCCGTCCTAAAGTTTGTTTAGACTTCAAACCAACACTTGATGTGTGTGGTAAAACCAACGATGAAGCGATGAAAATCATCAGCTATCTAGAAGGCGCTACTTGATACGCCATATTAAGAGAAGACACAAAAAAGCCATCTAAATGATGGCTTTTTTATGATACCTGAACCGACTTACATAAGTTCTGGTGGGAAGTTTGATAAAATTTCAGCAATAAGCTCATTCGCAACTTGAGTGCGTTGTTCAGGTGATTGGTTCTTTTTAAGTTTGCCACCTTTTGCACCGCGCCAAACTAGGGCTTTTTCATTGCGATCGATAACATCCAGTACCAATGTACCAACTTCGTACTCACGCGTTGAGGTATGCGTTTCATAACCTACACCCCAGTAACCCCAACGAGCACTGTAAGGGTGACCCATTCCTGCATTGTATGAAATAGTATCTACATCAATTTTCTTCTCAACCGATGCATGGTAATTGATTAACACGTCAGCTTGGTTTGAGGCTACTTGTGAAAAACCTTTAGCTTTTAATTCACGTGTTACCGCTTCGCGAACACGCTGCTCCATCAAAGGGCTAATTTGATAATTTGTTGTGTTTTTTGCAAGGTTTGCATTATCAACAAATGCAAACGTTTTATAACTTGCAAAATTGGCTGTGCGGTCATAATCCCAATCCGGGGTTTTTGCACAGGCAGCTAGTAGTAAAACGCCACATGCTAATAATAAGTTTTTCATAATCAAGCTCCTTGGCTAGCGAACGAATTTGTGTTTTGCTAGGAAAAGATAACATAGAATTTGAGAACTGTAATCTCTATACGCAGGTAAAGACTACAGTTTTTACCTTAATAAATAATGAATGGGGAATAAATGAATACCAATTGGACAAAACAGGCGTTTGCTAAAATTGCGGCTGACTATACCCGCTCTGCCGACACTCATTTAATCCCGTTTAATTTAAGTGCATTTCCAAACATTCATTTTTACCTAAAAGATGAAAGCACGCACCCTACAGGCTCATTAAAACACCGTTTAGCGCGCTCGCTATTTTTGTATGCGCTTAGCAATGGTTGGATAAACGAAAACACGCCGATAATTGAGTCTTCAAGTGGCTCAACGGCGGTGTCAGAGGCTTATTTCGCAAAACTACTTGGTTTAGAGTTTATTGCTGTAATGGCAAAAACCACTGCGAAAGAAAAGATAAAACAAATTGAGTTTTATGGTGGTAAGTGCCACTTAGTTGATAACACTACGCAAATTTATGCCGAATCACAGCGTTTAGCTGATCAACTTGGCGGTCATTATATGGATCAATTTACCTATGCTGAGCGAGCCACAGATTGGCGTGGCAATAACAATATTGCAGAGAGTATTTTTTCGCAAATGGCGAAGGAACCATTTGCTATACCTCGCTGGATAGTAATGAGTCCAGGCACTGGCGGCACTTCAGCAACCATCGGCCGTTATGTAAGATATCAAGGCGTTGATACACAACTACTCGTGGCAGACCCTGATAATTCGGTTTTTTATGACTTTTATAAAAGCGGTGATAATTCGCTAACTAACAAAACCGGCAGCCGTATAGAAGGTATTGGACGGCCGAGGGTAGAACCTTCGTTTATTCCTGGTGTGATTGATGAGATGCTAAAAGTACCAGATGGACAAAGTATTGCGGCAATGTTTTGGTTGAGCAATTTACTTGGTCGTAAAGTAGGGCCGTCAACAGGCACTAACCTTGTCGGTATGTTACATCTAGCCAAAAAAATGCAAGAGGCTGGCGAGTTTGGTTCAATAGTTAGTTTAATTTGCGATAGCGGCGAGCGCTATTTAAATACCTATTACGATATAGATTGGCAGCAAGCGCACATTCCAATTGATTTTAACTATCAGCAATGGCTTGCTAGTTTGTCGTAACGATTAGGTAATGCTGTATATTCAAGCAAAGGAAAATGTTGCAATGAAGTGCAGTAGTAGCATGTTATAAAATTTATACCAAGATTTATTAACACTGTAGTGATTCAAAATAGGACTTAAAATCATGAAAACGTTATTTATTATACTTGCTTGTATAACAATCGTTATTGGGTGTGGTGAAAGTAAGCCAACAGCCGACAAAACAAATACCAATGTGGTTGGCGGTGATTTAGATAAACACGGATGTAAGGCGTCGGCAGGGTACAAGTGGTGTACTAAAACCCAACAGTGTGAACGACCTTGGGAGCTTGCAAAAACTGAGCAATTTGAAAATGACTCACATACCTTTAATGCTTTTTGTGGCAACCAAGGGGTTGAATAAGCAAAGTGATGAGTAAGCTGAGTTAATGTTTTCATAAATATTAACTCAGCTTAATTAAAGCACTAGTTTGATTCTTCAGTGCTTTTATCTTCCTCAAATACAGGGGGCGTAATGTTTTCTGGATCTTCAAATTGTTCAAACCCTTTACCTACTATTGGCTCTACATTTACTGGGTTTAATTTTACAATGTGTTCAATGCGGAAAATAAGTTGGCCACTGCGCTCAATATCTTTGTAATCGTAGATTAAATTGTTATCACCCCAAAACTTAACATTTTTAAGTTGGATAAAACCGCTTGAAAGTGCGTTGTTGGCGATGGCGTTGTAGAGAGGTTCAGACACTAAGCCATAGTAATAATAGGTTTCCATCTGTTCTTTTTCTTCAGGCACATTAAATTGCGCAAAAACCCAAATTTGATTTTCTTGTAAGTTAGCATTCGCTGCCGTTACTTCATCTTTCATGTCACAGCCAAGCAGCAGCAACAGAGCCAAAGTGACCAATATTTTTTCATAATACATTCACTTATTTATTGATTTTAAAGCGTGTTTTATATCAGCTTGTTACGTTAAGATAAAATAATTAAAAGCTAACAACTAAGGTGTTTTTTTGTCACTTTTATAAATTAGCGGTTTACAGCAAGGGGCAGAATAGTCTGTTTTGTGAATCAACAATAATCAGCTAATTTATTACGGTACTTTCACTTAAAGCATTTTTTTGCAATTATGATTTTTACTGTTCAAAATAAGCCGCTTAATGCGTCCTGAGAATAATAATGAACGATTCAATATATACCATTATCCCGCCGATTGTGGCCATTTTAGTTGCCATTTGGCGTAAAAGCGCGATTCAAGCGTTGCTGGTGGGGTTAGTACTTACCTACTTTATGTCTTCAAGTTTTTCGCCAGTTACGAGTGTTACAGCGATGACAACAGGGGTGATAGATGTCGCTACATCCACTTATAACCAACGTATTATCATTTTTAGTTTATTAATTGGTGCCGTGCTTGCGCTGGTTAATGCCAGTGGCGGTGTATCGGGGTTTATTCATGCCCTTAATAAAAAGCACTGGGTTGATAATGACAGAAAAGCGGCGATGGTTCCGACCTTAATTGGTTCATCGATTTTTACAGATACCAACTTAAGTATGTTTACCGCTGGACTTGCATCGCAGAGCATTTTTGATAAATACAAATTATCACGTGCGCGCCTTGCGTTTATTCTCGACTCTACCTGCTCGCCGATTAGCATATTACTGCTTATAAATGGCTGGGGCGCCTTTTAATAAGCACGATTGGTTATAATTTTTACCCGATTATTGTGGTATGTGTGGTGTATTACACAGCGCTGAGCGGCCGTGTATTTGGCCCATTAAAAGACGCCAATAGCATGGTCGAATCAAAATTTGAAAAGAATGATACCGTTGGCAAAGCAAGTTACCTTGTGGTGCCGATGATTGGCATTATTTTTATTACCTTGGGCTTACTCTATTACACAGGTGATGGCGACTTACGCCGTGGTAGCGGTTCGTTTTCGGTGCTTTGGGCGGTGGTAACAAGTTACCTAATCCTAATTTTAATGCTGTTAAAAGATAATGTGTTTTCTAGCAAAGAGGTGCTAACGCACAGCATTAAGGGCATTAAAAATCTGGTGCCAGCTGTGATGGTATTAGTGTTGTCATTTGCTTTTGGCGATGCAGTAAAAGCCTTTGGTACAGGTACTTATGTCAGCGGGTTAATGAGCTCTGAAGTATCTCTACTTTGGATTGCACCGCTACTGTTTATTACCGCTGGTATTATGGCGTTTGCTACGGGTACTTCGTGGGGCACATTTGCGATTTTATTCCCAATTGCACTGCCAATTGCGTTACAAACAGGTATTGAACCGGCGTTTTTATTAGCCGCAGTGCTTGGTGGAGGGGTATTTGGTGACCATGCATCACCAATTTCAGACTCAACCATTGTGGCATCTATTGCCAGTGGGTGCGACCATATCGAACACGTTAAAACGCAATTACCATATTGTTTGGCGATTGCGCTAGTGAGTTTAGTGCTTTACGTTGTGGTTGGCAGCGTTATTATTTAACGTAAACTTATAGTAAGACACGGAGGCCGTATGCAACACGAAAAAATTAATTATCTTGAGTTTCCAGCAAGCGATTTAGCAAAGGTTAAAGCGTTTTTTAACGCGGTATTTGCTTTTGAATTTACCGATTATGGCCCTGAGTATACGGCGTTTAATAACGCAGGTATTGATGGCGGCTTTTACTACTCAAAGAATGTGATGGCAACAACTACGGGCTCGGCACTGGTGGTGTTTTATAGTGCCAACTTAGCTGAAACACAAGGCAAAATAATCGCTGCTGGTGGTAAAGTTGTGGTTGAAACGTTTGTTTTCATTTTAGTGATCCATGCGGTAACGAGTTTGCCGTGTGGAGTGATAAATAAAGCGAGAATACGTTAAAAGTGAGGCATGCTAAAGATATACAGCATGCCTTGTTTTACTTAAATGATTACTGGCTAACCTCTGTTTTTTCATCGAGCAATTCCGAGTTAGATGTTAAATCTTCACCTAAATAGCCCGCTAATAAATTCATCATGGTTTTAGGATTATCGCCTTTGGCAATATGCATTACGCCATCGCGCACTAAGCTCATATGGTGTTTTATCTCTTCTGCGCGCTCGCCAAGTTTGTTAGCAAAAGGCCCTGTAATGCCATTGGCAATCAGTGCACCATAAAGGGTCGTTAATAGCGCAACAGACATTTGAGGGCCAATGGTTTTTGGGTCATCCATAGCGATGAGCATCGCCACTAAGCCAATTAATGTGCCTATCATGCCCATGGCGGGGGCAAGCTCAGTAAAGCTGTTCATCACTTTAATGGCATCGTTATTGTTTTGCCGAGTATGCAAAATATCGCGATTCATCGTAAATTCAATGGCTTCTGGGCTGTGGCCATCCACTAATAAATTAATTGCTTTGGCCATAAATGGGTCGTTAATGGGTTTTTCTTCTAAGCCCAAAAAGCCGCTTTTACGCGCAATTTCAGCCAGTTCTACCAATTCATCCATAGTACTAAATAAATCGGGCGTGGATTTACTAAACACCCATTTAATGTGTTTGATGGCTGCAACGAATTTGGATAAACGGTAACTTAGCATCACCGCACCTAAGGTGCCGCCAAGCACAATACAAATGGATGATAAATTCGCGTAAGCTTCAGGTGCAGCGCCGCTGGCAAAAATACCAAATATCAGTGCCAAAATAATGATTGAAAGGCCAAAGCCACTTGCTGAATCCATAGAAACTCCTAGAAAGCGTGAGAAGGTTGAAGTTCGAAGGCATTGCCTTGTGAAATTGCGATTTCAACGCGGCGATTTTTAGCTCTGTTTTGCTGCGATGTATTTGGTAGCAAGGGCTTAGTGTCAGCATAGGCCGCTATATGCAAACGGTTGCTGTTAAGCTGATTTGAACCGAGTAAGGTTTGCAGCACGGCATTTGCCCGCTTTGATGATAACTCCCAATTGTTGCTATGCAGTTCGTTACTAACCTGCAAATCATCACTGTGACCCGAAACCGAAATTTGCCCCGGAATACGAGCAAGCTGCTCGGCTATAGTTGTTAAAACAGGTTTGAATCGCGGCTGTAAAAAACTAGAACCAGAGGGAAAACTGCCGCGTTCATTTAATCGAATAATCAGTTGTTGGCCAAGCATTTCAAGTTCAATTAATTCGTTTTCAATTTCGCTTTTAAGCAAGTGTTCGAGCGTTTCTTTTAATTTGAGATTGATTTTAGCTGCTTCATTCTCCGCTTTTTGCGTTTGTAGATTAGGCTGTTCGCGTTCTGTTGTGAGCTGCTTTACAGACTCAAAAGGTGTTGGTTCTGGCTTTCCTGGTGAAAACTCAGTAGCGATAACAGATGTGCCTTTTGGTATCTCTTCTAATACCACTTCAGATTGCACACCAAAGGCTTTTTTCATTGAACCTGCGATGTGTTTAAACTTTTCAACATCCATTACGGAATAAGATAATAGCAACACAAAAAAGCACATAAGCAGTGACATTAAATCGGCAAACGTCGTCATCCAATTTGGCGCACCTTTGGCTTTTTCATCAATAAAGTCGTGGTTTTCCATGATGATACTTCTTGCTTTATTTAACTATCAGATTGCCAGATTTGGCTGTGCTCTGTGCGAAACCGTTTGGCAATAAAATAGCAACTGGGTAACACTAAATAGAACACACTTAGCAACATGCTAGCGAGAATAGGGCCTGTTTGGGTTGCGGCATAATCATAGTTATTAAGTAAAAGTAACCCGTACAGATAGGGCATTAAAACCAATGAGACGCTACTAAAAATAAGTGATTTTAAACTCGCAGTTTTACTTAAATAGTGAATGGCAATAAGTGATGCGGATGCGAGAATAAGCGCAGGTAAGTGAATAAACAGACCAATAAATTGCCAAATACCCTCATTGGTACTTTTCATTATGTAATCGGGAGTGCCTGACCAAAATGCACCTTCAAGTAAGGCAAGGTGAACATTGCCATTTAAAAGTGATTGCCAAAATCCGTCACTAAACCCATCAACGTTATCCATGCTACTTAGCCACATTACTAGTAGGGCTATAATGGTAAAAACACCAAGTCCGATACTAAAAACAAGGGTCTTAATCACATGTGCATTCGTTAACAGGCAATAAAAGGCGGCCTTGCCACTAAGGTAGGTTTGCAGCCAAAACCAGCGGTTAGCAATAGAAAGGTTTTGTTCTTTTAGTTCAAAATACTCTTCGTATAAATCGCCTAATAATGCATCTTGATGGTGCTTGGGAGTAAAACGCTCAATTAGCCATGCAGCAAGCTTAGGTGGGTTATGATGTTTAGTCATGGTGTTCACCAATTATACTTCAAAGGGGTGGTTTGGCAGGTTTTGCCAAAGGGTATCCATGGCGTCTTTTGCCCGTTGCAATGCACTTAATCCATCATTGGTCACTTTAAAAAAACGTTTTGGGCGACCGCCGCGCTCGGGCGTGGCTTCCCCTAATTTTGATGATACTAAGCCTTTGTTTTCAAGACGTTCAAGGGTGGCGTAAAGTGCGCCTAGGGCAACCGTGCGTGCAATTTGTTGGTCTAACAATTGGCGAATTGCCGCGCCATACGCGTTATCTTTTAGCTGCAATAAAGCGAGCAATACCATTTGCTCAAACTCACCTAAAAATTTATCACTTTTACCCACAAACCACCTATAAAAGCCATTAATGCTTAATTTACTACAAAATAGGTTTTTAAAATAAAAGATGCAAATAGTTTTTACTATTTTGTAGTAAAAACTAAAAAATGAGCAAAAGGTATGGTTGTTTAATAATCTCAGGTTTAGAGAAAATCTGCTCCTAACAGTTTTTAACATTGAGGTTAATATTAAAACTGGCATCCTGTGCTCAGAAAAGACCGAGAAATAAAAATGCTAAAAATAAAAAAACAGGTGCAATGCACCTGTTAAAGAGGAGGGGGTTTAATCTTATTAATTAACCAAGCTGCGCCATAATAGTTGCAAGTTCATCTGCAAGTTCACCATTGGTGATTTGGCCTTTTTCTACATCAAAGTTATCGAAAAAGCTTGGTAATGAAAAACTGCCTTTAACGTCCATCGCAAAGAAACCAGCAGAACCTGTTGCTGCACCTAATACACTTTTTGCACCGCCAGGACCTGGTGATGATGCCATCAATACAACAGGCTTATCTTGGTAAACTTTCATATTAATGCGCGATGTCCAATCGAATAGGTTTTTATACGCCGCCGTGTAAGAACCGTTATGCTCAGCGAATGAAATTACAACCGCATCTGCATCACCGATTTTTTTGTAAAAGGTTTGTGCTTGCTCAGGAATACCGCCTTGCTGTTCACGATCTTGGCTGTAAATTGGCATTTCAAAATCGTTTAAATCTAAAATTTCAACTTCTGCATCGACTAATGATGATGCGTATTGAACTAGTTGCTTGTTGATTGACTGGCTATTGTTTGTTGCTGCGAATGCTAATAATTTCATAATGCTCTCCGACATGAATGCTATTAAAGTTAGTTACCTTGACTTGATGGATATAAGGTTATATTAATTCCTTTACGATATTAATACTTATAAAATTAAAATACTGTTTCCATATGGCTAATAATATATTTGATGGTATTCCCATCTTTGTGCAAGTGGTAAAACTGGGTGGATTTGGTGCAGCTGCTGAGGCGATGAATCACTCAAACTCCCATGTAAGTAAAGTAATCAGTAAGTTAGAAGAGCGTGTAGGCGTACGCCTATTAAACCGTACTACACGCTCAATTTCACTTACGCCAGAGGGGCAAGTGTTTTTCAATCACTGCGAGCAGTTGGTGAATGATACAGAGCAAGCATTGCAATCGATCTCTCCAAGTGATGAAAAACCCAAAGGCAGTTTAAAAGTGAGCTGCCCACTTGGCTTAAGTAAGGGGTTGTTACAGCCTGTATTGTCTGAGTATTTATCGCTTTATCCCAATGTCAGTTTGGAATGGAATATTAGCGATGAAAAAGTTGATTTAATCAACGAAGGGTACGATTTAGCCATTCGTGCAACGCCAGCGCTCGATGACTCAACTTTAATTTGTAAACGCTTAACCAGTTATCCAACTTATACTGTGATCAGCAAAAAATACATTGAACGTTACGGTAAGCCTCATCACCCGCGAGAGCTCGCGAATCATCACTGCATTTGCTACAGCAACTTGAAAAAAGCCGATAAATGGGACTTTATAGATAAAAATGGCAGCGAATTTACGGTACCCGTTAAAGAACGAGTACGCAGCAATAACGGCCATATGGAATTAGCAATGGCGTTAGATGGTCATGGCATCGTACGCTTACCGGAATTCTTTTTAGCAGAGGCTCTTGAAAACAACGATATTGAAGTGCTTTTTGCTGATTTTCCAGCAAAAGAAGTCCACGTTTACGCAGTTTATCCAAGCCGCAAGCACTTATCGCCAAAGGTCAGAAAGTTTGTTGAGTTATTAACAAGTAAGCTGAGTCATAATGCGTAGTATTTATTGTTAGTTATATTTATGAAAATAAAATAATTAGTTCTTATGATGATAACTAAGTTGTAGAATTTGATAACTAGAATAGTACTTAATGGAGTAAATATGATTCTTCGTTCTTTCTCTTTATTTTGCTTAATTTTGTTTTTAATATTTCTTTCAGCCTGTGAAGATCAAAAAATAGACTTAGTCGCAAACGATGACGTACAGCAATCTATTTGGCAAGAAAAAATAGCTGTCAACTTTCTTGATAATGATAATATTTCTCATGGTGGTGAAATTGTTATTGAAACCCCCCCCGAGTTTGGCGAATTAGTTTTACAAAATGATGTTTATTATTATGTACCAAATAGCAGGGGAATAATAAGAGATAACATTGTTTACTATATCAAGAAAAATAATCTCCGTTCACAAGATGCGTCACATTCAATCCATCTTGTAAATGCTTTAGAGAGCGTATCATTTCTCAATAATGAAAATAAACTAAAAGAGAAAAATCAATATTCATTAAGAATTAAAACTTTGTTTCCTGTTATTGAAAACACATCGTTAAGTATTACTAGGCTCGTTGGTGTTGATGGTAAGCTTGAACATGTGGTTCAAAATTTGGAACTTGATAAAGGAAAACAAACTTTTGAATTACCCTATTCAGTTAGCATAGAAGGTGCATATCAATATCATAAAGAGCATACATTAACTATTTTCTTGTCGGGTATTCTTGAGTCAAAGTTATCATTGAATTATTCCTACTTTGACGTTCCAGACCCAGAATCAATGTATTTACCTCGAAAATCTTCTTGGTATAACAAACAAGCATCAGACTCAATGGTTAATCGAAGAGCTTTGGCTATGTCCTGGTTAAATTATCCTGAGTGGCAGATACCTGAGAAACCTTCTTGGGATGAAGACCCCTATAAAAACAATTCTTGGTTATTGTATTATCATTCACTTTTTTGGTTATTTGCATATGAATATGCTTATGAACAGGATTTTAATGAACGCTACCTTTCGATAATAAGCGACACTATTTTAGATTATCTTCAAACTTCACCAAGAAGTAACCCTTCGAGTTATATGAGTTGGAATGATCATACAGTAGCATTCAGAATGGACGTAATTTCTTATTTCTATACTAAGTATTTTCGATTCAGTTGGAGTGATGCTCAAAAAGAAATTTTTTATACTGCTCTCGATTTACATGCATTAGAGTTACGTGACCTCCTCGATAAACCTATTTATGAAAGGCATAATCACGGCCTGATCCATGCTCTGTCGCTGTTTAACTATGCATATGCTTTCCCTATTAGAGTATTAGAGAATGATTACGCAGAAAGATCTCATGAACGAATGATTGAGCTTTTTAATAATATGGTGAATACAGAAAATGGTGTATCTATTGAACAGGCAGCAAGTTATCAACTAGTTGCTATCAAATTATTTTCATCTGCTCATAAATTAATAGCTGACTTAACGGGAGATAAAGATCCAATTATTGAATCATATTTAAAACGTATGATTGATTTTGCAAGTCACCTAACTTATCCGGATGGGAGTGTTCCTTCTTTTGGGAATACAAATTATAAAACCACCACATACTTAAATAAACTAGAAGAATATGCGAAAGGGGCTGGAATTGAGTCGAGTTTTCTTTCATTTTTATTAACAAATGGAGAAGAAGGGACGGCATTAAATGAAGTGACAAAAGCTCAAATTGAAGGGTATGTAATTTTACGACCAGATAACATTGATGAGACTGTTATCTTCGCAGATTTTGGTAAAACAAAATTCTCCCATGGAAACCATGATGCGATGAGCTTTACATTGTGGAGCGACAATCACAGAATACTTATTGATTCAGGAGGCCCGTATATTTATGACAGTTCAGATAGAGAGTACTTCAACTCGAGGCGTGCTCACAATACATTAGTAATCAATGGTATGAATAGCGTTATCAATGATGCAGTGTTATATGATGCGGGTTGTAAAAAAGAAATATGTTTTGCTTTGGGGCAGTTAAAACAACAAGGTTCAATACATACGAGACTGATTTTAAGTCTTGATAATGAAGGAGAACAAGAAACGTTTGTTTTTGATTATGTGGATAGCAACCTATTTAATAACTATGAATTGATTTATCACTTTCCCATAAATGCTCAAGTTACTAGTCATCCAGGCTTTTATACTGTTCAATTATCTGATAGCAAATCTGTAAATGTTGTTGTAAAAAGTAACGAGTTATTAGAATACAACTTACAACAAGGCGAAACTACAGATAGATTAGAGCAGGGCTGGGTCACCCCCCAATACGCAAAAAAAGTGCCAGCGCCTGTATTAAATATTTCTTTGTCAGCTAGTTCATTTTGGAGTTTAACGGAGTTTTTAGATCCTCAAAGTGTATCTAAGAGCATGATTTCAGTAGATAATGAACAAATCGAAATAAAAGTTTTAGGAAGAACACTTCAACTTGAGTTTAGCGAAGAAAAAGTACCCAAGCTGATATTCTGATAGACAACTAAATACCCTCTGCTTTTTGCTGATTTTCCAGCGAAAGAAGTCCACGTTTACGCAGTTTATCCAAGCCGCAAGCACTTATCGCCAAAGGTCAGAAAGTTCGTTGAATTGTTACAGCATAAATTGGTTTAATTTTTTGATCTGTAATAACAATACCTTAATTAATTTGTTCCTTTTTTAGGGTAAATGAGTTTTACTAACGATGAGGCAATTTTTTAAATAGTTAACTCAAAAATGATTAAGTAAAGGAGAATACATTATGAAATGGCATTGGATGATGGCAAGTGCTGTTGGGCTTTCACTAACTGGGTGTTTTTCAGAAAAGCCAACACAAAGTGAAGCCGTTACAAAACCATTGGCAGTAACTGCAGCCGATAAAATTTACTTTGGCGGTGACATATTAACAATGGAAGGTGAAAAGCCTGAGTACGCAGAAGCAATTGCGACGTTAGGTGAAAAAATCATTTTTGTAGGAGATTTAGATGATGCGTTAGCCCACAAATTTGGTAAAACAGAATTAGTCGACCTAAATGGTAATTCACTATTACCTGGTTTTTTTGACCCGCATAGTCATGTTTACGGCGTAGGTTTACAAGCCGTAGTTGCAAATGTGTTACCGCCACCAGATGGCAATGCGAATACCGTTGACAGTATTATTGAAATCTTAAAAGCCGCTGACCAAGACGAAACACAGCGTTTATTTATTGAAAAAACAGGCTGGATCTTAGGTTTTGGTTATGACGATGCCCAGCTTGACCGTTACCCCACCAAAGAAGACCTAGATAAGGTGAGCACTGAAAAGCCCGTACTTATTGTGCATACCTCGGGTCATTTAAGTGTGGCAAATAGCAAAGCTCTTGAACTAAGTGGCATCAACGCTGAATCACAAAACCCACAAGGTGGTGTAATACGTCGTATTGAAGGTAGCCAAGAACCTAACGGCGTGCTTGAAGAGAACGCGCATTTTGCGATGTTATTCAGTTTAAATAAACTGATAGATAAAGACTTGCAAGATGTAATGCTTGAAGCCTCGCAAAAAATGTATGCTAAATTTGGCTACACCACCGCACAAGAAGGCCGAACAACAACGGAAGGTTATGAAGCACTTAAGCGTGCGTCAAATAAAGGTGAGTTACTAATTGATGTTGTTGCATACGCCGATATGGCATCAAGCAGTGACTTTATGAGCTCGCCTTACAATGCACCTACTTACACCAACCATTTTCGCATTGGTGGTGTAAAACTGAACTTTGATGGCTCACCTCAAGGTAAAACAGCGTGGTTAACACAGCCTTATTTTCATCCGCCTCATGGGCAAAATAAAGATTATGCAGGTTACCCAACGTTTAAAAATGAAGCTGCCTACAACTATGTAGAAACAGCATTTAAAAATGATTGGCAGGTATTAACCCATGCCAATGGCGATGCGGCAATTGAGCAATTTATTACAGCAGTAGAAAAAGCAAATACTAAACTTGGCAAGCAAGATCGTCGACCTGTACTTATTCATGGTCAAACCATTCGCCAAGATCAAATTGCACGGCTAAAAGATGCGGGAATATTCCCGGCCTTATACCCAATGCACACTTTTTATTGGGGGGATTGGCATCGCGATTCGGTGTTAGGTGAACCTCGTGCTGATTTTATCTCACCAACCAAAGCAATACTTGATGCAGGAATGATTTTCAGTAGTCATCATGATGCACCTGTGGCATTGCCAAGCTCGTTTAGAGTTCTTGATGCTACGGTAAATCGTACCACGCGCACCAATAAAGTGCTTGGCCCTGATCAGCGCGTAGGTGCCTACACTGGTTTAAAATCAATGACGCTTTGGCCTGCTTATCAGCACTTTGAGCAAAATAGTAAAGGCAGCTTAAAAGTGGGTAAACAAGCGGATTTAATCATTTTGGACAAAAACCCACTTAAAGTAGCGCCTGAAACATTAAAAGATTTACAAGTAATTGAAACCATTAGTCGTGGACAATCGGTCTACCAACGTCAATAAAAGAGCCTTTTTATAAAAAGAAAAGGGATCTTTGGGTCCCTTTTCATTTAAAATTTAAAAATGGTTTTTAAGGCAATGGTCAGGGTCTGTTGACTTTTCAATTTCGTTTTTGCAGCAGTTTGATTGGGTTTTATACAAGGCAGAGACTGCATGGCATAGTTATTCTATGTGAGTCAGCAGATAACACAGTAGAAAACCCAATCAAGCTCTGCCGAAGGGTTCTTTTGAGCGTACTTTTATAATTGTTGCCTACATGGATGCAGGTAAGCGCCGAGAGCAGGATGCGGAAGCTTTGCTCGATATTCGCTTAGATTGCTAGACCACACACCGAGTGTCGCGATAAAAACTCGCTCAAACAGAACGAAAATAGAACAGCAAAGGTCAACAGACTCTAATGAAAATAACTCGGTAAATTTTCAATACCAACAAACTTAAGTGCCAAGTCACATTGTTTTGGCGAAAAAATTTCACATTTCACCAGCGAGTTCGAAACCATTAATTGATAACCTTTAAATACTTGCATTAGAGAGTGATTATTCGGGTCAATAATCACTGCCACAGAAGATGCTTTACTGATAACACGCCTATCTTTCATGGTGTTAGCTATCTTCATCAAAGCGTTTAAATTTCCAGATATTTTATTAACCAAGCGGTAATCGTAAAGGGCGTTAATGCCCATAGAAAACGCTGGGTCGTTTAGTAATTCTTGTTGATGCGTATATAAATCATCAATACAAAGGTCGTGATTAGGCTTGCACATAATCAGTCCAAGCGCGTCATTGATTTGGTAATTCATGTATTTGAATGACATTTTTGTCGATATTTAGTTACTACATTTTAGATTTATCAGCCAATCGCGTTGTTTTTGTTTTTAATACGAAGAGCTGCATTTCTAATATTCTTATTATTGCAATCAGTTGCTTTAAATAGTGTTCGAAACCACATCCTTAGCAGCGAATTTGATACAACAGCATTTAGCATTTGAGTTCATAAAACGAACTTTTTCTTTTTGCATTTTAAGTGCGTGTTATATCAATAATCTTTCACTCTACTGCAATTTATTAAAGAGTGCTAGCAACAGATAAAGGCCAATTCAAAAATAATTTTATTAGTATTATTAATGGTTTAATTTGTGAACATTTTTATTTTGTTTGGGTAACTGTTACCAATTTGATGGTTCTATTAGCTGAGGTGTGGTGTGCGCGGTATGGAATAAATTAAACGTAAAAAGAACTATTAAAAGTTATAAAAAAGCACTTACTGTTTAGTTAAGTGCTTTTTTACAATGTACTGTTTTGCTGCATAAGCGCTCCTATAATTGGTTGGGCTATTTGTTAAATCATTACTTTAATACCAAGTAAGTTGCACCAATCAATGTCCCAGTTACAAGTGCCATCGACATACCCGCAGTAATAAGGCTTGCAACAACAAAGGTAGTTAAACCAGCTGTAAATAATAAATCAAATGCATTTGAGGTGTTCATATCTCTATTCCTAATGTGTTAAGTAAAGCATTTATCGCTTAGGTTATTTATTAAGTCGTAGTTGGGTCTAAAAAGGTTTAAAAAAGAAACAAAAAAATTTTGAATTTGTTATTTTGAAGTTTGCAAAGATGATATTTAAACTCAATAAAACAATGGTTTAAATTTAATATAACAGGAAGTCTTTTTCGCTTAGTTAGCAAAATTGAAATGAGCTAGATAACAGAGTTAATAACTTTTTGCTCTTTTAAGGATAAGCGAGTACTGGAAAATACTCAGAAATGCGTACCGCTTTAGAAAAACTGGGCAGCTGATTTATTCAACTGCCCATAGCGGGTTAATTTAAACCAAGTTCTAACTTCTCATTGAATAGAGAAGCGTTAGTTTTGACTGGTGTCGCTTTACTGTTAGTACGATCTTTTATAGGTATATAGCTTTCAGGTAATTGAACCGGCCTTTCATTGGACCTTGTAAATTCAGTTACGAGCTGCGAAATATATCTATACAGATGCTCATCATTGGGAACCTTATTTTCAGGGTCAATGTATGAACGCCAATGATCATCGAAGTAGAGCGCATTTTGTAATATCACATGTTTTTCTTCTGGGTGAGTTGTAAGCTGAACACTTGTCCATTTTCGCTCAATGAACATTATACACTCGCTATCGACGTTTGTTTCCCAGACTTCTGAATGACAGTGGTTACTAGTACCTGTGATGGTTCCATTGCCACGGTAACGCCTTATTATTAGCTGATTGTTTATGATACGCCATAAACCAACAGATTCGTAAATATCCGACTCATCTATATAACCAAGTGGTGTGTCCCACGAATAAGTCGAAAAATATGACAATGTGCCATCCTCTCTTAACTCATACCAGCTTGCATATGTAGTGTTTAAGTCTTGAGATTTATTTTCGTAAATGTATATGCCTGGTACATTCTCATTTGTCCATGTTAATGAAGTATCTATTTCATAGATTTTACCGATTTCAGGTGACACTTTATTAGGTTCACTTAAATCATGGGTAAATGTCATAACATTTGCTTGCACATCACTTTTATCCTGTAATTTAGCAATTTTAACGTTAAGCTTTTCAGCCATTAGTTCAAGTTCACCATCATTATTAATAGACCACTCGGCATTATGCACAGCGGTATTAAAGTCTTTATCAATAACAGATTCAATTGTTGCAGTTTTGCTCGACTCAGCATTAAAGCGCACCTTTGCAGCAGTCATTTCAATTGGTACCGCTGAATTGTTGTCAGGTAAATTGTAATGGACAGGGTTATTTGGTAAAGACATACTTATAATGAAATCTTTGCTTGCTTTTATTGGCGTTAATACATCGTTGGTTAGTTTCTTATTCTGAGATGCCACATTGAAAAATGCATCAGTTTCTGGATATTCAGTTTCTATCACATCGTTTGTGACAATGTCTTTATATTCAATTTCATGTGAAATGAGAAGTATTGATAGCTTATTACCTTGATAGACATTATTAATGTTATAACTCTTAATATACCCATTTGCTTGTACTTGCTCATATGAGTACTTAGGATATATATAGGCAACCTTATAAAATAGTGGTTCTTCAAATTGTAGTTTTAGCCCTTTATTATTTTCAGCCCAAGAGATAGAGTTTTGTTCTTTAGTCAGTGATGTAATTAATGTTCCTGTACCATTTTCATTAAGTACAAGTTTTCCTATAGCTAAATAGTAAGGAGAACCCATTTCAAGGCTTACACGCTTTCCAATAGTTTCTTTATCCGCTAAAAGTTCAGATTCTAGGTTACCCAATAAGGTGCTTTGATAATTATTAAATGCATAAAATAACTGTGTAATAGCCTGTTTATTAGAAAAAAGTTGATAGGTATTCTCAAAATTCTCCGGCATCAGCTCAGCTGGTAGATCACTTATATTATCAATGAGATATTTCATCATCGCAGCATAGGTTTTTAAAATATCGATATTGAGGTTATTAAGTGCTGTTTGATATTGTTCAACACTAACAACTGCTTGATCATTGTTTTGCTGTACCATTAAAGCCGCAACTACGGTACTAAAATGACTAAGTTTTAAGCCTATATGCTCATTAGCTGATAACCTGTTTTCGTGACTTTCTGCAAGTTCAACAACATCATCTATATTTCCAAGTTCAGAAACTAATTTGATAACACTGTTGGTGCTAGGACCTGTTGCTGATAACGTCAACAACTGCTCTTGGTAGTCATCATCAACATTAATGTTGAGTTGATAACTGCCCACTTCATTTGACTGGGTAGTAAATTGCAGATCACCTAATTGCGCCGTAATATTAGCATTTGCTATTGTTTTACCTGTTGTGACTTGACCAGAGAGGGTAAAGCTAGCAATGATATTAGGTTCAACGGTGAGCGTCATACTTTCAGATGTTTGTGCGCCATCATCATCTGTAACCGTTACCTTAAACGTTAATTCTGTATTTTCTACAATCGATGGCGCAGAAAATGTCAGGTGATTGCTGGTAGTATTTGATAATTCAACATTAATACCGCTGGTTTGTTGCCATTGGTAAGACTGAATTGTGCCATCTGTATCAGAAGCTGAAGCTGAAATGGTGACTTCAGACTTCTCAATAACAGTTTGATTAGTAAGTGATACGATAGGTGCGATATTTTGAACCGTATTATCGTTATTGGTGTTTGTATCTGGTTTTGAGCTACTGCCCCCACCGCAACCAACTAAGCTGAGTGCGGCTACGACAAGCAAACAAGATTTGTTTAAATGAATATCCATATAAGTGTAATTGTTATTTTAAAAGGGAAGTCATCATACTTATATGAAGTTTTATTTTGAAGTTACCGCCCTTTAATAATGTGTTGATTTTGTGATGAATTGTAAACACATTTATTGTTGTAGCTAATCTCAGTTCGAGCTTAATTCTGTTACTGATTTTCCTTTCACAACAAACACTTTGTGGAATTCTGATTCCGAAACACTGACGTTCAGACCACTTAGTAGCTTAACCATTTCAGGGGTTGTGTTGCTATGACCCACAATAACGATAGTGCCTTTTAATGTTTTAAGTTGCGTTGCCAATGCACTGAGTTGGCGTGGATTGTAATGCGTTACGGTAATAGCAAGCTTGTCGCTAAGGGGCTTAGCTGTTTCTAATGTACGATTATAATTAGAGCTAAAAATATGCTTAATATCATAGTCCTTCAATAGTGTTACAAGGCGCTCTGCACGTGCTTGGCCTGCTTCGGTTAGGCTTGGGTTTGGCCCTTCTTTTTTCTCGGCGTGACGTAATAAAATAAACGTATCTGGCGATGCAAATACTGTATTTGATAATAATAAAAACAAAATAACCGTTAATAAGCGCATGATATAAAAGCCTTTTCCAACAGGTTGTGAAACAATTTCTGCCACTTTAACTGAGCTTGTTATAAAAGCAAAGGGCGATTTAGTTAAAAATCGCCTCATCGGCAGGGCAGTACTTCTGTAAAAACGCATCATGGGTTGGCTGCGTTTCCGCGCACTTGTCTAGTGCATTTCTGCCAGCCATAAGACTCTTTGCCAGCGTTTCACTGTTAAGGGCATCTAGGGTCGGGTTGTAGCCATTGGGGATCACACCCATACCATCAAACACCGCATACCAGCTGGTGGGTTGAAACAGCTCTTCAACACCAGGAATTAGACCACCACTTTGTTTAAAAAATGCGATACGCTCAGATAGACTTGCTGGAATAGGTTTTTGTTGCCAATCACGCCAAAACGCTGAGTCGTCACGTTGCGTGGTGCAGTAGTGCAGCACTAGAAAATCGCGGATTTCTTCGTAATCACCAATAATGCGTCGGTTAAATTCATTTTGTAATACTGGGTTTGCTGTTTTAGTTGGAAACATGCGCACAAACAGCGCCAGTGATTTAGACACTAAATGAATTGCAGTAGATTCAAGCGGCTCTAAGAAACCCTGTGCAAGGCCAAGTGATAGGCAGTTTTTATTCCATACTTTATCGCGCACACCGGTAACAAAGGGGATTACTCTTGGCTCGGTTAGCGGCTCGCCGTCAACATTCTCGAGCAAAGTTTTAATCGCTTCTTCATCTGAGATGTATTTATCGCAAAATACATAACCATTACCTGTGCGGTGTTGTAGCGGAATATGCCAGCTCCATCCCGCTTTTTGGCCGCGCGAAACGGTATAGGGTTTGGTATCGCCTGTGAGTTTGGTTTGTACTGCAACCGCGCGGTTACAGGGTAAATGTTCCGACCAATCTTGGTATTCGGTATTAAGTGCATTACCAATCAGTAAGCCCTTAAAGCCTGTACAATCAATAAAAAAGTCGCCGCTTATTGTCTTGCCTGATTTTAATGTGACAGAGGCAATATTGCCGTCAAGGGTTTTGCTGATTGATTCGACGTGGCCGACAGTGCGTTTTACACCAACATTTTCTGAAAATTTACGCAAATATTGCCCTGCAAGAACAGCATCAAGGTGCAGTGCAAAGCGGGCGCCAGCAAGCGGTGTATTCATTGCCTGATGCGGTACAAAAAAGTGATTTTTTTCAGATAATACCGCCTCTGGCGAATAGGCCATTAATGGTGTGCTGTCGCCTTCGGCTTTTTGTTTTAGCCAACATTGGTAAAACTCGTGACCATCAATCTTTTGGCCAACTTCACCAAAAGGGTGAAAATAGCTATGCGATTCTTGATACCAGTTTTCAAACTGAATACCCCATTTAAAACTGGCTTGAGTGGCTTTTATAAATTCCACTAGATCAATGCCGAGGCTTTCAAGGGTATCAATGAGCGGTGGAATAGTGGCTTCGCCAACACCAATAATATTGACTTCGTCTGATTCGATCAGCTCAACTTGGGTGTGACTGTCTTTAAAAATATTGCCAAGTGTTGCTGCAGCGAGCCAACCCGCAGTGCCGCCACCAACAATCACAAACTTTTCAATGGGATTTTGTGTTAACTGCATACTGCTTCCTGTTGTTTAATGGGTTGATAGCCACAATGCTTTTCTAAGAAATCGCTGTGGGTAGGCGCATTTTTAACTTGGCTTGAAACCATTTCACGCATTTTAGCTAAATGCTCGTTTAAGTAATTGAGCGGCATATTATCGGCGCTTGCTTGATAGCTTTCAGGTAAGAAATTTAAGCCATGATAGATTGCCAACCAACTATCAGGGCCAAACATTTCCCAAGGCAAGCGTTTTAGTTCGCCGGTTTTGGCAAAGGTCAGCATTTTTTCTTCAAGTGAAGCCGGAATTGCCATATCGCGGTAATACTGCCACATTGGGCTGTCGCTGCGGCCGTTTAACTTATAATGCAAAATAATAAAGTCGCGAACGCGCTCATATTCTTGTGCATTCACATCATTAAATTTAGCGACATCGTTTACTGAATATTGATTACTCGTGAAGGTTAGTAATAGTTTTTCGATTGCCGTTTCCACAAGTGCAATGCTGGTGCTCTCTAATGGCTCTAAAAAGCCTGAGCTCAAGCCAATTGCGACACAGTTGTTGTGCCACGCTGTTTTACGCCTTCCTGGAGTAAAACTAAACTTACGCGCTGGCTGTAAAATGTCGCCATCGATAGACGCAAGCAAACTTTGCTTTGCTTCTTCATGGGAGAGGTATTTGCTGCTATAAACATAACCATTACCAACACGGTGTTGAAGTGGAATACGCCATTGCCAACCCCCTTTTTTAGCGATAGCGAGGGTGCGGGTGATGGGCTCAGCCGTTGCGCTTGTTTGCACTGCAACAGCGCTGTCATTTAATAGCCAATGGCTCCAATTTTCATAATCAACAGCTTGGTTTTCACCAATTAACATTGCCTTAAAGCCAGAACAATCAATAAATAAATCGGCGGCGATGCTTGAACCATCTTCAAATTGTAATTGGCTAATACTGCCATCAGGATGATTTTCAATGCTGCAAATGGTGTTATCAATATGTGTAACACCTTTATTGGTTGAATAATCGAACATCAGTTTGGCAAACAAGCTGGCATCAAAATGCAGTGCCCAATCAAAAATTTCTAATTGGTTTTGTGGTTTAATTTTGGGTGGCACAAATTTGTTGTGCTTTGCCATTTGTACGCCAAGGGAGTAATCGGTTAAATCGCTGTGCGCACCAGCACGCTCTGCGCGTAACCAATAATGATGAAATGGGGTAGTGGGCGTACTTTGCCCGTAAATGCCAAACGGGTGAATAAAGCGGGAATTCTCACCTGCCCAACCTTGAAATTCAATGCCAAGCTTGCAACTGCCTTTGGTAGCTTTTAATACCTCAATATCGCTAAGACCTAAGTTTTGATAAAAGCGACGTAGGGTTGGAATGGTGGCTTCACCCACACCTATCGTGCCAAGTTTGCTTGATTCTATCAGGGTGATTTTACAGTGTTTTAGCGGGGCGTGATTAGCAAGGGCTGCAGCTGTCATCCAGCCAGATGTGCCGCCGCCGACTATGACGATGGAATTTATTGTTTTTGTTGTTTCTGTCATGTTTCACACTCTAGGCTATTACTTCAATACCAATTTGATTAAGTAACTTGATTAAGTAAATAAGCAATTAGTTAATCAAATGGGTATTTGCATTGTATCGTGATGAAACCAAAAGAAAAGACTGCCGCCAAATGACGGCAGTCTTGGGCAGAAAGTGTTAATTCAACCTAAATCCTAATAATTCTAAGGATTAAAATGTTGCCCTAACACCAAGGGTCCAACGCGATTCATACTCGTTACGGAACGCTTTTTGTGAAGAGAATTCAAGATAAGTTTGTTGAACTTCTTCAGTAATGTTCGAACCGTGTAAGTAAATATCTAGATAATCAGTTGCGTGGTAAGTCGCACTGAAATCAAGTTGTGTATATGTATCTTGGTATAGTGACTGTCCGCCTACTGCACTTGAACCTTGTGTGATTAAGCGCGGGCTACGTGAATTCCATGCTAAACGCGTTGAAAACTCTTCTTGCTCATACCAAAGTACAAAGTTGTAAGTGTCTTTTGACATACCAACGAATGGTAAGTCGTCGCCATTTACGTCTTTATTTTGCTGTGAGCTGTCACTATATGTGTAGTTAGCATCAATACCAAAGTTATTAAGGAATGCGATATCAGTGTAGTCACTCATTGCTGCGCGAATACCTACTTCTAAACCGCTTACATCACCACCTTCACCTTGTACTTGCGTACTGAAAGGCCATGGACCACGGCTGATACCATCATCATCTGGCTCATCAATCCAAACTGTACCGCTTTCTGTGAAGCTTTCAATTTCGATTTTATATAGTGCTAAGAACATCATAGACGCGTCGCCGTTATACCACTCAGCTGAAAGTGAGTAGTTATCTGAGCGCCATGGGTTAAGAGCAGGGTTACCTGTTAGGTTACCATTTACAACGCGTAAACAGTCACACTCACCGTTAATTGCTTTACCAACTGTTTTACCACCGCCCCAGCTAGCTAGGTCAAGTGATTGCATATTCTTAGAGTATGCACCACGTACAATCACTTCTTCTGTAATATCAGCTGAAACGTTTAGTGAAGGTAGGTAGTCTGTGTAGCTTCGTTCAGTTACCACGTCACCAATATCTGGACCTAAGCCTGAGTGAGGTAAGTTTGAACCAGCAAGGTTTTGCTTAACATAAAGGTCTGTTTCAACAACCTTCATACCAAAGTTACCGCGGATCATTTCCCATTCAAAGTTAGCTTGTGCAAAATAGCTAAACTCACTTAATTTCACATCGTATGATGCACCGGCATTTTCAACACGTTGTACGTTACCGAAAGTATCTAAGTGGAACTGACGTGGGTCACGGAAGTTAGACGGATCAATTGCCCACATTGTCGGAATGCCTTTCACGCTACCGAAGTTAGAAATTTGGCTAACTGTAGTATGTGTGTCAAGGCGAGTTGGGTTAAGTAATGTATAAGGCACCCAAGTACCTGCAGTTAAATCACCTACATCTTCTGTTAGGTATTCACCTGCAGCAGGATTACCTTCACATGTAGATGTTGTGTGGTATTGGTCAACTGCTTTCCACTGTGCGATATCACAGCCATCACCAAACTCAGAGGTATATGTGAATTGGTCGTGATCTACCTTACGCTCCATGTAGCGTACACCGAAATCAACACTGGTTACGAAAGGCATATCGTCAAATTGATAATTCCATTTCGTGCTGAATGTATTGATTTCACCTTCATCATCGGTATTGCCTTCTGATGAGAATGCACCGATATGGTATGAATCTAGGCTGCCCATGTAATCAGCAATGCTCATTAAGCCCTGACCACCGTTAACCATCTGATCAAAACCACTAAATACTGGTGATTCGCCGCGTGCATCGTAACGCAGTAAGAATGAATCGCTTTCAATACCGCCTGGCGAAAACTGTGCGTAACAACCGCCTTGGTCACCAACAGCATCTTGACCTGAACAGTATTCAGCAGGCGCAAACTGACCAGGACCTGTAACTAAAGTGCCTTGGTCGATACTTAGTAAATCACCTTCACCGTAGCCGTGACGCATGCTTGCGTCGGCTTTAGCTCGCGTTACACGTACTTGACCTGAAAGTGGGCCACCGTTATTAAAGTTAAGTTCTAAATTTAAGTTGGTCGACGTTTCGTAGTTATTATTCACCTGAGTGAAGGTTTGTAAGCGCCATGGCTTCAGGTAGAAGTCGTTTACTGCACCCCATGGATTACCATCTTTATCTTTGAAAGTATCGCCTGTCCAGCCTGATTCTGTAGGGTATGCATAATCGTTAAAGGTATACCAACGGTTGTTTTGAGAAAGGCCTTGACGCTCATTAAAACGCTCTTGGTCAGTGTAGAATGCTTCAAATACGAGTTCAAAGCCTTCACTTAAATCAGCTTGGAAAGCAAACTGATAACCTTGACGCTCACGTTTTTCTTGTTTATTAAATGCCGCAAAACCTTGTGGTACAACGTGATGGATGTCATTGCCTTGTGGGTTTTGACCCCAAGTAAAGTTGTTGTTTGCCGCACCGATACCGCCATTTTCTGACGTATCAAAGTAACCATTGTAGTCTGTTGCAAGCGTTGCTTCTTGCGTTACAGCTGAGAATAAAACACCCCATTTCTCAGCGTTGTAGCTAATTAAACCGTTTAGGTTAGGATCAGTTTCGTCACTGATAGAGCCCTGTGTTACATCGGCGCTAACGTTAGTTGTCCAACCTTCGCTCATATCGAATGGACGACGTGTTTTAAGGTCGATTGAACCAGAAATACCTGCAGCTGAACGCTTAGATTCACTTGTTTTATAAACATCAACACCAGAGAAAAGCTGAGCTGGTAAATCACCAAAATCAGCGCCTGATGAATCAATAGTTGTTGCACTTAAAAATACTTCGCCGTTAAGCGTGCTGTCTACTTGAGGTAAACCACGGATTTGTACCGGACCACCTTCACCAGCTGTACGTTCAACTTGTACACCAGTAATACGTTGTAGTGAGTCTGAAATTGTTACATCTGGTAGTTTACCGATGTCTTCTGACGCAATGCCGTCAACTTGTGAAGGTGCGAAACGCTTTACGTTAATTGCTTTAACTGTACTTGCGCGAATACCTTTAACCTGAATAACTTCCATTTCAGCTTCAGCAGCTGACTTTTCTTCCGCCATAACGTTGTGAGC
>NZ_JAPEHW010000022.1 GCF_028875915.1 Pseudoalteromonas sp. G4
GCCATTTCTCTGTCGCAATAAATGACCAGCTAATTAATGCAATTGGTATCAATCTGCCAGTTAGCTTGGCATAGCCGTTCAATAAACCATTGAAAGGCTTTGCCTTGATTATCTTTATGCCACGCAATGTATAAGTCTTGTTTTGGTCTTGGAATGGTGCACTCTTTTTGTACTAGCTCGCCATTTGCAAGATACGGTTTAGCAATATGACTTGGCAAAAATCCCACACCAATGCCGGCAAGTTGGGCTGCGAGTTTTGCCTGCATTGAATTAACATTGATTACTTGCTTGGCACTAAATAGCCCTGTACTTCGCTCTGGCAGCAAAGTGGAAGTGTCTGATACCACAATCGCGGGGTAGTGTTTTAAGTTATCGTCGTCCAGTGGCGTAGTAACCTTTGCCAATGGGTGCGATGCTGCCACAGCAAATATAAAGCTTAGCTCTGCGATTTTGTGGGTGCGATACACGCCTTTTGGCAATTCGCCTGTTGCACCAATAACAATATCGGCACGCTTACTATGTAAGGCATCCCAGCCGCCACCTAAAGCCTCTACGCTTAGTTGAATATCAACTTGCTCAGGCCGTTTGGTGAACTCTTTTAATAACTCAAAAATGACATCTTCTGGGATCACGGTATCACGGGCGATGCGCAGCCGTTTTTCCCAGCCCGATTCTAATTGGCTTACAGCATCGAGCATTTTGCTGGTGGAATGCAAAATTTGCCTGCCATGTTCTAACACCAGCTTACCCGCGGGGGTAAGTACAGCACGCTGCTTTGAACGGTCAAACAGTGGCGTGCCAATGTCTTCTTCAAGTTTTTTGATAGTGTAGCTTAGCGCCGAAGGCACTTTATAAAGTGACTCGGCTGCGGCGGCAAAACTGCCTTTTTTATCGATAGCATCGAGTGCTTTTAGGGCGTCAATAGTGATGGCTTGATACATATTTTTCTATTCAAAAAATTTGAACTAAGGGTTCAAAATGTTCCGGTTTTTTATTGAGTTTAGCATGCTTATACTTAATTTCATCAGTTAAGCAGATGCTTTAACAAATTAGATAAGTTTAAAATTTTTGAGGAATAAATTATGAAAACACTATTAACAACACTTACATCAAGCCAAGCAGGTTACGCAGCACTGGCGTTAAGATTACCTATCGGCATTATTTTTATGGCACATGGTGCGCAAAAATTATTTGCTTGGTTTGGTGGTTATGGCCTTGAGGGCACGGGTGCATGGATGGAGTCTATTGGCTTAGCACCAGGCTATTTAATGGCGCTAATGGCAGGCAGTGCAGAGTTTTTTGGCGGTTTATTTATTTTACTTGGCTTATTAACTCGCCCTGCGGCATTGGCACTTGCAGGCACTATGATTGTTGCAATCTTTACTGTGCACTTTGAAAACGGACTGTTTATGTCTAACAATGGCTATGAGTTTGGCTTAGCATTATTGGCGGCAAGTATTTCTTTGGTGTTCTCGGGTGCGGGTAAAACCTCACTGGATGCGCTTATTTCAGATAAATTGACACAACACGCTTAATTAGGGAGAAAGTACGATGATCACACTTAGAAAAGCAAATGAGCGCGGCGGCGCTGACTATGGCTGGCTTAAGAGCAAACATACTTTCTCTTTTGCAAATTACTACGACCCAAAACACATGGGCTTTTCAGCCCTTCGTGTTATCAATGATGATGTTGTGGCACCGGGCGCTGGGTTTGATACCCATGGCCACCGCGATATGGAAATTATTAGCTATGTATTGTCAGGCATCATTGAACATAAAGACAGTGCGGGCAATATCAAAACGCTTCCAGCGGGTGAATTTCAGTTAATGTCGGCAGGCAAAGGTATTTTTCACAGTGAATACAATGCATCAAATGAAGAAGAGCTTAGATTTTTACAAATCTGGATTGAGCCGAATAGCTTTGGCGACAAACCAGGCTATCAACAAAAAGATTTTGGTAAAGATGTTGGTTTAACGACGATTGTGACGCCAAATGGCGAAAATGGCACGCTTGCGATAAAACAGGATGCAAAGCTACATCAACTGATCCTTGAGCCAAAACAGCAGTATCTATTTGAATCAAATAATGCACCTGTGTATGTACATCAGGTTTCAGGCAGCAGTCTAGTGAATGCTATTCAAATTGAAAGTGGTGATGGTGCAAAAGTGTTAGATGAAACTGAATTAGTATTTGAAAACGTATCTAACACCCCAGCAACATTAATTATTTTTGAATTACCAAAGGTTTAAGGAGCAGAACATGGGATTATTAGTGGAAGGTAAATGGCACGATAAGTGGTACGACACCAAAAACAGTAAAGGTAAGTTTGAACGTGAAGCTGCGCAATTGCGTAACTGGGTAACAAAAGACGGTGAAGCGGGACCTTCAGGTACAAGTGGGTTTGTCGCAGAGTCTGGCCGATACCATTTATATGTGTCACTGGCATGCCCTTGGGCGCACCGCACCCTTATTTTTCGCGCATTAAAAGGGCTAGAACAGCATATTTCTGTATCAGTTGTAAGCCCAGACATGTTAGAGCATGGTTGGACATTTGATAAAACACAGCACAGCACGGGCGATGCATTATTTGATTTTGATTATATGCATCAAATATATACGCGTAATAACGCAAACTACAGCGGCCGTGTTACTGTGCCGGTGCTGTGGGATAAAAAACAAAACTGTATCGTCAGCAATGAGTCATCAGAGATTATTCGCATGTTTAATACCGCCTTTAATCATTTAACAGGCAACGAGCATGACTATTACCCTGAACATTTACGTGCTGAAATTGATGAAATTAACGAATTTGTTTATCACAATATTAATAATGGGGTATACAAAGCAGGTTTTGCGACCACACAAGACGCATATGAAGGGGCTTATAATGCGCTTTTTAATGCCCTTGATAAAGTTGAAGCTATTTTGGCTAAACAACGCTACTTGGTGGGTACACAAATTACCGAGGCAGACTGGCGTTTGTTCACTACCTTAATTCGATTTGATGCGGTTTATTTCTCACACTTTAAATGTAATCAACGTATGCTTGAGTCGTATCCGAACATAGCAAATTATATCCGCGAGCTATATCAAGTTAAGGGCGTGGCTGAAACGGTCGATTTTTATCATATTAAACGCCATTACTATTTTAGCCATACCATGATTAACCCAACGCAAGTGGTACCCGTTGGGCCAAAAGTGGATTACAGCAGCGCACATAATCGTTCATCACTTTAAAAAATTACAGGCAATAAAAAAGGCAGCGAAAGCTGCCTTTTTTAATTAATAACGAATTTGTTATTAAACAACACCGCGCGGAAGACGTGTGTCATGCTCACGCTCAGCAAGCTCTTTAATCCAGAACTCTTCAGCAGTGAAGCCTTCTGGGTTTGGCTTAGTAACTGTGTATTCTTTTTCTTTAGTTGCAGTTACTGGAGCTGCTTTTTTAGTAGCTGCTTTCTTAGCCGGTGCTTTTTTAGCAGCAGGCTTAGCTGGTGCTTCTTCTTTTGCTGCTGGAGCAGAGCCAGATGAAAGTTCCTCTGCAAGCGTTACTAAATCAGCAAGGCGAACGTTTTTACCGCCATCTACACTGTACCAACCACTTTTAGCTGTGATCTCAGGTTTTTTACCATTTGCTGCTTCATACGCTTTTTCAAACGCAGCTAGCACTTCAGTTTTATCGAGTTTACTCATCGTATATCCCGTTTATTTGATACGAAGATTACTGTTAAAAATACATTTATACCTAGTTTCACGTCATTTTTCAATTTTTTGCGAATTTTCTTTATTTTTGACGGTAGGTTAAGGACAATTCAGTGATCAAAAACAACTTATAGGTAAGCATAATGCAACTTTCTAAATTACTCCAAGAATTAGATAGTTTACTAGCCCCCCATAAGGTAAAAGACTTTAGTCCAAACGGCCTTCAGGTAGAAGGAAAAGACACCGTTAGCAAAATTATTACTGGCGTAACAGCAAGCCAAGCGTTAATTGATGCGGCAATAGAAAAAAGTGCGGATGCCATTTTAGTTCACCATGGTTATTTTTGGAAAGGAGAGGCCTATCCAATTACGGGCATGAAAAAACGCCGTATCGGCGCGTTAATTAAAAATGACATCAGCTTAATTGGCTATCATTTGCCGATTGATGTGCATCCAACCCTTGGTAACAATGCAAAACTCGCAGAGCTATTAGATATTGACTATGAAGCAGGCCTTGATCCATTCAGTGAGCCAAGCATTGCGGTGAAAGGGCGCTTAAAAACACCACTGAGCGCCGAAGAGTTTGCCGCTAAAATAGAGCATGTACTTAATCGCAAACCGTTAGTTGAAAGTGTGCGCGGCAAAAAAATAGAAACCATTGCGTGGTGCACCGGCGGTGGTCAAGGTTATATTGATTTAGCTGCAAGCCAAGGCATTGATGCTTACCTTACCGGTGAAGCGTCAGAGCAAACTATTCACAGTGCCCGCGAGCAAAATATAGACTTTTTTGCAGCGGGGCATCACGCCACTGAGCGCTATGGTGTGAAAGCTGTTGGCGAGTATTTAGCTGAGCAATTCGGCTTAGATGTTGAGTTTATTGATATAGATAATCCAGTCTAAACAACAAATAAAAAAGCAGCGATTACGCTGCTTTTTTATTTGGATCTATTTACTGATCCCCATGTACTACTGAGAATGCAGTTTATGCGCTAGTAACCACCTTTTAAAATGGTAATTTGCTGGTCAATCACAGCAAGTTCGCATCGCTTGTATTTTAATGCAGCTTGCTGAGAGTTAGGTAACTCATTGAGATAACGCCATTGGCAGTTATCGGAAATATAGCTATCAAAACTGTTTTTACTGCGTTGAAAACTTAGAAATAATTGGGTATTACCCGTGTTATTTTGCTTTATTTCCACTTCTTTTTCTAATTTAGTGAGCCAAGTTTGACGTGTACGTTTGTGGTCAATAATGGCTTGATCTAAGCATTGTAGCTGTAACACCACTTTGCCTTTGCTACAGGGCTTTTCATCGTTTTGAGCAAATGCATTAATACTCAGCAGCATTAACACGATGTAAAAAAGAGTGTATTTATTCATAATCAAATACCAAAGTGAAAAGGGCGCCACCAAGATTACTGGTGCCAATTGTCATTGTGCCGTTATAGGCATCTACTAAATCACCAACAATGGCCATACCAACACCGTGTCCGTGTTCATAAGTATCTAAGCGTTTGCCACGAATTGTTAGCTCTTCTATTTTATCGGCAGGTATGCCAGGTCCATCATCAGCAATATCAATAATCAGTTTTTGGCCTGATTGCTTAACTTTTATTTCAATTAAAGCATCACACGCTTTACAGGCATTGTCGAGAATATTGCCAAGCAATTCCATTAAATCAGTTTTATCGCCCATAAACACACTTTCTGCATCAATTGACTGAATAAACTGAATATCTTTATCACGATACACTTTGCTCATGGCGTTTAAAATAGAATCGAGTACCGGTTTTACCTTGGTTTGCTTTTTCCATGTGTCAGTGCCACCTGAAGCGGCTTTTTTCAGCTGATGCTCAATCATGTTGCTAATGCGGTCGAGTTGTTCTTGTCCATCGCCATGGCTTGCAAGGTCGCTTGACTTTAAAACCGCAAGCGGCGTTTTGAGTGCATGAGCAAGATCACTTAAAGACGCGCGATATTTATCTTTTTGCCGTTGTTGGGTTGCTAATAATAAGTTGAGATCTTGCTGTATTTTTTCCAGTTCTTCTGGGTACTCACCTGTAATTTGGTCGGCTTTGCCACTTTCAATTGCAACAATTTCTTTATCAAGACGTTTAAGTGGGTGACTGCTCCATAAAAAGCCGAGCATAATCAGTAAGCCCATTACCAAGGCGATAATTGCTAACCAATAGCGCAAGGTTTCGCGGAAATCTTGCATCTGTGAGCGTATTGACTCTTCGTCTTTTAAAACAAGCACAGTGACTTGGTATTCAATGCCATCGGCATCCATAAAAAACAAAAAGCTGAGTTGCCGAAAATCCTTTTCGAGCTCTTCTATTTTTGAAAAGTCCATTACCCCTGGGGCACTGGCAGCATGTTTAGGAATGTATTGATAACCTAAAGTAGATTCAGATTGCCAAGCGATTTCTTTATTTAAATAAATGTACGCAAAGGTGTCGGAAACCGCACGGGTGAGTTCGGGGGCAATTAAATTAATTGGGGCAAGCTGCCCTTGTTCAATTTCAACTTTTGCCATTAACGAATAGAGGTGCGCTTCAAGGGTGCGTTCGGTGTTATCAACTAAGCTTGCGTAAAGAGCCTTACCAATTGAAAAAAACATGGCAGGCATTAGCACTAGAAGCAAAAAGACAAGGATAAATCCTTGCCTAATTTTGAGCGATATACGATGGATCACAATTTACCGCTTAAGCGATAGCCACGGCCACGCAAAGTTTCAATGGGCGCAATAGAGCCATCAGGATCAAGCTTTTTACGTAAGCGAAGCACAAACACTTCAATTACGTTTGAATCAAGGTCGAAATCTTGATCGTAAATATGCTCGGTTAATTCAGATTTTGAAATTACTTTCTCAGGGTTAACCATTAAGTATTCAAGTACTTTGTATTCGTATGCTGTAAGCATTAGCTCTTTTTCGTTTACCCATACTTGTTGCGAACGGGTATGAATACGAATAGGGCCTGCAGTAATGGTTGGGTCGGCTTTTCCGGCGCTGCGTCTAATTAGTGCATTACAACGGGCGATTAACTCTTCGTTATGAAACGGTTTGGTAAGGTAATCGTCAGCACCTGCATCTAAGCCTTCTACTTTATCTTGCCAGCGGTCGCGCGCAGTTAAAATAAGAATTGGAATATCAATGCCTGCCTTACGCGCCTGACTAATTACTTCAATACCATCCATTTTTGGTAAGCCAAGGTCAACAACGGCTAAATCGAGAGGGTATTCAGTTAAGTGAAAAAGGCCGGCTTCGCCATCGTTACACATATCAACACTGTAACGGGTTTTTTCAAGAGCATGTTTTAGGTTATCAGCAAGTTGAAGATCATCTTCAATTATTAAAATACGCATTAGTTTTTGCTTTCCTTTTTTATAGCGCCGTTAGATTTCAAGACTTTAAAATCAACGACCTTGCCTTGTGGTTGTAACATTCTCACTTTATAAAACTGCGAGTTTTCTTTTACGTTTAATACTTTGCCCGGATATTCTTGGGATACTTTTCTTGCAGCACTGCGCTTGTTAAGTCCTAAAGTATTTACATTTTTTAGGGCAGGATTATGCATTCGTTTATGCTGAGGCTGTTTTTGTGCAGGAATATTATTGGCAGCACCATGCGCGTTAAATAACGCCAAAAAACTAAAAAGGCCGATTAAATATTTCATTCTATACTCGCCACAACGTTGAATAAGCTCAATGTAGCAGCGCAACACTGAACTTATTCTGAACCAACTAGGGTAAAACCAATTTAAATGGTTTAACGATAGACTCTTTATAGATGCCTGCTTCAATATATGGGTCATCAGCAGCCCAGCTGCGTGCATCTTCTAACGAATCAAACTTAGCAATTACAAGTGAGCCTGTAAAACCAGCTTCTCCAGGATCTTCGCTATCAATCGCTGGCAATGGGCCGGCAGATAAAAGGCGTTCTTCTGCTTTAAGTGCTTCTAATCGCGCTAAGTGAGCAGGGCGTGCTTCTTTTCGCATTGCCAAGCTGTTTTCAACATCTATTGAGTAAATCATGTACCACATACAGCACCTGTTTGGTTATTTTATTGAATATAAAAATAATTCTATCAACAGAAAGGATAAAACTAAAAATCATTTTTCGCGAAAACTTGAAACAGTACGTTTAACACTGTTAGCATCCAGAACTGAAAATAATAATACTAAGGTTCAGCATGAGTGCATCGAGAGAGCATTTTAGCTCCAAACTCGGATTTATTTTAGCCGCTGCAGGTAGTGCAGTGGGCATTGGAAACCTCGTTGGTTTCCCTGTATCTGCAACCAAAAATGGCGGTGGTGCATTTTTAGTTGTTTATGCATTATTTGTAATTTTTGTTTGTTTACCTGTAATGATGGCCGAAATGGCTATGGGGCGCAGTGCGCAAAAAGACCCGCTAGGCGCATACAATAAATTATCGGGTAACAGCAGTAAGTGGCGATACCCTGGGTTTCTAGCGGTACTTACGCCATTTATGATTGGCGTGTTCTACATGGTGATCACAGTGTGGATCTTTGGTTACCTTGTGCAGGCAGCCATTGGTAATTTAGATGCACTTGCTGAACCCAGCAACTTTGGCCAGTTTATAAACCAAACCAGCGTGTTTTATTACATGGTAGGAGTGGGTGTGCTGGTTAATCTAATTCTACTTGGCGGTGTAAAGCAGGGCATTGAAAAAGCAGCAAAACTACTTATGCCAGCGCTATTTGTGCTGCTAATTGGCCTTGTTGTGTATGTACTGACATTAGATAATGCGATTGCTGGTCTTCGTTATTACGTTGTGCCAGATTTTAGTAAAGTGAATGCTAGTGTGTTAAACGGCGCACTGTCGCAAGCGTTTTTCTCACTGTCACTCGGTATGGGTATTTTAATGACTTACGCCTCGTATATTTCTAAGAAAGAAAATATTGTAGGCAGTGCAAAAATGGTTGCAGTTACAGACTCATTGGTTGCATTTATTGCGGGTTTAATGGTCCTACCAGCGATTTTCAGCTTTAACCCAAACACCAATCCTGCGGAGTTATCGGACTCATCTGTTTCGATGATTTTTGTTTATTTACCAAAAATCTTCCTCGCGATGCAACAAGATATCGGCTACGTAGGCGCAAGCGCGATCGCAGTTATTTTCTTTCTGTTAGTGTTTTTTGCGGCAATTACCTCCCTTGTTTCAATTATTGAAGTACCAACAGCGACCTTAATTGAAGAAAAGGGCGTATCACGTTTTAAAGCATTGCTATTACTTGCAGGTAGCATGGGTATTTTAACCATTTTATGTACCATGTCGTTTGGTATGAGTGAGTGGTTAAGCACAATGTTTAACTATGGTGACCATGACCCTGCAACTAAGAAGAGCCTGTTTGATTTCATTTATGATGTGTTTTACGACACCATCTTGCCGTTAAATGGTTTAATGGTGTGTTTATTCGTAATGTACCGTTGGAAGAAAGCAAAGCTTACAGAAGAGCTTAGCCAAGGCGCACCTGAGTACGCAGGTAGCTTTACCGAGAAGTATGTAAACTTCTCACTATCTACGTTCATTCCATTTATTTTAGCGCTGATTTTTATTAATACAGTTGCTAATAAGTTCTTTGCATATAACTTATTAGGGTTCTAAATAGTTATAAATAAAAGAATAAACTAAATCAGCGGAGCAATTGCTCCGCTTTTTTGTGTCTATCGGCAAAATAAGAGGATGGAAGGTCGAATTATAAAAGTCATAAAATGTAGAATAGTTAATAGAATTAGCTAGTTAGATAGAGTCGAAGAATGGTCAAAATTAATAGTGAACAAAGCAAGCGAAGTGCGCAATTTAAGTTGATTGCTTACACACTTTCTGTGGTTTTAATTACTGGTTGTCTACTTGCACTTACATTAAACAATACATTCAATTGGCTGCTTATTGTGATTGTGGCGCTGTGTATTATTGGCTTTCTAGTTGCTTCACAAGCAGTAGATAATCGCTTTTTGGTGTTGGGTAAAGCGCCTTTAATGCTCGATAGTAAAATTGTGATGTTAGGCGTTGAAACAAAAGGGCAAATAGTCATTAATCAGCCGCATTTTAAGAAGTTTAATACAGCGATACTTCAAATACTCGCCCCCGGTTATGAAAGCGGATTAAATGAAATTTGGTCAGATACCTTGCCGTTAAATCGTTCGTATGAGGGTGATACTACCTTACTTGATTTTACCTTTACATTCCCCACACAAATAAAGCTTCATTCAGGCACACGTTGTTACTTAGAAATAAGTTATGTTGAGAATATGCAAGAAGTGAAGCGTACCTATCGTTTAAACGTACGGGATCCGAAAGTAAGGATGTTGTAGGAGTGTGTTTCTTTTTTACGTATTGTCATTATTAATGATGCTTTATAAGAGTTGATTAAGTTAGAGGGAAATAAGTTAAATCTCAGCTAATGTAAATTAATTAAGATTGGTTTGTTGCGCTGGCGATGGCAGCGTCCGTGATTTTATCTAGCGCCATCCATCGCGCTCTCTTGTTCATTTTTATTACACGAAAAAAACGAACTACAAATTTATCTGGAATAAAAAAAGTCAATAACGCAATTAAATTTACAACCGTAAAACCAGCGTGTATGAAACTCCATTTTATGAGTAGCGCCATCGAAAACTAATGCCTCGTTAGTATTCTTTTAATTTGTTGATAGTTGAATCCAGAGCCTTTGACATGTGCTTTCCTCTTGGATCAGTATGCTCACCATATTCAAATTTCATGAGCTCTAAAACTGGAATACTGGCAAATGCAAACTTAGTAAATGCTTGTAATTGATAGATAGCAGCAATTTGTTGAACCATTTTTACTGTTTTACCATTTTCGTCTATACCAGATGCAATGAGTACCATTTTGTGAAATGCATCATAATGCTTTTGTTCTTGTTCACGGTTTCTTTGGTCTATCCACTTTACCAGCCCAATCATAAATGAAATTGCAGCACCACAAAGGGTAATTAATGATGCATACTTTAATAATTCTTCCACGATATATCCTTAACGTATAACAACTTATTAGCGAGATCTTTCAAGTTAGATGTCCATTAACCTTAAGTTTCGCTTTTTGATTATTAAAAACTCATATTAAATCAGATAGTAAGATAAATAAACTGGTTATGTGCGGGTGGTTGAGAGGGGCTATATATTTTTTATAAAAAAGGCGCTTATAAGCGCCCTTTAAATATTGTAGAAAGTTATAGTTGTTTAATGCGGGGTGCAATCAAACTTTTCATTGGTGTAAAAAGCGGCGTAGGCGATGCCACTAAGGGTAAAGTACATGGTGAGTACAAAGAGTAAGAAGGTGCCTACATTTAAGCCTGAATTATTAAATGCGCTCATCATAAATACGGCAAAGCCAATCCCTATAGGTAAGCACAGTAATGTTTTAAATAGGTTTTCGTTTTTAATTTCGTATTCTTTTTCTTGTTGGTTATCTGTGTTCATTAAAGCCTCGACTAAGATTTTTGTTGTAACCACTTAAGTGGCTGAGTTTTAGTTTTTCTTCGGGCCTGTTTATCTCGATATAATTCTTTGAGAAAACGCAACAGGTTATTAAACGTTCAATTTAATACTAGATCGATTTAAAAAATTTTCCTAATTATCAAAGTTCAAAGAGTTATATTTGTGGTTTTGCAGTGCATGAGCTGCTAACTAGAGGCGTCAATTAACCTTTGTTAGTGCAAATATAAGGTAAGTAAATCGTGAGTATTTCAGCATAAAATTAAATGGGCGAGGGAGAGCGTAACAAGGAAATTTAGGCGTAATGTTTTGACTTTTTGGGGTTGTAAAACAGCAATTTACTAAAAAAGGAGCGATTGTCGCTCCTTTTTATATTTAAACCATACTAACAATTATTATGGTTATTCGCTTTTTTGTTCTTCATCGTCAGGCAAATATTGATAAAGCATGGCGATGGTAACGATAAGTGCAATAAAAGTGGCAGCGGTAATACCAAACACTTTGAAATTAACCCAAAAATCGAGTGAAAATGCATAGGCAACGTAAATATTAACAGCTGCGATTAGGTATAAAAATAGGCTCCAAAATAGATTTATCCTGTCCCAAAGCGGTTCTGGAATTTCTATTTTTTGCTCGGAGTCATTTGCTGAAGCTAGAATTGAGCCCAACATTTTCGCTATCAGATTTTTTTGAAATAAGTAACGAGATACCAATAAAATGGTAGCAAAGCCCGCATAAACTACGGTGGCTTTCCACTTAATAAACTGCTCATCTTGGAAAAGAATAGTGAGTGAGCCAAGGCCAACCGCTAAACCAAACAATACCCAATGTTTTGTCGCCACTTTCTTTTCGATAAAGAAGTAATAGGCAATTTGTAAGATAGACGCACTGATAAGTACACCCGTTGCCCAAAAGATATCCATGGTTTTATAGAGAATGAAAAATAAAATCAGGGGAGCATATTCAAATAACGCGAGCATTGTTTACCTCATAACTGATGCTGAACATTTACCTTACACCAGAATTAATACGTAACACCAGAGTTTGGCTTTAAAAAAAGGGCGCTTAGCGCCCTTATTATTTAACTTAAACGTTATTTTTGTGTTGCAGCTTTCATATTGCGTACAAAGCTTTCAAGCTCGTTTAGCATGGTTTCAGGTGCATCAAGATTATTCTCGATGATCCTCACCACAGCAGAGCCTGAAATGGCACCTGCAGCACCTGAGGCAATTGCTGCTTGTACATCTTCCGGTGTTGAAATGCCAAAACCCAGTAATGCTGGTGCAGCATGGAAGTTTAATAACTTTTTGATCATAGAATCCGCAGGCATTTGCGCTTTGGTTTCAGTACCCGTAACACCTGCGCGCGATAGCAAATAGGTATAGCCACGGCCGTAAGATGCGCATTGGCGAAGTGTATCGTCATCGGCATTTGGCGTGGCAATAAAAATAGGCTCTATCTCAGCTTGCATAGCCGCTTGTCTAAACATTTTTGACTCATGTAGTGGCACATCAGCAACTAAAATTGAATCTACGCCCACTTCTTTTGCTGTGCGATAAAAGTTATCAATGCCTTGCGCTAACACTAGGTTTGAATAAAGCAGTAAACCAATTGGAATATCTGCGTTGTACTCACGTACTTTGCGAATGATTTCAAAGCTCTCAGCTGTAGTGATGTGATTTTCAAGGGCACGAATATTTGCCGCCTGAATCACCGAGCCATCAGCGATTGGATCAGAGAATGCAATACCAAGCTCGAGTGCATCAGCGCCGCCGTCAATTAGGCGTTTAATAATCTCAAAGCTTAACTCTTTGTTTGGGTCGCCAATGGTAACGAATGGTACAAACGCACCTTGGTTAACTTCATTTAATGCGTGAAATGCTTGTTGATAGCGGCTCATAGTTTGCCTCCTTGATTTAACACTGTATGCACGTGTGCTAAATCTTTGTCACCACGGCCACTTAAATTCACTACAATAATGGTTTCTTCACTTTGTTCTTCAGCCAGCTTTAATGCGTAAGCAAGGGCATGGCTTGATTCAAGCGCCGGAATAATCCCTTCGTTTTTCGCAAGTAGCTGGAATGCTTCTAACGCTTCATCATCGGTGATGCCAACGTATTGTGCTCGGCCTGTTTCTGCAAGATGTGCATGCTGAGGGCCAACCGCTGGGTAATCAAGACCTGCAGATACAGAGTAAGACTCTTCGATTTGGCCGTTGCTGTCTTGCATAATAAAGGTGTATGCACCGTGCAAAATGCCTTTTGTACCTTTACAAATTGCAGCACCATGCTCTTCTGTATCAAGGCCTTTACCTGCTGGCTCTACACCAACCAGTTTTACACTTTCTTCCTTGATAAAGTCATTAAACATACCAATTGCGTTAGAGCCACCACCAACACACGCAATCACGTAATCTGGTAGGCGGCCTTCTGTATCAAGCACTTGTTGTTTTGCCTCTTCACCGATCATTTTTTGGAAGTCGCGTACAAGTGTTGGGAATGGGTGCGGGCCTGCTGCTGTACCAAGTAAGTAGTGAGCCGTATCGTAGTTTGCTGACCAGTCACGCATTGCTTCGTTAACCGCATCTTTTAATGTGCCAGAACCTGCAGTTACAGGAATGACTTCTGCGCCCATTAGTTTCATTCTAAATACGTTTGGTTGCTGGCGTTCTACGTCTTTTGCACCCATGTAAACGCGGCATTTTAAGCCAAGTAGTGCGCAAGCTAGGGCTGTAGCTACACCGTGCTGACCAGCACCGGTTTCCGCAATAACTTCTTTTTTGCCCATACGTTTTGTTAGTAATGCCTGACCTAACACTTGGTTGGTTTTATGTGCGCCACCGTGCAGTAAATCTTCACGTTTTAGGTAAAGTTTTACTTTAGGGTTTTTCACTAAGTTGCGTGTAAGCGTCAGTGGCGTAGGGCGACCGGCATATTCATTAAGCAGCTTTTCAAACTCTGCATGAAAGCTTGAGTCGTTCTTTGCTTTATTAAATTCACTTTCAAGTTGTTTTAAGGCGGGTACCAGAAGTTCTGGTACGTACATGCCGCCAAAATCGCCGAAATAGGCTGGGTTTTTATTTTCCACCTCAAGATTCCTTTATCTTAGAAAACACAGAATTAATTTGTTGATGACATTTTTTACCTGGGCTTGTTTCAATGCCCGAATTTAAATCAAGGCCAATAGCTTGGGTTGCAAGTGCGTCTTGAATATTGTCGTTATTTAAACCGCCTGCAAGCATGTAGTTGCGCTCGTTAATCAGCACATCCCAATTAAAGGTTTGCCCCGTACCACCGCTTTGGTTGCCGACTTTGGTATCAAATAAATAGCGGTCAGCACCTTGGCTCTTATGTTCAATCACATCGCTTACCGCAACGGCTTTCCATACTTGCACGCTTGCTGGTAGCGCTTTTTTAAGCGCAGCAATGTACGCTTCGTCTTCATCGCCATGTAACTGTACTGCAACCAGTTTTAGCTCAACGGCAATATGTACGATGGTGTCGATTGTTTCGTTTACAAATACGCCAACAAAGCCTAAGTCGCAGCTATCGGCAATTGGTTTTGCGCAGTCAATATCAACATAACGCGGCGATTTTGCATAAAAAATTAGGCCACCAAATACCGCGCCCGCATTATATGCGGCAATCGCATCTTGCGAGCGCGTTAAGCCGCAAATTTTATTTTCACCTAAAATCAGCTTACGACAAGCTAAGTCAAGGTTCTGTTCAGCCATCAGTGAGCTGCCAACTAAAAAGCCGTTACACAGTGATTTTAAGCGTTTTACATCAGCGTGAGTGTAAATGCCTGACTCTGAAATAACCACTTTCCCTGCAGGGATTAACGCACGAAGAGCTTCTGTAGTGGCAAGATCGGTACTTAAGTCACGTAGGTTACGGTTATTAATACCAATAATCTCAGCGTCGAGTGCTAATGCGCGGTGTACTTCTTCTTCATTACTCACTTCGGTCAAAATTGCCATATTGAGCGATTTTGCCACTTTAGCAAGCGCGCAGTACTCTTCATCATTTAGCACACTTAGCATCAATAAAATTGCATCACCACCGTGCAGGCGCGCTAAATACACTTGGTATTCATCGATGAAGAAATCTTTACAAATAAGCGGTTGATTCACCAATGAGCGAACTTTAGTTAAGTAATCAAAACTGCCTTGAAAGTATTTCTCGTCAGTAAGTACGCTAATACACGCAGCGTAGTGCTTGTAAGCACCAGTAATTTCGTCAAGATTAAAATCATCGCGAATAAGCCCTTTTGAAGGTGAGGCTTTTTTACACTCTAAAATAAAGTTAGTGCCGGGTTTTGCCAGCTCGCCGTAAAAATCACGCTCGGTTGGTACCACCTCATCAATAAAGCTTTCAAGTGGCTTATTGGCTTTACGCGATTCAAGCTCAATTCGTTTATCAGCAACAATTTTTTCTAATACATTAGCCATGAGACACCTCGATAATGCGTGATAAGTGTGAAAATGCTGCGCCACTTGCCAAGTGGTTTTGTACCGCCTGTGTTGCGTCTTTAAAATTGCTGTAGTCGCCTTGCATTACCAGCACGGCTGCAACATTTGCGGCAATCGCTGCATTATGCGCAGGCTTGCCTTCACCTTTTAAAATCGCAAGGCTTGCCGCTGCATTATATTCTGGCTCGCCGCCTTCAATCTCTGATAGGGCATAGTTATCAAGACCAAAATCTTGCGGCTGTAAGGTGTACTCGGTAATTTCGCCGTCTTTTAGCTCGGCAACTTGTGTTTCACCGTGCAGGGCAATTTCATCGGTACCTGCGCCGTGTACTACCATAACACGCTCACAGCCAAGTAGTTTAAGCGTTTGCGCCATTGGGCGCAGTAATTCAGGGGTGTAAACACCAAGCAGTTGATGGCTTGGTTTTGCAGGGTTTGCCAAAGGCCCCAAAATATTAAATAAGGTGCGTGTTTTAAGTGCGGTACGCACTGGCATCGCATATTTCACACCAGCATGGTAAAGCGGTGCAAATAAAAAGGTAAAATGGGTTTTTGCGAGGCAGTTTTCTGCTTGTGCCACGCTCATATTAATATTGATACCAAGGGCATTAAGTAAGTCAGACGAGCCCGATTTACTTGAAACACTGCGGTTACCGTGTTTTACCATATTAACGCCCATACTTGCGGCAACAATGGCAGCGGTTGTTGATACGTTAATCGAATTGGCACCATCACCACCGGTGCCACATGAATCAAAACTAATGGCACTTGGGTTAGTAAATGTCACTGCATTATCGCGCATGGCTTTGGCAGCACCTGCAATTTCATTGTCGGTCTCGCCTTTAATTTTAAGCGCAGTCAATGCTGCTGCAAGCTCGATTTCGCTTACTTGGCCTGTCATTACAAGATTAAAAAACTCGCTGCTTTGCTCAAACGTTAAATCTTGTTGTTCGATTAAGAGATTAACAAGTGGTTGCATTATGCGCCCTCCACATTGGCTAAATAAGCTAGGCTTTGCTTTAACAGCTGTGAGCCATTTGGCGTTAAAATTGATTCAGGGTGAAACTGAAACCCAATAACTTTATCTTGCTCTTGAATAATTGCCATAGGAATTGTGTCGTAGCTGGCAATAACATCAAGGCTATCTGGTACTTCGGTTGCCATGAGTGAATGGTAACGCGCCACTGGTATTTGCGAATGTAAGCCACTAAATACTGCGTGCTCTTTAAGTTCTATAAGTGATGATTTGCCATGCACTGTTTCACCTGCATGACCAACCACACCACCGTAACACTCCACAATGGCTTGGTGGCCTAAACAAATACCCAGCATAGGGTAGTGGCCTTTCGCTTTATTGATTAGCTCAATTAAATTGCCCGCTTGTTTTGGCGTGCCAGGGCCAGGTGAAAGCACTAACGTTACAGGGCAAGTTTCCTCTGCCATTTTGCTTAAAATGGTGTCAGCCGGAACATGATTACGATAAACCACCAGTTCAAAGCCTAATTGCTCAAATTCATCCACCAAGTTGTAGCTAAACGAATCAAAATTATCGATAAAATAAATTTTTGCCTGCGCCATTAGGCTTCTCCTTGATAGATAGACTTAATTGCACGAATAACTGCTTGTGCTTTTTGGCGAGTTTCGTTTGCTTCGAGTTGCGGCACAGAGTCATATACGACGCCCGCACCAGCTTGTACGTATGCCATATTATCTTTAACAAAGGCACTACGAATAACAATGCAGCTGTCCATTGCACCATCACCAGTTAGATAACCCACAGCACCACCGTAGCTGCCTCGGCGTTTTTTTACTTTTGGTGAGCCAACCAAGGTGCCCATATTCATGCACGCTTGGTAGGCATGTAGTGCATCCAGCTCAGGTTTTAATTGGCCCACCACGCGCGACACTAGATGCATTACTTGTGAGTAGCGGTCAACTTTTAATAATTCTTTTACATAGCGCGACCCCGGCGTTGAAATACGGGCAATGTCGTTGCGCGCTAAATCAACTAGCATAATGTGTTCGGCGCGCTCTTTTTTATCATCGCGCAAATCCAGTTCAATTTTGCTATCAAGGTCAAAGTTAATGCTGCCATCTGCATTTTTACCACGGGCACGCGTACCGGCAATTGGATAGACCTCTACTTGATTGGTGCTTTGGCAATATTTAAGCGCAGATTCGGGTGATGCACCAAATAACACAAAGTTTTCATCTTTCATGTAGAACATGTAAGGGCTTGGGTTTTGTGTTTTAAGTTGGTGATATGCTGCAAGCGAGTCAGCACAGGGTAATGAAAAACAGCGAGACGGCACTACTTGGAAAATGTCGCCATCAACAATGTGCTTTTTAAGGGTTTCGACTTGCTGACAAAAGGTTTCGTCGTCAATATCTACAGACTCAGTGACATCACCCGGAAAGGTAGCGGCATTATAAGCGGGTAAATCGTCACACAGTTTATTAAGTGCTTCTAGCTTTTGGCCTACTTCAAAACAGTTGGCGTGTGCGTCGGGGCCGCTAAATACATTACCAATTAGTTCTGTGGTATTTGCTTGATGGTCGATAACAATCAGTGTTTCTGCTAAATAAAAAACAAAATCAGGGGTTGTGTTATCACCGTTTGGTACGTCTGGCAGTGACTCAAAATTCGCTACCATATCGTAGGCAAAAGTACCGCCTAAAAATACTGCAAAATGAGACTCTGTGGTGCTTTCAATATTATTGACACATTGTCTTAATGCGGTAAATGCATTGTCTGCCACTAATCGACTGGCTTCATCCATTAAGCTGGTATCGCGTTCAAATATAACACGTAGGCTTGAATCTGTAAGTTCAACGTTGTGTTCTTTAAAAAAGCCAGCTAAATGGGGTAGTAGCTGTTTGCCGTTATTGCTTTTTGCATCAAACGTTACCGTGTCACCATTACATTCAATACGAATAGCAGCATCAGCTAAAATTAAACTTTTTACATTATCTTTTGAATCAATTTCCGCTGATTCTAACAATAAGCTATTAAAGTTAGTCGGGTTGTTACATACCGCGCTGTAAAGTGCCAGTGGACTTTCAATGTAGTCCCGCGCCAGCGAAATGCTGGTAACTTTACCGACCTCGGTTGATATATGACTAAATATCACGCCTCATTCCTTATACAAAAAAGCCCGCTTAGAAGGCGGGCTGAATAATAGACAAACAGAATCCTCCCGCGTTAATTACAGGAACCACCACCATTGGATTAGTTGTTTGTTATTACTCATTATTCACCTCAAATTAGACATAAAAAAACCCGCACATTGTGCGGGTTTTAAGAATAGTTTAGATACAATTATTCCCACCCGCGATTACGAGTGCCACCACCATACTGTTTTGATTTGTGAAGTTACTAATTGCATTTAAACGATTCCTAAAATGTTTCAGCCATAGTAAACCCCAGATTGTATACATGAGTCAACACAAAACCGCCATTTTTTATAACTAATCGGATTTGTTAGTGTTTATTGGTTATAAGCAGTGTTTAAACAGTTATAAAATCAAGATTTTAGTGGCTTTTTACCGAGTACAACTAGCAAAATTCCGATTAGAATAATAGCTCCAGAAATTGCGAGGCGTTCACTGATAGGTTCGGATAAAAACAAAAAGCCACCAATACCGGCAATAATGGGTACCGAGAGCTGTGATACAGCTGCTTGCACTGAAGTTAAATGTTTTAGTGCAACATACCAAATGGCGTAACCAATACCTGACGTCACACTGCCGGCTATCACGGCGAGTAAAACCCCTGTGGTTGAGGCAGTAATTGAGTTGAGTGTCATCAGGCTTAGTAACGTTATAAAAGGTAAGGTGCGCATAAAATTAAAGGCGGTATCGGCAAGGGGATTAGATGATTTTTTGCCAACTAAGGTATAGCCCGCCCACGCCATACCCGAGAGCACCATAAGCACAAAACCAATCAGTGAAGGTGATGAAATATCTGGCAGCACTAAATAGCTAAAACCAATAAACGCAATTAGCGCGCCGCACCATTCGATAGGATAAATTTTGGTACCAGAAAAAAAGGTATAAGCAAACATGCTAAATTGTACCGATGAAAAAAGCACAAGCGCGCCAATAGCGGTTTCAAGTGAAATATAGGCATAGGAAAAGGTTACGGCGTAAATAAACAAATAAACAGCGCCAAGCCATGAACCTTTGCTCGCTGTTTGTTTATTTTTATGAAATAGGGCGTAAAGAATAAAAAGCGTTATCGCTCCTGAGAATAAACGAATTGAGGTAAAACTGGCTGCATCAATTTGCCCTTGCCCAAGGGCTATTCGGCAAAGAATAGAGTTTCCCGCAAAGGCGATAAGTGACAAAACAGTTATTAACAGTATTTTCATAAATTAAAGCGCGCTGTTTATTATTAATCGAGTTTAAACAGATACAGACCTTTGTTGGCAAATTTCTAAGTTAAATAGCAATAAATCAGCAAGAGTAATTAACGGCTGAATTTGGTATGATTACACACAATCCCAACGAAAGCCGCAATTATGAAATTTGATTTACACAGCCATACGTATTTTTCCGATGGTAAACTTTCCCCAGAAGAGCTAGTAGAACGCGCTGTTGAAAAAGGCGTAGATATTTTGGCTATTACGGATCACGATACCGTTAAAGGGCTTTCAATTGCTGAGCAACATATTAATACTAAGGCGTTACCACTCACGCTAGTTAAAGGCATAGAATTTTCAACAAAGTGGGAAACGTTTGAAGTACACATTGTTGGGTTAAACATCGACACAGATAATGACCTACTTAAATCGCTGATTGACGAGCAAACTGAAAAACGTGCGACCCGTGCAGGGAAAATGGCTGAAAAACTCGAAAAACGCGGGTTTGAAAATGTATTAGCAGAAGCCAAATCCTTAGCAAACAAAGGGCAGCTTACCCGCGCTCATTTTGCACAAGTGATCCAAGCACAAGGGGCAGCTAACACCTTACAAGGGGTGTTTAAAAAATTTTTAGTGCGCGGTAAACCGGGATATGTAACCAGCGAATGGTGTGATATTGCAACTGCCGTGAAGGCAATTAAAGCCGCAGGTGGTCAAGCGGTATTAGCACATCCAAGTCGTTATAAGCTTTCTAATAAATGGTTACGCCGTTTACTGCAAGAATTTAAAGATGCTGGTGGCGATGGCATTGAAGTGGCACTGCCACAACAAGCACCAAGTGATCGTCAATTTTTAGCGCAGCTTGCAGAAGAATATCAGCTGCTTTCATCGCAAGGTTCGGATTTTCATTTTGCAACCAACTGGTTAGAACTTGGAAAGAACTTATACTTACCTAAAGCCAGTGTGCCAATTTGGCAGGATTGGGCGATTGCCAAAGAACAAGAATTAAATTAAGGATATCTAATGAGCCAGTTTTTCCATATTCACCCAGAAAACCCGCAGGCGCGTTTAGTGCGTCAAGCGGTTGATATGATCCAGCAAGGCAAGGTAATTGTGTTTCCAACCGATTCAGGTTATGCAATCGGCTGTAGCATAGGTAATAAAAATGCAATGGAGCGTATAGCGCGTATTCGTGGTTTAGAAAAACACCATAACTTTACCCTTGTTTGCCGTGATTTATCGGAACTTGCCACTTACGCCCGTGTAGATAACAGTTTGTTTCGATTAATTAAAAATAATACGCCAGGGCAATACACTTTTATTTTTAAAGGCACTAAAGAAGTGCCGCGTCGTTTGCTTAATGAGAAAAAGAAAACCATTGGTATTCGCGTACCTGATCACATTATTACTCAAGCGATTTTGGCTGAACTTGGCGAGCCGTTAATGTCTTGCTCGTTAATTCTACCTGGTGAACAATTTGCAGAAGCGGATCCAGAAGAAATTCGCTTTCAACTAGAAAAACAAGTGGATTTGATTATTCACGGTGGTTATCTCTCTGAGCAGCCAACAACCGTTGTAGATTTCTCGGAAGACACCGTTGAGATTATTCGTGTGGGCGCTGGCGACCCAGCACCATTTGAATAAAACACAGAGCATTAAGTAACCGTAATGAGCGAAATGCAGCAGCAAAAGTTACCGCTTGGCTTTTTACATGGCAAAGCAGTTACTGATAAGCCTGAGGATCTTTATATTCCGCCCGATGCACTTGAAGTGGCACTTGAGGCATTTGAAGGTCCGCTTGATTTATTGCTGTATTTAATTAAAAAGCACAAACTCGATATTCTTGATGTTTCGATTGCCAAAATAACCGGGCAATACATGCAGTATGTTGAGATGATGAAAGAGTTTAAGTTAGAGCTTGCCGCAGAATATTTGGTGATGGCAGCGTTACTTGCGCAAATAAAATCGCGTTTACTATTACCTGTGCATAAAGAGCTTGAACAAGAGGAAGAAGATCCGCGGGCATTACTTATTAGGCGCTTACAAGAATACGAACAATTTAGAAAGGCGGCCGAAAACCTTGACGCGTTATCACGGGTAGAACGCGATATTTATATTGCCCATGCGCTGTTAGATGAAACACAGTCGCAAGATGTTGAACTGCCTGATCTCTGTGTGAAAGAGCTACTTCTGGCGCTAAGTGATGTAATGGCGAGAGCGCAAGCATTAACCCATCACCAAGTCAGTGCCGAAGTGCTTTCAACCCGTGCGCGGATGTCACATATTTTATCGCTTTTAACAGAAAATGATGGCTTTTTGCCATTTTCTCAGGCGTTTGAACATATTGAAGGCAAAGCCGCGGTTGTGGTGAGTTTTATCGCCATTTTAGAGCTGGTGAAGGAAAGCTTGATTGTGGTTCAGCAAAGCGATATAAACTCGTTGATTTACCTTAAATTAAAATAACAACGAAACAAGGTGCTATGGCAAAGCGACTTTCAGACGAACAGTTAATTGAGCTTATAGAAGCTGCAATTTTTGTGGCAAATACGCCGCTTAGCAAAGATAAATTGCGTGACACCGTACTCAGTGACTTTCAGATATCACTTAAACGAATTCAAACTGCAATTGATGCTATTATGGCGCACTACGCGACGCGTGGTGTGCGTTTAGTCAAAGTGGGATCAGGTTATCGTTTTCAAGCATGCAGTAGTTTATCTCCATGGCTTAATAAGCTATGGCAAGAAAAAGCACCTAAATATTCCCGTGCATTTTTAGAAACATTAAGTTTAATTGCCTATCGTCAGCCAATTACCCGTGGTGAAATAGAACAAGTACGTGGGGTAACGGTAAGCAGCCAAACTATTAAAACCATGTTAGAGCATAATTGGGTAAAAGTGGTTGGCTACAAAGAGGTACCGGGTAAACCGGCGCTTTATGGCACCACAAAACAATTTTTAGATCACTTCTCGTTGTCATCATTGAATGAATTACCGCCATTACCAGTAGCGCAAGACGAAAAAATATCACAAATCCTCAGTGAGCCTGCGCAACTTGATTAGCTCTGTGCTAGAATAGCCAACAATTCCTAGCTGCGAAGTTACATGAGAAAATAATGAGCGAAAAGTTACAAAAAGTATTAGCACGTGCTGGTAAAGGTTCACGTCGTGAATGTGAAAAATTCATTGAAGCAGGCCGTGTTAGTATCGATGGCAAGGTTGCCCGATTAGGTGATCGTGTCGAGCCAACACAACGCATTCGACTTGATGGACACGTTGTTAAAATTGAAGCGTCAAACGAACGTGTTTGCCGTGTATTAATGTACCATAAGCCAGAAGGCGAGCTGTGTACACGTAAAGATCCTGAAGGTCGTCGCACCGTATTTGACCGTTTACCACCGCTTGAAAATGACCGCTGGATTGCCATTGGTCGTTTAGATATCAATACCTCAGGCTTACTCCTATTTACCAATGATGGTGAATTGGCCAACCGTTTAATGCACCCAAGTTATGAAGTGGAACGTGAATACGCAGTGCGCGTGTTTGGTGAAGTGACACAGCAAACACTTAATAACGTGACCAATGGTGTTGAACTAGACGATGGCTTTGCCAAATTCTTATCAGTAGTACCGCAAGGCGGAAGCGGCTTAAACAATTGGTTTAACGTTACCTTAACCGAAGGTCGTAACCGAGAAGTACGCCGTTTATGGCAATCACAGGAAGTAGAAGTGTCACGCCTAATTCGTGTTCGCTATGGTGACTTACTACTGAATAAACGTTTACCACAAGGTGGTTGGGAAGAACTTAACCTAAAAGATGTAAACTATTTACGTCAAACGGTTGGTCTTCGCCGCGAAACCGAAACAAAACTATCGGTAATGCCTGAGAAGCGTAAAGATCGCCGCGCGAAAATTAATAAAATTCGCAAAGCGGTTAAAAAGCACAATCAACGCGTTACTACAGGTAATAAACGCCGTGCACCAAAAAAGTAATTCGGTGAATGACTGAATTACAGACATAAAAAAAGCGCCAATCGGCGCTTTTTTTAATTAGAGATACTGCTTTTAATTAAGCATTTTCTTTTAAGTAATCAATCACTACTTGGTGGTGATCTTTGGTTTTAAACTTATTAAAGAAATGTTCAATTGTACCGTCTTGGCCAACAAGGAAAGATAAACGATGAATACCGTCATATTCTTTGCCCATAAACTTCTTTAAGCCCCACACACCGAAAGCATCTGCAATTGCATGATCTTCATCAGATAAAAGAGGGAAGTTAAGCTCTTTTTTGGTTTCAAAGTTCTTTAGGCGCTTTACCGGATCTGGGCTAATACCAACCGCTACTGTGTTAAGAGCAGCTAGCTCTTCTTTATGATCGCGCAAATTTTCAGCTTGCACTGTACAGCCCGGTGTTGACGCCTTTGGGTAAAAATAAACAAGTACTTTGTTTTCTTTTAGTAATTCAGCAAGTTCTACGATATCGCCGTTTTGATCGGCTAATTTAAAAAGAGGTGCTTTGTCGCCTGCTTTTAGCGTGTTCATATTACAATTTCCTATCGAATACGTTTTAAAATGTGTTCTACGTTAGACTTTGAGAAAATGATCTCAAGCTGATGTTTAAATTCAGCTTCATCCACATCACGCGAGAAATTTATGTCAATTTCTGAGCGCATTATTAACTCACCATCTTGCTCTAAGCTGTCTGATTTTAAAGCCGCAATATTCACGTGATAGTCAGCCATTAACTGCGTTACTTTACTTAATGTGCCAGGTGTATCAGGGCCGTGGTAAGTAAGTTTGTAACCTGCTTTATATTCTTTCTCTTGGTGTTGGCTAGTACGTTTCATCATGGTCAAGAGACCGAGCTCAACACTTTTCGTTGGAATGTTGTATTCAACACGACTAATGGCGGCCATATCGCCTTCAAGCAACATGATAAAGGTGAATTCATTGCCGAGAATTGCAATACGGCTGTCGATAATATTGCAATTGGTCTCACTAACCAGTTTGGTTAGTTGACTTACAATGCCAGGACGATCTTCGCCAATGGCAGTGACAACAAGTTGATTTCCAGTGTTTAACGTCATTTTTAGTCTCAACGGGTTAATAACGTGGCCGCGAATTTTAGCAAATATATCGCTGTTCAACCATTGTAAATATATGATGTGGTGAAAATTATAGCGAATTGTGCGTTTTTAATTAAAGTTAACGCGGCGCTTCCTTGTGTTTACCCTTGAGGAAAAGTAACATAGGCGGCAATTTGAGAAAAAAATTATGAACCAAACAGTGTGTGCTTCATCAAAGCATGAAAATAAGAAAAAGCACACCAAGGAGAAATTTGTGCAGTATTGGATCCGAAATTCATTGGTGGTCGCTATTTCAATGGCGATTACAGCGTGTTCAGTGTTTACCAATGATTCGCATCATAAACGCAATTACCGTGTTAATGATGAACTTAAAGTGCCTAGTCACCTATCTAAACCATATCAAGATCCCGCATATGATCTTACCGTTGCGCAGTACCAATCAGCAGAAGAAAGTGCTGAGTATCTTGTAAAAGCGCCTGCTCAAGTACTTACTTTTGCTCAGGGTTCATGGATTAATGAAGGCGACAAAGAAGCGCGAATTTTCTTTGATAAAAACGAAGGTATTCAAGATTTAGAAAGCTTTATTTGGCAAGCAATTGATGATTTGTTTATTGAACGCCAAGTAACAGCTGAGAACAAAGCCGAAAACTATATTACCACTAACTGGCATTCAATTGAGAAGCCAGTCGATGTTTGGTGGTGGCAAGAAGAGCGCGAATTATCTCGCCAAAAATTCAAGTTTATTGTTGAGTCTGAAGAGCATAAACGTACCGCATCGGTAAAAGTAGAACTTGCTGATTTTGCATCGAAATATGATGACTTAACTGGCGTATTGCAACAGCGTTTAGAAGTAGCAGCACTGAATGCATTTATTGAACAGTTTGACTTTAACTACCGTCAATTACTGGTAGAGCTTAACAAAGCTCGCGGCATTGTATCGCTGCAAATGGGCTTTGATGATAAAGGTAACGCGGCATTTGTAACTGAGCAAAAAACGCGTGATATTTTTGAACGCTTTCCAGGTTTCCTTGAGCGAGTTGGCTTCAACATTGATGAGATTGAACAATCGCGCAATGTTATTTTCGCAACGTATGAGTCACCAGATGAAAGTGTTTGGGATTCAATTTGGGGTGATGATGTACGTAAATTACCACTTGAAGCTGGACAATATCAGCTAGTCGTTTCAGAGACTAAAACAGGTGGCACATCAATCACTTGGCTTGATTCAGAAGGCGAAACGCTTGAACCAGGTACGCTAAGCGATACCTTGCAGGTGATTCTTGCAATGCTGAAAGAGCGTGGTGTTGACGTTCAATAAATATTTTTGAAGGTTGAGTAAAAAAGAGCCATTGGCTCTTTTTTGCTTTTAATCGGTAGTTAAAAATAGCGAATGTAATAGAAATTAAGTAAATGGTTATGCATATTGTTGGCACAGTTATGCAAATCGATTACCGCTATCACTTTAAAGGTAACAAGTATGAGTTTGGAAGCTAATAACACCACTGCACCTCGCAGTAATTTTGCGACCATAATGATTTTCCTCATTCCCTCATTAATTGGTGTGTTTTTATTTATGACACCCATTAATCATGGCGGTGAATTTACTATTCCAATTGCTATTTTAGCGAAGCTTTTAAAAGGCTTATTGGCTGAACACATCACATTAATTGTGACAACGGTGATTGTGTTGATGGCGGTGGTGTCGATTCTGGCTACAGCTCTCAAGCCTAAGTTTTTAAAAGAAGGCAGCTTTATTCGTCATTTGCTCATTGTTAGCCCAATTTGGTTAGTAGCGCGCACTCTCGGTGCAATTTTTGTGCTGATGACCTATTTGAAAGCGGGTGCTTTTACTATTGGCAATACAACCGTTGAAATCTACTCTGATTCTGTTGGTGGCCTAGTACTGCATGAGCTAATGCCAATTCTATTTTCAGTATTTATTCTTGCGGGAATGTTACTGCCATTATTACTGAATTTTGGTTTGCTTGAATTAGTGGGTACTTTGCTTACTAAAGTTATGCGCCCACTATTTGGTGTGCCGGGACGCAGTGCAGTTAACTGTGTTGCATCTTGGTTAGGCGATGGCAGTGTCGGTATTTTAATGACCGCAAAGCAGTACGAAGAAAAACACTATACCCAGCGAGAAGCTGCAATTATTGGTACAACGTTTTCAGCAGTTTCGATTACTTTCTGTTTAGTGGTAATTGGCCAAGTGAAACTGGCTCACTTATTTGCACCGTTTTATTTGACTGTTTGTATGGCTGGTATTGCTGCTGCATTGATTGTGCCGCGTTTACCTCCACTTAGATACAAAAAAGATATCTACATTGATGGTGAAGAAGTAAAGGGTAACCCAGAAGCATTGCCAGAGGGCAAAACGCTTTTTAAACATTCACTTGATGTTGCGCTTGATAAAGCGCGTCATGCTCAAACTATCAGAGAAACCATGATTGACGGTGTTAAAAATGCAGTTGATATGGTGTTTGCAGTACTTCCTGTGGTGATGGCGATTGGTACTATCGCTTTAGTAATCGCTGAATATACGCCAGTATTTCAATGGTTAGGTACACCATTTATTCCATTGTTTGAATTAATGCAAATTCCAGAAGCAGAAAAAGCGGCACAAACAGTGGTTGTTGGTTTTGCTGATATGTTTATTCCGTCAATTTTAGCGGCACAAAATATCAGTAGTGAGCTGACACGCTTTGTGGTTGCAGCAATGAGTGTTACTCAACTTATTTATATGTCTGAGGTTGGAGCACTGTTACTTGGTAGCAAAATTCCAGTAAATATCTTTGAGTTATTTATAATTTTTATCTTGCGTACCTTAGTAACATTACCAGTGATTGCTTTAATGGGTCATTGGCTAGTAGGTTAATTTTCTTGATCTTTTTCGGCTCGTTGTTTTTCTTCTAAAGAACGGCGAGCCTTTTCAATTGGGTCTTGATTAAAGTTCTTCATATCCATCTTTGCTGAATGTTTTAACAGCGCAATATTGCTCCATACAACTCCAAGCACGATTGCAATTATTAAGATAGTGGCCCAGATACTCATTAAATTACCCCTTTATAGTGGTTTTCTTTAATTTTAACCCAGTAAATGGAACTTAATAAGTTCTTTTTCATCAATTAAATAGTTGTTACTATTAGCGCGTTTCGCGTAATTTAAATTCTTATGGAGCACGGCGTTGTCACTTGAGCGAGTATTAGTTTGGCCTGAGGCTTATCCACTTTTATTAAAAGGCTTATTGGAGCAAAATGGCGCGTTTATTTTAGACGCACTTGAAGCTTGGCCAAAGTGTGAAGTGACCAAAGATGCGCAGGGCATCAGCACAAGTGTTTTACCCCCTTTGTACTACCTGTTATGGCAAAAACCGGCAGAGCCTTTTGAGCAGTGTTTTTATCAGCATATTTTTGAATATGATGATACTGCCCAGCAATACATTGAATCGGCATTACAGCATTTGCAGCAACAACTAGGTAGTAAAGAAGCTACCAGTGAATTGCTTTTATCACGTATTGATCAATATGCGTCAATAGGGCAACAAGTTGCAATGCAAAGCGAGTTGACACTGACTTCTCTGTGCATGCATTTAAGATTGTTTAAACTGTTTCAGCAATTTTTGAAGCTGGGCATGCCGCTAAGCCAAGATGATGTTTTAGCGATTTGGGCCGATGACGATTTTCGTGAAGTTGCACTTCCTTTTATCAAAAGTAACTTGAGCGATGATACAAACCTATTAGCAGAAGAAATTGCCGACAGATTAAGGCAAGGTGAAGACTTTTTTGATTTGTTACTTGCACTTTCAGATGGCGAAGTAGATAACCGTTTATTAGAGCGTGCGCTGTTGTCTCATATTTCTCAAGAAGATGCGAAGCAGAGCTTATGTATGCGCTTTATTGAGCAAGGTGCAAAAGGGCAGATCACAGATGAAGACGGCTTAACAGCGTTAATTTGGTCTGCAAAGCAAGGATTCGCCAATGTGTTTGATGCACTCCTTACCAAAGAGCGCGCAGGCGAGTGTGATTTAAAAGGTAATAACTTACTGCATTTTGCCGTACGTGCACGCAGCTTAGATATTATCAGCAAAGCACTCAACGGTGGTGTTAACTATCAGCAAAAAGACGCTGAGGGCCTTACGCCGTATCGCTTAGCGGTTGAGCTAGAATTACCTGAGGTGATTAAACACTTTGAGCATAAATTTGGCATCAAAGAACTAAGTGAAGAAGGACAGCTAAAGCTGATCCAGATGGTGCATTTATTACATGCTTTGGTATGTTTTATGTTGCCACTACAGATCTTTTTAATTTTCTCAGACTCAATTTCAATCAAAACAGAAATAAGCATTGTTTCAACGCTAATTTCGTTAGGTGCATTTGCGTATGCACTTTCGCTCAAGCGCAGTAATTTATATCCCAATATTAAACACCCATTTGCATTAAGTGTTATTCGTTTTTTATCACCTGTGTGCTTGATTCTGGCACTGTTATTATTATTGATTATTCTTACAACTGTACTGAGCTAGCCGTTATATTTATTCCGAAAAAGGCCACTGTGAAAGTGGCCTTTTTTGTTTTTACTAAAAGCTTTATAAAAAGTGGCCACTTCAAAACGAAATATTATTAGCCTTTAAAGAGGATGTTTGAAATAATGTTATAAGATATTCCATTAAGTAATAAAGCAGTAAGTATGAGCCAGTCGTTAATTTATTTAGACGCCAACGCAACTACACCGGTTTACAGTGATATTGCCAAAGAGGTAATGCATTGTATGGAAGTTGAATTTGGCAACCCATCATCGTCACACATTACTGGCTTAAAAGCTAAGCGTTTAATGGAAGACACGCGTAACTTAGGAAAAAAACTTATCGGCACAGAAAAAGGCCGATTGTTATTTACATCTGGCGCTACAGAAGGCATTCAAACGTCGGTTGTGTCTGCATTAATTGCTGCTAAATCTCATAATATTGAAAAACCGGTTTTACTTTATGGTGCAACAGAACACAAAGCGGTACCCAACACTTTAAAACATTGGAATGAATTACTCGAAATTAATGCTGAGGTAATTGCAATCCCTGTGGATAGCAAAGGTATTTTAGATCATGATTTTATTGCTCAGCACATCGAAAATGCGCTGATGATCTGCACCATGATCGTAAATAATGAAACGGGTGCCACACAGGACATCGCAGCGCTAGACAAAGTGATCCGTGATAATAATCCAAATGTGTTTTGGATGGTGGATTGTGTACAAGGCCTTGGTAAGCAAGCGCTGAATCTTGATAAAACCAGCATTAACTACGCGCCGTTTTCTGGTCATAAACTGTATGCGCCAAAAGGTATTGGCTTTTTATACTTAAGCGAAAATGCACCATTAACACCGTTTATTGCAGGTGGTGGTCAAGAAAGTGGTGCGCGCTCTGGCACCGAAAATTTACCGGGCATTGCAGGACTGAAAAAATTATTTGAACTGATGCTGGATAATACAAACAACGTATTCAAACCATTAGAAACATTAAAACGCTACCGCGCAGACCTTGCCGAAGCGCTTTCATATACTTTTGATGAAATTGTGTTTAACAATGACTTTGATGTTTCTGTACCGACGACGCTTAATTTTAGTGTTGCAAATATTGCGGGCAGTGAAGTGATGAACTTATTTGATGCTGCTAGTATTCGTGTAAGTGCAGGTTCTGCATGCAGTTCGGGGGCAGCGAGTAGCTTTGTATTAGATGCGATGAATTTAGCGCCTTGGCAAAGTGAAAATGCTATTCGCTTATCGTTTGGCCCCATGGCAACAGAGCAAGAAATTAATAATGCGTGTGAGCGTATTCGCTCGTTAAAAGACAAGTTAGCAAACGCCTGTATGCTATTTGAGAGAAGCAAAGAAACCCCGTGTGCTGTTGGTGTAAATCAGTATGTACTGAATAACGAAATCATGTATGTGATTGTCAATGAGTCTCTAAATGCTCTTTTGATTAACGCAAAAACAAGCGAGCTGGGAAAGATTGAACGATTAATTAAAAATCAAGGGTTAAGAGTAACGGGATTAGTTAATGTCGATACTGACGTTGCTGCTATTTTTGCTAACGCGAAGCAATATGACTTAAAACATGACGCGCACTTGCTTGATTTTGGTGTTGAAATTAATCAAGGCATGCTTTACAAACATAGTAATAACCAGCGCATTGAAATGCCATTACAATTTTTGCCTTGCGAGACTATTACTGAAATTAACAGTGCATCACTTAAACAGGCGCTGGTTGCCGAGCAAGTAGATGGGATTGTGGATATTCGTGAAAATTACGAACATCAAGAAGGTGAATTAGGGGACTTCTTAAATATTCCAAGTGATATGATAAGTAATATCCCAAGTCACCGCTTATTTAATGAAATGATAGAAGGGCGATTAGCGCAATCAAAGCGTTATGTTTTGGTGTGCAGAAGTGGTCGCCGCTCAAAAGCCTGTTGTGCATTATTGAATGAATTTGGCTTTACTAACCTGACCAATCTTGCAGGTGGCGTTGCGTTTATCTAAAAAGGCTTTAACACCCATAAAAAAGCAGCGAAATCGCTGCTTTTTATTAGAGCGTGTTGACCTTATAGTCATCACGCTTTGGTCAAATATAACGTTAGGCAATGTGCCCTGTTGAATCACGAACAACTAATTCTGGCGTAAAACAAACAGCCATTTTTTCTTCTTTGATTTTAGTCGGGCGACTATTTGCAAATAAAAGTTTAGCGGCTTGTGTTGCAATATCTTGGTTTGACTGATGTGCTGTTGTCAGCTTTGGCCATGTCTGTTTTGAGAAGGGTGAATCCTCAAATCCAGTAATAGATAATTGTTCTGGGATTTTAATGTCCATCAAGCGAGATGCAAATAATGCACCCGCTGCGATTTCATCGTTACAAGCAAAAATGGCAGTCACTTTACTGTTTTTAGCCATGATTGCTTTTGCACCTTCCACACCTGATTCGAATGAATATTTGCCTGGGAAAATCAGAGATTCATCAAGGGAAATATTATGTTCGCTCAAAGCGGCCTTGTATCCTGCTAAACGTTCAAGTGTTGATTTGTGCTCTTCTTCACCGGTAATAAATGCAATGTGTTTATGTCCGAGTGAAATAAGATGTTCAGTAATTTGGTATGCGGCATCGTGGTCATTTACAAAGATGGCATTTGACTTACCTTCTTGTTCAGTTGGTTCACGACCTGACAAAATACGTACGTAGTTAATGTTCAGTGAATCAAGTAACTCAATGACATCCTCACGCTCCGATAGGGGAGGCGTTAATACTAAGCCTGACAAGCGAGAACGCTCAATCATGGTTTGTATTTCGTCTAATACGTTTTCATCAGTGCTACTGCAAGGGTGAATAAGCAGTTCATAGCCTTCTTCTTTGCAGCGCGATAAGATCCCATTTTGCATATCAATAACATAATAAGCGTTAGGGTTGCTGTACACTAAGCCAATGGCAAATGATTTGGTTCCCGCTAAACTACGCGCTGCTAAATTCGGCTTGTAGTTGAGTTCTTTTACCGCAGCCATAACCTTATCTGAGGTTTTTTTTCTAACCGATGGCTCGTTATTCATAACACGAGACACAGTTTTCATTGATACGCCAGCGAGGCGAGCAACATCGTTTATGGTGACTTTCATATTGTTATTATTTCTTTTGCTGATGGTTCCTGCATAACGCATAGGAGAAATAGCACACAAGTTGCCATTCTAACTGTTTTTTTTTCAAGTCTGTAGTTATGTTTCATATTTTATACAGAATCGAGCTGATTGATACCGGTGTCAAAAAGTTGAAATTGTCAATTGACAGCGTTGTCATTTTTACTTATTGTTAACGTACAAAATTTAACAAGTAGTAACTTTAGCAAGTGTTTGACTAAATTCAAGGTTCAAATACATGCATAAGTATAAATAGAGTAAAGGTAAAATATGAGTGGTCGTTCTTCTTTAGCAAGTTGGCAAACACTAGCAGGTCTAGCAAGTGAGTTAAAACAACAACACTTAGTTGATTTGTTTGCTAATGATGCAGAGCGATTTGAACGCTTTTCAACGCACATTGACGGTGTTTTCTTTGATTACTCAAAAAACCTCATTACTCAAGATGTTAAAAAAGCGTTATTAGAACTGGCAAATGAAGTTGATTTGGCTTCGTGGCGCGACAAAATGTTTTCAGGTGAAAAAATTAACTTCACTGAAAATCGTGCGGTGTTACATACAGCACTTCGCAAACGTAATAACCAAGCTGTTTATGTGGATGGTGAAAACGTTGTTGACGCGGTGAATAGCGAACTTGCAAAAATTAAAGCATTTACTGAAAAAGTACGCAGTGGTGAGTGGTTAGGCTATACCGGAAAACGTATCACTGATGTGGTTAGTATTGGTGTAGGTGGCTCTAACTTAGGTCCGCAAATGGCGACTGAAGCGTTAGCTGCTTATGCAGATAACACAATTGATGTGCACTACGCATCAAATGCTGACGGTATGCAAATCGCAAGCGTGCTCGCTAAGGTAGACCCAGAAACGACCTTATTTGTTATTTCGAGTAAAACATTTACAACCTCTGAAACCATGGCAAACGCAAAAACTGCGGTTGCGTGGTTAAAAAATGCAGCAGGTTGTGACTCAGCCGTTGCCAAACATTTTGCTGCGGTAAGTACCAACTTAGAAAAAACATCTGAATTTGGTATTAATCCTGACAATGTATTTACCATGTGGGATTGGGTTGGTGGTCGTTTCTCGATGTGGTCAGCAATTGGTTTACCAATCGCCCTTTACCTCGGTTTTGATATTTTTGTTGAACTACTTGAAGGCGCCTTTGAAGTAGACGAGCACTTTTTAAATGCAAAATTTGAAGACAACATTCCAGTGTTAATGGCGCTTTTAAGCGTGTGGAATACCAGCTTTTTAAATGCGCGAGCGCAAGCTATTTTGCCATATGACCAAAGCATGCATATGTTACCGGCATATTTACAGCAAGCGGAAATGGAAAGTAATGGTAAGTCAGTGACATTTGATGGCAAAGCGATTGATTATACTAGCGTGCCACTGATTTGGGGTATGACAGGAATTAATGGTCAGCATGCGTTTTATCAGTATCTTCACCAAGGTACTACGATTGTGCCAGCAGACTTTATTGGTTCAATCACACCTGTGACAGACGTTAATAATCATCATGAAATTCTAATGGCAAACTTTTTTGCGCAAACAGAAGCCATGATGACTGGTGTTACAAAAGAGCAAGTTATTGCTGACTTGGCAGACAAAGGATTATCTCAAGCGCAAATAGATGCATTGGTTGAACATAAAGTTCATAAAGGCAATCGCCCAACGACTTCAATTTTACTCGATAAAATTGATGCGAAACATCTAGGTCGATTAATTGCGCTATACGAACACAAAATTTTCTGCCAAGGCATTATTTTAGAGATTTGCTCATTTGATCAATGGGGTGTTGAGCTTGGTAAAGGCCTGGCAAACGCGATTCAAAAAGAATTAGAGACAGACGAGCGCTTTGAGCACGATAGTTCAACCGCGGGTTTAATCGCTTTATATAAAAATAAGCGTCAAAAATAGGATAAATGTCAGGGTTTATAGCCTGATATTAAGATAAACTGCGCGGCTTTTCTGCTAGCAGCAGTTGCTCAAAATACCTTTGAACGGGTAGCGCTGAGTTAATGGGAGCGTCAATTGGTGAGAGAGTTGCCGCTTCCAAAACTCTTATCCGTTTAAACTGAATGTGAGAATGCGCATTCGGCAACAGAATATAAAAAGCGATAGGTCGCTTTTAAAAGAATACCTTTGAACGGGTAGCGCTGAGTTATTTGGGACTTCAATTGGTGAGAGAGTTGATGTTCCCAAAACTCCTTTCTACCAACAGCTGTTGAGCCACAAAAACAGCACAAATTTGCACACAATACACTTTGAAGAGCACTCTTTTAGATTTTCAAAGTAAACAAATACCTTTGAACGGGTAGCGCTGAGTCGATTGGGACGTCAATTGGTGAGAGAGTTGACGTTTCCAATGCTCATATCCGTTTAACTAAGTGAACTGAGTAGCGCTGAGTATTCAGGGGTAACGGTGGGTGAGAGCATCGTTACTCCTGAAAACTCTTTTTCAGATTACATTTCAATCGTTAATCAGTTACATACGAATTCATTATAAATTAGCATGTATAAATTGCTTACCCAAATCGCAATTAGTGCTAACATAGCGAACTAAAACAACTTCTATTTTGTACTTAACAACAAGTTATTAAAACCAAGAGAACAAATATGCTAAACCCATTCGATATAGTTATTTTTGGTGGTGGCGGTGATTTATCACTTAGAAAACTGCTACCTGCGATGTACCGTGCTTATCAAGAAGGAAATTTACCGGAAGGGACACGAATTGTGCCAACGGTTAGGGCATTAGCAAACGAACAAGAATTTATTGATAAAGTGCAAGAAAGCCTAAAATCATTTCTTGGCAAAGGTGAATACAACAGCAAAGACTGGAAGGCATTTGCTACCTTTTTAAAACCAATCGTCGTTAACGTTACCGAGCAAGATGATAATTGGCTTGTATTAAAAGAGTTTTTAGAAGCCGACGCAGAAGACAAGGCTCGCGTTTTTTATTATTCATTACCACCTGCTGTTTATGGCCGCTGTAGTGAGCTACTTTCAGATAACCAATTGATTACTGAATCAACACGTGTTGTTGTTGAAAAGCCAATTGGTTATTGTGGCGCCTCTGCAGAAGAAATTAACGCGAAGATTGCAGAATACTTCAAAGAAAGCCAAATCTACCGTATTGACCACTATTTAGGTAAAGAAACGGTTCAAAACTTAATGGCACTGCGTTTTTCAAATGTGATGTTTGAAAACATGTGGGACGCGAAAACCATTGATAATATCCAAATTAGTATTTCTGAGACGGTTGGTCTAGAAAGCCGTGCTGGTTTCTACGATAAAGCTGGTGCACTTCGCGATATGGTGCAAAACCACTTATTACAATTACTATGCTTGGTGGCAATGGAGTCACCGAATAAACTTTCAGCTAAAAGCATTCGCACTGAGAAGTTAAAAGTATTAGAAGCATTGCGTCCGCTTGTAGATGCCGATGTTGAAGCAAATACAGTGCGCGGCCAATATGTGCCAGGTCAGTTAGATGATAAATTAGTACCAGGTTATCTAGAAGAACTTGGTGAAAACAGCGAAACTGAAACCTTTGTTGCTATCCGTGCGCACATTGATAACTGGCGTTGGTCAGGCGTTCCTTTCTATCTAAGAACAGGTAAACGTATGAAAAAGCGTTGTGCTGAAATTATCGTTGAATACAAAAATGTATCGCACAATGTATATGATGAAACAGTAGGTGGTATTCAACCAAACCGTTTGGTTATTCGCCTGCAGCCAGAAGAAAGCATTCAATTAACGTTAATGTCTAAGCGCTTAGACAACTTAGAAATGCAATTAGAGCCTGTGACGCTTGATTTAGATTTATCGAAAAACTACGAGAACGGTTTCCATTCTGATGCTTATAAGCGCTTAATGCTAGATGCAGCTGCGGGTAATGCGTCTCTATTTATTCACCGTGATGAAGTACGTCAAGCATGGGCGTGGATTGATCCAATTATTAACCACTGGAAAACAGCGGGCATGCCAGCACTATACCGTGCAGGTACTTGGGGGCCTGATGATGCCGATGAACTGTTAGCCGAGAATAACCATACTTGGTACAACGCAGGGAGCAAAGACTAATGTCAGCCAATATTATTGAAAAGTTTTTTGATTCAAAAGATGCTTACAATAAAGCACTTGGTGAAGACTTAGCTGCATGTTTAGCACAGGGTATTGAACAAGACGGCCGTGCTGTACTGATGGTTTCTGGTGGTTCATCACCGGCGCCTGCTTATCGCTATTTAAGCGGTTTAGATATGGCATGGGATAAAATCGATATTGCCATGGTAGATGAGCGATGGGTGGATGCGGATCACGATAAAAGCAATGAAGCATTTATCAAATCAACGTTATTACAAGATAAAGCGGCTGTTGCAAATTTAGTTACGATGAAAAATGAAGCTGAGTCGGCACAGTTAGGTCAGCCTGAGTGTCAAAAAGCGTATGCGGAACTTAAACCGAGCTTTGATGTAACTATATTAGGTATGGGACCTGATGGTCACACTGCATCATTATTCCCGCACGCTGAAGGTCTTGATAATGCGCTTACAACATCAGATTTGGTTGCTGCAATTGAAGCTATTAAAAGTGAAGTAACAGGTGATATTACTGAACGCATGACATTAACACGTGCTGCAATTTTACAATCGAAAGTGATCAAGCTACTTATCAGCGGCGAAGAAAAGCTGGCTGTTTATAAAGAAGCAAAAGCAGGTGGGGAAGTTGCTGATATGCCGCTTCGTGCTATTTTACAGCAAACCGATGTCCCTGTTGAAGTGTATTGGACAGCTTAAAGTAAAACTGTTTTATATAACTGAAATGCCCAAACCTAGGTTTGGGCATTTTTTTTGCTCTGAATACTGTGAGCCATTCTTTAATTAAAATTGGGTAATGCATTTCGGCTAAAATAGGGCAGGCGCCCCTTTAGTGTATAAAACATCATTTCTTCAACTCAAATTAGCTATTACAAGAAAGTTTCTTTTTTTGGTTCGTCAGGGCAAAAACTAAAATTTGCGCACTTATTGAATCACTTTTTGATTTTTTAATCACAGATAACGTCGTTTTTACAGTTTTAAAATCAAAATTACCTTAAAACCGTATAAAAAAATAAAATAACGCTAGACAAATGACACCGGTGTCTTTATTATCCTTGTTAACAAATGACAGCGCTGTCATTTGTGTTTCCCCTAAATTAAATGAATTAAGATTTGAGGGCTCCACTTCTATCATTCTGCCCAGTGATAGGGGCCCTCAATTAGCTAACTAGGTTTAACCAACTAAGTTGAGCAAAGCGCTTAATCAGGCAATAAAAAATTATTGCCTGAACTTTTTTGTTACTACTTTGTAGTCGCACTTATCAGATCCGACCTCTCGAATAATAAACTTTTCTTACATATTTAACTTTACAGATATTATTTACCCTGTGTTATAGTATTTCTATCGCGAGCCCTTTAATTACAAGGGGTTATGTTGTTTTTTTATTGCGTTTGTAAATAAATTGTTCTCTTTTGTTATATATGAAAGGGTGAAATTGTTTAAAAAATGCAAAAAAAATTGTAGCGATATTGTAATTTTACGTGTAAGGTTTGTTAGTAGATGACAACGCTGTCATCCTCACTGGGCAGAAAGTGAATTAAACCAAAACAAAATGATTCAAGGGGAATCCTGTGTTAGCTAAAAATTTCAAAAAAAGCTTATTAGCAGTTAACATCGGTTTAGCAATGGGCGCTGGTTTTTCAGGCGTTGCTGTTGCAGCTGATTCAGAAGTTCAAGCAAAAGAAGATGTAGAAGTAATTGAAGTACGCGGTATTCGCCGTTCACTAGAAGCTTCTCTTAATACAAAACGTTTCTCTGACTCTGTAGTAGATGCAGTTTCAGCAGAAGATGTTGGTAAATTTCCAGATAGCGATGTAGGTGAAGCACTTGGTCGTATTTCTGGTATCGCTGTTAACCGTGCATTCGGTCAAGGTCAGCAGGTTTCAATTCGTGGTGCATCTGCACAATTAACACGTACACTTCTTAACGGTCACTCAGTTGCTTCAACTGGTTGGTACGACCAACAAGCTATCGACCGTAGCTTTAACTACACACTTCTTCCACCTGAAATGGTTGGCGGTATCGAAGTATACAAGTCGTCACAAGCTGACGTTGTAGAAGGTGGTATTGGTGGTACTGTTATCGTTAATACACGTAAGCCGTTAGATTTAGATGCAAACACTATCTACGGTAGCGTTAAAGCTGACTACGGTACAATTTCTGAAGAGACAGATCCTGAAGTTTCTGGTTTATACAGCTGGAAAAACGACAACGAGACATTTGGTGCATTAGTTGCTGCTGCTTACTCAGAAACTAATTACCAACGTAACGGTATCGAATCACTTGTTGGTTGGGGTGACATCGTTCCTACAACTTTCCAACAAGAGCGTGAGCGCACAGCAATCAATGCTGCGTTCCAATACCGTCCAACTGACAACCTAGAGTTCGGCTTAAACATCATGAGCCTTGAGCTTTCAGCAAACAACGCAAACACGTCGTTATTTGCTATTTTCCCAGATGATAAAGAAGCTGCATGTGAATCAGTAAATGCTGATGGTACATGTACTTTCTACCGTCGTACAGGTACTGGTGCAAACCCTGGTTGGGCGCAAACATGGGGCCGTGCAGGCTCGATGACATCTGACACTGTTGACTTCGACTTTAAATATGTTGGCGAAAACTTTGAACTTGAAGGTCGTGTAGGTAATACACAATCTGACGGTGGTACAGATCTTACTTCAAACTACGGTTTCTGGTTAGGTACACCAGCTGATTACGCGGGTACTTATGATGCAACTGGTGATGTAATTAAGATTGATATTGCTAACAAACACTTCACTGCAGATGACTTCCAAGGTCAGTTATCTTCTGCTGGTTGGGCACTTAAAAAGCAACCTAACTCTGATGAAGAAACATATGCACAGTTTGACTTAAAATTCCCAGTTGATTTTGGTGCTATCACTGCAATCAAAACAGGTTTCCGTTGGGCTGATCACGATGTTAAACAAGAAACTTACACTGCAAACTTAGTTGATAGCATCCCAGCATACGATGCGTCACACTACTATTCAGGCACAGTTTCTTCAGGTGCAGGTTTCACTCTACCTAACCCTAACCTAGACCAAATGTTAGCAGATGGTTATGCAGCAATTACTAGCTTCGATAACACATCAATTGCTTACAAGTCTGGTTACGGTACAGTAAACGAAGAAAATATTTCACTTTACGCTATGGCTGATTTCTCAGGTGAAGGTGTACGTGGTAACTTCGGTATTCGTTATGTTTCAACTGATGCATCATCTGATTACTATGCACTTGATGCGCAAGGTAACTATGCAAATAGCTTAAGCACTGATACTGCTGATTACAGTGAAGTATTACCAAGTGTTAACGTTGCATTTGACCTAACGCAAGACGTAATCTTACGTTTCTCAGCAGCGCAAGTAATGTCACGTGCTAATTACACTGATATGTTTGCAGCTTCTACATTAGCTGGTTATGAAGATGGTACGTTAGGTAACGAAGTTATTACTACTGGTAATATCGGTCTTGAGCCATTCAAAGCAACTCAAGCAGACTTAGGTGTTGAATACTACTTTGATGGCGACGGCATGATCAGTGCTACTTACTTCATCAAAGATATCTCATCATTCACTAAGGTTGACCAAAAGCTTAACCAAAGTGTTGGTATCATCGACCCTGATACAGGTCTAGATAACTGGACTGTTGCAACTAAAGGCACTGGTTCTGGTGGTGAAATCCAAGGTCTAGAGCTACAAATTCAAGATGGCTTCGAAAATGGTTTTGGTTACCAAGCTAACTATACTTACGTAGATTCAGAAGCGCCTGCGGAAAACTTCCCAGACCGTATCGAACTATTCTCTGATTCTTCAGATCACACAGTTAACTTAGTTGGTTACTATGAGACTGAAACATACAGTGTACGTTTAGCGTATAACTGGCGTTCAGAGTACATGGTACGTGAATTACCTGGTTTCTACGGTAACCGTGAGCACCAAGACTACGGTACACTTGACCTAACAGCTAAGTACTCTGTTACTGATTACCTAGACCTAACATTTGAAGCTGTTAACATCACTGAAGAAGACAGCATCCAAATTGGTACTGCGACAGGTGATGCAGAAGTTAAAGCTGACCTTCGTAACGGTTACCCAGCGTGGAGCTTCGAAGGTGAAGCACGCTATAAAGTGGGTGTTGCTTTCCGCTTCTAAGCTAAAAGTTAATGCTTATAAAAAGTTTTTTATGTTCTAAACTTTGGTTTGCTGGCTTATACCAAAGTGATGTGCTGAGCCTTTTTCCTAGTCTTATAGCAATACAAAAGATTAATTTAAACGTTTAAAAAACGAATTAATCGAGGTACGACTATTCGGACTTTTTTTATCGAATTCAACACGCGCAGTAACAGATGGACTGTGTAAAATATTGCCAGAGTAAATAACGACACGGTTAGGCTTGGCTTCTACACTGTGCACTTTCTCAAATACCTCGTTAGACTGCTCAATGTATCCTTTTGCCTTCGATGATTGATGCTGTTTTAACATCTCCAAAATTATTGGTTCATCATTTTTCGAAAGCATTAGGTTCTTACTATTCCGATAGCGATAAAAATTGGTGCCACCTAACTCATTGCCGGATAAATAGTGCACCGCTGCCATATCTTCACGTAGCAGAGAATCATAGTGTGGCATGGTTTGCATGGGTGAAAGTTGGTCAGGTTTAACCGTAATTTTTGATAACCAGCAGCGAGCAACTTGATGTTCTACACTCGATGGAAAAACTCGCGATAAAAGCGACGAGAACGCGTGATAGTAGGGGGCTGGCATTTCGTCGCGACTGCCAGGATAGAGCGTCCCGTCTTTTCCTGGAGGCTGATAATAAGCGGTGTTGTTAGCATAGTTAATGATTTTATCTAATTCATTAAATGCATCATCAATTATTATAATTTTATGGTCTGTGCCTGAAATATATGATTCAGACACAACAAATTGTGTGTTGATAGAGAACAAAATAATCCTTTATTAAATAAATAGTCAGGTCCCTTGACTAATAATTAACAATTAATGATTAATCACTGTTAAGGGCATGAGAGTGCGGTTTGAAATGTGTTGATTGTTGCTCACAGTAATTATCAATATCAGCCACATTTGCGGTTTTAACTGATTGGGGCAGTGCGTGAGCTGATTGGGTAAATCTTCCCTTACCTGCAAGCAAACAATACCAACTTGGTGAAAAATACATTACTTCCGCATTTAACTTTTGTAATGTACTTTCGAACTGGCTAGATGGATCATCCCAAGACATGAGAATTTTTGATAATTTTTCTGGAGATTCAGCAGCTCGGTTGTCTCGCCAATAAGCGCTGTCATCTCGGGTGTTTAATCGATAATGGGCACTGATATAGTCCCGAATCGCGTCATAAACAGTATTGATCTGCTGGTTAAATGGTTCTTGCAGTGTTGTTATATCAGCGCCTGTTTCTATAGTTTCAATAAAATGTTCAACAGTGTATTGAATACAGCTTAATGCTGTGGCTTCTAACGGTTCAATAAATCCTTGTGATAATCCGACACCGAGCACATTTAAATGCCAGTGTTTGGCAACACGCCCTAAACGCATTTTAATATGACGTGCTTTAATATCATCGCGCTCACTAATACCTAAATAAGCACGTAATTCTGCTTCAGCATCTTCAGGCGAAATATATTTACTACTATACACATAGCCATTACCGTTTCGGTTTCTAAGCGGAATTGTCCATGCCCAACCAGCACTTAATGCGCGAGAAACCGTTTGTGGAGAAATATCGTCATCTGTTAACGTTTCGGTTGGAATAGCAATAGCACTATCATTCAATAAATAATCTTCGTAAGAAATAAAAGGCACCTTAAGCGTTTTTTGTAGCAATAAACTGGCAAAACCTGTGGCATCGATAAATAAATCGCCGTTGATGGTTTTACCACAGCTTAATGTTAGGCTTTGTACACCCTTATTATCATTATTAACAACGTCTACGGTGCCAATAATGTGCTTTATACCTAGCTTAATAGCGCGATTTTTTAAAAATTCCCCTAACTTTTGCGAATCAAAATGATAGCCATAATCTAGCTCTTTATTTTGCGGTTTTTTGAGTTTAGGGCTGAGATTATTTTTAGCTAGTTTAGCTTGTAACCAGTAATGATTTGGCCTTGTTTGAATGTCATACCCTTGGCGTCTTACGTTACAGTTATGGATAAACGCTTGGCCTGTCTTCCAATCGTGATCAGAGTAAAAGGGATGAAAATATTCGTTTTCTTCTAAATGTGAAGTCCAATTTGGGAAGCTTATGCCACACTTATAAGTCGCATTACAAAATGGCATCCATTCATTTTCGGCGATTTGTAGCTTTTCAAAAAAATATTTTAACGAGGGAGTAGAGCCTTCACCAACGCCAACAACGCCAATCATGTCGGATTCAATCAGGGTGATTTCAACCCCTTTACTTGCCCAGCTGTGATGTAAAAGACTTGCTGCCATCCACCCAGCTGAGCCACCGCCAAGTACTACTATTTTCTTTGGAATTGCCATACCGTATTTACACCTTGCTTAAGCCAAATTGCTTGATTTTGTTAATAACTGTTAGGTTATCTTCCAAATAATCAGATAACTTCAAAGCGTGGTTTTGAATTAACTCAAATTGTTTTGAAGCGTTTTCAGGTGCTTGATAACGATAAGCGGTATCCCCAATCTCGGTCGGGTAATTCATCCCGTATAAAACGTATAAATAATTTTCTAAACGAAACGCATCAAAACCGCGTTCAAAATCATATAAGCTTGGAATATGTGTGCGCCAATGCTCAAGCTTTTCTTGTAATTCTAAGGGCCAACTAACCGTATCACGATTATCACGCCAAAATGCGGTATCGTCTCTGTCTGATACGGCATAATGCATTTTTATAAAGTTAATGACGCCTTGCCATAAACCATCTACATAGGAGTTATAGCGTTTTTCAGCTGCGGCTAATTGTGATGTATTGGTAGGGAAGGATTTAGCAAGTAATTTAGCGGTCGCATCAAAAGCGAGCAAGCCAGTTGCTTCAAGTGGTTCAACAAACCCTTGAGATAATCCAATTGCAACACAGTTTTTATGCCAAAACTTTTCACGATGACCAATTTTCATATCGATTAAGCGTGGATTTATTTCATCTACTGATGTGTTTAAATATTTGGCAAGCGTGGCTTTTGCTTTATCTAAAGTGCAATGCTTTGATGAAAATACATGACCTATGCCGCGTCTGGTTGGCAGCGCTATATCCCATATCCAACCAGCATCACATGCCGTTGCAATAGTCGAAGAGGGAAGTTTAGGTTGTTCGCTGTCATATGGGACTTGAATAGCAAGTGCTTTATCGACAAACAGCACATCACTTTTTTCAATAAACGGAATATTTAATGCTTGCCCTAATAATCGGCTGCAAAAGCCTGAACAATCAAGGTAAAAATCAGCGTTAAATACGTCACCTTGTAAACTAATTAGGCTGTTAATTTCGCCGCTATCGGTAAGTGTCACATCTTCAATATGTGACACAAGATGCTCCACACCGAGATTCTCAATCGCATGGTGTTTAAGTAAATCAGAAAATTTATAGGCATCTAAGTGGTAACCATAAGCTGCTTGCCCAGCATACTCTGGGTCGGTAATGGCCTTAGGAGATTTATGATTATCACACAACAGTGCTTGGCGACTCATGGCATGAGCAAATGGCATTACAGGGTTTTGTAACCAAGCCGCAACACTATCATTATCTAAGATAGGGTAGTCGAAAGGGTGGTAGTAAGAGTGCATTTTGCCATCGACTGGCTTCATCCAGTTATCAAATTGAATGCCTTGTTTAAAGGAAACATCGCACTCTTTAATAAATTTTTCTTCACTGATACCAAATTCTTTTAGTGTATTTCGCATCAAAGGCACAGTACCTTCGCCCACGCCAATGGTTGGGGTGTCGGGAGATTCAATCACGGTAATCTTAACACCTTGTCGCTCTTTAGGTTTTAGATTAATTGCGAGATGATTAGCAGCCAGCCAACCGGCTGTACCACCACCTAATATAATAATTGATTGAATCGGCTTTGTTTGCATTTTGACACTACTTAATAAATGACAGCGCTGTTTTATTGTTATCAATTAGACACAAATTGTCGCTTTTTGTCACCCGTTCCCTTGAAAAATAATTGTTCGTCCTTATATCGTTTTGTAATGAAATGTTAGGTAAAGAATAGACGTTTACATACATTAAAAAGAAACGAGGTTTTTACTTTCTTTTTACAATCAAAACCGCTAGCCTAGCAGCACTATTATAAATAATTAGAATCCTATTGGAGCAGTAAGATGACGGACGTAGTAAAGCCTCTTCATAATGTTGAACACAAAGATGTTAAAATTAAAAATGGTTTCAACACAGACCTAGTTAAAGATCAACATTTAGTACCAGTTGTTGCACACGAATTTGCGCGTGTAGCTAACGAATACCCAATTGTTTTTGTTAAAAACAACGAAACAGGTGAATTCCAGCCAGTTGCAATGCTTGGTTTAGAGCCAAACGAAAACTTATTTGTTAAGGATGGGAAATGGCAGGGTGCTTACCTTCCACACGCACTTACGCGTTACCCATTAGTACTAAGCAAAAACCCAGAAAACGAAGAGCAACTATTTGTTGGTATCAATGAGTCAAGTGACCTTGTAAACAAAGACGAAGGTAATGCCCTTTTCGATGAGAAAGGTGAAGAGACAGATTACCTTAAGCGTCGTAAAGAAGGTTTAATTGCTTTTGTTGAATTCTCGCAAGTAACAGCGGCATTCACAAAATTCTTAGCAGATAAAGAGCTACTTATCGCACAAACTCTAACGCTAGAAATCAAAGGCGAGAAACGCGATATCAACGGTATTTACCTAATCGATGAGAAGAAGCTAAATGAAATGGCTGATGAAGAGTTCTTAGAGCTTCGTAAGCGTGGCTACTTACCACCAATCTACTCATTCTTAACGTCAATGCCTCAAGTTAACCGTCTTGCACGTCTTAAAGCAGAGCAAGAAGCTTAATTGAGCTTATGAAACGTTAATAAAAAAAGCGCCCATTGGCGCTTTTTTTTATGCGTGTGTATTTAGTTTTCTTTATGCGCTTTAAGCATTGAATAAAGTTCATCTTTTAAGTGTAAACGACGTAGTTTCTGCTTTTCTAAGTACGCATCCGTGGTATTTTCAACCCCTTCCTCGATGCGGATCACTTCATGATCCAGCTCATGATACTCTTTGAATAGTTTAGAAAAGTGCGCATTTGTCATTTTTAATTCGCGAATTTCTTCATTAAATTCAGGGAATTCATGGTGCATGTCGTGTTTTTCGATAAACATGGTTGTTAATCCTTATTGGGCACAGTTAATACAAGTTTGTACATAGGGTAATGCGTTTAAACGCTCGCTTGATATTGGGTTATCGCAACGGCTACAGATGCCATAGCTGTCATTTTCTAAGCGAGTGATGGCCGCATTGACCTGTTGAAGTTCTAAATTTGCTTCGTGACGAATACCATCGAGCACTTGGTCGTTTTCACTTTCAGTGGCTTGTTCAGCAAAATCTTGCGAACGACCTTTTTTAAAGTCAGAACCAATAGCATTAATGCGTTTACTTAGTTCGATTTGCTTTTCTTTAAGCTCAATTAAAATCGCGTTTTTGTTCATAACGCCTCCTATTCTTTAATTATTAATCTACGCTGCTGTGATGCAATTGCGTTGATCTAGAACAAAAAAACACTGTGTTTATGCGGTTCATCGAAAATGCTTGAAATTGACGCGTTTGCCTTGCAAATTGCCTAGAGCGTGTTGACCTTTGCTGTCTATTTCTGCAGCAGCTTGTTTGGTATTTAGAC
>NZ_JAPEHW010000023.1 GCF_028875915.1 Pseudoalteromonas sp. G4
CGTTTTAAAATTCTAAAGTAGAACAACTACATGTCGAATTATAAGCCTTGTTTATGAGCCATTTTTCTGTCGCAATAAATGACCCGCTAATTAATGCTATTGGTAAAATTTTAGATACCGTCTTCGGTAACTAAGTCCGAAATATTTAAGTCGTACCGCTGTGCTTTGGCGGTACCTTCAATACTATCGTCTGATTCAGCTAAGTTAATAATGCGCACCGCCACATGGTGATTAAACTCGCCATTGTAGAACACCTTTACTCTTGGTTTGGTGAGTTGTGTTTGGTTTTCAATAACTAAAGCGATTCTACCAGAGGCTAATTTTACTAAGGTGCCCGCAGGATATAGACCCACTGTTTGAATAAACTGTTGTAGTAAATCGGGGTCGAAATGGGCAGGCGAACGATCCATAAGCTCTCTAAAGGCCGCTGTACTGCCGAGCGATTTAGTATGATCAAAACCAAATACCAAACTATCAAACGTAATCGCAATACTTAAAATCCGTTGTGCGGAATTTAGCTTATCTATGTCTAATTGATGAGGATAGCCTGTACCATCAAGTAATTCATTTTGCTCTGCAAGCAGGCGCAATACCTGTGGACTAGGTTGCCCACTAAGTGAGAGAAGTTTGAGCAGCTGGGCAATATGCTGTTGTTTTTGACGCTGTTCAATAACCGCTAATTTTTCATTTGGTAAACGAAGCTTGTTTGGCAGCAACTGGTAACCAAGGCGCGACAGTAATCCTGCAAGTACTAAGCTTTGATTAACTTGGGGTTGATAGTTATGGCTTTGACAAAACTGTGCCAAGCTCACAGCAATACGAATCAAATGGCTCGCCAGCAAGTTATTGGACATCTTGCAGCGCACTGCTAAACCTAAAACATCTTTATGTTGTTTAGTAAGCGCTAATGCATCAATTGCGAGCTTTTCTAAACTAAATAAATCGATCGGCAAGTGCGCTTTGGCACGAGCAAGAGTGTCTTCCATTAGGCTGAGTGCTTTGTCTTGCCAGTGGAGTGCAGCTTCAATTTGGCTTTCAATTTTTATTTTTTTTATTGCAGTCGTTGTTTCTACTTCTTCACTTTTATTTGACCGTGCAGTATCGACTAAAACCTCAATAACGCCTTTTTTCTTAAGCGCTTGTAATGCAAAGTAATTACGTACAATACCTGTTTGTACAATCTTTACATCACCAAGCTGTTTTGTTACTTCTTCCACAAAATCACCTACTTCCAACTTGGTAATAGGAATGCGGATTTTACCGTTTTTATCAGGAGTCATTTCTTCTTAATCAAAAAAGGCATTGCGGAAAAACTTAATTAAATCAATGCCAAAATCTTCAGGTTTGATTGACGACTCCAGCTCATCGTCGGTGCGGTTGCTGGCTAAGTCTAAGTCCTGTACTTCGGTGTAGTGTTGGTGTTTTGCACTGTAAAAGACTTTTACCATTGGTTTAAGTGGTTGCTCAAAATTACTTTGTGACACAATGCCTAGCTTTTGACTTTTGAGTTTGACTAACGTACCAACAGGGTGAATACCAATACACTGGATAAATCGTGCAACTAAGTCGCTATCAAAACAGTTAGGGCAACCGGCACGTAAAATTTTGAAGGCTTGAATAGGGTTCATATCATCTTTGTACACACGCTTAGCTGTAAGCGCGTCATATACATCGACAATTGATATCATGCGCACATATTGATTGATTTCATCGTCTTTCAAGCCAAATGGATAGCCTTTTCCATCTAAACGTTCATGGTGAAATCCTGCCACTTGAATAGCAATGTCGCTCAAGCCTGAATTTTCTAAAATTTCTTTACTGTAAAGCGCATGTCGTTTGATTTCATCAAATTCCTCATCAGTTAACTTTCCGGGCTTATTGAGGATTTCATCTGGGACTTTAATTTTACCAATATCATGCAATAACGCACCGGTGGCAAGCTCATGAATAATGTCTCGGTCAAATCCCATATGCTTTGCAAAAATACTCATAAGTACCGAAACATTGATTGAATGTTCAAGTAAATAAGCGTCTTTTTCTCGAATGCGCGTCATGCAGGCAAGGGCATCTTGATTGCGGAACACCGAATCAATAAAGCCGTTTGCAACTTGTTTAAAAGGCTCTACATCAATCTTGCGGCCAGCGCGAATATCATCAAATGCTTTTGATTGAAGCTGTTTTGCTTCGCTGTAAAGTTTTTTAGCTTTGTTAGCTTCGCTTGAAAAACTAGCAGTAGTTTTTGTCGGATCAAACTTTGCAGTTGGCACTGGTTTTGTTTCTGTAGTCGCTTTTTTTTCTGCGGCTAAATCGATAAATTTATCAGGATCGACTGAAACCTCTAAAATGCCAGATTGCACAAGTTTGTCGATTGCAGCTTGTGTCCTTACCCAGCCTTCGGTCTTTACTTTGACACTACCTTGTTGCTTTACAACACCTTGTACAAACATGCCTGGTACAAGCTCAGATACTAAAATGGTTTTTAACATTGGCAGCACATTAATTATTTTTCATTACCCTTAAAACTAGCAAATAAAGTGATGAAAATTAAGTTGAATATAAAAGAAAAGGGCAGAAGTAAAACTTCGCCCTTTTATTTTTGCTTAACAACCCGAATATCGGGTCAGAACTTCAAATTAGTCTGCGTCGGTTAATGTCATAAGTGACGTGTTACCACCAGATGCTGTGGTATCAATGCTCACTGTCTTTTCAGTAACGAGACGGTTGATTAGCGTGTCGTAATACTGAGCACTGATTACTGGTAAAATTGCACCAGAACGTGCCGCTAGTTTTTCGTTCACTAACGCTTTACGCTCACAACCACTGCCAATTACCGCACCTGCAACATGCGGGTGAGCAAGTGTTGCGTTTAGCTCAGATAGCTTAGCAACTTGTAGTACACCTTCTGCAACACCACATGCAATCAGCTTTTCGCGGAATGCTAACGCTTCTTCGTGGAATAAATCAGAAACAACAGTAATTACCGTATTACCTGCTGCAATTGCCGTTACGATAGAAAGTACCCAGAAGTTAAACGAGGTATCTTTATCAGCGTAACAAACAACACAACCACGTGGCTCTAGGTAAATTGTATTTGATTCACCTGTAGGACCTGGCAGTACAGTGCCTTTTGCTAAACGTTTTTCAATACGGTCTAACTGACTTCTCGCGTCCGCAATTGTTTGTGTTAAGTCGTCAGCAAGTTTATCCATAATTTCAACTTGCGCGATTTTAGCAAGCATTTGACGACATACTGAAATACGGTCGTTTAAGCTAGTTGTTCGCCATGTTTTTTCATCACGAATTGAGTTAACCATAAGCTGATTAACGCGTTCAACTGCGTGGTTGTCATCTGCAATTACTTCACCATCAAGATTGATATTGGTTGCTTGAACGTTTTCAGGTGCAGCATTTTCTTTTACTAGGCGTGTTAAGTAAGTTGGACCACCTGCTTTAGGACCAGTACCTGATAGGCCGCGACCACCAAATGGTTGCACACCTACTACTGCACCGATCATATTACGGTTTACGTAAATGTTACCTGCACGAGATTGTTTCGCTAGGTACTCTGCGCGCTCTTCGATACGGGTATGAATACCCATAGTTAAACCGAAACCTGTGCTGTTTACTTGGTTGATAACATTATCAATTTCAGTACCTTTGAAGCGGATTACGTGTACGCACGGACCAAATACTTCTTTCGTTAGTACTGATAAGTCACTGATTTCATATAAGCGTGGCGCAAAGAAGAAGTGACCATCTTCATTATCTGCCGGAATTGGACATTCAAAATGAAGTGTCGCTTTATCTTTTAAGTACTCAACGTGCTCGTTAAGCGCATCAAGTGCTTTTTGATCAATTACAGGGCCAACATCTGTTGATAAGTAGGCAGGGTCACCAACATGCAATTCTTTCATTGCACCTTTGATCATCTTAATTACTTTATCTGCGATTTCTTCTTGTACGAATAGTACACGTAGCGCAGAACAACGCTGACCTGCCGATTGGAAACCTGAAGAAACAACATCGTCAACCACTTGCTCTGGAAGTGCAGTTGAGTCAACGATCATACAGTTTTGACCGCCTGTTTCTGCAATTAGAGGTACTTGGTCGCCGCCACGTTCTGCAAGCGTTTGTGCAATGCGCGTGCCTGTTTCAGTTGAACCTGTAAACATTACCGCTTGTACACGCTGGTCAGGAATAATTACCTGACCAACTTTGCTACCGCGTGCAATAACAGGTTGAACTACGTTTTCTGGTAAACCAACTTCGCGCATTAAATCAATGGTACGAAGTGCAACAAGTGATGTTTGCTCTGCTGGTTTTGCAATTACTGAGTTACCTGTAGCGATAGCTGCAGCTACTTGGCCTAGGAAAATCGCAAGCGGGAAGTTCCACGGGCTGATACATAAAATCACACCACGAGGTGAGAAACGGCTATCAGCTGCAAGTTCTTCGGCGCGTGCTGCGTAGTAACGACAGAAATCTACTGCTTCACGTACTTCATCAACGCCGTCTTGTGCAACTTTACCTGCTTCTTTAATACAAAGCGCGATTAGTTCATCACGGTGACGCTCTAAAATGTCTGCAGTGCGACGTAAAATGTCAGCGCGCTCAGCAACCGGTGTTTGTGACCAAGATTGGAAAGCGGCTTCGGCTGTATCTACTAACGCTTTCATTTCTGTTTCGTCTTGGTGACGAATAGAACCAAGCACTTCTGCGTGATTAGCAGGGTTAATAACCGCTTCATGGCCTTCAGGCACATCCGCATGGGTCATTAGGTTTTCAGCAACCCACTTATCTAAGTTTGCCTTAAATGGTGTGATATGGTTGATGTTGGTTAAATCTAACCCTTTTGAGTTTTGACGCTCGCTACCGTATAAATCTTTTGGTAATACTATTTGCGGGTTGCGCTTGTTGCGTACGCGCTGAATTTTTTCAACTGGATCTTCAAGTAGAGACTCTACTGGTTGCGACTCATCTACAATCGCGTTTACGAACGACGAGTTAGCACCGTTTTCAAGTAAACGACGCACTAAGTAAGCAAGTAAGTCTTCATGGTGACCAACTGGTGCATAAACACGGCATTGAACGCGATCTTCAGTTACAACTTGGTCATAAAGCGACTCACCCATACCGTGTAGACGCTGGAATTCGAAGTTAGAGTAGTTACCATCAGCCAGTTCTAAAATAGTGGCAGCAGAGTATGCGTTGTGTGTTGCGAATTGCGGGAAAATCACATCACGTGCTTTCATTAGTTTAATTGCACATGCTTTGTAAGAAACGTCAGTTGTCGCTTTACGAGTAAATACTGGGTAGTCTTCTAAGCCATCTGCTTGTGAAAGTTTTACTTCGGTATCCCAGTAAGCACCTTTTACAAGGCGAACCATCATCTTACGGTTTACACGACGACAAAGCGCTTCTAGCCAATCAATTACAAAGATAGCGCGCTTTTGGTATGCCTGAACCGCCAGACCGAAACCAGCCCAGTTACCTAAAGCATCATCTGAGAATACAGCTTCAATAATATCGAGTGAGATATCTAAACGGTCAGCTTCTTCCGCATCAACTGTAAAGTTAATGTCGTATTGCTTTGCTGTTAGCGCTAGCTCTTTTAGTTTTGGTACTAGCTCTTCCATTACACGCTCGCGGTGTGTGAACTCGTAACGTGGGTGAATAGCTGAAAGTTTTACTGAAATGCCCGGGCTCTTAATTGGACCACGGCCATTAGCTGCTTTACCAATAACATGAATTGCCATTTTGTAGCTATTGAAATAACGTTCAGCATCTTCCATGGTGCGCGCGCCTTCACCTAACATATCGTAAGAATATGCATAGCCTTTGGCTTCTTTATCTTTTGCACGCTCAACAGCTTCTTCAATGGTAGTACCCATTACAAACTGCTTACCCATGATCTTCATGGCATATTGTACTGATTTACGAATCGCTGGTTCACCAATACGACCCATAGTGCGCTTTAATAAACCAAATTGGTCTTCTTTATTTTTGTCAGCATAGTTAACCATCTTACCGGTTAAAAGAAGACCCCAGCTTGATGCATTTACAAATAGAGAGTCGCTATTACCTAAGTGAGAGCTCCAGTCACCGTTCGCTAGTTTATCGCGAATAAGGCTATCTTGAGTTTCTTTATCTGGAACACGTAACAATGCTTCAGCAAGACACATTAACACCACGCCTTCTTCAGAAGACAATGAGTATTCGTTAAGTAATGCGTCAACACCACCTTGACCTTCTTGATCGTTACGAATATTTAATACCATTTGGCGTGCACGTTCCCATGCACGACTACGTGCGCTTACACCCACTTCTGCAAGCGGCAGAATATGGTCAATAACTTGGTCTTCATCAATACGGTAAAAGTCACGGATCTGCTGACGGATCGGACATTTGGTAGTTAAGTCACCATTGTAAAGCATAAAGAAACCCTCAAAATAAAATAGGTTAAATTTATAAAATAGGGGCGTAGTGTAAATTCTTTTCAGCAGAATGTGCTGGCGTATTTTGGCTATATCCGGTAATTTACAGGGAATTGTTCAAAAGATGCCAAATAATATTCTGTATGACCACCTCTATCAAAACACGTGTGCTCGATCGAATCGATTTAGCAATTTTAGATGCTTTACAAAGAAATGGCCGAATTTCTAACGTAAATTTAGCGAAACAAGTTAATTTAAGCCCGAGCCCATGTCTTGAAAGAGTTAAAAAGCTTGAAGATGATGGCTACATTGAAGGTTATGGTGCCCGTTTAAATGCGACAAAGTTAAAACAAAATGTGGTGGCCCACGTTGAGGTAACATTAAAAGAATCAACCGAAGCGGCATTTGATATTTTTAAACAGCATATTATGCGTATTGATCAAGTGGTGTCATGCGATATGGTTGCAGGTGGTTACGATTACCTATTAAAAATACGTGTAGGCGATATGATCGAATATCGAGAGGTGCTTGGTAAAATTGTTGATATTCCAGGAGTAGGTACCAATCGGACTTACATGGTGATTGAACATGTTAAACAAGATAACGGGTTAGCAGTTAAAATAGACGAATAAAAAAAGCGCTGATATCAGCGCTTTGTTTGATTTGGCGTTTATGCCCAACCGTCGTAACGCTTGCGGCGTGATAATACGATGGTGATAATAATGCCTAGTAAAATCCCGATAAATGCAATGCCACCACCATAAATCAGTAGCTGTTTTTGCTGTTTGTCAGAAGCTTGTTGTTTTTGATTACGCGAACTTTCAATTTGCGAGTTTAAGTTTTCAATTTCAGCGCTTAACTCACGGTTTTTAACTTCTAGTTCATTCGTTGATTGGCGTAATAAGGGCATATCACGCTGTGCTGAGTTTAGTTCAGCTTGTAGCTCGGACAATTGACTTTTTAATTTAGCGTTTTGTTGTGCTAAACCAGGGCGCTTGCTGATATTACGTTTATCAATCCAGCCAGTGCGACCGCGGCTGTCTTTTACTTGGCTGTAACCTGATTCTTTATTCTCATCGAGTAGTTGTAACTCAGTGCCTGCTTGCACAGAACCAAGAATACGATAATTCTTGCCCGGACCAGAGTGCATATAAACAAATAAGTTATCTGTAATATAAGCAGTTGAAGAAGTTGATGTCTCTGAAGTTTGCACTTCAAGTACTTCGGTAGCCGGTTCGTTTTCAGATGTCGTTTCGGCTTGGATGGCTGTGCTTAAACTTGCTAATAAAAGAAACCCAGCAATCGATTTAAACATGGGAAGATCCTGTTTTAATTGTTGTTGTCCAGTATGTAAGGCTTCATAGTATGGATTTAGCAGTCTAATAGCAAGTCGAGAAAGGCAATTGCGCGCGATGCTTTGGTCTTCTAATAATTAAGTTGTTGTTTACAAGTGGTGACGTAAAAGGTTGCATTTAAACGCAGATTTAGTTTTACTTAGGCTTTGCTAATAAAATAGGTCAATCCTCCAGCTAATGGATACTGAAATAGAGCTGAAATTTTTAGTTTCAGAACAAGTTATTTCTCAACTGCCAGCACTGATTACTCAGTTTTCAAAAAAAGTCAGTAATAAAGCTTCACGTAATTTACAAAACGCCTACTTTGACACACCAAGTCGAGAGCTAAGAGCGCTTGATATTGGTTTGCGTACGCGTTGTGTTGATGGTGAGTGTGAACAAACGATAAAACTAGCAGGCAAAGTGGTAGGAGGCTTTCATCAACGCCCAGAATACAATTTGCCTATTAATAGTTCGCGCCCCAATATTTCGTTATTCGACAGTGCTATTTGGCCAGCGGGTATTGAGCCAAATGCGATTAGTGAAAATCTATTTTCAATTTTTAATACTAATTTTATTCGCCGTACTTGGTTATTGGAAACAGAATCAGGCACTGAAATAGAATTGGTATTGGATAAAGGGGATATTTCAGCTTCAGGGCAAAGTGTGCCGATTTGTGAAGTTGAAATGGAATTAATTAGCGGGGATAGAAGCGAGCTTTTTGAACTAGCAAACAAGCTAATAAGTTGCAGTGAAGTGCGTTTAGGTTTGTATAGTAAAGCCGCGCGTGGTTACCGTTTAGCAGACGATGCCCCATTAGTTGCGGATACCTTTTTAGGTTATGTGCAACTTGATGAAACAGCAACGCAAGAGCAAGCACTTGAGAAGTGTTTGCAGTATGGTATTGAGTTTGTGCAAAAACACGAACAATGTTACATCGATGCGCCTAAACTCAAAACCTTAAAACGTATTGTGGATGGGGTGAGTCTAATTCGACATAGCTTTTGGTTATTTGAAGAGGTAGCCGATAAACAAGTTACTAAGTCATTGCGTAAAGAACTAAAGTGGTTATTGGAAACTTTTTCTTGGGTCGAGACTGCAATTCAGTTACGTATGTTTACGTCCAAAAAGCATGCCTTTCATAAGCGTATTTCAGCGGCACCAGAGCTTGAGCAAGTTATCGATAACCTAAAGGCAGAGCAACCATCTCGTAAAAACTTAAAAGCAATATTTCACAGCCCTCGTTATAACCAGCTGATTTTGGATTTAACGCGGTTTCTGATTGAAAAGCGTTGGCGTGACGGGTGGGGGCAAGAGCAGATTGTCGCGGCCAGTAAGCCAGTTAAAGAGATTGCAGCGCAATTGTTTGAAAATGATTGGCAAGAAATGCAGCATTTATTACCTCATGATGTGGTAAGCGCTGAGAACTATATTGAAAAACGTCAGAAATTACATCGCAATCTATTGAGTGGCTGTTGCTTAGGCCAGCTATTTGAAGGTTCGCTGCGCGATGATTTTAGAGGCCCTTGGCTTGATATAATTCATGGCATGGATGAACTTGCGACTTATGATTACTTGAAACAATTGTGTGAATCTCAGCAAGAGCCAGAGCGATTTAAAAGTATTTTACTGTGGTTAGCACAGAAAAATGATGGGTTACTTGCGGCAATGGAACACAGCCGTCTTGCAAGTCAAAAATTGGAGCCCTACTGGCAATAATATGCGTACGTTGCTGTTGCTGCTATTTTTTTGCTCTCAGCTGAGCGCATTAGAATGGCAGCAAGTTAAAAACAAACAAGGGATTGAAGTTTATCAGCAAGCATTACCAAACGGACTGCTTAAACTAAAAGCCACCACTTTAACCGAAGGATGCTTAGCATCCTTTGAGTCATTATTATTTGATACCCAACATGCGGATAAATGGCTAAGTAATGTGCAAAGCGTTACGGTACTTGAATCACCATCACCCGATGAACATATAGTACATACGAGGTTTAATGCGCCTTGGCCGATTAAAAACCGTGATATGGTGACGTATTCACGTATATTTCGAACTTCTAATTCGCAAACGCAAATAGGCATTCAAGCTGCACCGAATGTTTACCCAATACAAGATAATTACATTCGTATTGAGCATGTTGAAGCGAGTTGGGTGATTAATCAACGTAGTCAAAATTCAATTTCGATTGAGTACCAAGCGTTTGCGGATCCTGCAGGTAAAATTCCTCACTGGCTAGGCAATTCTGTCGCTAAATCAAACGTGTTTAATACCTTCAAAAAAATGAGAGAGCGGCTTAAGTTATATTCCTGCGTTAAAACAGCCTAGGTCAAATATTAACTACTTCGCAATATGCATATTAACGATGCCATTGTTCTCTTGTGACTGGCTTGAGCCGAAGTTGTGCTTAGTTATAAATTGAGACAAACGATGTGTAAAAAGATGTGATGATTCAAAATTATCAGCAAATTCATAATTTACTTGGCATATGCTGGTGCGGCATTTAATGTTATTAAGTTTTACATCATCTATAAAGTCGTGAGTGCTAAAAAAATCGCTCAGTAACGCTTCGCTGTTTTCAGCCCAGTTATCATCACGTGTTTGTTGTTCAAACTGCAAAGCTAAATTAAAGCCGTCACTGCCCTCATTTAGCAAAGTGTCAATTTGTTGTTGCATTTGTTGCTCTAGCTCAGCAACTTTTTGTTTTATTAAATTTTGCGATTGTTGTGTAACTTCTTCAATAAGCTGCTCTTGTTTTTGAGTTGTGGCAGCAAGTTGATCTTCTAGCAATATTACCTTTTCAATAAGCGCTGATTTAGAAAGTGTACTTAGGGTGTTTTCTAAGGATTTTGTTGTGTTTTTCAACGCGCTTTCTAATGGTTGTTGGGTTTGCGAAAACCCTTGGTTAATTGATTTTTCACTATTTTTGAGAGTGTGTTCTAGTGTTTGTGTACTTTGCTGTAGATGCTCGGAATGAAAAAACGTTGAAACAACAAAAAAGCTCAATGCGCCAAGTACAAACGCAACTACATACCCTTTACTCATCAAAGTACTCCTTGTTTAGAAGATGTTTTTATACTCAATTTGTGGTGGAAAGTCTAATCAGCGAATTTCACCACCACTCAGTGGATAGTGATTGCCAAAATGTGAAGCGAGCTCTGAAAACCCGAGCACATGGGCGCGTTGTTTTTTATCGTTTTCAAAAATGATTAAATCTGCACTCATTAGCGGACGTGAGATATCCTCATCGAGGATTTCATATACCACAAAATTTTGATTGTCTACGGCAACGAGTTTTAGTTGATAGGATTGCTTGGTTTGCGGGTTTGTTACGCTTGATATCAGTGAGAGTTCATGTGGCGATTGTTCAAATTCTACCACCAGTAACTTTTCTGTGAAGTTAATTGATAATTGATTTGTGGTTATTTTACGTTTTGCTATTTGGTTAATCTTGCTAATGGAGCCATTTATTGGTTGCTCCGCTATAGTTAAAACGACGTTTGTATTTTCTGTAATTACCGCAGGGATTACTTGTTCATTTAAAACCGCTATTTTAAGTTGACTTGACGCCAAGTTTTCGTCTTCTAATACACGGATCATCGCTTTTTCACCATTTTCACTGAGGCTTAAGTAACCAAACTCAAAAGTATGCATCCGTGAATAACTAGGTGCTGTTACGATAAAGGTTTTAGCTACTTGATAATCTTGCCAATAATTAAATAAAGATGATTGTGCAAGAGCGATATCAGATTGTTCTGATTTTGCCTTTATTTTATCAAGATGCATTAAAAACTGGCTACGTTGCCATGTATTAACACCAGTTAAATACATAACCATCATATAAATAATAAACAAACCTGTTTTTAGAATAAAAGGATGTAGTTGTTGCACACTGGCTATGTCTATCATGATGAGGGCTAGAAAGACGACACAATGGACAACGTAAACAATTGCTGGGGTAGTGAGGTAAGGTTTGGCAAGGCGCGCTATTCTGTCTTGGTCACTATGGTTTGTTATTTCAGGGTAATGTTTGATTGAAAGGTACATAACTTCACCGTGTAGTTTCTTTATCACTTGTTAGAGCGGTTATCATAGCAACTTACTGAATTTTAGGCATAAAAAAAGCGCCAGTGGCGCTTTTTCTCAATCAGACGGTTATTATAAACCAGCAGCGGCGCGAAGAGCGTCTGCTTTGTCTGTTTTTTCCCAGCTAAATGCTGTGAATGTATCTTCACCTACTGTCATTTCGAACGGCTCACGACCGAAGTGACCATATGCTGCAGTCATTTGGTACATTGGGTGAAGTAGGTCAAGCATCTTAGTGATACCGTAAGGACGTAAGTCGAAGTGCTCACGTACTAGCTCTACTAATTTCTCTTCAGAGATTTTGCCTGTGCCGAATGTATCAACTGTGATTGACGTTGGCTCAGCAACACCGATAGCGTAAGAAACTTGGATTTCACACTTATCAGCAAGGCCAGCTGCAACAATGTTCTTAGCAACATAACGACCCGCGTATGCCGCAGAGCGGTCAACTTTTGATGGATCTTTACCAGAGAATGCACCACCACCGTGACGTGCCATACCACCGTATGTATCTACGATGATTTTACGACCTGTAAGACCACAGTCACCAACAGGGCCACCGATTACGAAACGACCAGTTGGGTTAATAAAGTATTTAGTGTCTTCAGTTAAAAGCTCAGCAGGTAGCGTGTGCTTAATAATGTTTTCCATTACAGCATCTACTAATGCGTCTTGCTCGATGTCTGGGTTGTGCTGAGTAGATAGTACAACCGCATCAATTGCAACAGGCTTACCGTCTTCATAAACAAAGGTTACCTGAGATTTTGCATCAGGACGTAACCAAGGAAGAATACCTGATTTACGCGCTTCTGCTTGACGCTCTACAAGTAAATGAGAGTAGTAAAGAGGAGCAGGCATTAATGTTGGTGTTTCATTCGTAGCGTAACCAAACATTAAACCTTGGTCACCAGCACCTTGCTCTTCAGGCTTAGTGCGGTCAACACCTTGTGCAATTTCAGGTGATTGTTGACCAATTAGGTTCATGATGCCACATGTGTCACCGTCAAAACCTACGTCAGATGATGTGTAACCGATATCTGTGATTACTTTACGTGTGATTGACTCAAGGTCTACCCATGCATCTGTTGAAATTTCACCAGAGATAATTGCAACACCTGTTTTAACCATTGTTTCACAGGCAACACGCGCATGTTTATCTTGTGTGATAATTGCGTCTAAAACCGCATCAGAAATTTGGTCAGCGATTTTATCCGGATGACCCTCAGATACTGACTCAGAAGTAAATAAAGTTCTTGCCATGGTATTTCTACTCACTCACAAAAAATGCGCGTTGCCACAAGGATTTGCGCAGGTTAAATTAAATGGTCGAGTATTCTATCGAATATCGACGCAGCAAACAATAACTTTACGCCTAGACGTCTAAAAAAAATTAAAAGTGAAATTTCTTCACCGATACTAGGCTGTTTTGTGCATAAAGAAGCTAGATTATAGACGGTTTTCCATTGCTCCGCGTGTGCTAATAGGTAAGAATAGAGCTGCGTGGGTACATTGACCAATGCGTACTTAAATAAATCAGTATTTATTGGCCAATGTATCCAAATTATGACAGCAAACAAATAATGAGGTAGGAAAATCCATGCCGTCACGTAAAGAACTAGCAAATGCTATTCGCGTTCTATCTATGGACGCAGTGCAACAGGCCAAGTCTGGCCACCCAGGTGCCCCTATGGGTATGGCAGACATTGCTGAAGTGCTATGGCGCGACTATTTAAACCATAATCCAGCAAACCCTGATTGGGCTGATCGCGACCGATTTATTCTGTCAAACGGTCACGGCTCAATGCTAATTTATTCTTTACTGCATTTATCTGGCTATGATCTTCCAATTGAGGAAATTAAAAACTTCCGTCAAATGCACTCTAAAACACCGGGTCACCCTGAATACGGTTATGCACCGGGTGTTGAAACAACGACTGGTCCATTAGGTCAAGGCATTACTAACGCAGTCGGTATGGCAATTGCTGAAAAAGCCCTTGCGCACCAGTTTAACCGTGAAGGTCACGATATTGTTGATCACTTCACTTACTGTTTCCTTGGTGATGGTTGCCTTATGGAAGGTATCTCTCACGAAGCGTGTTCGCTAGCAGGCACTTTAGGTTTAGGTAAGCTAGTTGCGTTTTGGGATGACAACGGTATTTCAATCGATGGTGAAGTAGAAGGTTGGTTCACTGACGATACAGCGGCACGTTTTGAATCTTACGGTTGGCATGTTGTACGTAATGTAGATGGCCACGATAGCGAAGCTATTCGCGCAGCTATCGATGAAGCGCGTGCTGAAACTGGCAAGCCAACATTAATCTGTTGTAAAACAGTCATTGGTTACGGTTCACCAAATAAATCAGGCAGCCACGACTGTCACGGTGCACCATTAGGTGATGCTGAAATTCAAGCTGCACGTGAATTCTTAAACTGGGAGCACGGTGCATTTGATATCCCAGCTGATATTTATGCTGATTGGAATGCAGTTGAAGCGGGTACTGCTAAAGAAGCATCTTGGACTGAAAAGTTTGATGCGTATAAGGTGGCTTTTCCTGAACTAGCGGCAGAATTTGAACGTCGTCAAAAAGGTGAGTTACCAGCAGATTGGGCTGAAAAGTCACAAGCTTATATTGAAGGCCTTCAGGCAAACCCTGAAAACCCAGCGACACGTAAAGCATCACAAAATGCGCTAAACGCATTTGGCCCTATGCTACCTGAGTTTATGGGCGGTTCTGCTGACCTTGCAGGCTCAAACCTTACACTTTGGGAAGGTTCAAAAGGCTTAACAGCAAACGACGCATCAGGTAACTACATCTTCTACGGTGTGCGTGAATTTGGTATGTCGGCAATTATGAATGGCATTGCGCTGCATAAAGGCTTTATTCCTTACGGTGCTACGTTCTTAATGTTTATGGAATATGCGCGTAACGCAGTACGTATGGCGGCGCTTATGAAGCAACCTTCAATTTTTGTGTACACCCACGATTCAATCGGTCTAGGCGAAGATGGTCCTACGCACCAACCAGTTGAGCAGCTAGCAAGCATGCGTTTAACGCCAAACCTAGTTAACTGGCGCCCATGTGACCAAGTTGAGTCTGCAATTGCATGGCAAGATGCTATTGAACGTAAAGATGGCCCAACATCACTTGTATTTACTCGTCAGGGCTTACAACAACAAGCGCGTACAGCTGAGCAATTAGCGAATGTACGTAAAGGTGGTTACGTATTAAGCTGTGATGGTGAGCCTGAGATTATTCTTATTGCAACAGGTTCTGAAGTTGAGCTTTCAATGCAAGCAGCAGCTGAACTTCGCGCTCAAGGTAAAAAAGTACGTGTTGTTTCTATGCCGTCAACTGATTTATTTGATGCACAAGATGCGGCTTATAAAGAGTCTGTACTGCCAAGTGCAGTAACTAAGCGTGTTGCAGTAGAAGCGGGCATTGAAGATTACTGGTACAAGTACGTTGGTCTAAATGGTGCAGTTGTAGGTATGACAACATTTGGTGAGTCAGCGCCTGCAAATGAGCTATTTAAGCACTTCGGTTTTACGGTTGAAAATATCGTAGCGAAAGCAAACCAGCTCGTATAATTGCAAAAAAAGCTATAATAATCAAAAGCGATGCAAATGCATCGCTTTTTTGATCTAGCGCAATAGATTCCTCTTTGATAACGATTCTTAATTATAAAAACTGATTTAGATCAAACTCCCCAAAGCAGTCCTCTTGCTAAAATTTAAGCAACTTTTGATAGGTATAAAAACGAGGAAAGGGAGATGGTTACCTCTGAACAAAATGCACCTGAACTTGTTTGTGGTGCAGATCCCGTACAAGCAAATATTACCTCTTTTGCGCAACGTGCACATGAAAAAGCACTGACAGAACAGCTCATTCAACAGAAGAAGTTGTTGTTAGAAAAGCAGCAGCAATTTGAGCAACTACAAAATGATCATGAAATGATTATTAAACATGTTCAAATTATTGAACGTGAGTGGGAAAACTCAAATGCCATGCTTGAAACATTAATGGAGCAGTTATCAGACGCTAAGAAAAAACCAAGCGATGAACTGACTGCTCAGCTGCATGATTTACAGCAACAGGTTGAAGAAGCCAATATGAGCAAATCGGTAATGAAACATCATTGTCGAGAGCTCAATGAACGTAATGAAGAACTAAACGCGCTAATTAAAGACTCACTTCATAGTGTGGAAGATCTAAAGACGAAAGCGCAGCAGCAAGCTGATGTCATTAATCAACTACGTGCTGAAAATGTGACATTAAAGCAGCAAAATATCTCACAAGCTGAAAAATTAAAGCGCCAAGAAGGGCAGCTAACCGAAGCGCTTCATGGTTATTACAGTGATGTAATGAATAAACATAAAAAGTTAAGCAAAAATCTGCCAAGATAATTCATTTGTTACCCAGCCCAAAATGGCGCCTTTGGCGCCATTTTTTATTGCTTTTATATAGATTGTATACGTATTATATATAAATCGTATATTTTGGTTTGAATAAAGCTATGGGTATTGTGAAAATTTCCGATCAATTACATGATGAAATTCGTCATGCTAGCACCGTAATGGTTCGTTCTATCAACTCTCAAGCTGAATTTTGGATAAAAGTAGGGCGACTTGCTGAGCGTAATCCAAATTTGACCTTTGCTGAAATAATGGAAAAGGAGTTGTTACGCGAAGTAGCGTTACAAGGAACAAGTAATGAGTGAAATAATAATTAAAAACCCATCTGAAATAGCGTTCATGCGAACATCAGGGCAATTGCTTGCTAAAGTATTCGAAGCTTTAGATGACTATATTGCAATTGGTCAATCGACTTTAGATATCAATAATTTTGTTGAGGACTTCATTACCAATACGTTAAATGCACGTCCCGCAAGTAAAGGCCAATATGGCTTTAAATATGTACTCAATCCATCGATAAATGAAGTAGTTTGTCACGGTGTACCCAGTAGCACAGAAAAGCTTAAAAATGGCGACATCATAAATATTGATATTACCTTAGAGAAAAATGGCTTTATTGCTGATAGCAGTAAAATGTACTGTATTGGCGATGTAACGCCTTTAGCAAAACGCTTGGTTGATACATCTTATGAGGCACTTTGGCTTGCGATAAAACAGGTAAAACCGGGTGCAAAGCTGGGCGACATCGGCGCGGTAATTCAACAACATGCAGAGCAACGAGGGTATACCGTCGTAAGAGAGTATTGCGGTCATGGTATTGGTCAGCAAATGCATGAAGCACCTGAAGTACTTCATTTTGGTAAAAAAGGTAGCGGTGTGACTCTTCAAGAAGGCATGACGTTTACAATCGAGCCAATGATTAACCAAGGTACATCAAAAACCAAAACCCTATCCAATGGTTGGACTGTAGTTACCCGAGATAAAAAACTATCAGCGCAATGGGAACATACTATTTTAGTCACCAAAGACGGCTTTGAAGTGCTAACTTTACGCCAAGAAGAAAAGTTGCAAATGAACGACTAAATCTAAAGCTTTTTTTAGATGACTTTAAAAGCCTAAATTAGGCTTTTTTTGTGTTTTTTATAGTACGTATTTAGCACTAAATTGACGTAATAAATTTAGGGAAACCGGTGTCATTTTTAACGGAGAAATTAAAATCACATTTTTCTAAAAATCTTCATGAAACTTGCGAAATTACTGGATCCCTTGATATACCTAGGAAGTAACCGGTGTCATTATATTTGCTAATCCAAGAATAAATTTTTTTCACTATCGAAATCAATTTCTTTGTTTTAGAATAACCGCCATTAACCCTCTCACCACTTGTGAAAAGTGCATTGCACTGTTAGGAAAAACAACTTAATGGCAATCAAAATTGCAATTAATGGTTTTGGTCGAATCGGACGAAATATCGTAAGAGCTTTATACGAAGCAGGTCGCACTAACGACATTCAAATTGTAGCGATTAATGAGTTAGCAGACGCTAAAGGTATCGCGCATTTATTAAAATACGACACCTCTCATGGTCGTTTTAAGTTTCCTGTGCAATTAAAACAAGATGCCATTACGGTTAATGGTGACTTAATTCAGTTATTCGCCGAAGAAAATCCAAGCGAACTGCCTTGGGGTTTATTAGATATCGACGTAGTGCTTGAATGCACAGGTGTATATCACTCACGTGAACATGCTGAACTTCATTTAAATGCTGGCGCTAAAAAGGTGTTGTTCTCGCAACCCGCCGATGCTGATATGGATGCCACCATTGTATTTGGCATAAACGACGGTGAACTAAAAGCTGAACACACCATAGTATCTAACGGTTCGTGTACCACTAACTGTATTGTGCCAGTGATTAAAGTACTTGATGATGCGTTTGGTATTGAGTCAGGTGCAATTACTACCATTCACGCATCAATGCATGACCAGCAAGTAATTGACGCCTATCACAGTGATCTTCGTCGTACCCGTGCCGCAAGCCAATCGATTATTCCGGTTGATACTAAATTAGCGCGTGGTATCGAACGTATTTTGCCTAAATTTAAAAGCAGGTTTGAAGCCATTGCGGTACGAGTGCCTACCATCAATGTGACTGCTATGGATTTAAGTGTCACCCTTAATACTGATGTAACAATTGAAACGGTTAATAAAGTACTTTCAGATGCAGAGCATCAACACTTGGCCGGTATTATTAGTTATACCGAAGAGCCACTGGTATCGGTTGATTTTAATCACGATAGCCATTCGTCGATTATCGATGGTACGCAAACCCGTGTAAGCCACAAGCGCTTAGTAAAAATCTTAGCTTGGTGCGATAACGAATGGGGTTTTGCCAACCGTATGCTAGATACTGCCGAAGCGATGGCACTAAAAAGTTAGATTTAGATAACCGTGAGTTTGCCAACAAATTTGCGGTTTTTTTATGTTAAAGGAGAGCTCAAATGTCTGTCATTAAAATGGCTGATTTAGATTTACAAGGTAAGCGCGTGCTTATTCGTGAAGACCTAAACGTTCCAGTAAAAGACGGTAAAGTAACCAGTGATGCGCGTATTCGTGCGTCGTTACCAACCATTAAATTAGCCTTAGAAAAAGGCGCAAAAGTAATGGTTATGTCGCATTTAGGTCGCCCAACGGAAGGCGAATACGATGAAGCATTCTCAATGCAGCCGGTTGTTAACTATTTAAATGACGTATTAGAGCAAACTGTTCGCCTTGAAAAAGACTACCTTGATGGTGTTGACGTTGCAGACAACGAAGTAGTTGTGTTTGAAAACGTACGCTTCAACAAAGGTGAGAAAAAAGACGACGAAGCTTTAGCTAAAAAATTAGCTGCACTGTGTGATGTATATGTCATGGATGCGTTTGGCACTGCGCACCGCGCACAAGCATCTACTCACGGTGTTGGTTTATACGCTGATGTTGCCTGTGCAGGTCCATTACTTGCGGCTGAACTTGACGCACTTGGTAAAGCACTTGATAACCCAGCGCGCCCACTTGTAGCGATTGTAGGTGGTTCAAAAGTATCAACTAAACTGACTGTACTTGAGTCGCTTTCAAGTGTTGTTGATCAGTTAGTATGTGGTGGTGGTATTGCAAATACCTTTATCGCAGCTGCGGGCAATAACGTTGGTAAATCACTTTATGAAGCTGATTTAATTGATGAAGCAAATAAACTAACTCATGCAGCAAAAGCAGCGGGTGGTGATATTCCAGTACCAACTGACGTAGTGGTTGGTAAAGAGTTCTCAGAAACAGCTGTAGCAACATTAAAGTCAGTTGCAGATGTTGACTCAGACGACATGATTTTTGATATTGGCCCAGATTCAGCGAAGGCACTTGCTGAGATTATCAAAAATGCCGGTACTGTTGTATGGAATGGCCCTGTCGGTGTATTTGAATTTGACCAATTTGGTGCAGGTACCAAAGCACTTGCACATGCGATTGCAGAATCAAATGCATTCTCAATTGCTGGTGGCGGTGACACTCTTGCTGCAATTGATAAATATGAAGTAGCAGACAAAATTTCATACATTTCAACAGGTGGTGGCGCTTTCTTAGAATTCTTAGAAGGCAAGCAGTTACCAGCTGTAGCAATGTTAGAAGCGCGCGCGAAATAATTTGTGCACGCTATACTTAGGTTAATTGAATTAAATCTAAGTAACTGAATAAAAAGCCAAGTAACCATCATCTCTCTCAAAATCTGTGGTTACTTGGCAATAAACAAATCTATCCGTTCAAACTCGATGGCGTTAGGTGCCATCAAAAATTGGAGAAAGCAAAATGGCTTTAATCAGTATGCGTCAGCTATTAGACCATGCGGCAGAAAATGGTTATGGTGTTCCAGCGTTTAATGTGAATAACCAAGAGCAAATGCGTGCAATTATGGAAGCAGCAGACAAGACTAATAGTCCTGTTATCGTTCAAGGTTCAGCAGGTGCGCGTAAATACGCCGGTGCGCCGTTTATCCGTCATATGATTTTAGCGGCAATTGAAGAATGGCCACACATTCCTGTAGTAATGCACCAAGACCACGGTACATCACCTGCAGTTTGCCAACGCTCAATCCAATTAGGCTTTTCATCAGTAATGATGGATGGCTCACTACTTGAAGATGGTAAAACGCCTTCAAGCTACGAGTACAACGTTGATGTAACACGCCGTACCGTTGAAATGGCGCACGCGTGTGGTGTTTCAGTTGAGGGTGAATTAGGTGTACTTGGTTCATTAGAAACGGGTGAAGCAGGTGAAGAAGACGGAATTGGTGCAGAAGGCAAACTTACTGAAGACCAACTACTCACAGATCCTGAAGAAGCAGCTGATTTCGTTAAGAAAACAGGTGTTGATGCACTTGCGATTGCGTGTGGTACATCGCATGGTGCATATAAGTTCACACGTCCACCAACAGGTGACATTCTGGCAATTAACCGCATTAAAGAAATCCACGCGCGTATTCCAAATACGCACTTGGTAATGCACGGTTCGTCATCAGTACCGCAAGAGTGGCTTGCGGTGATCAACGAGTTTGGCGGTGAGATCCCTGAAACTTATGGTGTTCCAGTTGAGCAGATCGTTGAAGGCATTAAGCACGGTGTTCGTAAAGTAAATATCGATACTGACTTACGTTTAGCATCAACCGGTGCAATTCGTCGTCACCTTGCTCATAACCCTGCAAACTTTGACCCGCGTAAATTTTTAGCTGAAGCGACAAAAGCAATGACTGAAATCTGTGTTGCACGTTACGAAGCGTTTGGTACAGCTGGTCAAGCGGCTAAAATCAAACCAATTTCACTTGATGCGATGCATGAAAAATACCTTGCTGGTGAGTTAAACCAACAAGTTAAATAACATCAAGTTATACAACTTCCTTTAACAAGCAAAGCGTTTATATAGCTCATATAAACGCTTTTTTTGTGCAATAAAAACATCAAACAGCTGTCACAGCTTATTCATCTTTCTCTTGCCTAATAGTTGGTTGATTTGTATCACAACTATTTTAGGAAAATAAAAATGATTAAACGATCGTTGCTAGCGATTACAGTATTGGCTGCATTATCTGGTTGTTCATTAGATGGCGATGACGGAAAAGACGGAGCTACAGGTGCCAAAGGAACAAATGGCGCAGATGGCAGCAATGGTGTTGATGGTTTAAATGCAACAAACTTACTCGACATAAAGTTAGTTGGACGAGCAGTACTTAATGCACAATCTCCTGAAGGTGCAGCAGAGATTGTCGCTTTTCATAAAGCTTCACAAACCATTTTTGCAATAAATAGCTCAGGTGCTGAAGCTGTTGTTGATTTAATCAAAATTGATGCCATAGATGCGGATGGTTTACTTCAAAACAATGAAGGTGTAGTTACCAATACAAACCTTACTTCATCAAGCCAAATTACATTAAATGATCACACCAGCGGTGATGCAAATAGCATTGTGATTTCGCCCGATCAAAGTTTGCTTGCGGTAGCAATGGCCGCACCGAGTAAAGCTGAAAGGGGTAATGTTGCTATTTATAACTTAACTGGATCTACACCAAGCTTTGTCAAAAACGTACCGGTTGGCTATTTACCTGACATGCTTACGTTTACCCCTGATGGCTCAAAAATACTGGTGGCCAATGAAGGTGAACCTCTAAGTGACTATTCATTTGATGGTGAAGGCAGTATCTCAATCATTAGTGTGTCAAATGGTGAAGTGGCAAACACAGCAACTGAAATTTCACTGACAGCATATAATGGTAAGCAAGCTGAACTTGAAGCTGACGGCGTTGTATTTGCTAATCCTAAGGGACAAATCATTAAAGGCAAATTAATTAACACCACAGTAGCTGAAGATTTAGAGCCTGAATACATTACAGTAAGTGCAGATAGCAAGATGGCTTATATTAGCCTGCAAGAGAATAACGCAATTGCATTTTTAGATTTAACAAGCAATAGCATTGAAGTAAAAGGACTAGGTTTTAAAGATTGGTCCAATCTTGATTTTGATGCATCCGATAAAGACGGTGGTATTAACTTTAAACATTACAATAATTTATTTGGTATGTATCAACCCGATACCATTGCTTCTTATACTTGGCAAGGTGCCTCATTTATTGTTTCTGCCAATGAAGGTGATGGCGAGAATATTTCTTTGATGCTGCAAATGAAGCAGAATGTTTTGCAAACGGTGGTCTTGATTATGACGAAGATGATGGTTGCTTAGCTTATACCGATGAGTCTCGTGTAAAAGATCTCAATTTAGCTGCAAACTTCAGCCATTTAAATAATGATAATGATGATATTGGTCGTTTGAAAGTGACCACTGAGTACGGTGACGCGGATCAAGACGGGCTATATGAGAAGTTGTATACCTATGGTGCGCGATCATTCTCGATTTGGGATCAAAATGGTTTGCTTGTTTTTGACTCGGGTGATCAAGTTGACCGAATTACGGCGTGTAAAGCGTTTAATAATGATGAAGATGCAAATGAAGGTGATACGCGCTCGGATGCCAAAGGTGCAGAGCCTGAGGCACTTGCAATCGGCAAGATTGGTGAGCAAAGTTATGCATTTTTAGGTTTAGAGCGCATGGGAGGGGTTATGGTATTTAATATCACTAACCCATATAACGTTGAATTTGTTGACTACTTTATCAATCGTGGTGTTGAAGAAGGTGCTGAAATCAGTGGTGATTTAGCGCCTGAGGGAATGTCGTTTATTTCCTCTGAAAATAGCCCAACAGGTAAACCATTACTGGTTATCGGTAATGAAATCTCAGGTTCGGTGAGTGTGTGGCAGATTGCTGAACATCAAACGAACTAACTAATAGAAGGTGATCTCAAATGCATGTTTGGGATCACTTTCTTACTAACAAGATCCCATTTTTACCTTCAGGGATCGCGATCCTACTAACTAAATGCGCGTTATTACCTAATTTCAAAGTTAAAACACTGCTAAATCATTGAAATTTGATCTAAAACTACAAAGATCTTGGTAATTTTTAGATCCAAGCAACGGCTTTTTTGCTTGTTCTTAGTATAAATATGATCCGACTAGTAAAATAGTGATCCATAACATTGCCATCATGCAAAAATGTACTAGAGTAAATAATAAATAAAATATATATTCACTTCATAAGTGTATAAAATAAAAGCAAATTGCTTTAAACACACTCTGCTTGAGGAAATCATTATGATCAAAAAACTCTTACTAGCGAGCTGTATAGGTTTAGTGTTGTTACCAATGGATGTGATCGCAGACACGGAAGCCAAAGTGTATGGACGAGCACACCTTGGTTTAAGGTATGTCGATATTGATAATCAAGATAGCTCCACTGAAGTAGATTCTTATTCTTCTCGCTTTGGCATTAAAGCAAATCATAGTATTTCGGATGATCTTTCTGTTCTGACCAAGTTAGAGTGGGAAGTTAATATCTCAGAGCAAGATGGTGCCAATGGTAGCGACGATAACATTAAATCACGTGATCAATATGTTGGGATCAAAAGCAATAAGTTTGGTCAGATCTTAATTGGCCGAAAAGACACCGCACTTAAAAAATCGCAAAATAAACTCGATATGATGAATGATTTCGTCGGTGATATTAAACATTTGGCAACGGGTGAAAACCGTTTAGGAGACATGGTGAATTACCAATCGCCTAAATTTGGTCAATTGCAATTTGAACTTACTTATGTCGCTGAAGAAAATAGTAAACAAACTGACGGATCAGGGGTTTCAGCAGCAATTGGTTACGGTGATAAGGCATTAAAGAAAACACCTTTTTATGTGTCATACGCGCATGATGAGGATGTTGCTGGTTACAACATTGATCGTGTTTCAGCACAAGGTAAATTAGGGGATTTTACTATCAATGGTATGTATCAAAACAGCGAAAAAGTATCTTCTGGTGATGATGGTGATACCTTTGTTGTAAGTGCTTCGTACAAAATTGAAAATTATAAGATCCTTGTTCAGTATCAAGATGATGAAACGGGATTTGGTAAATTAAAAGATAGCGGTACGGCAAGTTCGGTGGGTGTTGAGCGTAAATTAGGCAAACAAGCTAAAGCCTATATTTGGTATACCCAGCGAGATTTAGATAACAGCGATGACGAAGGTCACTTAGCGGTGACCCTTAGATATGATTTTTGAATGCAATAAAAACGTGACAATTTAGTTAATTTTTTAAGCCCCTTTTAGGGGCTTTTTAATATTAATTTATAGTGTTTTTTTGTCTCTATCGTAATGATAAATATGCTGTTTTTAATAGTATTAAAGAGTGATGAAAATAACACTACAGATTAACAACATTTTATTTATGATATTTTTATGTTTATATTCATAAAAGTGTCACACTTTACTTTGATAATGAAGTCAGTTGATAACTAAGAGAATTATTTCATGTCGCGTAAGATACTAGTGGTTGATGACGAAGCACCAATTCGTGAAATGTTGGTATTCGTACTTGAACAAAATGGATTTCAGGCTATTGAAGCTCAGGATTATGATTCAGCAATGGATGCGCTAGTTGAGCCTTATCCTGATATGATTTTATTAGACTGGATGCTGCCTGGTACCAGTGGTGTACAAATTGCTAAAAAGATTAAAAATAGAACCGCTCGTGGTGAAGAAGAAGACAAAATCAAAGGGCTTGAAGTAGGTGCTGATGATTATGTTACTAAACCATTCTCACCGAAAGAATTAATGGCACGTATTAAAGCCGTTTTCCGTCGCGTATCGCCAACATCACTTGAAGAAGCAATTGAAGTGCACGGTTTACGTTTAGATCCTATTTCTCACCGTGTTACATCAGCTGGCAACGAGTTGGATATGGGCCCAACGGAATTTAAATTATTGCACTTTTTTATGACACACCCGGAGCGTGTTTACAGCCGTGAACAACTACTAGATAATGTTTGGGGTACAAATGTATATGTAGAGGACCGCACTGTTGATGTACATATCCGTCGTCTACGTAAAGCGATTGCACCCATGGGACATGATAAATTAGTGCAAACAGTACGTGGTGCTGGTTATCGCTTTTCGAGCAAAATCTAACCTAAGAGAAGTCTATGCTACGAATCGTTAGTAAGCGGGAATTAGTTAAACGCCTTTTTGTTTACTTTATTCCACTTACATTAATAGGAGTCCTGTTAGGGGCTCCTTTTTTACTTTTATGGCTAGGTACACTTTCATTATTAGTGTGGAATTATCGCCAGTTATTCCGACTTAGCGATTGGTTAACGGAACAACGAAAATACTACCCACCAGAAGGTGAAGGTGTGTGGGAGCAAGTGTTTGAGGGGATTTACCGCCTACAACAGCGAAATCGCAGAAAACGCAATGAACTTGCCGATGTTATTCGTCGTTTCCGAGAAGGTGCCGAAGCGGTTCCTGATGGTGTATTAGTTTTGCAAGATGATCTGGCGATCGTTTGGTGCAACAAAGAATCGATCGCGCTACTTGGTTTACAGTGGCCGCTTGATCATGGCCAGCGTTTAGATAATTTAATCCGTCGTCCAGATTTTATTAAATATATGCACTCGAAAGAGTACATAGAGCCGCTTGAGCTGCAATCGCCAGTTGACTCTCATAGTGTATTAGAAGTGCGGGTGACACCTTACGCAACATCACAATTGATGATGGTTGTGCGTGATGTGACGTTAATAAAGCAGCTTGAAGAAATGCGCCGTGATTTTATTGCTAATGTATCCCATGAATTGCGTACCCCGTTGACAGTAATGTCAGGTTATCTTGAAATGTTTGATCCTGATATGGCACCGCCACCTGCAATGTGGAGCAAAGCTCAGCAAACTATGCTAGAGCAATGTAAGCGAATGGCGAGTCTAGTAGAACAATTACTGGCATTGGCGCGTATTGAGAATTCAGACAAGCCGGACTTTGAAGAAGAAGTCGATATCAGTGATATGTTGATGAATATTTACCGTGAAGCCGAGCAGTTGAATCAAGAAAAGCAACACACTATAGCGCTTAATATTGACGATACACTTAATGTTATCGGTAAAGAACAAGAGTTACGCAGTGCTTTTTCAAACCTTGTGTTTAATGCAATTCGCTACACCCCAAAAGGTGGTGAAATTATTATTACTTGGCAAAAGAATGATACAGGAGCCGAATTTAGCGTAGAAGATAATGGCGATGGTATTGCGAGTGAACATATTCACCGTTTAACAGAGCGTTTTTACCGAGTTGACCAAGCCCGATCACGGGATACAGGTGGCTCAGGTTTAGGTTTGGCTATAACCAAACATGTATTAAGTCGTCATGATTCTCACTTAAATATTTCATCAAAAGTTGGTGAAGGTTCAGTGTTTAGTTTTTCTTTCTCTAACGAACGTTTAAAAAACAAGAAGTTAGAAACAGAATTTTAATAATTTTTGGTGTTAATAAATTTGTCATATTTTAGTCATTTTACTGTCATGGAAAAGGCTAAAAATAGTCGCATCATCAAAACGGGATAATCAATTGGAGTTACCCAATGAAACTTAAAAACTTAGTGGCTACAATGGGCCTAACTGTTACAGCAATGTTTGCTGGTAACGCGATTGCTGTAGATAACAAATTAACAGATTACGAAAAAACAACTGGTATTTCTGGTAATTTCTCATCAACTGGCTCTGACACATTAGCAAATATGATGACTTTCTGGGCTGAAGAATACAAGCGTCAATACCCTAACGTGAATATTCAAATTCAAGCAGCTGGTTCATCTACTGCGCCACCGGCACTAACAGAAGGTACTTCAAACTTTGGTCCTATGAGCCGTAAAATGAAGTCAAAAGAAATCGAAGCTTTTGAGAAAAAATACGGTTATAAGCCAACTGAAGTTCGTGTAGCAATTGATGCACTTGCAGTATTCGTACACAAAGATAACCCAATTGAAGGTTTAACAATCAAAGAAGTTGATTCAGTATTCTCATCAACACGTAAATGTGGTGCTGATAAAGAAGCAACTCGCTGGAGCGATATTGGTTTAGAAGGTACTTGGGCTGGTAAAGACATCCAGTTATACGGCCGTAACTCAGTATCAGGTACATATGGTTACTTTAAGAAAAAAGCACTTTGTAAAGGTGACTTTAAAAATAACGTAAATGAGCAACCAGGTTCTGCATCTGTAGTACAGTCTATTTCATCTTCACTTAATGCAATCGGTTACTCAGGTATCGGTTATAAGACATCAGGTGTTCGTACAGTTCCTCTAGCGAAGAAAGGTACTAAGTTTGTAGACGCAACTTTAGAAAACGTAGCAACTGGTAAATACCCACTATCTCGTTTCCTATACGTTTACGTTAATAAGCACCCTAACAAACCACTTTCACCAATTGAAGCTGAGTTCCTGAAGATGGTGCTTTCTAAAGACGGTCAAAAGATTGTTGAGAAAGACGGTTATGTGCCACTTACTTCAGGTATGGCTAACAAAGAACTTAAGAAGCTAGGCCTTCTATAAGTAAAGTATCTCAGCCAATAAAAAAAGCCGCTATCTAGCGGCTTTTTTGTGTTTAAAATAATTTTTATAACAACTCTGTTAAGTATGTGATCAGCTACTTAAGAGAATGGTATTAGTTAACCTGAACTCGAGATAAGAAGTTAACTAACAATTTGTTATCCTAGGTTAGTTAATAAATTCTGGGCCTAGCTGTGCTTTACACGCATTATGCTGATCAATACATTGACGCATACACACGCCATTCGCCATATTATCGCGCATATTGGTGTTTTCACATGAAGATTCACACTGGAAGTTTTGTTGTGCGCAGCTGTTAAGCACTTCTTTTTGTGCTGGTGTTAAGTCTTTATTTGCACTACATGCAGCCAATAAAGCTACTAAGGCGATGGTGACTAGCTTTTTCATTATCCTTAATCCTTATAATTTTTTAAATTGAGTAGCGAGGTTAGGCTGTTGTAACTTGTAAGTTATCAATTAAACGCACATTTGCTAAAAATGCAGCAACCAGAATCACTAAATTTGTATCATCATTTGACGCCGGTTGTAAGGTGTTGGCGTTACAAATATTAAAATAGTCGAGCTTAAAGCCGTTTTGTACGATTGCTAAATGCGCTTGTTCAGTGATTTCAGCAATGCTTAACTCACCGGCTTTTAAGGCATTTTCAGCGTTTAGCATAATCTGATAAAGCGCGCTGGCTTGCTGTTTTTCAGTTTCAGACAAATAACCATTCCGTGAACTCATTGCAAGGCCTGAATCTTCACGCTTAGTAGCAACACCAATAATTTCAATTGGCATTGATAAGTCTTCAACCATGGTTCTAATAACCGCAAGTTGTTGGAAATCTTTTTCACCAAAACACGCGATATCTGGCTGCACAAGGTTAAATAATTTGTTTACGATAGTCGCAACACCACGAAAATGACCAGGGCGACTAGCACCGCAGTGGCCCTCTGATACACCTGGTACATCAATGTAACTTTGTGCTTCAAGTCCTTTCGGATAAATCGTCTCAACAGTTGGTGTAAAGAGTAAATCAGCGCCATGTTCGATAAGACCATTTTGATCATCGATAAGCGTGCGAGGATATTTATCTAAATCTTCATTTTTGCCAAATTGCATTGGATTTACAAAAATACTGACAACCACTTTGTCGGCAATTTGTTTCGCTTTATCCACCAATGAAAAGTGGCCTGCATGTAAGTTGCCCATAGTTGGCACAAAAGCAACTGTTAAACCTTCTTGCTTCCAGCTTTTTACTTTGCTGCGCAATTGAGAAACGTTAGAAACCGTTTGCATAAAAGTAACTACTTAACACTTAAATTAATTGAATTCATGCTCAGGGGCAGGGAACTGACCACTTTGCACATCATCGATATATTTTTTAACTGCTTCTGGCATGCTGCCAGCTTCAAGTAAAAAGTTCTTTGAAAATTTAGGAATATACCCTGCTGAAATACCTACTAAGTCGTGCATAACTAAGATTTGACCGTCAGTATCTTTACCCGCGCCAATACCAATTGTTGGAATTGATACGGCTTCAGTAATGGCTTTCGCAAGCTCAGAAGGAATACATTCAAGTACCAATAATTGTGCACCAGCAGCTTCAAGCGCCTTCGCATCATTAATCATTTTTTCAGCCGCTTCGTTTGTGCGACCTTGAATCTTAAAACCACCAAACACATGAACCGACTGTGGCGTTAATCCTAAATGACCACATACAGGAATACCCTGTTGCGTAAGTGATTCAATTGCAGGGTAAAGCCATTCACCACCTTCAAGTTTTACCATATTAGCACCTGAGCGCATTAGCTCAGCAGCATTACGACATGCATCAGCTGGATTTGAGTATGTCATAAATGGCATATCGGCAATCACAAAGGTGTCTTTGGCACCAGCGCGAACACAGCGAGTGTGATAAGCAATCTCTTGATTGGTCACCGCAAGCGTGTCACTGCCACCTTGCAGTACCATACCCATTGAATCACCTACCAATAAAACGTGAACGCCTTGCTGTTCAAATAGGCTGGAAAAGCTCGCGTCGTATGCCGTTAGTGCAGCAATTTTTTCGCCTTCTTGCTTCATCTTCTTTAATTTTGAAACAGTAATCTTAGCCATGTGTCTCTCGATTGTTTTTTGTTATTAGCTTGATGCCAAAATGGTTAAGCCATTTTTATCAATGGTTTTGAGTAATGCGTTTAATTCAGTGCCACACGGTAGGCACAAATTCGGGGCAATTTCATCTAACGGGTAGAGAACAAACTCACGAGTTTTCATACCGTAATGCGGTACAGTAAGACGTTCGTTTTCAATCTCTTCACCTTTGTACAAAATGATATCTATGTCGAGAGTACGTGGTCCCCAACGATTCTCTTTACGCACCCGACCAAAATCAAATTCAATTTTTTGCGTGATATCTAATAGTGCCAAAGGCGATAAATTTGTTTCAATAGCCACAACTGAATTTACATAGTCAGGCTGATCTTGCGGTCCCATCGGTTTACTGCCGTAGAGTGAGGAACTTGCAACTAAATTAATTTCAGCATGCTCTGATAGCGCGTTTGTGGCCTTTCGAATTTGTTCTAAAGGCGCATTTAAATTTGCGCCTAAACCTAAATACACACGCTCAGTAGCTTGATTAGTCATGACGTTTCGCATTGTTAGCTTTTGGTTTACGTGGGCGTCTGCGACGGAAACTACTGTTTTTTCCGCCTTTATTTAATTCGCCTACCATGCGTTTCTGATTGCCAGCATCTTGTTCTGTGTAGTTATCCCACCATGCAGCAAGTTCAGTAAGTTCAGGTTCGTATTGGGCACGTAAACAGAAAAAATCTTTTGCAGCACGAAAACGCGGTTGCTGCGTTAAACGAAATGCACGTTGACCACCACGTTTGTCAAAACGGTGCTGCAATTGCCATATTTCTCGGGCACCAATGGTAAAGCGTTTTGGCACGGCAATAGCTTTTGTGCTTTCAGATAAAATCTGGTTCATTGCAATATTAAATGCATTAAACGGTGTTTCACCTTGTGCCGTTATGCGCTTGGTTTGTGCTTGCAGTGGATACCATAAGAATGCAGCAATAAGATAGGCTGGTGTTACTTTTTTACCAGCATTGATGCGTTTGTCGGTATTACTTAATACTTGTTTTATAAGTGCTATTTCAGGCCCATCAGGCTTTTTATTCAGCAACTTATCAAGTGCTGGGAAAAGATAAGAAAAAAGCCCGTAATGGCGCAGTAGGTTAAAATTGGCCTCTGCTTTGCCATTTAGAAATAATTTGAGCATTTCTTCAAATAGGCGGGCTGCCGGAATATTGCCAAGCAGCGATGCAAGTTGAAAAATCGGTTTCTCTGTTGCTGGTGCAATGGTCATATCCAGCTTAGTGGCGAAACGTACAGCGCGTAGCATGCGAACAGGATCTTCACGGTAGCGTGTCTCAGGATCGCCAATTAATTCAATGCGGCGGTTTTTAATCGCTTCCATTCCACCGGCAAAATCATGAATACTGAAATCATTAATTGAGTAATAAAGTGCATTAATAGAGAAGTCACGACGCTCAGCATCTTCATCGATGGTGCCATATACGTTGTCGCGCAGTAATTGACCTTGCTCACTCGCTTGGCTTTTGTTTTTTTCTTCTTGCTCGTCACTGTGATGACCACGCATAGTGGCTACTTCAATGATTTCACGGCCAAACATAATATGCGCTAGGCGAAAGCGTCGTCCAATTAAACGGCAATTACGAAACTGTTTTTTGATTTGCTCTGGTGTGGCATTGGTCACCACGTCGAAGTCTTTTGGTTCTAGGCCAAGTAAAATATCACGAATGCAACCACCAACAAGATAAGCGTCATAGCCAGCATCCTTTAAACGATACAGTACCTTGAGGGCATTTGGGCTGAGTTGTTTACGTGAAACCACGTGATGTTCTCTGGTAACAACTAGCGGCTTTGAAAAACTCGCAGCACTTTGTGGTTCTTGACTTTGTTCTGACCCAGATAAAATATCTCGGCAGATTTTTACAAGCTTAGAAATAATGGGACAGCTCCAGAATTCATACAGGGAAAATTAACCGCGTAATAATATACTAATCACTGTGCTAATGCCATCGCTAGCAGGGGTGAATGGGCTGTTATTTAGCCATTATTTAGCCTAAAGATTGTGCATCTTAAAGTGGTTTAAAGGTAAAGCTGTTATCGTTTGGTATAAGTTGGATTTCATCATTGGCAGGTACATGTTCTCGTTGCCAAATATTTACTGCCCAATGAATTATTTCTTCAACAGTTGCGCTTATAAGTTGAGCTTCAGTATCTAAGCCTAGAAAATTTAGCGCAGCAAGTAGTGTTTGTTGCGGCTTATCCATATCAATTGCAGCAGCATAATTCTGTTTTGATAGCTTAAATCCAGGTTCTGCAACTGCGAGAGGTAAATGGCCAAATTGCGGCACCTTGGCTCCTAACAGCTTGTATAAACTGATTTGTCGTACTGTGGGGAAAAGTAAATCAGCACCACGTACAATATGTGAAATTTGCTGTGCTATATCATCGAGTACGACAACAAGTTGGTAGGCAAATAATCCATCGCGGCGTTTGATAATATAATCTTCTTCTGCAAATTTACTTTCAACAATGATATTGCCTTTAAATAAATCATTAAATTGATAAGTAGGTAAGGACTGTTTTAATCTTAAAGCTTGCTGTTCAAAATCTAGTCCTAAGTCACGACAATGGCCAGTGTAAAAACCACCATGTTGCTTTATTTCTTTACGGGTACATTTACACGCATAGACCTGTTTTGCATTGGTAAGTGTATTGAGTACTTCTTGATAGTGGTCTAAACATTCGCTTTGATAGCGAATAGATTCATCCCAATAAAGGCCATAGTTTTCGAGTGTACGTAATATGAGTGTATCACTACCTGCAACAACGCGGGGGGTATCAATATCTTCGATACGAACTAGCCATAAACCATTATGTGCTTTTGCATCGAGATAACTACCAAGCGCAGCAACTAACGAGCCGAAATGAAGTGGGCCTGAAGGTGAAGGGGCAAACCGGCCACGGTATGCCCCAAAATCAGATGTGTTTGCCAACATTTAAGCCAAATTAACGGCCTGATTGTTTTTCTTTGATTTCAGAAAGTGTTTTACAATCAATACATTGATCAGCTGTAGGACGAGCTTCTAAACGACGAATACCGATTTCGATGCCACAAGTAACACAATAGCCAAAATCTTCTTCTTCAATTAGTTGTAATGTTTTCTCAATCTTTTTAATTAGCTTACGTTCGCGGTCACGGGTACGTAATTCTAATGCAAACTCTTCTTCTTGTGCTGCACGGTCAACTGGATCAGGGAAGTTTGCTGCTTCATCCTGCATATGGTTCATGGTGCGGTCTACTTCTTCACGTAAGTTGTTACGCCATGTCTCAAGAATGGTTTTAAAGTGAGCAAGTTGTGCGTCACTCATGTATTCTTCGCCAGGTTTTTCTGTATAAGGCGCTAGGCCTGCTTGAGCCAGTAAACTCAAATTATTTTGTGATGGCATAACTGTCTCCTAATTCTTCTATGAATAGAGTCCCAATAAAAGTCGGCGGCTATAAATAGCAGAATAAAAAATTAAGTGCAATTAATTTTTACCAATTAAAAAATTTAGACAAGCCTAATTAACAATAATTTATGCGGTAAAACGTTTGAACTCGTTAACTATTCACTGTGGTGCGACAAAGGGAATGGTTTTATCTATTACAATTTGTTCCGGGCTTATGTTGGTGCGATAACATAAAATTTCAACCCCTGCTGCTAATGCTTTTTTAATTTCAATTGCATAATTGGCGTCAATATGAGCAGCAGGTGCCACAGACTTAATGCCAGTATGTTGAATTAAAAAGAATAATACCGCACGATGGCCTTGTTGCTTCATTGTCACTAATTCGCGCAAATGTTTGCTGCCTCGGGCGGTGACCGCATCGGGAAAATAACCTTTATCGTTTTCCTCTAACAAGGTCACCGACTTTACTTCGATATAACACGCTGGCTTTTCGGCATCACTCAATAAAATATCAATGCGACTGTTTTCATCGCCATATTTTACTTCTTGCTTTAGGGTATCGTAATTTAATAATTCAGGTATTTGTTGCTTAGCTATCGCCTCGGCAACCACATGGTTGGCCACGCTGGTATTAACGCAGATTAGATCTCCCGCTAGATTTTGTGTCAGTTCAAGCGAATGGGGGTATTTACGCTTAGTATTACTAGATGTTGAATAATACGCAGTAAAGCCCGAATCGGCGCAGCCAGTCATACGCCCGGTGTTAGCGCAGTGAATGGTTTTTTCACCTTGGTTGGTTTCGATATCGACTAAAAAACGTTTGTATCGTTTTATAAGCTTGGCTTGTTGCAGCTTTGATTGAAATTGCATGGCTTTAATCGCAAATTATTGGGCTATGTATGTGACTAGTGTACACTGGGGCCACGCAATTATGTGAACACACGAGAGAAAAAAATATGTCAGATCTGTTCAAAGTTCAGTTATCTCAAGATGCCGCAGCGGCGCATTGGGGTGAAAAAGCCTTACTCTCTTTTTCTAATGACGGTGCGACCGTTCATTTACAGCAAGAAGAAACCCTTAAAAACGTACAAAAGGCAGGTCGTGCACTTGCTAATCAAGGTATTAAAGCAATCGTTTTAGAAGGTGACACTTGGTGCACAGAAAGTCAGTGGGCGCTTTATCAAGGCTTTGTGACAGCTAAAAATCTTGATGCAGTTACATTTGCAGAAAACAGCCAATCATCACTTGATGAATTAGCGGCGTTAAAGCGCGCTGCAATTTGGCAACGTCAGATGATTAACGGTACTGCAGAAGATGTTTATCCAGAAAGCCTTGCTGAGAAAGCGGCTGAATTTATCGGTTCAATGGCGCCAGAGCACGTTAGCTACGACATTATTAAAGGCGATGCATTACTAGAGCAACAGTGGATTGGTATTCACGCTGTAGGCCGTGGTAGTGAACGCCCGCCAGTGTTACTTACACTCGATTACAACCCAACAGGTGATGAAAATGCACCAGTAGCAGCAGCGCTTGTGGGTAAAGGCATTACATTTGATTCAGGTGGTTACTCAATTAAGCCAAGTGAAGGCATGTTAACCATGAAGTGTGATATGGGTGGTGCGGCCACGGTTACTTCTGGTCTTGCTCTGGCAATTAGCCGTGGTTTAGATGTGCGCGTTAAGTTATTCCTATGCTGTGCAGAGAACCTAATCTCAGGTAATGCATACAAGTTAGGCGATATTCTTACTTACAAAAATGGTACTACAGTAGAAATCGTAAATACTGACGCGGAAGGTCGTTTAGTGCTTGCTGACGGCCTAATGGCAGCTGGCGAAACAGGCGCGCCACTAATTATTGATGCGGCAACCTTAACCGGTGCAGCGCTTATGGCGGTAGGTCAAGAATACAATGCGTTATTTGGTTTAGATAAAGAACTAGTACGTGAAGTTGAAAACTTTGCTAGTGACGAGTTTGAAGCTGCATGGGCATTACCTCTTGAAAAGTTCCACCAGTTTAACTGTCCATCACCATACGCAGATACGGCAAACAGTCGTGCACAAAAAGGTGGCGGCTTTGGTGGTGCTTCAAATGCTGCTGGTTTCCTATCTCGTTTCGTGCCAAATGAAGGTAAAGGCTGGGTGCATATTGACTTAGCAGCAAGCTTCCAAAACTCTGCGGGTAGCCAGTGGGCAGCTGGTGCAACTACATGGGGTATGAGAACGGTCGCGCGTACCTTGTTAGAAAAAGCATAATAAAAAATAAGCATTAAAAAGCCTGCAGTGTGCAGGCTTTTTATTAATGTTTGTTAAAGTTTAAACGCTCTAACTCTTCTTCGCTTGGCGTGGTATCGTTAAAACTTACTAGTTTTAGCGCTATAAATAAGCCAAGTAGCATGAAAGCAAATATCCACCACATATAGGGTACCTCTATTTATTTGCTTCATCCATAAATGTGTTTTTGGTAAACATTACCAAAAATGTATCCATATGTTGTCAATGTGTGTAAGGCCACAAAAATAGCCTAGTATTTAAACTATCAGGTTGCAACCGTATTTAAAAGGTTTAAGTCATGCCTTTTTGATATAAAACAAGCTATTTAGTTTAATTTGAGCTATTATGCACACCCTTTTTTATACCCAAAAAAATCAGGAGCACTTCATGTCAGATAAGGTTTTTATTACCGCAGAGCAGCTTTTGCAAGATTCGTTTAAACTCGCAGCACAAGTTTTTGATGATGGTTTTCGTCCTGACTACATAGTGGGTATTTGGCGTGGTGGTGCACCAATTGGTATTGCGGTACAAGAATACTACGACTTTAAAGGTGTAGACACAGATCACATTGCGGTACGTACTTCGTCATATTATGGTATTGGTAAACAATCAAAAGATATCAAAGTACATGGCTTGCACTACATCATAGAAAACGCTAACGCATCTGACAGCTTATTAATTGTTGATGATGTATTTGATTCAGGTCGCAGTATTTTCGCACTAAAAGAAAAATTAAAAGAATTAATGCGCTTAAACTTGCCACAAGATATTCGCGTGGCTTGCCCTTACTATAAGCCAAAAAATAACAAAACACCGATTGAACCTGATTACTATATTCATGATTCAGACGAGTGGTTAGTTTTCCCACATGAGCTTTCAGGTTTAACACCAGATGAAATTGCAAATGGCAAAACTGATTTAAAAGAAATTAGCCATTTATTTATTGATAAAAAGTAATCGCTAAATAAATAGCATTAAAAAAGGTCGCAATTGCGACCTTTTTTAGTATTGTTTACCTTTAGCGACTTGCAAAACTATCGATAAAGTCTTCTAGTTTATCTTCATCAAGCGGTTTTAAGCCTTGCTCAGTACGTTGAACTAAGCCTTGTTCAACTAAATCACTTACCACGCGGCGGTAAGCGCGCTCAGTGGTTGCAAATCGTTCCGCTTCAGCACTTACTTTTGGATAAGGTTTTAACATAGTCACGGTTTCATCTTGGTAGCGTGCTAAACAGTCTTTGGCAATGTTGAAACTAAGCGGTAATAACAACTTATTTAAGTTAATTTGTTGGTTCTCAATAAACTTCTCAGCGATGCTTTTTGCCGTGTACATTGCCAGCTCTGGCTTTTCTTGTAATAACTCGCGCCAATATTTCAACTCAATCAGGTTGTACGTTACTTCGCTTTGGCAAGTCATTGAATAGATACAGGGTCTGTCGTTAAGTGCTTCCACTTCACCCACAAGGGTGTTGTTACAGTCTAACTGACCCAGTAATAAACGCCTGCCATTACCCACATCATAACTAAATGAAATTGTGCCACTACGTACTAAAATTAACTTACTTAGCGGTTTGCCTTGCTCTGCCAGTAGCTTTCCTTTTTTCAGGGTATAGCTATTGCCTGCATAAGACAGTAACTCATCAACTAGAGTTTTTGAAAAGTGGTAATCGAACATAAAGTCTCGCTTGTTGAGTGCAAGTAATCAGCTTTTGCTGTTGGACAATTGTCCTTCAGCTATTCTATCGGACCGTTTAGCTTACAGCAAACTGGTAATAATTAGAATCGGAGCAGCACATGGTTTGGGAATATTTAGGTTATTTTGCATCAGCATTGCTTGTTGCTTCATTAATGATGGAAGATGTAGCAAAGCTTCGTTGGTTTAATCTCGCGGGCTGTATCTGTTTTACGTTATATGGGTTAGCTATTTCTGCATGGCCAGTTGCTTTTACTAATGGTTTGCTTTCACTGGTAAATATCTATCACTTAATCAAGTTAGCAAAGAAAAAATCATCGACAAATGAGCCTGAAACTGAAAGTTAATCAACTTAGTATTAAGAATTCAGAGCGCAGTAGTGCTCTGAATCCTAAACTCTCTTAGCGCTTACTTTTGTTGGTATTTTAATTCACCTGCAAGCCATGTCTGTTCAACTTGCGTGTGGTAAATATCGCTGAGTGGGGCTTTAAAATAATTAGTATCTACAATTATAAAGTCTGCCCATTTTCCTTTTTCAAGGCTGCCAATTTTAAACTCTTGGTGGGCGGCATAGGCTGCATCTAAAGTAAATGCGCGAAGCGCTTGCTCACGCGTTAACTTCTCCTCAGCAAGCCAGCCATCTTCTGGGGCTCCATTTTTATCTTGACGCGAAACTGCAGCGTAAAGGCCATGAAACGCGTTGGCTAATTCAACAGGAAAATCAGAACCAGCTGCTACACGAGAGCCTTGTTTTAAGAAGGTTTGCCACGCATATGCACCATTTAGACGATGTTTGCCTAATCTATCTTCTGCCATATGCATATCGGATGTGGCATGTACTGGTTGCATCGATGGAATAATCGCAAGTTGTTTAAAACGTTTAATATCGCTGGGCTCAACAATTTGTGCATGTTCCATACGATTTCTAAGGAGTTTGCCACCAGTTTTGGCGTAGACTTTTTCGTAGGTGTCGAGTACTACACGATTGGCTTTATCACCAATAGCATGTGTATTAACGGTAAAGCCCGCTTTAAATGCTTGCGTAAACACATTTTCAAGCTCTTGATTCGACATTAACATTAAGCCTTTATGGCCAATTCGGTCTTGATAATCTTCAAGAAGAGCTGCTCCTCGGCTGCCTAAAGCACCATCGGAATATACCTTTACACTGCGAATTGCCAGCATATCGTTACCGTCAAATTGCTTCCCTGCCGCCAGTTGTTTGCTGAGCTGGCTATCCGTCGCACTTAACATGGCATAAATGCGAATTGGTAAGGTGTTTTTGGCAGCACGCTCTAAATAAACTTGGTAAGTTAAGTCATCAATACCTGCATCATGAGCAGAGGTAATACCTAGGCTCAGTAAATGCTCTCCGGCAGCATCTAAGCGCTTATTCACCTCTGTTTTATCAATCTTAGGCATATGTTGATAAACCAATGGCTCAGCATTATCAATTAAAATACCTGATGGCTCACCATTTTCGAGGCGAATAATCTCACCGCCTTCAGGTGCTTTGGTGTCTTTGGTAATGCCTGCAATTTCAAGCGCTTTCGAATTCACCCAAAGGGCATGACCATCAACACGCGTAAGCGCTACAGGTCGGTCGCTAACAATAGCATCGAGATCTTTAGCGCTAGGAAATGTTTTGCTCGGCCAGTTTTCTTGGTTCCAGCCACGGCCTATTACCCAGCCATCGGTGTTTTTTGCGTATTGCGCAATTGCTTCAAGTGCATCTTTAAGGGATTTACTATTGCGCAAATCAAGCTGGCTTTGATTTTTACCGAGACCAATTATGTGGCCGTGTGCGTCAATAAGGCCTGGTAGTAAGGTTTTGCCTTCTACATCAATTTTTTCAGCTGGGCTGTAGGTTGAAATAATCGATTTATCCCCGGTGGCAACGACTTTGCCGTCTTTGATCACTAAGGTCGAAAATTCGTGAACGCCAGCTCCTTGTTTCAAGGTGTAACCGTTTGCGTTGTGTAAAATGGTGTAATCAGCAAAAGCTGCAGGTGTAATTGCACTTAAGCCTAAACTAGTTAAAGCGATGAATGCGCGTTTTAGTTGTTTTTTTGTTGTCATTGTTATTCTCTCGCGATGCGTGTGTATTGAGAATAGCAAAATCAAAATAAAAAATAAGTGGTTGATGAAAAAGTATTTAACGCCAAGCATTAAGCAAATTGGCGTTAAATAAAATGTGATAGTGCGTTATCACATAGTCGAGGGTTATTTATTTAGTAATTGCTGAGGTGTTTGAATTTGTCTATTGATTGCAACTAACAATGCCGCTAGCTTTTGTTCGTTTTCGCAGTTTGTTGTCCAAAGTACAGCGGGCAAATTAAGTTGCTTAGCAAGTTTAAGCGCTGTTTCAATCACGTAATTTAGCGAGCTGGAACACGTTGATACACCGCGTGAAACTAAGTCATAACAATTGATACAAACTGCTTGCCATAACTCTTGTTCAACAATAATTGCGCTATTTAAAGATGCGAAATTAACTTCATTAAATTGGTTCGTTTGCATTACATCTCTACTTCTCAACTAATACAATAGCTTTATATCGCTTAGAATAATCAAAACTTGAGAAATAATTTTCCTGCATTCAATTTAAAGTGGTTTAAGGTTTTTAATTTCAGTGTGTTAGTACACTTAAAAATTAATGTTCAAAAGTAACTAAAAACTCAACGCCGCCATCTTTGTTGTTGGCAGTGATGCTCGCACCGTGAAAATCACAGATTAAACGCGCCATATACAGGCCAAGGCCTAAATGGGGTTCTTTTTGCTTGCTCGATTCGCGAACGGACACCATAGAGTCAAATATATGGTTTGCCATATCTCTTGGAAGTGCCGGGCCTGCGTTAAAAATACTAAATTGTGCTTTGTTATTTTGTATTGTGTAGTTCACTTCAATAGCTGTATCAGGTTCAGCAAAATCAACTGCATTGCTGATAAGCTTATCGAGCAGCTGAGCAATAAACTCAGGCACACCATTTAATTTAAATGCTTCTTCACTTAAGGCTAACTTAAATTGTTTATTTGGGTAGGCAAGGGCGTAGCCTTGTAAACACCCGTTTATTACTTCGCTTAAGTTAAACGGCTCTTTTTGGCTGTTTTCTATGGCGTGCTCTAGGCGTGTTGCTTCGCTCATGGTTGTGAGGATTTTATTTAAACGCGCTACCCCTTCTTTTGCCCGTGCGATGTATTTTTGGCTTGGTTCATCGGTGTTTTGTAATTCTAAGCTTTCAAGGGATGAGCGTACAACCGCAACGGGGGTGCGCAACTCGTGCGATAAACGCGAGCCCATATTTTCTAAATAATGGGTATAGCCACCAAGGCGATTAACAATATTAGCAAAGCTGCGTGACAGGTCGCCAATTTCATCACTGGAAAATTGTTTTTCAATTTTACCCGTTACACGCCCTTGTGCATCAATGGCTTTTTCTGCTGCATCACGTAAGCGCCTAATACGTGTTGAAATAATGGAAGCGAATAAGAATAAGCTTAGAGTGCCAATAAGCATAATCGCCAAAATCACATTGAACAGCTTCTCAAATGCTTTATTGCGAATTTCGCGAATACCGTTAGTGGTTTCTTCGGCAATTACTGCGCCCATTACTTGGTCGTCAATCCAAATAGGGTAGGCGGCAGATAAAATGACGGCTTTTTGATCGGGCGTTAAACGCCAAGTCGATTTTGCGTGGCCCTCAAGTGCAGCATTAATATGGCTGCCATCAAGTGCTGCTACATCACGGGTTATATCGGTAAATTCTGTAGCAGGGCGAGTGAGAATTTTATAGTAAATAGGGTGCAGGTACTCTTCTTCAAATTGCTCCCAGCATGATTGTTTACGCTTTTTAATGGTATCACCCCAGCCGCCATCGGCGTTTTTTATGTTGCCCGCATCAGCTAATACGCGACGGTGTTGGTCAACAACAAATACACGGCTGCCAGCGCGTGCCATACCTTTAATAATTTCTTCAATCTCTGGAGAGGGTACTAAAATCGAGCCTAAGCTTTGAAGTTCGCTGAGGTTAGAGGTGGCGATTTCGGTTAAATCGTCTTCCCCTTGGTCTTTATCTAAAATAGCAAAACCTAATTTGTTACCAAGAAGGCTTAATGGCAAGCGCAGTTCAATATTGTAGCCTTGCTCGGTTAAACGAAAATAACCTTGAATTTGTGTAAAGGGCATTTTTGTTTCAGCGTCGAACGCGTTTACCCAGCCAGCTTGTATGGTTGAAATTAAATAAGTCTCCACGACCCCTTTGGTATTGGTAAAGGCGATTTTTAAGTGATCATTACGCTCTAAGCTAATGGTGTTTTTACCGCGAAGTATGACATCGTCATCGGTCACACTAAATTGTGCATACAAGTAGTTATTATACTTACCAACCATATGTTTAAACGATATGTCGGCATCACTGTGAGTTTTTTTATCTTGTGTTAAATAGGCGTCGCCATAATGCCAAACCAGCGGTAAATAGGGCTGCCATTCCTGTAATTTACCATCGAGCTGAATGGGTCCCACAATGTTGTAGGCGTAGAGATCGCGGCCTTTTTCAACCGAGTCTAAAAAGCTTGCTTGGTTGTCGAATAATTTTGGTCTGTCGTGTAGGGCGGTTGCTAAAGCGCGGCTAGTAGCCACTAGGTTCTTTTCTTGCCCTAAGCGTAAAAAGTTTTCCATCTCGGCTACATATTGATGGCCAAGCCAAGGCAGTAATAGCAAAAAGCTAGAGAGAACAACAACTTTAGTACGCAGACCAATTCTCATGGCTTATTTTGCCTCCCAGCGATAACCCATGCCATAAACGGTATCAATATGGTTAAATGCGTCATCAACTTTTAAAAACTTTTTACGAATACGCTTGATATGTGAGGTGATGGTGCTGTCATCTACGTAAATTTTTGCTTCATTCATTAAATCGTTACGCTGTTTTACATGGCCTGGGCGAATAGCCAACGCATGCACTAACCAATATTCGGTCACGGTTAAATCAATGGTAACGCCTTGCCAAGTGACTTGCATACGCTCAGGGTCAATTACTAACTCACCGCGTTCAATAAGTTGTGCTTGCTGCTGTGGGGTGTTGAGCGCTAGTTGGCGACGGAAAATTGCTGAAATACGTGCAGCTAAATGAGCAAGGCTGATGTCTTTTGTTAAGTAGTCATCTGCGCCCATACGTAAACCCGATACGGTATCGATTTCGTTATCGCGGGCAGTTAAGAAAATAATCGGTAAGGTTTGGCTTTTTGCACGTAATGCTTGGCACAACATAAAGCCACCATCTATTTCATCACCAAGTCCAATATCAATAATTGCTAAATCGGGTAGGTTAGTTAATAACTCATCTTGTGCGCTGATGCGATCAGCATACCCTTTAACTAAATAGCCTTGGCCTTGCAGCATATCAATATAGTTTTCGCGAATAGCGTCTTGATCTTCAATGATGGCGATTTTTTTCATGGATTACTGATAATTACCTACTCAATAGCCGCCACTATACCGAAAAATTGCGCAAAAAATAGGGACTGAGGCCAATTGCCATTTTTTTGCCACAATTGCTCATCGCATTGCCTTTTTTCACCCAAAAAATTGCCAGAACAGCTTGTTTTAATTACTCCAACGCAAACGGTGCAGCAGCATCAACACATAAACGCAGTAAAAAAATTAAAACACATTCTTGGAGAATATTATGAAAAAAGCACTTTTAGTTTCAGTAATCGCATTAGCACTTAGTAACCCAGCAATGGCAACAGAAAAAGAATTTGAAAAAGAGCCATTAATTGGCTTTGGCGCTGGCGCAACGGTAGGCGCAATTGTAGGGGGACCCGTTGGTGCGTTAGCTGGTGGTATTGTGGGTATTTTTATCGGCAAAATTGAAGGGGACAAAGTCGATATTAAAGAGCAACAAGCTGAAATCTCAAAACAACAACAAACTATTGTTGCACTGCAACATAAAACATCTGATTACCAAGAGCTAGTTGCGTCAAAACAGCAGCTAGAATCTCAGCTTGAACGCATTGCACAGCAGCGAATCGATAACTTACTAGCAATGTCGGTGCAGTTCCGCTCAGGCTCTGCTGACATTGAACCGCATTTTGCCGAGCAATTGATTGAACTTGCTGAAGTGATGAAACAGCAACCTGAAATTTATCTCGACCTAAATGGGTTTGCCGACCAACGCGGTGATGATGAAAACAACTTAGCACTCTCAACTAAACGTGCCGACAATGTAGCCGCATTTCTGATTAAACAAGGTGTTGATCATAACCGCTTAAGCACACATGGCTTTGGTGAAAGCCAAAGTATTGCCAAACAAAATGCAGAAGACAGCTTTGAAAGTAACGTGTTTGACCGCCGCGTAACTGTGCATGCACGCATGCAAGAACAATCTCAAACCGCTAACAACCAATACTAGAGAGGGGCTAGTAATGTTACCAAAACACACAACAGGAGGTGTAAAAGAACAACAAGGTAAACGAAAAGGCGCGTATCTGCGCCTTTTCATCAACCTTGCTATTCTTTTTGTTGCTTGGCTTGCCTCGGCCATATTGTTTAGCGCGAAAGTGTCGGCGCAAGGGCTGATTCTAACGAATCAAGCGGGGCAAGAAGTTGAGCAAAGTGTGCTTAAATCGACCCACCTTGATATTCAAGTAAAAGGCATGCTGGCGTTTGTTGAATTACAGCAGGTCTATCAAAACCCCGCACTAGAAACGCTAAATGGCAGTTATCAGTTTCCACTGCCTGAAAATAGTGCGGTATTTGCCATGGAAATGATGCTTGATAACCGCAAAATTATTGGCGAAATTAAAGAAAAACAACAAGCTGAGGTGATTTATAAAAAAGCCCAGCAACAAGGCCATAAAACCGCATTAGTTAAAAACCAAAGCGCCAATGTATTTAAAACCAAGGTGGCCAATATTGAACCGGGGCAGGAAGTTGCAGTAAAGCTGAGCTTTCAATTTCCATTAACTTATCAAGATGAAGTGTTTAGCTTGCGTTTACCCACAGTAATTGCCCCGCGCTATTTTAATAATCTTGACCTTGATGACAATGACCCGACTAACCACTTTCAAACGCGTTCGCAAAATGGTTTTCAACCCAACACATTGATGGCCGAGGAGGCGCCAACTCTCGATTTTTTGCAAAACACTGTGTTAACCAGTTTCAATGCAAACAACACGATTACTATCAATTTTGATGTGAACTTAGGTTTTGAACTCGATAGCATCACTAGCCCAAGCCATATGTTGTCGGTCGTGCAAACCGGAAATACACAGTATCAACTTATTCCTGCGCCACAAAGCTTAGTGGCAAATCGTGACTTTGATATTAAATTTGTGCCGCTTTTAAATGAGCAAATTACCACGCAAGTGTTCCATGAATATATTAATGGCGAGTCATTTTACCAAGTGATGATGATGCCGCCTAAATCGGATTTTGTATCGCACAGCTTGCCCCGTGAATTGGTGTTTGTAATTGATACCTCGGGTTCTATGGCGGGCACATCAATAGAACAAGCAAAACAAGCGCTGATTTTAGCGTTGGAAAAACTCGGCACAGATGACTTGTTTAATATTGTGGCATTTGATCATCAAGTAGAACTGTTTAAATCAGAAAGCGTCGCTGCAACCTACTCGCAATTGCAAGCGGCAAAACGCTTTATTGCAGGGCTTGAAGCTGACGGTGGCACCGAAATAAATAGCGCATTAGCAGCCAGTTTTGATGGTCAATTTGATGAAACACGTGTGCGTCAAGTGGTGCTATTAACCGATGGTGCTGTAGCCGACGCTGAATCTGTGAAGGGCTTAGTAAAAAATCGCCGCGCCGATAGCAAGCTTTTTACCGTGGGGATTGGCAGTGCTCCCAATAGCCATTTAATGCGCTTATTAGCCAAGCATGGCAAAGGTGAAACCTTGTTTATTAATAACCTTGAAAGTATCGCTGATGAAGTGGCTTTGTTAAGTGACAAACTTAGCAATCCGGCACTTCAAAATATTCGCGTGTTAAATGATTTGGGTTTACCACTAGTTGATAGCTTACCAACGGCTGATTTGTATTTTTCATCGCCGCTGGTGGCGTATTTTAAATTAGCGCAACCGGCTCAAGCGGTGCAGATCGCAGGTGACGGTGTAAATGGCAAGTTTTTAAAACGGGTGTCGCTTGAAAATGCGATTGCTGCAGAAGGCATTGCCCGCGCTTACGCTAAAGAGCACATTAACACGTTAGATTTAGTACAAGATAAAGCTGAAATAACCAAGCTTGGCATTCGCCATGGCTTATTAACACCATACACAGCCTTTATCGCGGTGGAGGAATACTTTGGTGATGTTGCCGATAAATCATTCGAGGCGCCAAATATGCTGCCGCAAGGTAGTGCAATGCCTCAAACATCTGGCAACAACGACCGCTTGCTTTGGTTAGGTATTTTATTGCTAGTTGGCGGTTTTTTATTAGCTATTTGGGGACAAAAAGAGGACTCAGAATAATGAAAAGTAGGCGTAAACTGTTGCGCCTTTTGGCGCTTTGTATTGCCATGCTAGGTTTAGTTTTAGTATTTAAGTCAAGCTATGTATATGGCAAAGCGCAACTTGCTCAGTTTCTACTGTGGCAAGCATGGCAAGAAAATAAAATAGATGCCAATCATAAGCAAAAAGCATGGTATTACGCCGATGGTTATCCGGTTGGTGAGCTTATTGTTGAAAGTAAAAGCATTTCACAAATTGTGCTTAATGAAGCAAGCAACCGTAACCTCGCATTTGCCCCAGGCATTTGGCATCACTCAAGTAACAATATCTTAGTTGCCGCGCACAACGATACCCATTTTAGTTTTGTTAAAGATGTAAAAGTAGGTGAAAAAATTAGCTATCAAGCACAAGGTAAAGTACAGCAGCATTTTAAAGTAGTTAATAAAATGCATGTGGATTACCGTGATTCAAACTGGCTATTAGGATTAGAGGGGTACTTAGTGCTTATTACCTGTGAGCGCCGCAATGGTTTGGATTTAGTGCCAGAGGGAAGGGTAGTGGTAGTGGCAGAGCCAGTGATTTAGATTTTGCGGCATGCGACACAAAGACAGCGGAAAGCCAAGGTGCAAAATACTGTCCTACTGAACTTGCTTCAGGTTCTCAGAGCTCTGACTGGGAAGCTAATTATTAGCTGTAATGCAAATTAGAACGCATATTTGTCGCGCTGGCGACGGCAGCCAAAGGGAGGCTAACGCCGGCCCCCCTTTGGATTCCCCC
>NZ_JAPEHW010000024.1 GCF_028875915.1 Pseudoalteromonas sp. G4
TCACACTTCCATCTGGTCTGACCATTTTACTTTTTTATTCTTTTACCCTTTCTTCTGGTAAATTTTGTCTACCTTTATATTTGTTTTGCCATTAATACAAAGGCCAGTAACGCTTTTTACCTTACATTAACAATTAAAAATCTAGTCAAAATTGTGGCTTTGAATAGTTATGCCATTAATCTTGATAATTTTGACTATTCACCGTATTTCTGATAATTTGATCGCTAATTTTGGTATGACCAATTTACCTTTCGCAAATTTAACACTATATTTGTTTGATTAGGAACAGGAAAACAGAAGGTTACCTTATAAGCCTATGTCATTTAAGATAAAAGCAGCTAAGCTGTCGGATGTTATTTTAGAGCAACTTGAGAATATGATTCTTGAGGGCTCGCTTGCGCCTGGTCAAAAGCTACCGCCTGAACGCGAATTAGCAAAGCAATTCGAAGTCTCTCGTCCTTCTTTACGTGAAGCAATTCAAAAGCTTGAAGCAAGGGGCTTAGTTACCCGTCGTCAAGGTGGTGGTACTTATGTAAAAAATCAGCTCGAAGGTGGCATGACAGATCCGCTCTTTGATTTGATTTCGAAACACCCTGAATCACAATTTGATCTGCTTGAGTTTCGTCATGCATTAGAAGGCATAGCTGCATATTATGCAGCACTGCGCGGAACAGACACAGATTTTGAATATATTTCTAAATGTTTTGATGCCATTGCAACAGCTGATGATATTGAAACACAAGCTAAAATGATCAATGCCTTTCACTTTGCCGTAGCAGAAGCATCACATAACGTGGTGTTATTGCATTTGATCCGCGGTATGAAATCATTACTTGAGCAAAATATTCAGCAGAATTTAATGGTGTTAGTGCAAAAATCAGATGTTAAAACGCAGCTGGCAGAACACCGAAAAGCCTTATTTGATGCTGTGATTACAGGTGAACCAGATAAAGCACGTGATGCAAGTAATGCACACTTAGCCTTTATTGAAGAAGCTTTATTGCAAGCGGGTAAAGAGCACTCTCGTATTGAGCGCAGTTTACGTCGTTCGCAAAAAAATTAAACGATTTGAAACATAACTCGATTTATCTGTTAGGGATAAATTTGAATTTAAACATAAGGAACACTCCATATGTCTGAAGTCAATAAAATTGACGTTGACGCGTTAGAAACCCAAGAGTGGTTGCAGGCGCTTGAGTCAGTAGTAAAAGAAGAAGGCGTTGAACGCGCACAATTTTTACTTGAACAAGTTCTAGAGCAAGCACGTCTTGATGGCGTAGATATGCCAACAGGTATCACGACTAACTATGTGAATACTATCCCTGCAGATCAAGAACCTGCATACCCAGGTGACACTACAATTGAACGTCGTATTCGTTCAATCGTGCGCTGGAATGCGATCATGATCGTATTACGTGCATCTAAAAAAGACCTAGAGTTAGGCGGCCACATGGCGTCTTACCAGTCTTCAGCTGCATTTTACGAAATGTGTTTTAACCACTTTTTCCGTGCTCCAAACGAGAAAGACGGTGGTGATTTAGTTTATTACCAAGGTCACATTTCACCGGGTATCTACGCACGTGCTTTCCTAGAAGGTCGTTTAACAGAAGAGCAACTGGATAACTTCCGTCAGGAAGTAGATGGCAACGGTATCTCTTCATACCCACACCCTAAATTAATGCCTGAATTCTGGCAGTTCCCAACAGTTTCTATGGGTTTAGGTCCAATTGCATCAATCTACCAAGCGCGTTTCCTTAAATACCTAGAAGGTCGTGGCCTGAAAGAGACGAATGAGCAACGCGTTTATGCGTTCTTAGGTGACGGTGAGATGGATGAGCCAGAATCACGTGGTGCAATTTCTTTCGCTGCGCGTGAGAAGCTAGATAACCTATGTTACCTAATTAACTGTAACTTACAGCGTCTAGATGGCCCAGTAATGGGTAACGGTAAGATCATTCAAGAACTGGAAGGTCTATTCAAAGGTGCTGGCTGGAACGTAATTAAAGTTGTTTGGGGTGCTGGTTGGGATGCATTACTAGCGAAAGATACCTCTGGTAAGCTTTTACAGCTTATGAACGAGACAATCGACGGTGACTACCAAACATATAAAGCGAAAGATGGCGCATATGTTCGTGAGCACTTCTTCGGTCGTTACCCAGAAACAGCAGCACTTGTTGCTGATATGACTGATGATGAAATCTTCGCGCTTAAACGTGGTGGTCACGATACATCTAAGCTTTTCGCAGCTTACAAAGCAGCGCAAGAGACAAAAGGCCGCCCAACTGTAATCCTAGCTAAAACTGTTAAAGGTTACGGTATGGGTGAAGCAGCTGAAGGTAAAAACATTGCGCACCAAGTTAAGAAAATGGACATGACGCACGTTGAACATCTTCGTTCACGTCTTGGTCTTGAAGATTTGGTATCTGATGAGCAAATCAAAGATTTACCATACCTGAAGCTTGAAGAAGGCTCTGCTGAGTATGAGTACCTTCACTCACGTCGTAAAGCGCTTCACGGGTATACACCTCAGCGTTTACCTAACTTCACGCAAGCACTTGAGCTACCAACTTTAGAGCAGTTCAAACCACTACTTGAAGAGCAAAAGCGTGATATATCTACAACAATGGGTTATGTACGTGCGCTAAATATCTTATTAAAAGATAAAGGCGTAGGTAAAAACATTGTACCTATCATTGCGGATGAAGCACGTACCTTTGGTATGGAAGGTTTATTCCGTCAAATCGGTATTTACAACCCGCATGGTCAGAACTACACACCTCAAGACCGTGACATCGTTTCTTACTACAAAGAAGCAACATCAGGTCAGGTACTTCAAGAAGGTATCAACGAGCTAGGTGCAATGTCGTCATGGGTTGCTGCTGCAACATCATACTCGACAAATGATCTGCCGATGATCCCATTCTACATCTACTACTCTATGTTCGGTTTCCAGCGTGTTGGCGACATGGCGTGGATGGCGGGTGACCAACAAGCGCGTGGTTTCTTACTAGGTGCAACAGCTGGTCGTACAACGCTTAATGGTGAAGGTTTACAGCACGAAGACGGTCACTCGCACATTCAAGCGGGTACTATTCCTAACTGTATTTCTTATGACCCAACGTTTGTATTTGAAGTAGCAGTAATCCTACAGGACGGTATTCGTCGTATGTACGGTCCTGAGCAAGAAAACGTGTTCTACTACCTAACCCTAATGAACGAAAACTACGCACAACCTGCTATGCCAGAAGGTGCGGAAGAAGGTATTCGTAAGGGTATCTACAAGCTTGAAGAAAACGCTGGCGACAAAGCACACGTTCAGCTAATGGGTTCAGGTACTATCTTAAACGAAGTACGTAAAGCAGGTCAGATCTTAAGCGAAGAGTACGGCATTGGTTCAGATGTATTCTCTGTAACGTCATTCAACGAACTTGCTCGTGACGGTCAAGATGTTGAGCGTTTCAACATGCTTAACCCAACAAGCGATGCAAAAGTACCTTACATCACATCTGTATTAGGTGAGTCTCCGGCAATTGCTGCAACTGACTACATGAAGAACTATGCAGAGCAAGTACGTGCATACATGCCAAGCGCATCGTACAAAGTACTTGGTACTGATGGTTATGGCCGTTCAGACAGCCGTGAAAACTTACGTCGTCACTTTGAAGTAAATGCAGGTTACGTAGTTGTCGCTGCACTTACAGAGCTTGTTAAGCAAGGTAAAGTTGACGCATCAGTTGTTGCTGACGCTATCAAGAAATTTGATATCGACACAACGAAAACTAACCCACTATACGCATAAGAGGCAGATATAATGGCAATCGAAATTCATGTTCCAGACATTGGTGCAGATGAGGTTGAAGTAACTGAGATCCTAGTTAACGTAGGTGACACAGTTGAAGTTGATCAATCTCTTATCACTGTTGAAGGTGACAAAGCTTCAATGGAAGTGCCAGCTGCACAAGCGGGTACAGTGAAAGAAATTAAAGTAGCTGAAGGCGACACTGTTGCAACTGGTTCTTTAATTATGATTTTTGATGCTGCGGGTGATGCACCTGCAGCAGCCGAGCCTGAAGCACCAGCAGCCCCTGCGGCTGCACCTGCTCCAGCAGCGGCATCTGAATTAGTTGAGGTTCACGTACCTGACATTGGTGGTGATGAAGTTGAAGTAACTGAGATCATGGTTGCAGTAGGCGACGTGGTTGAAGCTGACCAATCAATCTTAAACGTAGAAGGCGACAAGGCTTCTATGGAAGTACCAGCACCATTTGCAGGTACTGTTAAAGAAGTGAAGGTTGAAGTTGGCGGCAAAGTATCAACGGGCTCGCTAGTATTCGTATTTGAAACAGGTGCATCAGCGCCAACAGCTGTTGAAGTGGCTCCTGCGGCAGCGCCTGCTCCAGCAGCGGCAGAAATTAAAGAAGTTCATGTACCAGACATCGGCGGTGACGAAGTTGAAGTAACTGAAGTCATGGTTGCGGTAGGCGATGTAGTTGAAGCTGACCAATCAATCTTAAACGTAGAAGGTGATAAGGCCTCTATGGAAGTACCAGCACCATTTGCAGGTACTGTTAAAGAAGTGAAGGTTGAAGTTGGCGGTAAAGTATCGACTGGTTCATTGGTATTTGTATTTGAAACGCAAGGTTCTGCACCTGCTCCTGTAGCAGCGGCTGCACCAGCTCAAGCGGCACCGGCAGCACCTGCGGCAAAACCAGCGCCAGCAGCGGCACCTGCAGCTTCAGCACAAAAAGATGAGTTTGTAGCGAACGATCAATACGCACATGCATCACCAGTTGTTCGCCGTCTAGCGCGTGAGTTTGGTGTAAACCTAGCACGTGTTAAAGGCACGGGTCGCAAGAACCGTGTACTTAAAGAAGACGTACAAAACTACGTGAAAGAGTTAGTGAAGCAAGTTGAATCAGGTCAGCTATCTAAAGGTAGCAATACTGGCGGTGGCGAGCTAAACCTAATTCCTTGGCCGAAAGTCGACTTTAGCAAGTTTGGTGAAGTTGAAGAGAAGAAACTTTCTCGTATTCAAAAGCTTTCTGGTGCAAACCTTCACCGTAACTGGGTACAGATCCCACATGTTACGCAATTTGACGAAGCTGACATCACCACGCTAGAAGCATTCCGTAAAGAGCAGAATGTACTGGCTGAGAAGAAGAAAATGGGCGTGAAGATCACTCCACTAGTATTCGTAATGAAAGCAGCGGCTAAAGCACTAGAAGAGTTCCCAACGTTTAATTCATCACTGTCTGAAGATGGCGAAAGCTTAATCCTTAAGAAGTATGTAAATATTGGTATTGCAGTAGATACGCCAAATGGTCTAGTTGTTCCTGTTGTTCGCGACGTGAACAAGAAAGGCATCATTGAGCTATCTCGCGAGTTAATGGAAATCTCTGGCAAAGCACGTGAAGGCAAACTAACAGCATCTGATATGCAGGGCGGTTGTTTCACTATTTCTAGCCTAGGTGGCATCGGTGGTACTGCGTTTACCCCAATCGTGAATGCACCAGAAGTTGCTATCTTAGGTGTGTCTAAGTCAGACATGAAGCCGAAGTGGAATGGTAAAGATTTTGAGCCGCGCCTAATGGTGCCGCTAAGCTGTTCATACGACCACCGTGTAATTGACGGTGCGTTAGCAGCACGCTTTACTGCAACACTTGCAGCTTACCTGAGCGACATTCGCCAGTTAGTAATGTAAAAATTGCAGCGAACGTAAACGCATAACTTCGGTTATGCGTTTTGTTTATAGCAAATAGTATTAATTGAACGAAATCTCTTGAAAATTGCACGACATATGTAAACGGCAATGCTAGAATTTCGCGCAATATTAATTTATCTGCCCAAAGTCTTGTTAATTGAGATAAATAGGCAGGAGTTTGGGTGATACAATTCTCGTATTATCCCGTTCGAATAACAGTTAAGGTAATAACATGAGCAACGAAATCAAAACTCAAGTTGTTGTACTAGGCGGTGGTCCTGGTGGTTACTCTGCAGCATTCCGTGCTGCTGATTTAGGTTTAGATGTAACATTAATCGAATCACGCAATACTTTAGGTGGTGTGTGCTTAAACGTAGGTTGTATTCCTTCAAAAGCACTTTTACACGTAGCTAAAGTAATTGATGACGCAGCTGAAATGGCGTCTCACGGTGTTACTTTCGGTGCTCCTCAAATCGACCTAGACAAAATCCGTTCATGGAAAGAGTCTGTAATTGGTCAACTTACTGGTGGCCTAGACGGCATGGCGAAAATGCGTAAAGTTAACGTTGTTAACGGTTACGGTAAATTCACAGGTTCTAACACAATTGCTGTTGAAGGCGAAAACGGTACAACTACGGTTACTTTCGATAATGCAATTATCGCAGCAGGCTCTCAGCCAGTTAACTTACCTTTCATCCCAGAAGATGATCGTGTAATTGACTCAACAGGCGCGCTTGAACTTAAAGACGTTCCTGAAAAGCTACTTGTATTAGGTGGTGGTATCATCGGTCTTGAGATGGGTACTGTTTACCGTGCACTAGGTTCACAAATCGACGTTGTTGAATTTGCTGACCAACTAGTACCAGCAGCTGATAAAGACGTTATCAAGATTTACCAAAAGTACGTTAAGAACAAGTTCAACGTAATGCTTTCTACTAAAGTGGTTGCAGTTGAAGCGAAAGAAGACGGTCTATACGTTTCATTTGAAGGTAAAAACGCACCAGCTGAAGCTGTTCGTTACGACAAAGTACTTGTTGCTGTTGGCCGTACACCGAACGGTAAACTACTTGACGCTGAAAAGGCGGGCGTAGCAGTTGATGAGCGTGGCTTTATCAACACTGATAAGCAAATGAAGACAAACGTAAACCACATCTTCGCGATAGGTGATATCGTTGGTCAACCAATGCTTGCACACAAAGCGGTTCATGAAGCGCACGTAGCTGCTGAAGTTATCTCTGGTAAGAAGCATTACTTCGATCCTAAGTGTATTCCTTCAATTGCATACACAGATCCAGAAATTGCGTGGGTTGGTGTAACTGAGAAAGAAGCAAAAGAACAAGGTCTTAAAATTGAAACTGCGGTATTCCCGTGGGCAGCATCTGGCCGTGCAATCGCTTCAGCACGTACTGAAGGTTCAACAAAGCTTATCTTCGATAAAGACTCAGGTCGCGTTATCGGTGGTGCTATGGTTGGTATCAACGCAGGCGAAATGCTTGGTGAAATCGGCCTAGCGGTTGAAATGGGCGCAGATGGTGAAGACCTAGCGTTAACAATTCACGCTCACCCAACACTGAACGAGTCAATCGGTCTTGCTGCTGAAATTTTTGAAGGTTCAATTACTGACCTTCCAAATAAAAAAGCAGTTAAAAAGAAGTAATCTAGTGCTTCTTTAGAAAAACCCAGCCAATGTGCTGGGTTTTTTATTGTCTATAATTAACTAAAAGCGCTTATTTTGGGTTTTAGTATGCGAGGCTTACCTAGTTTATCGTTAGTACTTTTTTGTTCTGTGGTGAATGGGGATGAAATTGATTTATATGATTTAAGTATTGATGAGTTATTGGTTGTTAAAGTTACAACCGCAACAAAAACTGAAACACCTCTCTACTTGGCTCCAGGCACTGTTAATGTATTTAACCAGCAGGACATTAGCGCGTTAGCTATACCAACAATTGCTGAGCTAGCTGATATTTCACCTAGTTATTCAACTTATAGTTTATATGGCGAGCGAATACTCACTACGCGCGGGCAAAAAGCAGGAAGTTTTGAAAATAATAAGCACTTAATGTTATTGGATGGTATTGAAATTAATCATGCCAGAGCGAATAAGGCACCTATTGAATATGAGCTGCCACTTTTCTTTGTTGACCAAGTTGAAATGCTCACAGGGCCTGCATCCTCGCTATACGGAGACGGTGCGTTTTATGGTGTTGTATCGCTAGTCTCTAAACCCAAAAGTAACTCAGCAAATATACTGCTACGCCATAATAGCCAAGATGGCGTTTTAGCAGGATTTCAGGCAACAACAGATTCCAAACTAGGGCAATCGAGTATCACCGTTAGTCGCTCTCATAAAGAATCGTCAGAACAATATGTAGGGCCTAACTTTTCTGAATTACAGCGTTATTATGATGAGCAGTCAGCCAGTATGGTTTATTTTCGCCATCAGGTGAATGATGAAAAATTTGGGAAATTGCGTTATGCATTCATAAGGTTAGCAAGAGATTCTGGTTTAGGTGAACATTGGCAAAATGATTATTCTGTTCCTGAAAACCAAATTAAATGGCGCACTCAAGTCAACTACTTACAATGGGTGTTGTCAATTAATGAGCAATTAAATCTGGACCTGAATTATAGTGAAAATAAATCGCTGGAATCTGGTTTGGCCGTCAATCTCAATCGAGCGCAAAAAATTGCAGGCAGTTCAGATACATTTGATCAGTATCATGTTGATGTTAAATCAAAAAAGGTGGAGTTAAACCTTAACTGGCAAATCAATTATAGTGATAACTTAATTGTTGGAGTTAACTCAGATTGGCGAGTTGATAGAGGTGGCTATTTTGCCTCAAATATCGCCCTTTCAAATGTAGATGAGAGTGCATTTAAGAAAGCGCGAGAAGCCTCCGAAGATGTAAAACTCTTAAGTTATTTAGCGCAGTATCAATTTACGCTTGAGGCACTGAAAAATAACTATTTTACATTGGGAGGACGATACGACAGTGGCGAATACAAAGAAGATAGTTTTGCGGTGTTTTCACCTCGAGCAAGTTGGGTGTGGTCTATTTCTGAAAGATTAACAAGCAAATTACTCTACAACACAGCATTACGTGCACCAGGACTAAAAGAGTATTTATTAAATGATGAGACCCGCAACTTTGTAGAAGCGCAAGCATTTGATGTTGATGGGGTATTATCAGAGATTTCAGCAAGTTTATCTCCCGAAGAATTTAGCTCAATTGAGCTTGCTCTCAATTATCAGCAAGATACATGGCAAGTAGGTGCGAACCTATTTTCAAACTTAACTGAGAAAGCGTTAGACGGGAAGCCAGTTGAATATCAAAATATGCAAGGTGAGATAATTAGGCGGAATTTGTTTAGTAACCGTTCCGATGAGTTAAGAATAAATGGTTTGGAGTTGAATTTTTCCTATCTTCTATTTGAAAACGTCTCGCTTTCAGCGTACGCGACCCAATTATTTTCTTCAGATACGCCGCAGGAAATAATTCAGGATTTACCAAAAAGGACATGGCAAATTAATGCAAATTGGTCTTTGGGTGTATTTAACTCAGTAATTATTTATCGCCACCAGTCGGATTATGAACACAGTGAATTCAACAACGCACAATTAGATTATGCATTAAAGGCGCAGCTAAGCAGTGATAGTTCTATCACATTTAAGGCGACTAATTTACTTGATGAAGAAACATTTTATCCTGTGTCGGGGGTAGCTAAAATACCTATGATGCAAAGAGCGTTTTCCGTGAATTTCAATTTTAATTTTTAACTAGAGTTTAATTGAAATTGCCTATAGACTGCCGCTTTTTATTTTTAATGGTATTGGTTTGAATAACTCCGTTTTAGCCTTAAGACAGAAACAAATTGCCGCAGCGAAGCGTGAATATAAGGCGCGTGGTTCAAAGTTATCGCGCTGTGAACATTGTTTGTTATCTGAAACTTTATGTATTTGCCATGGTATTGAAAAGGCAAATTGCGATGCTGCTGTTTGTTTGTTGATGTATCACAATGAGAGTTTCAAGCCATCAAATACCGGCCGTTTAATTGCGGATGTTGTGCCAGAAAACTATGCGTTTCGCTGGGATAGAACCGAGCCGGACTATGCACTTTTAAGTTTATTACAAAGTGATATTTACCAGCCTTTTATTGTTTTTCCTGAAGAGAATATGCCTGCTGAGCGAGTTGTAAAACAGGTTGAACGAGTCGCAGGCAAAAAGCCATTATTTGTTTTTCTTGATGGTACTTGGCGTGAAGCTAAGAAAATGATCCGAAAGAGTCCCTATCTTGACGGTTTCCCAATATTATCTATAAGCCCTGAAAAGCTTTCAGAATATCATTTGCGTGTTGCTGCGTTTGAACATCAATTGGGTACTGCTGAGGTTGCAATAATGGTGTTAGAGCTTGCAGGTGAGCTTGATGCATCACAAAAACTAGAGCGTCATTTTATAGATTTTAGAAATGCGTATTTAAAAGGTAAGCGCAGTAAATTAGTGCCGTAACAACACGATTAAAACTTGCGTGATAAACTTGGGCCATTGCAGAACCTAGCATGTTATTTTGCTGATTTTAGAAATGAGTAATTTCTTAAAAGGGAAGTGAGTTAAGTAATGCCTTAAATTAGCAACATTAGCTTGTTTAATTTATGTGAGTTAAATTTTAGACAAATAAAAAGCGCAGCTTAAAGCTGCGCCTTAACGGAATCTTTTTAGCATCCTGCTATGCAAATATGCGTTGTTTGTATAATTGCAATCCTTGATATCCTTATTTTGACGTGACTCGTCAATGAGCTAATTCCTTGCTCAGTCCATCAATCCAAATTACAGTCCTGTAAGAAAATCCTTTTAAGGTTCACATCCTGTAAACCATCAATTCCCTTGGCATCCTAGCCCAAATTCCATCTAGTAAATCCTACCAGCTCCTGCCGCTTACTAATCCTAAGTAAGGTCAATTCAGTCCATTTCCTTTTGACAGTGTTAATTTTAGAGAATTCGTTGTTGAAGAAAACTAGATAAATCACTTAAGGAATTTGTTTTATTACTGAAATACACTGAATTTAGAGGTTTAATCTATATAAAACAAACGCTTGGTGTTTTTGTGTGGGGTGGTGCAGAGATGTTTTTGAGAAAAGGATGACAGTTCTGTGAGATATATCTCACGAAAAAATTAGGCGATGTCGTTTTTGGTATTTTGTTTTAGTTAATTGACCTAATTTTAAATCAGCTCAATTTATTACTGTACATTCAACATCAGATAGATACAATTCAAGTGATAATACTTCTTATTTATGGTTCTTCAATATGAAAAAAGCAATCGCATTACTCGCGTTACTTGCAGCTGGTGAAGTTGCAGCAAAAGATGTTGTTAATATTTACTCGTATCGTCAGGGTTTTTTAATTGAGCCGATATTACAAGAGTTCACAAAAGAAACCGGTATTGAAACCAAAGTTGTATTTGCCAAAAAAGGCTTAATTGAAAAGCTTAAAAAAGAGGGTAAGTACACTAAAGCTGATATGGTGCTTACATCTAACTTCAGTGCGTTACTGCAATTAGAAGATGAAGGCTTAGTACAGCCAATTACCAGCGAAGTTGTTGAAAAGAATGTTCCAGCACAATTTAGAGATGACGAAGGCAGTTGGGTTGCGTTAACTAAGCGTGTTCGCAATGTTTACTCGTCTAAAGACCGTGTGGGCAAGCTGGACTCTCTAACATATGAAGATTTAGCAAAACCAGAATTCAAAGGCAAAATCTGCATGCGCTCAGGTAAGCACCCTTATAATTTAGGGCTGGTAGCTTCTATGATTGCCCACCACGGCGAAGCCGAGGCGCGTGAATGGCTGAAAGGGTTAAAAGCTAACTTAGCACGTAAGCCACAAGGTAATGACCGCGCACAAGTAAAAGCCGTTAAAGAAGGTCTTTGTGATATCGCGCTAGGTAACAGCTACTATTTTGGCAAAATGCTTAATGACCCAAAACAGGTGCCATGGGCTGAATCTGTATACATTAACTTCCCGAATCAGACGAATCGTGGTTCACATATTAACGTTTCTGGTGCGGTTTTAACCAAACACGGTAAAAACACGGCTAACGCGTTAAAATTAATCGAATTTATGACTGACAATAAAGCTCAGAATATGTATGCTTCTGTGAATATGGAATATCCGGTAAAACCGGATGTTGAAGTTTCTGAGTTAGTGGCGTCTTGGGGCAAATTTAAGGAAGATGCGCTGCCATTAACAAAGGTAAGTGAATACCGTCCATTGGCATTGAAGCTGATCGACGAGGTGAAATTTGATCTTTAATGCGCTTTAACTTCTCACTGTCTAAATGGCAGTTAATTGCTTATGCGACAGGCTTTTGCCTGTCGCTTCCGTTATTGTTCCTGATTTTTGAATCGTTTCAACCTGATACCGAGGTATTTGAGCATTTAAAACAGACCGTTTTGTGGGACTATACCTACAATACCGTGGTGCTTATTTTTGGTGTTTGTCTGCTCAGTAGCATCATTGCGCTGCCGCTTGCGTGGCTTTGTGCCTACAGTGATTTTCCAGGTAAAAAGCATTTCGAATGGGCGCTGATGTTACCATTAGCTATGCCTACCTACATTATTGCCTACGTTTATACTGATTTATTTGATTATGCTGGCCCTGTGCAATCATGGCTGCGTGCGGTATTTGGCTGGCAATCACCAGACGATTATTGGTTTTTCGATATTCGCACACTGGGCGGTGCAATGGTGATGATTGCGCTGGTGTTATATCCATATCTCTTTCTCATCTTTAAAACCGCGTTAAAAGAACAGTCATACAAACTTGTGCAAGCTAGCCAGGTGATGGGTTATTCGCCCGTAAAGAGCTTTTTTAAGGTGTCTATACCGCTTGGTCGAGGGGCTATAGCGGCTGCGCTCGCTTTAATCAGTATGGAAACTATGGCTGATTTTGCGACCGTTAATTATTTTGCTGTAAGCACCCTCACAACAGCCGTTTACGATACTTGGCTTGGTTACTACTCATTAACTGCTGCGGCTAAAATTTCTGGCATAAGTTTACGATACTTGGCTTGGTTACTACTCATTAACTGCTGCGGCTAAAATTTCTGGCATAATGTTACTGTTTTTATTTGTTGTGATTGGCGTAGAAAAGTTTAGTCGTCGTAATCAAGCTGTCTTTGAGCGTTCAGCTGGTGAAAATAATGGGCCATTGTATTACCTTTCAGGTACATCGGCTTGGGCTGCAACACTTTATTGTTGTTTAGTTTTATTTGCTGGTTTTTTGTTACCTATCTTAATTCTCGTTAATTATGCTGTGAGTTACTTTAGCCAAGCATGGAATAGTGATGCATTTTTGTATGCATGGCAAAGCCTTAAAATAGCGCTAATTGTAAGTGTAATTTGTGTTGCCTTAAGTGTGCTTATTAATTTTTATCAGCGCATTTCAAATTCTCGATGGGCTGCAATCCCAGGTAAAGTCTCGAGTACAGGCTATGCATTACCCGGTACAGTACTTGCCATTGCCGTGTTGTTACCGCTTACTGTGTTTGATGAAAAATTAAATATATTTGCTGAGTCAACGGGGTGGTTTGAAGAGCCTGGTTTAATTTTCAGTGGTACGCTGTTTGCGCTTATGTTTGCCTATGTTGTGCGTTTTTATGCCATCTCACAAGGTGCAATAGAATCGAGTTATGCGCGCATTTCGCCATCGCTTGATATGGCCAGCCACTCGATGGGGGTCAGTGAAGGAAAAACATTAAGACGTGTGCACTTACCGCTTTTAAAGCGAGGGATGTTAACTGCGGGCTTAATCGTATTTATCGAATGCATGAAAGAGTTGCCCGCGGCATTGTTACTTCGCCCATTTGACTTTGAAACACTGGCAACTTACGTCTATCAATATGTCAGTGACGAGCAATTAGAGCTGGCCTCGGTGTCGGCATTATTTATTGTTTTAGTTGGGTTAATCCCTTTATATTTAGTTAATAACACAATGGAAGCCAAAGCGTCTCATGAGTAATTTGTCGATTAACAATTTGGATTATAGCTACAATGGCAAACCTATTTTGAAGGATTTGTCATTGCAGGTGAAAGACAATGAAATTGTGTGCTTACTGGGTGCCAGTGGTTGCGGTAAAACAACCACACTTAAAGCTATTGCTGGGCTTTTAAAACCTAGCAAAGGAGATATTTCAATTGCACAAGTTGCGGTTAATGGTGAAGGGCTGTATGTGCCTCCACAAAAGCGCAATATTGGTATGATGTTTCAAGATTATGCGCTGTTTCCACATTTAACTGTTGAGCAAAATATTGCCTTTGGTCTTCATCAAGAAGGTACAGCCGTTCGAAAAGAGCGTGTTAAAGAGATGCTTTCGTTAATTAAACTGGATGAATTTGCAGAGCGTTACCCGCATCAACTATCTGGTGGTCAGCAGCAACGAGTTGCGATTGCCCGCGCTCTTGCATACAAGCCAAGTTTGTTATTACTCGATGAGCCATTTTCGAATATTGACCATCAAGTTCGCTTTCAATTAATTGATGATATTCGCCGTATCATTAAAGATCAGCAAGTCTCCGCTATTTTCGTTACCCATTCCAAAGAAGAAGCCTTCGCTTTCGCTGATAAATTAGCAATTATGGAAGAAGGTAAAATTGCCCAATTGGGCACGCCAGAGGCACTTTATCGCAAACCTGCAACCAAAGGCGTAGCGGCCTTTTTAAGTGCAGGTATATTTATTGACGCTGATGCACAGTCGGGCACGGAATTTAATACTAATTTCGGTACTATCAATTCACTGGAGCCGGTGATGAACGGACAGGGGGCGGTGTCAGGTAAAGGCTGCATTTATTTAAAACCTCAGTACCTATCTCTTAGTGCTGATGAGCAAGGGCAGGGCGAATTTGTTGCCAGCCGTTTTGTAGGCAATCGCTACTTGTGCCGTGTGAAATTAGATCAGCAAGAGCTCGAAGTACCGTGTGCGGAACATCAAAGTTATCAGCCTGGTCAGCGATTAGCTATTGATGTTAAGCCACATTTAGTTAATTATTTCGCCTATACTAATAAAAATTAAAATAGGAAGCTAAGTATGCCACAAGCGCAATCAGGAGTTTGTGCTGAAGCTAACTTGCATGGTGTTCATCTGTTTTTAAACGTATTAGATGGGCAAGAACTCAGTATTTCAGGCAAACTCGCGCGTATTCTTGATATTCAAGAACGCTTTGATCATGAGTTTTCTGAAGCACTTGTTTCATGTGTTGTAGCAATAGGCTCGCAATTTTGGCCGCATATTTATCCGAGTAAAATGCCTAAAACGCTCGCTGGCTTTCCCCAATTTGAACACCTTGAACACGCCACACCGTCAAGGCCGATTGATTTAATGATCCAAATTCGTGCTGACCGCCTTGATGTAGTGCATCTATTTGTGATGGAAGTGATTGAGCTACTCAGTGGCGATATTGAACTGATTGAGCAAGTTAAGTGCTTTCATTACTTAGATGGTCGTGACTTAAATGGTTTTATTTATGGTGTTGCTAATCCCCATGGCCGTAAAAAACAAACTGTGGCGCTGGTAGGCGATGAAGATTTAGCGTTTGCTGCAGGAAGTTATATTCATGTCCAGCGTTATCGATACGATTTAAAAGCGTGGCAAGAAATTTCTAAAGCAGAGCAAGAAGTGGTAATGGGACGTACTGCAAGTGCTAATCAAAAGGTGAGTTGTGCCCCTGAAAACAGCCACAGTCAACGTACAGAGCTTTATGACGAGCATGGCAATGCGCTATTTTTAAATCAAGGTATGCCCTTTGCTGATATTAACCAGCAGGGATTTTTATTTATTAGTTGCGCTAATAACGGTTATGCATTTCAAACGCTGTTAAAGCATCGTTTAGGCTATATTGATGATAATGGTCCTGATATGTGGCTGGAGTTTGCCAAAAGTGATTTTGGCGCAGCGTTTTTTGCACCTTCGGTGAATATGTTAAGAGAATTATAATTGAAAGATAAAGGAGCCTAATGGCTCCTTTCGAAATTTATTGCTTAGTCGCAGTTTAAGCTATTCAACAAGCCATCTGCGTATGTGAGTAGAATATCAGCATAACCTTCAGTTACTTTCTTACCTTTTTGCGCTTTAAGATGGGCGTTAAATGAGATTATTTTTTCTTTCGCGTCACAAAACGCTTGATCCTCAATTAAACGCATTGCGTGTTGAAGTTTTTTAGTGAATGGCGTTTGCATTTGTTTAGCAATATCGCCAGTTTCAACGCCTAAGTTCACCATATTAATTAGCTCATTCACATTATCTAAGCAGCCATCTTGATTCGCATCTGCACTACTAGCATCTTCTGAAGGGCAATTATCTAGTGAGTCTGCGATTCCATCACCATCAGAGTCGTTAGCAAATGCAACTCCATACGTCGAGAAATGTGCAATTGAAGCTTGGCAAGTGGCACTCATCAATAGATTGTCATTTACGCAGCTGCTATCAGGTAGTAATTGAAAAGTTTGCGAAAGCTCGTCATAAAGATAAATACCGAGTGCGGCAATTTGGTTCTCAGATAAGCTAGTTGTATCAACTACCAGAGTTAATGTGGCAGCTGGAGTGAAAGTTGTTCCTTCTGGGCCAAATGAATAGAGCACGACGGCTGTTCCGGCGCCATTACCAATCATGATCTCGGCATCTTCAATTGCTGAAGACTCTACGATAATGGTGGTGTCTTGTGCTAATGAGTTTGCTGGTACATTAAAGACTAATGTATTTTCTGAATTAGCGACTGTGCCACCTGTATTTGCAATAATTTCTTGCTCTGCTTCAGGTGGGGGTGTGGGTGTAACCCAAGCATTTTCATCCACCCAAGGAAGAAGGTCATATGGAGCATATGAGTTATCACAGATTAAATCTTTATTGGTATCATTGCAGCCTTCAGTAGTCTCATCAAAAGAGGAGTAGTAATTCCCAGCAAGTGGTAATGGTTTGCCTAATTCAAAGCTGCCATCAGAGAAGTAAAGCTCAATAAAATCTTTAAAGTTATTTCTATAAATAGCATTGTCGATACTACTAACAGAATAAAGTGGCATACCGATACTTTCAAAGGTGTTGTGCATCACTTCGTTGTTATCTGATTGTGCGTTGAAAAGTATTCCTTTTTCATTGAGCGCATTGTTTTGAGGTGTGAAATAATTTGCACTTATAACATTCTGAGTGCTAAAGCGCATAGTAATACCAGAACCATTTTCAGGAATATTAAGCGTATTATTTTCAATTAGGTTAGCGTGTGAATTAGATAGATTTAAGGCGCCATGAAATGCATTCGAAATGGTGACGTTTGTTGCCATAATTTTGATTGTCTGTTGATAAGATGTTTAAGTTTTCAATAGTGACATTGGTCGTTTGGTCTAGCGTGATGAGGCTTAACCAGAATGCATCTGGTGGCGATATTAGATTAAAGTTACTGCCATCGAGTGTGAAGTCATTAATATTTTGAATGTTGATATGTCCTTCAAAGCTTTGTGTCATGGTACAAGTGTTTGTCTCACTGCTCCATAGTCCGTTTAATTCTGCACACCCAGATACTTTTTCAGTGATGTTGACAGTTGTTGCAGATAGGTGCCAAGAACAGATTAATGAGAATATGAGGAACATTTGATATAACTTATTTTGACTCGCTGTATTCATTACTACCCCCTTATAAAAAGCCATGATGAATCGCGTGAAGGTGCAAGTTTAGTCGTAAATGATAATTTTTTAAGACTGACTTGGACTAACTAGAATGTGGTTATAAGCTGTGAACTTATGGCATGAATATACGGAGGTTTATTAGCAATAAATCGAAGAGATATTTGGTTTCAGTTGGGGTAACTGAAACCACGGGGGGGCTTATACAGTTTCAAATAAGTTTTTAACTTTCTCAAGCGTGACGTCAATTTCTGATATTTTGGCTGGTGCGATAAAAATCGTGTCATCACCTGCAATAGTACCAAGTACGCCGTCTGCTTTACCTAGCGAATCAAGTAAACGGGCAATAAGCTGCGCCGCACCTGGGCTGGTACGAATGATGATCATCATTTCGTTATGCATGATATCAATGACTAGTTGGCGTAGAGGGCTTTTTGCGGTTGGTACGCCCATTTCAGCAGGTAAACAATACACCATCTCTTGCTTAGCATTACGAGTGCGCACAGCACCAAACTTGCTCAACATGCGAGACACTTTACTCTGACTAATATTGTCAAAACCCATGTCTTTTAAGGCATCAACAATTTCACCTTGTGAACCAAAATTTTCTTCTTTTAAAAGGGCTTTGAATGCTTTAACCAGCGCTTCTTGTTTGTCTTGTATTTGCATGTGAACGGGCAGTTTAACCAATTGATGAACGTTATGCTAAATTCTACACAAGTTAAGGTGAATTGCATTAATAAAATCGTAATCTTAATTTAATTAGGGTTGAATAAATCTCAAGAAAAACCGGATTTTTTTAATTGATAGCGTTGTCAACTAATCGGGCTGTATAAAGTTTACAACTATGGTCGCTATTTATATAAAAAATGGCTGTTTTATTTGTTTTTATGCGCACTTTTCATTATCTTTATGGCACTTTTTTAAATACCTACCTCTAATCACGGAGAATTCACATGAAAGTTGCAGTTTTAGGCGCAGCTGGTGGTATCGGCCAGGCCCTTTCTTTATTACTTAAAACACAATTACCAGCTGGTTCTGATCTATCGTTATACGATGTTGCACCAGTTGTTCCAGGTGTTGCTGTTGACCTATCACATATCCCAACTGCAGTTAAAGTTGAAGGTTTTGGTAAAGACGATTTAGATGCAGCGTTAGTTGGTGCTGATATCGTAATCATTCCAGCTGGTATGCCACGTAAGCCAGGTATGGACCGTGCTGACTTATTCAATGTAAATGCAAGCATTGTTAAAACACTTGCTGAAGGCATTGTTAAAAACTGTCCTAAGGCGCTTGTAGGTGTTATCACTAACCCTGTAAACGGCACTGTACCAATCGTTGCTGAAGTATTCAAAAAAGCAGGTACTTATGAAGCTAACCGTGTATTCGGTGTGACTACACTAGACGTTATCCGTTCAGAAGCGTTCATCGCTGAACTTAAAGGCGTAGACGTTGCTTCTGTTAAAGTTCCTGTAATTGGTGGTCACTCAGGCACAACTATTCTGCCACTTCTATCACAAGTTGAAGGTGTTGAGTTCACTGCAGAAGAAGTTGAAGCACTTACTCCACGTATCCAAAATGCAGGTACTGAAGTTGTTAACGCGAAAGCGGGTGGCGGTTCAGCAACACTTTCAATGGGTGCAGCAGCTGCACGTTTCACTCAGTCTTTAGTTAAAGGCTTACAAGGTGAAGAAGGTGTTATCGATTACGCATACGTTGCTGTTGAAGGCGGTGACGCAGCTTACTTCGCACACCCTGTACGTTTAGGTAAAAACGGTGTGGAAGAAATCCTTTCTTACGGTGAGCTTAGCGCATTCGAAGAGAAAGCGAAAAACGATATGCTTGAAACGCTTAACAAAGACATTCAAGAAGGTATTGACTTCATCAACGGTTAATTCCGAGATAAGTTGTTACAGTAAAAAAGGCCGCAATTGCGGCCTTTTTTGTATCTTAATTGATAACAAATAAAAGGCGTTTTATACGCCTTTTATTTTTATCGCTTATTAACCTTGTTTGCTAGCAACCCAATCGTTTACAAAGCCTTCAAGAGTATTGAGTGGCACAGGGCCGCTCTTAAGCACAACATCGTGGAATTCACGAATATCGAACTTTTCGCCAAGTTGTTTCTTCGCGTTTTCACGTAGTTCAACAATCTTAATCATACCAATTTTGTATGCCGTTGCTTGTGATGGCATTACAATGTGACGCTCTACCATTTTAACGCCGTCTGATGTTGCATTTGGCGTGTTATTTACGTAGTAGTCGATACCTTGTTGGCGTGTCCATTTCATTGCGTGAATACCTGTATCCACAACTAAACGACATGCACGCCATAATTCCATTGCAAGACGACCAAAATCTGAATAAGGGTCTTCATACAAGCCCATTTCTTTTGGTACTAACTCTGAGTATAAGCCCCAGCCTTCAACGTATGCTGTGTAACCGCCAAATTTACGGAACTTAGGAATGCCTTCTAATTCTTGTGCAATAGCAATTTGCATATGGTGACCTGGAATACCTTCATGGTAAGCAAGTGCTTCCATTTGGTAAGTTGGCATCGCTTCCATATCGTATAGGTTGGCATAGTAAATACCTGGGCGCGAACCATCTGGTGCAGGTTGCTGATAAAATGCTTTACCTGCTGCTTTTTCACGGAATGCTTCTACACGTTTAACAATCATGTCTGCTTTTGGCTTAACGATAAATAGCTCATCAAGACGTTCTTTCATGTTGTCGATCATCGCTGTAGCATCAGCAAGGTACTTCGCTTTACCTTCTTCAGTGTTTGGCAAGTAGAACTGCTTATCCGTTTTCATGAATTCCATGAATGCTTTTAAGTCGCCTTTAAAGCCAACTTTATCTTTAATTTCACGCATTTCATCATGAATACGTGCAACTTCAGATAAACCAATTGCATGGATCTCTTTAGCTGTTAATTCAGTGGTTGTTGTGCGCGCTAATGCGTTGTTGTAGTAAGCTTCGCCTTCAGGGAACTTCCATGCACCATCGCGATTGTCTGCGCGAGATTCTAAACCAATTAAATAGCTAATAAGCGATTCATAAGCTGGACCTACTGATGCTTTTAGTGCTTTTGTAGCATCAGTTACAAGTGCATCTTTTTCATCTTGTGCGATTTCAAGCTTTGCCACTTTACGTTTGAAGTCAGCAAGTAAAGTTGAGTCTTCACCTGTGGTAAATGGTGCACCTTTTAAGATGTTTTTGCTTGAGTCAATTACATGCGGGAATACAAACTTAGGAGCAATAATGCCTTTTTCAGCACGTGTTTCTAAGTCTTTTTCAAGCTGTGTAAATACCGTTGGCACACCATTTAAACGTGAAATATACGCTTTAGCATCAGATACATCTGTAATTTGATGTTGGTTAATTAAAAATGCCGGGATCATCGAGTGTGTGCCGTACATCTGATTAACAGGGTAGGTGTGATGGCGCCATTTAAAGTCGCTAATAGTTTGCTCTAAGCCTTGTTCCATTAGGTCGTAGCTTACTTGTGTTGTCGCATCTAGTTTGCTGCGGTCAAATGCACGAAGCGTGATAAGGTCTTGCTTTGCAAGGGCTAAATTTTCTAGTGCACGTGCTTCAGAGCCATCATCCCATTTATCGTAGTCTTTTTTGATGCCCATATAGGTTTGATAAACTGGGCTGCGCATTACACCACGCATAAATACTTCTTCAAAGAACGCGTTAGCACGTTCACTTTCAGATTGTTGTTTAACTACTTCAGCAGTTGTATCTTGTGTTGTTGCTGGTGATTGACAACCAACTAAAAAAACAGAGCTGATTGCTGCTGCAATTAATGAGCGCTTAAGCATTGTGTTTTACCTTTATAGTTATGAAGTTTATAACGAAGTGATTAAACAAACGTTACTGTTTTGCATGGGTCGCTGCAACGACGTTACACAAATAATTGTAACAAGTCATTTAAAAAGCGGTGACCTTTTGCGGTAACTTGCCAGATATTGTCGTTTTGTTGCATTAATCCTGCATTTATTGCTTGATTTAAATTAGAACGCACCTGCTCAATAGGCAAGCCGGTTAACTCAACAAATTCGTTGATATTGAATGCCTCTTGCAAACGAAGACGATTCATAAAATATTCAAAAGGCAGTTCGTCAGCGTCAACTTGCCAACTATCAAACAGATACGGGCGGGTTAAATCCATATAACCTTTAGGGTGCTTAACCTTTACGGTGCGAGTAATTTGATTGCTGGCTAAGTCGGTTATTTTGCCATGAGCACCACAGCCAATGCCTAAATAGTCGCCAAAGCGCCAATAATTCAAGTTATGCTGACATTGAAATCCTGGTTTGGCATAACCTGATATTTCATATTGCTGGTAACCAGCATCGCTTAGTAATTGATGGCCTTGCTCTTGAATTTGCCATAAAGTTTCATCTTCTGGCAGCACCGGTGGTTTCGAGGCAAATTGCGTATTTGGCTCTATGGTGAGTTGATACCAAGAAATATGGGGAGGATTTAGTGCAATCACTTGCTTTAAATCACTAAGTGCATCATCAATGGATTGATCGGGCAAACCGTGCATTAAGTCCATATTGAAACTATTTAAACCAATTGTTTTAGCAAGTTTGGCAGCGTTAATAGCTTCATCAGCATCATGAATTCGACCAAGGCTTTTCAGTTTGTCTTGCTGCAGTGATTGCACGCCAATTGAAATACGGTTTACGCCAGCAGCACGATAGCCAATAAATCGCTCGGCCTCTACGGTACCAGGGTTGGCTTCTAAGGTAATTTCAATATTGTTGGCAAAAGGGATAAGGCGTTCGATGCCAGTAAGTAAATCTGAAATCGCTTTTTCAGTAAATAAACTGGGAGTGCCACCACCGATAAAAATACTTGTCAGCTTGCGCCCTTGCACATAACTTAAGTCAGTTTTTAAATCATCAAGTAGGTGCTGTACATAGGCAGATTCGGGAATATCCGATTTTAAACCATGACTATTAAAGTCGCAGTAGGGGCATTTTTGCACACACCAAGGAATATGGACGTAAAGGCTAAGCGGTGGCAGTTTCATTACAACGCCTTTAATTGTTCAAGTAATAGACTAAGTGCTTTTCCACGATGACTTAAGCTATTTTTGGTAGCTTTATCTAGCATTGCAGCGCTGCAGTTCATTTCTTTACTAAAAAACACAGGGTCATAGCCAAAGCCTTGCTCGCCTTGACGCTTAGTTAAAATCTCTCCTTGCCATACACCTTGGCAAATAATAGGGGTTGGGTCATCAGCGTGGCGCATAAGCACTAGTACACACCAAAAACGCGCAGTGCGGTTTGAGTTGTCACCAAGTTCGGCTAATAGTTTGTCGATATTGTCGGAGTCATTGGCATTTTCACCTGCAAAACGTGCGGAATAAATACCGGGTGCACCGCCTAGGGCTTCTACTTCAAGACCTGAATCATCTGCAATTGCTGGTAGGCCAGTTACTTTTGCGGCATGCCTTGCTTTAATAATCGCGTTTTCAATGAAGGTTGTGCCAGTCTCTGCAACTTCGGGTACATCAAATTCTGACTGTGCAATAACGTCAATATTTAAGCTTGCAAGTTTGTCGGCAAGTTCAGCTACTTTACCTTTGTTGCCAGTTGCCAACACAATTTTTTCAAATGTCATATTCATATCTGTATAGGGTGACTATTTACTTATTATACCAATTGCAAAGAGTGAATGCTTAGTAGATTTTTGAAATGTTATATAGTTACTTTTCAATGGGTTAGGTGCTGAGTGATTATTCTAAATGCCATAAATATGAAATCTTAGTTTAACAATTGGTGAGTAGGCTATCGCAAAATTTAATTCAAATGGGTACAAAATAATGAAAAAAACATGTGTCGCCCTAGCAATTGCTAGCTTATTCATGACGGGTTGTGGTTCAGACGACAAGGAAATTGTTGAAGTAATCAAAGAAGTTGAAGTGATTAAAGAGGTTGAAGTACCACCGGCCGTTGTTACTGAAGTAAAGAATGTAATTCTAATGATTGGTGACGGCATGGGTCCTCAGCAAGTGGGTCTGCTTGAAGAGTATGCACGCCGCGCACCAAACTCAACATATCAGAGCAAAAATGGTGTAACAGCACTGTCAAAATTTGCTAACCAAGGTGTTATGGGGTTATCACTCAATGCCCCTCACGGTGCTAATGGCAAGCTAGTTGTTGACTCAGCATGTTCTGCAACACAGCTAGCCACGGGTATGGCTGCAGGTTCCGAAATGGTTGGTCTTGACGACCAAGGTAACATTGTTGAAACCATCTTAGAAAAAGCGAAAAAAGCGGGCAAAGCGACAGGTTTAGTGTCTGATACACGTATTACTCACGCAACACCAGCGGCATTTGCTGCGCACCAACCTCACCGTTCACTTGAGCCTGAAATTGCAGAAGAGCTAATTGCTAGTGGCAGTGTTGATGTATTACTGTCAGGTGGAGCACGTGTATTTTTACCGTCTGATATTAAAACGGATACTGCCGATCGTGATGTAATGAAAGCGTTAGGTGCGCCTGAATCAGTTTATAAAAAATCAAAGCGTAGTGATGACCGCAACCTAGTAGTTGAAGCAAAAGAGCAATTTGGCTATGAAGTTGCGTTTGATAAAGCACAATTAGATGCAACTGAAACAACCAAGCTGTTAGGCTTATTTGCTAACTCAGGTATGGCAGATGGAATTGCATACTCTGCGTGTAAAGAAGCAAATAGCTGTTCGCAACCGTCGTTAAAAGAGATGACAATGAAAGCCCTTGATGTGCTTTCAAAAGACGAAGACGGTTTCTTCCTTATGATTGAAGGCGGTCAAATTGACTGGGCAGGTCACGCAAATGATGCAGGTTGGATGCTACATGAATTACTTAAGTTTGATGAAGCTGTTGAAGCTGTGCATGAGTGGGTAAAAGACCGTAATGATACATTAGTCGTTGTAACCGCTGACCATGAAACGGGCAGCTTTGGTTTTAGTTATTCTCGCTACAATATGCCTGAAGCGACAACACTTCCTGGCGATGGCATGCAAGGCCGTGACTATAAACCAAACTTCAACTTTGGTGATTTAAGTCATCTTGAAATGTTGTATAAGCAGTCAGGTACTTTCTACAACATGCTTGATATGGCTAATGCAGATTGGAATTTTGATGCGGCAACAGCAAATGATTGGATGACAGCTATCAATAATTACAGCGAATATAAAGTGACATTAGAAGAAGCTGAGAAAGTGGGTGAGCGCGAAAATAACCCTTACTACGATCCAGACCATAAATATCAGAGCGCAGATGTTACGCCAAAATTTGATGACTTTAACGAGTTCTACGTTTATGCAGATGAAGATCACACTGCAAAAATTGGTCGTGCTTTAGCGCATCACCAAAACGTTGTTTGGGGTACTGGTACGCATACAGCAGCGCCAGTTCCAGTATACGCATTCGGTCCTGAAGGTGTAACAAAGCAATTTTCAACCATGCAACATCACGTTGATATTGGCCAAAAAATGATGGCAGCACTTGGTTTATAATCAATTGCATATTAAAAAACCTTTTTTAATATTTTAACTAAAGTGTTTTATTCAGACTTAATCAACATAGAATTTTTGTTGAAACTTCAACACTTCCGTTTTGTTTTGTCCTTTAATATCAAGCTTGAAGCGATAAAGCTCTTCATTACTATAGCCAAGCTCGGCAATGTAATAAATGGCTTCACCATCAACAATCTCTTTAAAAGAGAGCTTTTCGGTATGCCCCAATAAGTTTTTAGCAGTGCCGGAAATTGTCACTTTTTGCGCTGCTTTACTTTTTTTATTAAGCACTGAAATATTGATAACAGCATTATAATTGCTTCGTTCAATGCCGTAATGCTGAGCTATTTTAGGTTGTAATACAGTTGAAGGAAATGCGATATAGTGGACTTGCCAATTGCCAAGCTCTTTATATTGACCACCTTGTTCGGTATTGGCGAAAACAGTTGTGGTTATAAATACACAACATGCTAAACAAAGTGAAATGAGGGTTTTCATAATTCGCCCCTTATATGGAAAAATTAATATTAGTATAGATGACAAAAAAGCCGCACTTTGCGGCTTTTTTATTCTACCTCAATTTATTGGTTTTTATCTAAATAAATCAAGGAATAGGATTTGTAAGAATTGTAATCCGATAATCAAGATAAGAATCGATAAATCTAACCCGCCAATCGGTGGGATAATTTTACGAATAGGGCGTAGCATTGGCTCTGTAAGCTGATGGAAAATGGCCTCAATCGGATTATAGCCTTGGCTTACCCAGCTTAAAATAGCGCGGATAATTAATACCCAAAATACTAAATTCAAGCCTTCTTTAATCACCGTAATTACGCTGCCAATAAGAACCGTTAATGGTTCTAATCCACCAAAAAATAACAGTGAAATTGTGACAATTTTTAATGCTGCGACGATTAAGGCAAGCATTAAGGAGGCTAAATCAAAGCCGCCTAGTCCGGGTATTACTTTACGAATAGGGTTGAGTAACGGGCTGGTGGCTTTTACTACAAATTGACTGAGCGGGTTATAAAAATCGGCACGTGCTGTTTGCAGCCAAAAACGCAGTAATACTACCATTAAATACAAGTCAAAAATGACTTCGACTAAAAATCGAAATGCATCATTCATTAGAATTCTAGCTCCATTTGTTGTGCACGAGCGATACACGCATCCATCGCATCGGCGACAGTTTGTGCTAAGTTTTGCTGCTCTAAATGCGCAATGGCCGCAGCCGTTGTGCCACCTTTTGAAGTAACATTAGCACGTAACTGACTGATTGATAAGTCAGGAGATTTTGCCACCATATCGCTAGCACCTACAGCCACCTGCTGTACTAATTGACGGGCTTGCTCGGCATCAAAACCAAGTGACATGGCTTTTTGCTCTAACGCTTCTAGAAATAAGAAAACATAAGCAGGTGATGAGCCAGTTACTGCAATGATATCGTTAATTTGCTCTTCTTTATCAAGCCACATGACAATACCGGTTGCACTGAATACTTCAGTTGCAAACTGTCTTTCTTCATCGCTCGTATTGTCACTAAATAACCCGCTAACGCCTTTTCCTTGAAGGCTTGGCGTATTTGGCATGCAGCGTATCATTTTAACCGGGTGATCTAACATTTCTTGTAAACGTGCAACTTTAATACCCGCAGCAACGGAGATAAACACTTTGTCTTGGTAAGCGATGCCAGAATCTTTAATTGTTTGACATAACGCTTCCATCATCTGTGGTTTAACCGAGAGCACAACAAAATCTGCTTGATTAATGGCTTGAATATTATCGCTAGTAACTTGAATACCAAAGTCATCGCCAACTTTAGCCAATTTCTCAGCATTGCGGTTGGTTGCGATAATATGATCTGGGCTGAAGCCACTGTTAACAAGACCGCCAATAATGGCGTAACTCATATTCCCGGTTCCAATAAATGCAATGGTTTTTTGTGACATAAGGACTCTCTTTTAGTGTTAAATTAGTTTCTTGGGCCGAAGATATCAGTGCCAATTCGCACCATGGTACTGCCTTGACTGATTGCAGCTTCAACATCGTTACTCATGCCCATTGAAAGCGTATCTATAGTTGGATATTGGGATTTTAATTCTGTAAAACAACCGTGAAGTTTGGCAAAGCTGGCTTGCTGCTCGCTGGTTGTTTCGCTTTTCTTCGGTATTGCCATTACACCACGCAGTACTAAATTTTCAGCATTGGCAACGAAAGAAGCTATTTCAGGTAACTCGTCAATTGTACAGCCTGACTTGGTTTCTTCATCATCAATGTTAATCTGGATAAGGACATTTAATTTAGCGATATTGTGCGGGCGCTGCTCATTAAGCCGTCTGGCAATTTTGATACGGTCAACACTTTGTACCCAATCAAAATGAGTTGCTACAAGTGCGCTTTTATTTGATTGAATAGGGCCGATAAAATGCCATTCAATATCGTTTAATTCAGATAACTCATTGATCTTATCTACGGCTTCTTGCACATATGATTCGCCAAATTGGCGCTGACCTGCATGGTAGGCTTCTCGGATTAAAGTACTAGGCTTTGTTTTGCTGACCGCCAATAAAGCCACTTTTTGCCCTGAAATGTGAGAATTTTTTATCGCTTTTGCGATTCTGTCATAGGCTATTTTAAGTCGTTCTGCTATTGTAATCATATAATTATTCAAAAAAGTAACTTAGTGGAGCAATCCAATGGACATTACTGAATTACTGGCATTCAGTGTGCAACATAATGCATCAGATTTACACTTGTCATCAGGTGTTTCACCTATGATCCGCGTTGATGGCGACGTAAGACGAATTAATATCCCCGCACTTGGACCAAAAGACGTAAACGGCTTAGTGTATGATATTATGAATGATAAGCAGCGAAAAGAATACGAAGAAAACCTAGAATGTGACTTTTCTTTCGAAGTTCCTAACTTAGCGCGTTTCCGTGTTAATGCCTTTAATTCAAACCGTGGTCCAGCTGCTGTATTTCGTACTATCCCAAGCACGGTTTTAACCCTTGAAGACTTAGGGTGCCCTGAAATTTTCAAAGATATTTCAAACAACCCGCGTGGTTTGGTATTGGTAACAGGGCCGACGGGTTCTGGTAAGTCAACCACGCTTGCTGCAATGATTGATTACATTAACGCTCACAAGCATCACCACGTTCTGACTATCGAAGACCCTATCGAATTTGTTCATGACAACAAGCAAAGCTTAATTAACCAGCGTGAAGTGCATCGTGATACGCACAGCTTTAACAATGCGCTTCGTTCAGCGCTTCGTGAAGACCCAGATGTTATTCTGGTTGGTGAATTACGTGACCTTGAAACGATTCGTCTTGCAATGACTGCAGCAGAAACGGGTCACTTAGTATTTGGTACACTTCACACCACCTCAGCACCAAAAACCATCGACCGTATTATTGACGTATTCCCAGGTGAAGAAAAAGACATGGTACGTTCAATGCTCTCTGAATCACTGCGTGCAGTAATCTCACAAACTCTTGTGAAAAAAGTAGGTGGCGGACGAATCGCAGCACACGAGATCATGATAGGTACACCAGCAATTCGTAACCTTATTCGTGAAGACAAAATTGCACAAATGTACTCGTCACTTCAAACGGGTGCATCGCATGGTATGCAAACGATGGATCAGTGTTTAGCTAATCTACTTAACCGCGGCTTAATCACACAGCAAGATGCTTATGCAAAAGCGCATGATAAGAATAACTTCGGAGCAGGCGCCCGATAGTTTGTAGAGGTATTTATGTACAATCTTGATCATTTTTTAAGACAAATGGTAGAGAATGAAGCATCGGATTTATTTGTTTCAACACATCTACCGGTAAGTGCCAAAATAAATGGTGAGTTACGTCCTATTGGCCAAGCTGATTTATCTGAAGATGAAGCACTTGCAATGGTTGAGTCGGCTATGACGGAAAAGCAAATTAAAGAGTTCCACGAAACTAAAGAGTGTAACTTCGCGATTGCACGTGATTCAGGTCGTTTCCGTGTATCCGCTTTTTGGCAACGTGATAAAGCGGGTATGGTTATTCGTCGTATCGTAACCACTATTCCTGAAGTACAAGACCTTGGCTTGCCGACAGTACTAACTGACGTGATTATGTCAAAACGTGGTCTAGTGCTGTTTGTGGGTGGTACAGGTACCGGTAAGTCAACATCACTGGCTGCGCTTTTAGGCTATCGTAACCGTAATCAACGTGGGCATATTTTAACCATTGAAGATCCAATTGAATTCGTACACGAACACCAAAAGAGCATTGTAACTCAGCGAGAAGTGGGGCTTGATACTGATAGTTTTGAGTCTGCGCTGAAAAGCTCACTTCGTCAGGCACCTGATGTTATCTTGATTGGTGAGATCCGCTCTCAAGAAACCATGGAATATGCATTGTCATTTGCTGAAACAGGTCACTTATGTGTGGCAACACTGCACGCCAACAACGCGAACCAAGCAATTGACCGTATTATGCACTTAGTACCTAAAGAAAAGCACGACAAGTTAAAGTACGATTTAGCACTTAATTTACGCGCTATTGTGGCGCAGCAATTAGTGCCTACCAGTGATGGCCATGGACGTGCAGCTGCCATTGAAATATTACTTAATTCGCCAATGGTGGCAGAGCTTATTAAACGTGGTGAGGTGGGTGCAATTAAAGAAACCATGTCTAAATCACGTGAAATGGGCATGCAAACATTTGACCAAGCGCTCTTTGATCTCTATCAGCAACACCGTATTAATTACGCGGATGCACTGCATCATGCTGATTCGCCAAATGATTTACGTTTGATGATCAAGCTGCGTAATAATGAACAGCAGGGTGCCGGCTTCTTACAAGGGGTAACTGTTGATGGTCTTGATGGAGATAAAAATCAGTAGTAAGTGAAGCGCCTATGTTGAAGTTATGCCGTTTTAAAGTTTTAGTATTCATTTTATTTAATCTGTTAACAGGTTTTGCTGCATATGCTGCAAAATCACCCAATGAGATTGATATGTATATCAGAGATGATGTGTATGTTGATTTTCAGGCGTTTGTTGCAGGTCGTGATGTGCATGAAATTACCTCTTTTACAGGTTATCGCATGCGCCGTGATGTAGTGGACATGGTGCTTGCTTTGCAAGCACTTAAACTCGGTGGCTTTAACAAAGAGTTTAACTATCAAGTTGGTAAAGTCACGCTCAGAAATACCAATATTTTAGAGCGTGGCAAACAGCTGCTTAGTTTTGATACTTACTGGTATGCTGATGCTGAAAAAATTACTGAATATGCTTATATCTCCGAACCTGTGTTTCGCAAAGGTGAATATTTAGCAGGCATTTTTGCGCACCCTGAAAACCGAAAAGTGTTTGCTATTGATAGCCTTGACGACTTCAGAAAATTCTCTTCAATTTCAACACCGCGTTGGCATGCAGATTGGGAAACTCTTAAGAGCTTGAAGCTTAAAAAGCTATACCAAGATGATGAGTGGTTACAGCAAATTCGCGCAGTCGATAAAAAGTGGGCTGATTTTGTTTTACTGCCTTTTATGCCTGCAGTAAATAATCGCTATAAATTGCACTCTCTTGAGCTATTGGCAGTGCCTGGCATCGCGCTCACATTTAACGACAGTCGTCATTATGTAGTGAGTAAACAACACCCTGATGGAGAAGCTGCGTTTGCTGCACTGCAAAAAGGTTTGGCTATTCTTGCCGAGCAAAAGCGCATTAAATCTGCGTATATTGAGGCGGGTTTTATTCCTGAAAAAGGCAGTGTAAAAGTGTTAAATAGCGAGTTGATAAATAAAGACTAAGCAATTGCTTAGTCTCCATAAAGGCTTTCAAAATAGCTTTCTAAGATAATTTGTGCTGACATACTGTCAACTTTCCCTTTGGCGAGATTGCGATAACCTCCGTGGTCAAATAAGCGAGCTTTTGCGTCTGCTGTGGTTAAACGTTCGTCTTGAACTTCAACGTTGTAACCAAACATGCCATGTAAACGTTTAGCAAACTTTTTCGCTTTGAACGTAACTTCTTGATTGGTGCCGTCCATATTTAGTGGTAAACCAACAATTAATAGGTCGGGTTGCCATTCATCGAGTATCTTCTTTAAATTATCCCAGTTAGGAATACCGTCTTTCGCGGGCAGAGCATTGAGTGCCGTTGCAGTTCCTGATATCTCTTGCCCTACAGCAATACCAATACTTTTAGTACCAAAATCAAAGCCCATAAAAGTGCGTTGACCTATTGGATTTTTACTCATTAAGCATGTCCTGAATAAAGCGAAAGCTTGTTTAAATCAATACCTAAACTTTCTATCGCTTTTTGCCAACGCATATGCGCTGGGGTGTTAAAAATTATTTCTGGGTCAGCTGGCACAGTAAGCCAGGTATTTTCAATTAACTCGCGCTCAAGTTGGCCAGGATCCCAGCCTGCATAGCCTAAGGTAATGAGAAATTGATCAGGTGCATCATGGCTCGTTAACTCATGCAATACATCTTTAGATGTGGTTATCATGATTTCAGAGCTGATGGCAGAGCTTGAGCTGTAACCTGGTTTGCTGCTGTGTAATACAAAACCGCGGTCGGTATGAACGGGTCCTCCAGACAAAACCGCAATACTGCTATTACTTGCCATTTTGTTATTTTCAATATCAATCTGGTCGAGTAATTCACCAACGGTTAAATTAGTTGGCTGATTGATAACAAGCCCCATTGCGCCCGATTCATCGTGTTCACAAATGTATGTCACACTATGTTTAAAGCGCGGGTCGGGCATGTTTGGCATTGCAACTAAAAAGGTATTTCGTAATGACTCGGTTTGCTTACTCATCGATTAGCACCTTTTGCCTTATCTTTAGCTTTTAGTATGCGCTAGTTTTTGCTCAATTGCGTCGAATAACTTACCAGTAATTGAAATATCATAAGCCGCTTCAATTTCCTTCACACAAGTTGGCGCTGTTACATTAATTTCGGTGAGTTTGTCACCAATAATGTCTAGACCAACAAAAATAAGGCCTTTTTCAATTAATGTTGGTGCTACCGCTTCGGCAATTTTACGCTCAACCTCGGTGATTGGGCGCGCTTCGCCTCGGCCGCCGGCTGCTAAATTACCGCGGGTTTCACCACCTTGTGGAATACGCGCCAAGCAATAGGGAATAACTTCACCATTAACTACCAATACGCGCTTATCGCCATCTTTGATCGCTGGAATGTAATTTTGTGCCATTGCATATTGGCTGCCGTGTGCTGTTAGTGTTTCGCAAATAACACCAATATTTGGGTCATCTTGTTTAACGCGGAAAATTGACGCACCACCCATGCCATCGAGCGGTTTAAGAATAATGTCTTTGTGCTCTTCTAGAAATGCACGGATATGTGATTGCTCACGCGTTACTAATGTATCTGGGGTGTGTTCACTAAACCAAGCAGTAAATAATTTTTCGTTAGCATCGCGTAAGCTTTGAGGTTTATTAATAACCAGCGTACCTGCTTGCTCTGCACGTTCTAAAAGATACGTTGCATAAATATATTCGGTATCAAAAGGTGGATCTTTACGCATTAAAATCACGTCTAAATCAGCAAGGGCGATTGCTTGCTTCTCTTCAAGTTCATACCATTTTTCTGTGTTATCAAACACAGTGGCAACTGACGAGGTTGCGAAACTTTGCCCACCACGTAAAAACAGGTCATTCATTTCCATATAATGAATTTCAAAACCACGTTTTTGCGCTTCGAGCATCATGGCGAAGCCGGTGTCTTTTTTAATATTAAATCCTGCAATAGGATCTGAAATAATGCCAAGCTTAATCGTCATGTTAGTTTCCTTTATTTTCAACTCTCTATGTTATGGGGGTGCTTAAGGTTTAAATCAAGCCAAATCCCCATATGCAAGTTGCAATGCTGATAAAACAGTGAGCGCTGCGGTTTCAGTACGAAGTACACGTGGCCCAAGTTTAATGTCGATAAAATTGGCAGCTTTCGCTGCTTGGATTTCACCATCGGTAAAGCCTCCCTCAGGCCCAACGACAAAACGTATGCTGTGGCGATTGAAGTTGCTAATGCTATCAATGGTTTTGATGCTGTGCTCGGCACGTGGGTGTAACGTCAGTTTGGTTTCATCTGTTTGTTGTGCAAGCCATTGCTCAAGTTTAATGGGAGGATGAACAACGGGCACAAAATTGCGACCAGACTGCTCTGCTGCAGCAATTGCAATTTTTTGCCATTGCTGGTGCTTTTTATCAAGGCGTTCACCTTGCAGTTTAACACCACAGCGTACGCTAAAAAGCGGGGTGATTTCTGTAACGCCCAGCTCAACCGATTTTTGAATGGTGAAATCCATTTTTTCACCGCGAGAAATCCCTTGTCCTAAATGGATTTTTAGCGGTGATTCACAGCTTACATCGTGAAATTCATCTACGGTTACAAACACATTTTTCTTATTCGCTTGTGAGATGGTACAAAGGTATTCACCGCCTTCGCCATTAAATAGGCTAACCTGTTGTCCTTGCTGCATTCTTAAAACGCGGCCTATATGTCCAGCGGCATCGTCGCCAAGTTGCAGTTCGGTGCCGACAACAATTGGACCATCTTGATAAATATGGGGAATGCGCATAATGACTCTCGAAGATTAATATGCTTATATGGTATGAAAAGCCAATCAATAAAGGCAAGTATTAAAGGCGCTTATGACAACAATTCTTGAAGTAAAGCAGCTCTGCAAACAGTTTTCTGATTTCTGTGCGGTCGATAAAATCGATTTTAAAGTGGCGAAAGGGTCTTGCTTTGGTTTGCTTGGGCCAAATGGCGCAGGAAAAACTACCACAATTGAAATGCTCGAAGGAATATTAGCCCCGAGCTCAGGTGAAATTTTATTTAATGGTGAGCAGATCACCCGTGACGATTTCCAGAAATTAGGTATTCAGTTTCAACATACTGCGCTGCAAGATTATTTAACGGTGCGTGAGACACTTAATTTATTTTCCTCTTTTTATAGTAAAACTGTACCTATTGATACCTTAATAGCTCAATGTCAGCTGAGTGATTTTATTAATGTAGATCACCGAAAACTGTCTGGAGGGCAAAAACAGCGTTTATTGCTAGCACTTGCATTAATTAATGATCCAGAACTTATCTTTTTAGATGAGCCGACAACGGGACTTGACCCCCACAGTCGTCGCTTATTTTGGGATTTAGTGAATGACATTAAAGCACAAGGTAAAACGATTTTACTCACGACACATTATATGGATGAAGCCGAGTATTTATGTGATCAAATCGCGATTATGGATAAGGGAAAAGTGATAGCGATGAATAGCCCAGAGAATCTATTACGCGAACATTTTAAAGGTGCACTTATCTCTTTACCGAAAGAGAACCTGCCGCCATCGCATCAGATGAGCAATGTGCAGTTTAGTCAAGACAGTGCGCTTATTCATACCGACGATACCGAAGCCACTATTGCGAGCTTATTAGCGCAGCAAATTTCATTGCAAGGGCTGCAAATTAAATCTGCTAATTTGGATGATTTGTTCCTCAAATTAACGGGACATGCGCTACAAAATGAAGGAGAGCCGCAACATGTTTAAACGATTTTTAGCGGTACTTGTGGCGCGAAACTATGAGTTTTTTCGCGATCGCTCAGCGCTTGGTTGGAACCTTGCTTTCCCAATTTTGTTAGTGGTTGGCTTTGCGTTTATTTTTAAAAATGATAATCCAACCTTGTTTAAAATTGGCTATTTAGGCGATTTGCAACAGCACAGTATTAGCCAGTATAAACATTTAGAATTTATTGAATATAGCGATAAATCAAATGCGATTGATAAGCTTAGGCAGCATAAACTGGATTTATTGGTGAGTTTTCAAGATAGCCAATATTGGGTTAATGCAAGCTCAGCTAATGGCTATATTGCTGAAAAACTGCTGCTTGCAGAAACCACACAACATCACACCAGTGAGTTTATCAAAGAGACCATCGAAGGGCAGGAAATTCGTTATTTAGATTGGGTAGTGCCCGGTATTCTAGCGATGAATATGATGTTTTCATGCTTGTATGGTGTAGGTTATGTGATTGTACGCTATCGCAAAAATGCGGTGTTAAAGCGTTTAAGTGCAACACCATTAAAACCTGTTGAGTTTTTAGCGGCGCAAATTGTGTCGCGCTTACTGATAGTGGTTGCGCTTACCTCAGGCATTTTTGTGGCCTGTAATTTTATCTTTGATTTTTATTTGTTGGGTAATATGTGGTGGTTATTGCTGCTTTGCATATTAGGGGCGTTTGCACTTATTTCACTTTCGTTACTGATTGCCTGTCGCTCGGAATCTGAGGAATTTACGGGGGGTATTTTAAATTTAGTCTCGTGGCCGATGATGATGTTATCTGGGGTGTGGTTTTCCCTTGAAGGTAGCCCCGCGTTTGTACAAGCAATTTCTCAAATCTTCCCGCTTACACAAATGTTGATTGGGGCACGAGCGGTCATGCTTGAAGGCGCAGGCTTTGTTGAAATTGCACCGCAAATCTTTATTTTAGTTGGCCAGAGTATCTTATTTTTGCTGTTAGGTTCGCTGTTGTTCCGTTGGAAAGGGCAAACACGTTAGCTTATTTATTTTCGCCTAGTACAAGTTGGTATTCTTAGCTAACTGGACTAGGCTTTTGTTATCAAAAACAAAATAATAATGCTATGACGCCACAACAAATCGAACTTGTGCAATCGTCTTGGGAAAAAGTCGTGCCGATTGCCAGTGACGCAACCACCATGTTCTATCAGCGCTTGTTTACCATAGCGCCCCACCTAAAACCCTTGTTTAAAGGCGATATAGAAGAGCAGGGAAAGAAGCTTGCCACCATTTTAACCACTGTGGTGCGAGGGCTTAAGCAACTTGATAAGTTAGAGATGGCTGTATGGCAATTAGGACGACGTCATATTGCCTATGGCGTCTCGATGCCCGACTACCAGCCCGTTGCTGAAGCGTTGCTTTGGACTTTAGAGCAGGGCTTAGGTGCAGACTTCACTGTGCAAACAAAAGAAGCTTGGGTTGGCGCCTACACATTACTTGCAAGTGTAATGCAGGCTGGCGCCGATTATCCCTATGCGAATTTTTCGCTTTGGAAAGCAGAACAAGGCTAAATTGAGAATAAGCGGATAAGCAAAATACCAATTGCAAGATGCACTGCAAGTTCAATATTTGCAATGCCGATATTATCTTGTTGCTCAACCTCTATATTGGTTTGCACTTTTGGTAGCGCTAATTTAAGTACCAAAAATGCAGTAATCTGATGCAGTGCAACAAATACAATTACATTTAGCAAAATCATAATGATGTTGTCGATAAAGTTGCCTGGAATAAATTCAATGCTCGACAATGCAGCAAATATCGCCAGTGATAAGGCAATCATACGGGCCGCAAAGCGAAGCCCCAGTGAGGTGTTATCATAGGCAAAATAGGTTTGCAGTGATGCACCTTGGTTGGTTGCTGAAAAGCCACGTTCTTGCCAACGAGTGTGCAGTAAAATAACAATTTGAATCGCGCTAAAAGCAATAATATCGGTAAGAAAGGTATTTAAATTGGTTGCTTTTGACCATTTGTATAAACCTAATACCACGATTGAATTTGCCAGTAATACGCCAGTATCTATTAATGCAGCGCACATATTTCGTTTTTCAATTGCTCTAGCTTCATTGAAGTCTGCCAAAATAAGTTTGTTATGGATCCACTTACCTAACCAGATAAAACTCAATGCTAATGCGAGTGCTAAGGCAAGATGAGGTAGGCTTTCTTGCCACTGTGCAAGGTTAAATTCTCTTGCGATAAACCCCACTACTAAAATAATACTGAAAATTGATGAGGCATAGCTGATGCCCATCGCAAAGTTGTCTTTCTTGGCGAGTTCATTCATTAAGTCGTGATCAGAGCTTGAAGCGCGTAATTGCTTCTTTACCACCATAAGCACTAATAATACTAATAAGCCGGTAATGGCAAATGCGACTAAAAGATCGTTCGAGAGCGTGATATAAGACATAAAAATAGCGTTCTTTTTTGCTAAGATGCTAACCTAGCATGAAAAATTAATTGTTAAGAGTGTAAGTAAGTTATGGAGTTAGCACAAGGTTTGCAACAGCTCGGGCAGCAGCGTTTTGCTGAACTGTTTGATGAAGACAAGGTAGATCCTAAAATTATGACGCTATTGTCATTAAGTGACTTTGCTTTTCGTATTTTAGAGCAGCACCCAAACTTTATTAATTACTTACAAGACCAAACTTGGCTTGCAACGCGACATACGCCAGAGGTTTTTCAACAATCGCTTGAAACAATTGATGAAGGTGCTGCTTTTCAAGCTTTAAGAGAATACCGCAACTTATACTGGCTTAAATTAGCCTACTTAGACTTGGTTGATGGTAACGATATTCGCGACAGCATCAGTTATACCTCTCAGTTAAGTGAAACCCTGATTGATTCAGCTTATCGCTGGGCCTATGCGCAAGTAGCGAGTGTTTGGGGAAAACCCATCGATAGTGACGGCCTTGCAATGCCTATGTTGATCCTCGGCATGGGTAAACTTGGCGGGTTTGAACTGAATTATTCATCTGATATTGATTTGATTTTTACCTATCCCTACCAAGTTGAAACACAAGGCGGGCGAAAGTCGTGCGAGGCACAGGTTTTCTTTACTAAGGTTGCACAAAAAACCATTGCTGCACTTAATCAAGTAACTCCTGAAGGGCAAGTATTCCGGGTGGATATGCGTTTGCGTCCATTTGGCGACAGTGGTCCTTTAGTTATGAGCTTTAACGCCATGGAAGAGTATTACCAAGAGCAGGGCCGCGACTGGGAGCGCTACGCCATGTTGAAGGCGAGGTTATTGGGAAGTGAATCATCCTATTGGCAGCAATTTTATGACCTTTTAAGGCCGTTTGTATATCGCAAGTATATTGATTTTTCGGTGATTGAGTCACTTAGGAAAATGAAAGCGTTGATTGCTCAAGATGTAAGACGTAAGGGGTTAACGGAAAATATTAAGCTTGGTGCTGGTGGAATACGTGAAGCAGAGTTTGTGGTGCAAGCGCTACAAATGATCCGAGGTGGGCGTGAGCCAAGCCTACAAGTGCAATCGTTTTGCAGTGCACTTGAAGCACTTGCAGAGCTTAACGAAGTACCAGAAGATGTTGCCGCTACACTGACCGATGGTTATTTATTTTTACGCCGCATTGAACAATATTTACAGCAATTTGATGATAAGCAAACGCAAACTTTGCCACAAGATGAGCTTGGCCAGCAACGCTTAAGTGCCTTACTAGGTAAGCAGCAATATGCTGATACCATCGCCGAGATAAACGCTCAAATGGCAATTATTCACACTGAATTTAACGCCATGATTGGTTCAGAAGAGGATGATGAGCAAGAAGTTGACTCGCGCTATGAATTACTTTGGGAAAAACCCAGCATTGAGGTGATTTCATCGCACCAATTATTTGCTGGAGATACTGATTTTTATAGTGTATTGCATGATTTTAAAGTGCTTGGCAGTAAACGGAAACTGGGCGGTCGCGGCCGCGATGTGCTTGATAAACTTATGCCTAAATTATTGCAGCAAGCTGATAAATGCGGCTGTCAGCCAAGCATTTTGAAACGTGTTTTAGCTGTAATCGAGAAGGTAATTTCACGTACTGCCTATTTAGAATTATTGCTAGAAAACCCAGGTGCTCTGAATCAACTATTTAAACTGTGTGCGCATAGTAAATGGATTGGCGATCATTTAGCCTGCTATCCAATTTTGCTTGATGAATTAATCGATCCAGCTCAGCTTTATCGCACGCTGCCACTGACTGGGTATGAACAAGAAATCCGTCAGTATTTCTTAAGAATTGACGAAAATGACCTTGAAATGCAAATGGAGGCGTTGCGTCAATTTAAACAAACACATCAATTAAAAATTGCGGCAGCTGATGCCACAGGTGTACTTGATGTTATGAAAGTAAGTGATCACTTAACAGCGCTTTCAGAAGCCATTGTAAGTCAGTGCGTTAACCTAGCATGGCAGCAAATGGTAGCACGTTTTGGTTATCCGCCAGCTGCAAATGACGATGAAAAAGGCTTTGCAGTGATTGCCTATGGCAAAGCTGGTGGCATTGAGCTAGGTTATGATTCAGACCTTGATTTAGTCTTTGTGCATAATAGTGACGGTATTGGTCAAACAAATGGCGACAAGCAGATTGATGCACGTCAGTTTTATTTAAAGCTCGCTCAGCGTTTACTGCATTTATTTAATACACGCACAGCTTCCGGCATTCTTTATGAACTTGATACCCGTTTACGTCCTGAAGGAGCGTCTGGCTTATTAGCAATTAATATTGAGACTTATCGAGAGTATCAACTTAAACAAGCCTGGACTTGGGAGCATCAGGCCTTAGTGCGTGCCAGAATGACCTATGGTCAAACTCAATTACAAGAGCGCTTTAAATCCATTCGAAAAGAAGTACTGTCGCTGACACGCGAACAACAAAAGCTAAAAGATGACGTTGTTAATATGAGACAAAAAATGCGCGATCACTTGATGAAAGGGGATGAGGTATTTTTTGATATTAAACAGGGGCTAGGTGGCATGGCTGATATTGAATTTTTAGCCCAATATTTTGTACTAGCAAATGCCCATCAACAGCCGTTAATCTCAGAGTATTCGGATAACATTCGTATTTTTGAGCGCGCCGCGGAACTTGGTTTAATTGAACAAAATGAAAAATTGTCGCTTACATCGGCTTATTGTGAACTACGTGAGTTATACCACCAAGTCAGTTTACGCCAAGAGGCAAAACTTGTTAGCGTGGCAACTGTTCAAGATAAAACTCAAGCAATAATTGCTATTTGGCAAAAGTACTTAGCGTGAGTTTATGGTAAATGGTAACTGTGTTAAAGCGTTGCTTTAACACAGTTGTCGCGCACATATCGGGTAGGATTTTCGGTGATTACTGCAGTACCATGTTTATAGCAAAAAAAACCAAAGACATCATTTTCAAAGTCACTGTCGATGGCTTTTGAAACTTGGTAAAGTGTGGTGATAAACGTTTCATCGACACGGAAATTGTCTTTAATGATGTAGTCTTTATCGAGATACCATAAAAACTCAATACCTTCTTGCTCAGCAAACTCAGAAAGTACCTCTTTAAGGGTTTCACCTTTATCAAAGCGGCGCGCTTTTATTTCACCACGCCAGTTAGCAGGTACTTTATTTGAAGTGCTGCGTTGTTTTAGTTTTTCAGCCAGTGATATTTCAGGCTCCCCTAAAAGGATTACGTACTTTTCACGCTCGGTCATCGAGTTAAGAGTGCTGCGAAAACTATTATAAAAATTTGAAAGGCCTTCAGCCGCTGGGTTAGATTTTGTACTTGTATCAATCACCGGGCCTTTCCCCAGCAGTAAATACAGTGCAGCTGCAACTAAGATAATACCTAGGGATAAATGTTTAATCCAGAACCACACAACAACTCTCACAATGTTTAAAATTAAAGCAGGTCAATAATAGCTTTAACCTAATATCAATTTGCATAATACTAATTTCGTATTTTAAGTTGAAATTTAAATTAATATAAGAGCTTAGTTGGTTAATAGCAGCAGCTAAATAGCACAGTAACTAGTTGGTGTGAAATGAGTTGTACCCAAATAGTAAATAGTTTTACTATTTGGGCGAACTAAGACAAATTACTTTTTATAATGAGATTCAGCGTTTGGATCTTTTTGTGTTTTAAAGCGACGGTGCAACCACAAATACTGCTCAGGCGCTTTACGAATAGCATCTTCCATTGCTTTGTTTACACGGGTAACGTCATTTATATCATTGCCCGTTGGGAAATCATCAAACACAGGGCTGACATCTAAAAAATACTTACCGTCTTTACGGTAAGTTGAAAGTGCTACTGTTTCACTGTTTTTACTGCTAGCAAAAATTAACGTACCTGTTGTAGTACAGGTTTCTTCTACTGCAAAAAAAGGCACAAATTCGGAGCGTTTTCGGCCATAGTCTTGATCCGGTAAGTAGTAACAAAGTTTTTGTTTGCTAAGCGCTTTTAATAAGCTTTTTACATCACGTTTGGTCACTAACGCTTCACTAAAGCGCAGGCGGCCATTAACAATAATGTATTCCATTAACGGGTTATTGTGTGGGCGATAAAAACCCACACCGGTATTTTGAATGCCCATCATACGACCTGCAACTTCGAGGTGCATCATATGTGGCACTAACATCAGAACACCTTTACCACTGTTAATCGCATTTTCAATATGATGATAACCGGTAATGCCGCCAAAGTGTTTATTAGCACGCCACTGGGGCCACCACCACGCCATACCCGATTCAAAAATGGCAATGCCTGTATTTTCTAGGTTTTCTTTTACAAGTTTGGCTTGTGCTGTTTTATCTAATTCAGGAAATGCCAGTGCAATATTGACCTCGGCAATTTTGCGGCGCTTTTTGACAAAACGATAAACTAAACGACCAAGTACTTTACCAAGGCCAATTTGTAGTTTGTATGGTAACCATGAAAGCAAATAGAGAATAAGTACGCTTAACCAAGTAAGCCAATATTTAGGTGCGAGAAAAGAATATGAAAAAGGCGCTTTAGTTATCACAATATCATTTGCAAAAAGTAAAAAATTAGCGCGAGTATATCAAAAAGAAAGGAAAACGTGGGAATAGATTTATTCCCACGAAAAATTACATTACCGTGGTTAGTTTAAACCGCGGTTAATTGCTTCAATATCACTGCGAGACAGTGTACCTTCAGCAAGTTTTAAACCAAGAGTGGATACTACATAACGGTAACGCACCGCTGATAAGTTACGGCTTGCATCGTATAAGTTACGAGTACTAAGTAATACGTCAACAATAGTACGTGTGCCCACTTCAAAACCCGCTTCTGTTGCTTGCAAAGCACTTTCAGCAGATACCACTGCTTGTTCAAGTGCGCGATATGTTGCGATATCTGACACTACTTGGTTGTAAGATGTACGTACTTGCTTGTTTACATTACGGTATGCACTTTCAAATTCTTGGCTAGCAGCAACAAAATATTCCGTTGCTTGGTTTACCGCAGCTTGTGTACCACCACCTTGGTAAATAGGCACAGAGAAACCTAAGCCTACTTTAGTTTGGTCCATACGAGGGCCAGTTTCACCAAGGCTATCACCATAAGAAGCAGATAGTGTCAGCTTTGGATAGTGTCCTGCTTTTGCTTGTTCAATTTGCTCTTTCGCAATGTCTACAGATACGCGAGATACTTGCAGTGAAATATTATTTTCTTTTGCTGACTCAACAAACTCAGTGCTCTTACGTGCAGGCTTTACCGTTGAGAATTTATCCGTGTTAAGGGCATTAAGTTTTTCGTGGTATTTACCCGTGATTTCACCAAGTTCTTCGCGTGCTGTTTCAACATCATTGATTGCCACAATTTCGCGAGCAACGGCATTATCGTATTGTGCTTGCGCTTCATGTACATCAGTAATTGCAGTAAGACCTACCGCATGGCGTTGTTTTGTTTGCTCAAGCTGGCGTTCAATTGCACGCTTTTCTGCGCGAACAAACTCTAAATCGTCTTGGCGTGCAAGCACGTTAAAATAGGCATTTGAAACACGAACAATGAGATTTTGCTGTGCTAGCTGATAGCTTGCATCTGCTTGAAGAGCTTGCTTCTCTGCAATATTTAATGATTTCCATGAGCCTAAATTGAATAGGTCTTGGTCTAATCTAATACCGCGGCTAAATACATCCGAGTCACCCAGATCACCGTCTGTTTTTTCATAACCCATTGTTGCACCGATTTGCGGTAGTAAACGAGCCATTGCGATATCAGTACTGTATTCTTGAGCGTCGCGTGTTGCTTTCGCTTTTAATACCACAGGGTCGTTAGCAAGTGCGATTTCGTATACTTGCATTAAGTCTTCTGCATTTGCATGCGTTACTGAAAAGCCACATGTTAATGCAACAAGCGCAGATAATAGTTTCTTTTTCATAGTTGTTGTCATCCCCAGACAATTTTTGAAAGCATCTTAGCGTGTTTTTTTATTGATTAGAAAAACAATACAGTAAAACAAAGTATTCAAGTGTAACAGAATATGAAAAATTCGTTTTATTGACTTATTAAGCTAAAATACCGAAAAATCGATAGATTATCGAATAGATTTTAAACTAATTGATTCGTTTAATATGGCCAAAATTACAAAATTCAACCAATCAGATGTAGAAATAGTCGCTAAAAAACGTACATTTAACAGTTTCTTCAAAATAGACGAATACCATTTTCGTCATGCGTTATTTGCTGGCGGCCAGTCCGACATCGTTGTTCGTGAAATTTTTGAACGTGGCGATGCCGTTGCGGTCTTACCCTATGACCCAAAATTGGATGCGGTATTACTTATTGAGCAAATCCGTATTGGTGCACTGAGTGACAAGAAGTCGCCATGGCTATTGGAAGTGATTGCCGGGATGACAGATGGCAGTACCGATTACGAAAGCGTAGTCAAAAAAGAAGCGAAAGAAGAGTCTGGTATTGAGCTTAGTAACATTGAGTTTATGTTATCGTACCTTTCGAGCCCCGGCGGTACCTCTGAGCGTTTATACCTATATTATGCTGAAGCGGATTTATCACAAGCGGGTGGGCTTTTTGGTGTACCTGATGAAGGTGAAGATATTAAAGTGCATGTTTTACCGGTTAAGCGGGCGTTTCAGCTACTTGATGAAGGTGAAATGGATAACGCAGCCACTGTGATTTGTTTGCAATGGCTTAAACTGAATATTGAAGCAATAAGAGAGAAGTATCTTACGTGTTAGCACAGGCTTATCGACAAAATTTACCGAAATATATTCGATTATGTGAGCAAAATTATGCACGCATAAACCGCCTGTTGCCAAAACAAAATGATAAGGGCGCTGTAAATAAAGTATTAGTTGGCGGTTTTGAATTTACCTTAACCGTGTTAGAAGCATCGCCATATACAAATCTCGTATCGTTAAAGCAGACTGACAATCAAGTGATTGGGTTTACACGGCCAGACTTAAATGTGCGTGTGTATCATGATGCAAAAGTCGCTGAAGTAGTATGTAAATATTATCCAAAACGGGTTAAACCTGCATATGGTTACCCCAACCCAGATATGCACCAAAAAGATGAGAAATATCAACTTAATGCGTTTTTAAAAGATTGGCTGGAATACTGTATCAACCAAGGCAGAAGTACATTTCATTGGGATACCGACCATGGCGTGGTTTGAGCAAAAAGCGCAGATTGAGAGTAACCAATTAACACTGATTCATATCACCGATAGCCATGTTTTTGCGAATCACGAAGGTGAATATTTTAATGTTAATACGGCAAATTATCTCAATAAAACTCTCGAACGCATAACGTCTATTGACTGTGATGCGATTATTTTTGGCGGTGATTTAACGCAAGATCACAGTGAAGAATCGTATCACTTATTCGCGCAACTTGTGGTGGATGCAGGGCTTGCTGACAAGCTTTTTTGGTTGCCGGGCAATCATGATGAACTTGATGTCTATAACCGTGTCTTTAGCCAGTATGGTATTGGTAGTTGCAAGCTTTTGCAAAACTCTCATTGGCAAGTGTTATTGGCAAATTCCAAAGGACCAACACCTGCGGGGCTTATTTGTGAAACGCACTTCACTGAAATAGCATCTGAGCTTAACAATAGCGAAAAATTTACCTTAGTATTTACACATCATCACCCCATTGCCATTAATGGTTATCTCGACAAACACATCTTAGAAAATGGCGATGAGCTGCTTAGTTTACTGTCACATCATAGTTATGTGAAAGGCCTTGTTCATGGTCATGTGCACAATGAATACAGCTGGTTATTTGACGGTTTCGCTGTATTTGCAACGCCTGCCACATCAATTCAGTTTGAGAAAAATACCTCAGATTGGCAGCAAGTTGACTTAGGTCCGGCGTTTCGTGTGATACGATTACAACAAAATGGCAGTTTAAGCACACAGGTCGTATGGCTAAACAACGCGTAATTTACATTCATGGTTTTAATAGCTCACCAGAATCATTTAAAGCACAACAAATTGGTCAGTATTTAGCGAAACATCATGATGTTGAGTATTTAGTACCAAAATTAAACCACGAACCGAGAGAGATTTTGCTGACGCTCGAAGCGTTAATAACACCTAATACAAAATTAATAGGCAGTTCACTCGGTGGTTTTTTTGCTACTTTTTTATCTCAACGTCACCAGTTACGAGCGGTTGTTGTGAACCCAGCGGTTGCTCCATTCAATTTAATGAAGGATTATCTTGGTCAGCAATATAATCCTTACCAAGATTATTACTATGAAGTAACAACACAGCATGTCGCTGATTTACAGCAGCTGTATGTTAATTCACTTTCTTCACCACAATTATTATTCCTTTTACAACAGATGGGTGATGAAGTATTAGATTTTTCACAGGCGGTCGATTATTATAAAAACTGCCGTCAGCGTATTGAATTTGCTGGCGATCATAGTTTTATTGGGTTCGAACGTTATTTTCCAGATATTGTAGATTTCCTGAAAATATCGTAAAACAGTTATAACTTAAAAAAACGCGCTAAAACCTAGAATTTTTTTACCCACAAGGGAAACTAGGTCACCAAAGATAATTAATATAAAAAGAACCGCATTTCATGACGACACAAGATTACAATGCAGAAGCCATTGAGGTATTAAATGGACTTGAACCGGTAAAACGCCGCCCAGGCATGTATACCGATACCACCCGTCCTAACCACCTTGGTCAAGAAGTTATCGATAACAGTGTGGATGAAGCTTTAGCGGGGCATGCATCGAAAATAGATGTCATTCTCCATGAAGATAATTCACTGGAAGTAATCGATGATGGCCGTGGTATGCCAATTGATATTCACCCAGAAGAAGGTATTCCTGGGGTAGAGCTGATCCTTACTAAACTACACGCAGGTGGTAAGTTCTCTAATAAAAACTACCAATTTTCGGGTGGTTTACATGGGGTTGGTATCTCGGTAGTAAATGCCTTATCAACAAGGGTATTGGTTACAGTTCGTCGTGATGCCAAAGTGTATGAAATTGCCTTTGAAAACGGCGATAAAGTGCAAGACTTGACCGAAGTCGGTACTGTGGGTAAGCGCAACACAGGTACTTCTGTTCATTTTTGGCCTGATGCCAGTTATTTTGATTCTGCCAACTTCTCTCTTAGTAAGCTAAAGCATTTATTAAAAGCAAA
>NZ_JAPEHW010000025.1 GCF_028875915.1 Pseudoalteromonas sp. G4
GCGACCTGTACCGTCGTTAACTTGGCAATTTAGCATACGGCGTTTACCAAAGCTGATATTGGTATTTTCAATAGTCGCTTCAATACTTACATGATAGTGCGCTTGCAGATCGCAAATTTGGTAGATGCGAGTACGATCTTCATAACGCAGGGGTAAATGAAACAATAAATCTTGGACGGTAAAAATCTGCAGTTTTGCTAAACGTTCTGCAATTTTTGGCCCAGCACCTTTGAGTTCTGTGACTGGGTATGAGGCAAGATCAATTGCCATAACCATCCTTTAATATTTACCTTCCTTGGTTTTTAACAGGTTAACTTTAAAGTTGCAATAGATAACTGTAAAAATAACCAGTGTTTTAAGCTTGTTTAGTAAAGCGCAGCGTATTCCAAAAAGTCTCATCTGCTACGATTTCACCTTCTTCATCTAATGCTGGATAAGGTAGACCTTTTTGGCGGCATTGCTTGGCAATAATTGGGTGACAGCCTTCGAATAGCAAGGTGTGCTTGGTATCTTTATCGAGATTGTCATTAGGCTGATACATATCGGCGTTTTCGCGCTGACGCTGCGCTTCATAAAGAATTAACGCTGCAGCAACGGATACATTTAATGACTGCACCATACCTTCCATCGGAATGATGATATGCTGATCGGCATGTGCTAGCGCTTTATCGGAAATACCATCACGTTCTTGGCCAACAATAACTGCTGTTGGCTTAGTGTAATCGATTTCACGAAAATCAACCGCGCTTTCAGACAGGTTAGTTGCCAATATTTGCACGCCAGGAATTTGTTCACGAATTGCTTTAACGGCATCGTCAATATCGTTATGCATATGGGTTTCTACCCAGTTTTTGCTGCCGCCAGATGTATTGTTTGTGAGGCGTCTTTGTTCCTTTGGCCAAACAGCATGAACATGATGACAACCCACTGCATCAGCGGTCCGCACAATAGCTGATAAATTATGGTGTTTATGTACTTCATCTAAACATACGGTTAAATCTAGTTGACGTTTGTCGAGTACAGTTTTTACGCGTTTAAATCGGTTATCAGCCATGAGTATTCTCCGGAAAATTCGCGGCGATTATACCTAGCTGTAAGAGGTCTCGCAATGATTGTGCCTATGGTGTGACATCACGGTTAATTGGGTTTTGTAATGAGATTAGCGTTTCGGTTGATTGAATGGCATCAATGGCTTGGATTTTATTAATTAACACATCCTGCAAATGATCAATAGAACGAGTTACCACTTTGATAAAAATGCTGTAATTACCCGTTGTGTAATATGCTTCCACCACTTCCTCAAGGGCATCTAAGCGTTTAATTGTATCGGGGTAGTCTTTGGCATTTTTAAGGTTAATACCAATAAAACAGCACACATCGTAACCAAGTTTTTTTTCATTAACTGATACTTTTGTTCCAGCAATGATATTGGCTTGTTTCATTTTTTCGACACGTACATGAATGGTACCGGCACTCACATCAAACTTTTTAGCAAGCTCCGAGTAAGGTACTCGTGCATTGTCCATCAAGGCGTGAAGAATTGATTTGTCGAGGTTGTCCATTTTGTACTGCGTCATGGTTGTTAGGTCGTTTTAAATTCTAATTCTACTTTGTTCTTTTCAATACGAGCTGTTAGCGGCGGGTAGCTGCGCGCAGTTTTAAGTACTTTATTGAAAATTCGCAGCTCAACATTTGAATGAAGCGCCTTTTGCACTTCGAGATAACAGTAATCACGCAGCATATGAATTGCACGCTCAAGTTTGGCAGCTTTATTTGGTAACAATTCAATTAGTTGTTCATTCAGGTTTTGTTTGTCAGAAATTTCGATCAGTAAATTCTGCTGTTTGTCGGCATCTTCAATAGTAAGGGCCCTGTCGAATTCGCTTTCAAGTGCTTCTAATTGCTGGTTACATAAACGTACCTGCTCAAAAATATCATCAGTGCGTTGCTTTAAGAGCACCGCTGCATGGCCTAAATGAATTTGAGTGTGGGCGCCTTTTTCAGTACCCACTTCACCGCAAATCATGGTTTTTGCATCAAGCACCTTACCACCAATAAGTTTGCCATCGCCTTTTTCTGGGTTACCAATCATGAGTTCATTTTTGGCTTTAATATGGCAGTGGCTGGCCTGTGATTTAATTTTAACTTGGTTGCCTGAAAGGTAAGTGTATTGGGCGTAGCTAATGGTTAAGTTTCCATCGCAGATAATTTTATTAGATAACTCGTCATCATCTTTGGTGTGACCTAAACAACCTTCTTTAATTTCAATACTACCAGTGGCGTTTAATTCTGCTGATTCGACGCTGCCGAAAACGGTAATATCACCTTTCGCAGTTACTTTCATACCAGGTTCAATGCTTTCAGTAATAATTACTGAGCCATCAAAATCAATATGGCCTGATTTTACATCGACGTTTGGAATGGTAAATACATCATCTACGCGCATACCGTACTTATCATCCACAGGCACACCTGAAATCGAAGCTATCAGGTATTTATCATCTGCACCACTAAGCTCAGTGCCTTCCCCTGCAATGAGTTTTACTTCATCACCAGGCTTTGCTTTAAGTACTTCACCAATAACATTAAAACCATCGCGACCAAGCGTGGCAAAGTGATGTGTAATTAAAGTATCACCTGGTTTAACGCTGGCAAGCGCGCCAAAATCACGCATATCAACAGAGCCATCTTCACGTCGTTTAGGTTGGCGAACGCGATCTGCAAGTGTTTGCACGTTTTTTTCTAAGTAGCCATTCTTACCAGCTAAAGGCAGTTGACCTTTGGCTATAACCGCTGATATTTCTTTACCTGGAGGAGATTCAAACTGTTTACCCAGAAGAGATTCGAGTAAGGCTTCTTTGAAGCCGCGGGTAATTTTAGCGTCATTAACAAGCTCAAGCGCGGTGCTAACAGACATTAGCTCACCGCCGTAAGCGGTGGTGAGGATGGCTGTTGCAGACATCTTATCTTCGGCAATGGTGATGCTTAAGGTTGCATCATGTTTTTCTGCAACTATCAGTTCTTCAAAATCACCAGAGCGAAAGGCTTCTTTTACCTCTTTGCTTAAGACATAACAATCGGCAAACTCAGAGTTAGCAAGTGCTTGAAATACAAAGTCAGCACTAGGTGGCATCGGCGTGTTGAGTGTAAACACCTAAGCTCCTAAGCCATTATGATTAACAAACTATACACGTTTTTTTAGCATAAAAAAAAGGGCTTAACAGCCCTTTCTATTTAATTTTTGTCATTATTTTGCATATTTAGCAAAAATGATTAATTTGTTGATGGTAGCTCTAAAATACCGTCAATTTCAATTTGTGATTCTTTAGGCAGTTGTGCAACACCAATTGCTGCGCGAGCCGGGTATGGTTCTTGGAAGTATTGACTCATTACCTCATTAACCGTAGCAAAGTTTGATAAATCGGTTAGGAAAATATTAACCTTAACCATATTTTGAATTTCGCCGCCAGCAGCTTGGCAAACTGACACTAGATTTTTAAATACTTGATGTGTTTGCTCAGTAAAATCATCTGACACCATTTCCATTGTTTCTGGAACTAGTGGGATTTGACCTGAAAGGTAAACAGTTGTGCCTACTTTAACAGCTTGGCTATAAGTACCAATTGCTGCTGGTGCTTTATCAGTGCTAATAATAGATTTTGTCATAATTTATCTTCTTAATTACTTACGACGATATACTTTTTGTACATCGGGCATTACTCGAATACGGCGCATTATGTTAGCGACATGAACACGGTCTTTCACTGTGATACCTAGATCAATTAGGTATAAGTTACTCTCTTTTTCTTCGGTACTAATTTCGACAATGTTTGCCGCTGTCGTTGACACTAGACTGGTAAGTTTAGCGAGTGCGCCTTGGTGGTTTATAATTTCAACACGAAGTGCTGCAATATATTCTTTCTCTGGGTTGTCTTCCCATTTTACGATAAAGTACTTTGAGCGCTCTTGTTGCCAGCCGCGAATGTTTTTACATTCTTGGCGGTGAACTGCAAGACCTTTACCTTGGCTGATATGTGCGACAATTTCGTCTCCAGGTACAGGGCGGCAACATTTAGAATAGTTCACAAGCATACCTTCAGTACCAATAATGGCGGCTTTACTGCTGTGATTGATATCGCCTACTTCTTGCCCTTCTTCTTGTAACATGCGCTTAGCAACAAGCATGCTGAGAATGTTGCCAGTGCCTATTTCTGTCAGTAGTTTATCAAGAGAATCTACATTATATTCTTCAACAGTGCGCACTAAGGCTTCTTCGCTAATATCGCTCAAATGGTGTTCACCAAGCGCAGATTCAAGTAAGCGACGACCTAGCTGCAGTGCTTCCTCATGCTCTTGCTTCTTAAGGTATTTTTGTACTCCCATACGGGCTTTGGCGGTAACAATAAAGTTAAGCCATGTCGCATTAGGGTGCGCACCTGAGCTGGTAATAACTTCAACTGTTTGACCTGTATCGAGCGCAGAGCTCAAAGGGTAAGGTTTTCTGTTTACTCGAACACCAACGCATGTATTACCAACATCGGTGTGAACTGCATAGGCAAAATCTACCGCTGTTGCGCCCATTGGTAGCTCGATAATACGTCCATCTGGGGTAAATACATAAATTTCTTCAGGGAAAAGCTCGGTTTTTACGTTTTCAACAAATTCGAATGAAGAACCAGCGCTTTGTTGTAACTCAAGCAAGCTTTGCATCCACTGGCGAGCTCGTTGTTGTGCAGTATTGCCTGCACTATCACCAGCTTTCTTATAAAGCCAATGTGCTGCAACCCCTTTGTCTGCCATTTGATCCATTTCGTGGGTACGAATTTGAATTTCCACAGGAATACCATGAGGGCCGACTAATGAGGTGTGCAAAGATTGATACCCATTAGTTTTTGGTACGGCAATATAATCTTTAAAGCGAGTTTCAATGGGTTTGAATAAATTGTGAACAACCCCGAGTACGCGATAGCAAGTATCCATTGAGTCAACAACGATACGGAACGCGTAAATATCCATTACCTCGTTAAACATTAACTCTTTATTAAGCATTTTACGGTAAATGCTGTATAGGTGCTTTTCGCGACCCGATACATCAACTTCGATACCTGACTCTTCAATACGTGAGATAATTTCGTTCTGAATATTTTGAATAATTTCTTTACGGTTACCGCGTGCTTTAGTTACTTCGTTTTTTAATGCGCGATGACGCATAGGGTAGAGCGCTTGAAAACCTAAATCTTCTAATTCATTTTTAATATCATGAATACCAAGGCGGTTGGCAATCGGTGCAAAAATCTCAAGGGTTTCACGGGCAATACGGCGACGCTTTTCTGGGCGAAGTGCGCCAAGGGTACGCATATTGTGCGTGCGGTCTGCCAGTTTTATAAGAATAACGCGAATATCTTGCGTCATTGCCATTATCATTTTGCGATAGTTTTCAGCTTGGAACTCTTTTTGATCCTTAAAGCTGAGCTTATCAAGCTTAGATACACCCTCAACTAGTTCGGCAACGGTATCTCCAAAAATTTCAGCAAGGTCTTGTTGGCTGAAATCGGTATCTTCAATCACGTCATGCATTAATGCAGCCATTAAGGTTTCGTGATCTAAACGCATATTAGCAAGTATTTGTGTCACCTCAACAGGGTGGGTGATATAGGGTTCTCCACTTGAACGTGTTTGACCTTCGTGTGCGTCGCGCGCAACCACATAGGCCTTTTGCACAAGTTCAACTTGCTCTGGCGTTAAATATTCTGAGATGTTCTTTTTAAGACCTTCAAAAAGATACATTGATGCTCCAATACTAGCTATAGAGGGGAATTGATAACAATATACGATGAATTGGAAGGGATTGCCAACGACTGTTTCTTATTAAAAAGTCGAACAGTCGTTGGAAAAGCTACTCAGCTAAGGAAAGCGTGAGTAGGGAGCAATAATTATTGCTTATTGGTGACCGCCACCAACGATAGCAGCAACCGCAGCTAGCTCAGCCGCTTCTTGGTTTTGCTGATCTTCACGCTCTAGTGAATCTAAAGAATCATTGGTGATGAGACCTTTTTCAATTTCACGTAGCGCGATAACAGTAGGCTTATCGTTTTCAGCATCAACCATAGGATCTTTGCCACCAGTTGCGATTTGGCGCGCACGGCGAGCCGCAACTAAAATAAGGTCAAAACGGTTACCAATCTTATCTACTGCATCTTCAACAGTTACTCGAGCCATTAGGCACTCCAAAAATTTATCATTCGCAAAAGCGTAGTTTACTTGATGCGAAGAAAATAGCCAATACTTGGATTAATTTAATCCGCCAATAAATCTTGCAATAAATGCTGATACTTAAGTGCTTGGTTAGATTGTGCTAAACGAGAAGCAAAAACGATGCTTTCCAACTGATAAAGTGCTGTATCAAAATCATCATTTACAATCAGGTAGTCATACTCGTTGTAATGTGACGTTTCTGATTGAGCTTTAGCCATGCGACCTTTAATTACTTCATCACTGTCTTGGCCGCGATTATTAAGGCGAGACTCTAGCTCTTGTTTTGATGGTGGAACGATAAAAATAGTGCGAACATCGTTAACCAACTCACGAATTTGACGCGCACCTTGCCAATCGATATCTAAAAATACATCGATACCATTTGCCAATTGTGCCTCGATACTTTGCTTTGAAGTACCGTAATAATTATCAAATACTTGAGCCCACTCTAAAAAACCATCATCCGCAATCACCTGTTTAAATTCATCTTGTGTTACAAAATGATAGTGCACGCCATTTTCTTCACCTGGACGAGGTGAGCGAGTAGTGTGTGATACCGACACTTTCATATCGCTATGACGCTCAAGTAGCGCATTGATTAAGCTAGATTTACCCGCACCAGATGGCGCTGATAAAATAAATAAATTACCACGAGCTTGGCTCATAATGTTTCCTAAATCTAAAATTTCGCTAAACCACCTACTTGCTAATTGAATGGGCAGTTAGCACAATGGCGGTATTATAAAAACTCGCACCACATTAAGAAAGTGATAGGCGACTTTTAATTTAATAAGAATTGTACGTAATGAGTAGAAAAAGCCAAAAAATTATTATCGGTTCAAAAAATCCAGTCAAAATCAATGCGGTAAAAAATGCATTTTCAGCCATGTTTCCTGATGTGGTATTTAGCTGTGAAGGGGTTTCAGCACCCTCAGGGGTCGCTGACCAACCGATGACAGCAGAAGAAACCCTGCTCGGTGCAGAAAACCGAGTTTCTTATGCCAAAACTCATTTTCAGGCGGATTGGTATGTTGCTATCGAAGGTGGCGTTGATAATTTTAAGTATGGACCTGCAACCTTTGCTTATATTGTGATTGATAACAAACAGCATGTGCAAGTTGGCCGTAGTAGTAATTTACCTATGCCAAAAGTGGTTTACCAAGCTCTATGTGAAGGTGAAGAGTTAGGGCATGTGATGGATAGGTTGTTTAATACTGAAAATGTAAAGCAAAAGGGTGGAGCAATGGCGTTATTAACTAATAATTTAGTTACCCGCGAGAGCGTTTATACCATGGCGATTACTACCGCGCTTGCGCCATTTGTTAATCAACAACTGTTTAATCTGGAAATTGGATAATTAATGAAGTACCAATGGATCGTCTTTGATGCTGATGAAACCTTGTTTCATTTCGATGCTTTTGCAGGCTTAAAACAGCTTTTTTCACACTACAATATCGTATTTGAAAAATCCGATTTTGATGAGTTTCAATCGGTTAATAAACCACTTTGGGTAGATTACCAAAATGGCACTATTAGCGCGAAAGAGCTACAAATAAAACGCTTTACGCTTTGGGGCGACAAATTAGATGTTGATCCTGCGCTATTAAATCAGCAATTTATTGAGGCAATGGCAGATATTTGTCAATGTTTGCCAGGGGCGCGAAAGTTACTTGAGCTGCTACATGGTAAAGCAAAGCTTGCAATTATCACCAACGGATTTACCGCACTGCAGCAAGTGCGACTAGCTCGAACTGATTTAACGCACTTTTTTGAACATGTGATTATTTCAGAGCAGGTTGGTGTAGCAAAACCAAATATCGCTATTTTTGACCATGCACTGCAGTTATTTGGAAATCCAGACAAATCAAACGTATTGATGGTAGGTGACACACTGAGTTCTGATATTTTGGGTGGTAAAAATGCCGGTCTAGATACCTGCTGGATAAACCATGAAGGGGATAAAGTTGAAGATACTGTGGGAGCAACCTATCAAGTTGGCTGTTTAACAGGGCTTTACAACTTGATTAAATCATTTGAAACCGAAAGTGTTTAGTTCTTTCGGTTTCAAATTTAACTTAGCTAGACTTCAAACTTAGCGATTTCTTTTTCAAGATTCTCGGTAAACGACTTAATTTGGTCAGTCGCATTGTGTGCATCTAGTGATAAACGTGCGGTATTTTCAGCGGTATCTGATATATGAACCACTCGCTGTGCAGTATCTTCACCTGCTTGCAACTGCTCTTTAGCAGCCACAGAAATCTGGTGACTCATTTCTGTGATTGCTGAAAGTGATTGAGCAATGCGCGCGAGTTCTTCTGCAGCCTTTTGCGACTTGGTTACCGTTTCTTCACTGGTTGAAATACTTTGCGTTACCGATGCTTTTGCATCCTTAGTAGCAGATTGCAACTTGGTAATCATTTGCTGAATTTCTTCGGTGCTTGCTTGAGTACGCTGTGCAAGTTGTCGCACTTCATCCGCAACTACTGCAAACCCACGGCCTTGGTCGCCTGCACGTGCAGCTTCAATTGCTGCATTTAGGGCAAGTAGGTTGGTTTGCTCGGCAATACCTTGAATAACACTTAGCACACTTTCAATGTTATTAACTTCATCATCAAGTGTTTGAATATTGGTACCGGCATTTTCAATTTGTTGCTCAAGCAGCTCAATGGTTTTAGCGGCTTCTTCGGTTAGGATATTAGCGCTTTGACCTTGTTCTTCCGCTTCTTTTACTGAATATGCAGCTTGTTCAGCGTGATCGGCAACGGTGGCTGCTGATGCTGTTAATTGGGTGATAGCTGAAGCAACAACTTGCGTTTCTCTGCTAAGTGAATTAGTTAATTGATCGAGCTCAGCTGAGCGAGTTTCAGATGCGCGCACTTCATCTTGCAATGAGTCCGAAACGTTTTTAATACCTCCCACTACGCCTTGCAAACCTAATTGCATATAGTTAATTGCGCCAGCAACGCTGTTTTCATCGGCTTTTTCAAAATCTGATATGGTTTTTAAATTACCCCGTGATGTTCTCATTACCGCGGATTGTACGCGGGTAATTTCACCACCTAATGATTTATTGAGATCTAAACCAAACTTAGCAAGTGCGGCTGAAAGTAAAACAGCAATGACAATTGATAAGGTTAAAAGCCAGCTAGCTGTTTGCCAATAGCGCTCATCGACCTCTTTATAGCTAATACCCGTGCCAATATACCAACCCCAATCACGCGTTTTTTGCACTACCGAAGTGAGGTCGACAACTTCGCCATCACGCTCAGAATCCCAATGGTAGGTAATAATTTGACCTGTTTTACTACCGACAAGTCGCTCTACCATGGCGCCAATACTGGCACCACTTGCGTCTTTAAAGTCGTTAAAGCTGGTGCCGTGAAGCTGTGGATCGTGGGGAGTAGCAACAAAATTGAGTTGGTTATCTACGACATAAACGTATTCAGAGTCGTGGTATTTGTTTTCTCTAAGCATTTGTGTTGCAAGTTGCTTAGCTTGTTCTTCATTTAAACTGCCATCTCTACTTGCTAGTTCAAATTGGTTAACAATATTAACGGTACTTTTCATTAATTGATTAATACGCGCGATATTGTCCATTTCGCTTGCTTGTCTTAGCGCTTTAAGGCCAAGTCCGGCAAGTGAAACTAAAGAAAGAAATAAAATAACCGTAAATATGACTATTTTATTTTTTAAGGTCAGTGAATGCATAGGCTTTTCCTCACAACTACCTTTATAGGTGCGACATAAAAAACGCTATTGATCAACGCTTGGATTCGTTGCCATTAACGCCATCCTGTTGTGGTATTCAAGTGAGAGATGAACTGATTAATTGTGTTGTAATTTTAGTATTTTTTTAATCAATTCTTAGATACCGTTTGATTAAACACTAACTGCACATTAGTGTTTAATCAAGTGTTAAGCGATGGTTAAATTTCATGTTGAGATAAGAGGAACTTAATTAGAAATTGTTTCAATTTCTTGCTGTGTTAATGGGCGGTACTCACCAGGCGCTAAATCTGGGTCAAGTGCAACAGTGCCAATCTTTTCGCGATGAAGCGCAACAACGCGGTTCTCTACAGCAGCAAGCATACGCTTCACTTGGTGATATTTTCCTTCATAGATTGAAAGTCTGAGAGAGTAGTCTGCAAGCTTTTCTACGATAGCAGGCTTGGTTGCATTTTTTTCACCATGCAGCATCACACCTTGCTCCAATTGTTCACACATTTCATCTGTTATAGGGTGTTCAGTCTCGATTAAATACACTTTGTATTTTTGATGGCGTGGCGAAGTAATTTTATGGCTCCATTCACCGTCAGAAGTTATTAAAACCAGTCCTGTGGTATCGATGTCTAATCGCCCTGCAACATGGAGTGAATTCATCATAGGCTCATCAAGTAGATCAAAAACGGTTTGATGCATTTCGTCGCTATTAGCGCAAATGTAATCTTCTGGCTTATTAAGCATATAGTAGCGATTGCCAACAGCAAAAATATCTTCACCATACCAAGTAACTTTATCGCCTTCATTTACTTGAGTATCTGCTTTGATAATCACTTCGCCATTAATTGTTGCGTGTTTCTTTTTAATGCCAATTTTTGCTTTAGAGCGAGGTACTTCTGCAAAGTGGCTCAGAAACTTATCTAAGCGGTAAGGAAATTTAATGGTCATATGCATGCTTTTTTACGGTGAAAACTCAGTAGCGGGAGTATACGCAGAGATATAAAAAAAGCCAGCAAAGCTTAACTTTACTGGCTTTTAAGCAACAAACATTTGGGAAATGTTAAATTAGAAGCTGTATTGTGCACCTAAGTAAACGAAACGACCACGACCACCGCCATAAGCACTGTCATAGTTTCCTCGGCCACCTAAGATATAAGGACCATTTTCGTCAAATAGGTTATTGATACCACCAAATACGCGTAGCTCGCTATTGCTACCAACATCCATGGTATAAGATGCTGAGATATTGTGTGTGGTTACTGATGGTAACTCGCTGCCCCAAAGTGCTTCAGGATTTGCGATACAATCAGCTGAACCAGCTGCACAACGCTCATCGTTAGCAGCCATATCATCTAACCAAGAGTCATAAGTTGATTGGCTACGGCGAATAGGGCCTTTGTAACGAGTGCTCCAGCGAATACGCAGGTCATCTTTATACCAAGTGAGTGAGGCTGATGCTTTATCTTCAAATAGATCATTAACGAGTACCCCCTCATACGTATCACTAAATTGACCGTCTGGACCGGTGCTAGTTACAGAGTACTCAATAACATGGGTCCAATCGGCCTTGAAACGTAAGCGTCCGTATTCACCTAAATCGTAGCGGTATTCTGCAGCAACATCGTAACCCTTAGTGCGGATTTCGTCGGTATTGATTAAGCGTTGTTGTACTTCTTCAATCTGACCTTCGGTATTACGAGTAATATCGTTACAGAACTCGTTGTCATTACCATAAGGTAACGCAGAGTCATAACAGAAACCGATAATATCTTCATTTGAAAGCGAAGTAATCGCATCATCAATTTGAATGTCGTAGTAATCAACGGCTAAACGGAAATTTTCGATAAATGAAGGCGCAAGCGATACACCAAACGTAAAGGTATCAGCTGTTTCTTCTTTCAGCTCACTGTTACCAACATTTGGTGAGTAACCGTTGTTATCATCTTCAAATTCACCATCAGCTGCAATTGTTGCTGCGATGCCAGGTTCTTGACGACAGTTATCGTGACCTGGATCTGTTGATGTTGCTGTAACACCATCACAAATATCATTAAATGAGTCGTAATCGCCACGTGGAGGTGACATTAAGTCAGTGATCGTTGGTGCACGTTGTGCGCGAGCCCAATTGGCACGTACCATGTAACCATCAATTGGTTGATAGATTAAGCCTGTTTTATAACTTTGAATTAAGCCAGTTGAAGACCAAGAGTAATCAGCAAAACGTGCTGATACTTCTAAATCTAAGCTTTTAATACACGCTTACATCACCTTTGAAGTCAGGTACATAGTTAAATGTTACGCCACCTTCAGGTACGTTTGTTGAAACGCTTTGCTCATCTTTACGATACTCAAAACCAAAGGCTGAAGATACTGCGCCTGCTGGCATATCGAATAAATCACCAGCAATAAAGCCCATTACTGTGGTTTGTTCGATGTTAGATGTGATCTCAGTGTTTGCACGGATATAGTCTGCCGCTTCAGGTGTGATTGACCCTTCACCAAACAGATTTAATGGCACACAACCTTCAGCGCGAGCGTCTGCGTCTTTACACTGAATAGTGCCATCAGCCAGCACTTCGGCATTTAATGCGTTACGCACATTGGCAACGAATAACTCGTTTGAGCGCTCTTGCTCTTGCTTAAATTTACCGTAGCTTACAGATAAATCCCAATCCCAGTCATTCCAAATTGTACCGCGCGCGCCGGCCCAAGTACGTAAAGTGTCACGAGTGTTTTTATTTAAGATTTGACCAACTTCAATAAAGTTACGATCCCATTTTACACCGCGAGAGCTTGCTTGCTCGCGAATTTCTTCTGGCATATATGGGTTATCGTAAGGAATACGACCGATACAGTCTGAACCAAATACGCCGGTTGCTGTATCATGTGTAATGATTGCATCACACTCATCTTCACTTTCTGGAGACTTTAAGTTTTCAGAAGTGTTACGGCTAAATTGAGCCTGGAAATACACTTCCACATCGTCATTTACTTCAAATTCAGTTTTACCCGCAATCGCAAGTGCTTTATCAGGCACTTTAAGCATAGTGTATTGGTTGAAATCGATACCATAGCGTTCTTCATGCCAATCATCACGAAGTGTTTGACCGTCATACCAAAAGCCTGCATCTGGGCGAGTTGAGCTTTTCTCGTCAAATACACCGCCTGGGATCGAGTCACTTAAACTGCGCCAATCTGCACGCGAAATATCACGCATACACTGATAACCAGACTCAGTTAGCATGGCATTACACATTTCGTCATCGTCGTAAGTCCACGAATCCATTTGTTGTGCGCGATCACGATCCCAGTAGCTCAGGCCTTTCTGTTCGTCATAAGTTAAACTTAAAAATGCATAGCCTCGGTCGTCGGCATAGGTAGTACCAAAGTCAGAATCAATAGTGAACTCTTTTGCGCCACCTTCAGTGCTTTCACCACCACGGGCTTTAATAGTAAATCCTTCTTTATCTTGTTGGGTGATGATATTTACAACACCTGCAATGGCGTCAGAGCCGTATGCTGCAGATGCACCACCTGTGATAATTTCAACACGTTCAACCATGCTGGTCGGAATTGTGTTTAAACTAACGTAGTTGCCTGAGTAAGAGTTTGAAACTACACGGCGGCCATCAATTAATGTAAGCGTACGGTTAGTTCCAAGCTCACGTAAGTCGATAGTTGAAAGACCTGTGTTTTGTACACTTGATTGTGAATTGGTATTACTTGAGCCTTCAGATACTTGAGGTAATTCATTAACCAGAATTTCTGATAATGAACCAAGACCAGTATCATCAATTGCGTTGCGGTCCATGGTTGCAATTGGTGTTGCAACTGAAAAGCTATCACGTTTAATGCGTGAACCTGTTACTGTGATTTTTTCTGGAGCTTCTTTTTTAGCTGCTTGCTGTGAAACATTAGTAGATTCAGCTACTGCTTGGCGCTCTACTTCTGCATCAGCCCAAGCATTGCCAGAGATGGCTAATGCAATTGCTGCTGCAATTGAACATTTTTTAGTATTCATTCCCACGTTGATTTCCCTTTAAAGGTGTTGTTACTTTATTTGCCAAAGTAACGTTTCTAGTTATTGTAAAAATTCACTAGTAACAGGAAGCGCTAACTTAGTTATTGATTCACTGTTACTAGCAAGCTCTAATCATGTGCGCTACAAAATGATTAAAGCGAGCCAGGGAGGCCTATCGTGGTTTTAAAGTAGCGTTGCGTATAGCTCAACACTCAGGCTCTCTATTCTTCCACTTTTTAATATCTATTTAGTATCTATCTTGTTATTTTTTATATTTATCAGTTGGTTAGTTGTTTTTGGTGTGTGTGGTCAAATTTGGTAAATTACAAAAATAGATGTTTTCAACGCAATATCTTTGCAACCAATTAGCATAATTAGGTAAGCTATTAGCCATAAAAACGAAACCATAATTGATGATGAACAGCGCTGCGTCATATTACTTAGGTCGGGTTGAGGTAAACCCACTTGAACATACATTGGTATGTAATGAAGTATCTATTTCATTGCAGCCAAAGTTTATTGAATTACTCGGGTATTTGGCTCAACAGCAGCCAGAACTTTTGACACGTCAGCAAATCATTGATCATGTGTGGGATGGTAATAGCTATGTGGGTGAAAAAGCGCTCACCAATGCGATTTGGCATCTGCGAAAAGCATTTAAAGAGCTGGACTCTGAACAAGAGTATATAGAAACGGTTCGAAAATCGGGCTATCGATTACTTTTGCAGCCAGTCTATAACGAACAGCAAGAACAAGTTTTATATCAGGTTTCTTCGCGACAAATTAAGTGGTTTTGCTTTGCCATTGCGATGCTTGTTTGTGTTTCAGCAGCTTGGGTTTGGTGGCCAAAGCCGCAACAAATGGTATACCAAGAGCCGGAACTGATAACGCAATACCCTGGCCGAGAGCTATTTCCAAGTATTTCTAATGATGGGCGTTATGTTGTTTATTCGTGGCGTCAAATGGACAGGCAAATCGATTTATATCGTAAAGACTTACAACAACCTGATTTATTGCATACTAAGATCACACACACACCAGGCAGTGAATCTCGCTCTGTATGGGCACATGATGACGCTAAACTTTATTACTACCGCCGTTTAAATTCACGGTGTGAAGTAATGAGTATTAATCTGAATGACTTTAGCACTGAAAAACAGGGTGAGTGTTCTAATTCGGCTTCAAGTGATGTGGCTATATCGCCTGATGGAAAGCTTTTAGCATATGTAGGTATTGACCCTGAAAATCCGGTACGTGGTGTATATATTAAAGAGCTTAATACAGAGCTTCCTGCAAAGCGTATTCGATGCAATCAATGTGAACCAGGTGAGTCTGAAGCCATTGCTTTTGGACCATTTGGTAAACGTTTAGCCATTTCACGTAATTTAGATAACGGCAACGAAGATATTTTTATCTATAACTTAGAAGGCAAAGCGGAAAAGCGCGTTGTTACAGGGTTACCTGATATTCGTGGTTTAGCATGGCAGCCAAATTCTGAAATAATCGTTTTTTCTGCGGTTGAGCACGGTAATCGTCATGGTTATGAATTAGATCTTACTACTTTAAAGCAAACGAATCTCAATATTGAAGGCTTTAGTTACCCTGAATTTGATCGCGCTGGAAATTTGTATTATCACGATTGGAAAATCGATACATCTATAATGCGTTTAGAGTTAGATACTGATGTGGCTGCATCGCCATTTCCGTTAATACAATCGGAGTTTAATTTTCGTTTTCCTGATTATTCTGAAGCGGCTGAAAAAATTGCGTTTATTTCCAATGAGTCAGGCTTTGATGAAATTTGGATTGCCAGTTTAGAAGGGGCAGATCGCAAGCAATTAACTCAGTTAAAATATCATGCTCATAACCCTGTTTGGTCACCGGATGGTAAGTTTATTGCTTTTACAGCAAACAATGGAGAAGAAAGTTTACTCTTTGTATTAAACGTAACAACCTACGAACTTAAACAAATTAAAACAGACCTAAACTATTACAGTAAACCACGTTGGTCTCATGATAGTAGCTCTCTTTATTCTGTTTATTCAGGTGATGTTTATCGCATTACCATTGCAAATGGGGATGCTACTCGTATCACTTCTGGTAGGCATGCTGTAGAAGTTAGTGAAAATAAACTTATTGTTTTCAAAAGAGATAACGGTTTTTGGCAGGTCACCTTAAATGGCGAACGAGTAGAAGAAAAGCCGCTTATTAAAAATCTCGACTTAGCAAATAGCACTGGCTGGCACGTCACAGAGCAGGGGATTTATTACTTTAAAGTGCGCGGCCATGATTATCGCTTGAGTTTTTATGACTTCGAAACCAAACAAGACACGGATGTGTTGAGAGTGCCTGAACGCAGTTTTTCACGTTCTCGTGGTATGAGTTTTGTACCAAGTCGAAAGTGGTTGTTATTTACTGGCTATGAATCGCCACAAGTGGATATTAAACGGATGCGTAAAGGTTTTAACTAATTGATAAAAAATAAAAAGGAGCTTGCAGCTCCTTTTTTAATTTAATTTTGCTCTTAAAAACGATACATCACACCAACATTAAATTGGAATTGATTGAGTACTTCGCCATCAAAGTACCAGTCGCATTGGGTGCCATTTGCACCACCTTCACAAACGGTTGTTGAATCATTTTTGAGAATCGTGGCGAGCCAACGTACTTCTCCTAATGCAACAAAGTCTTTAGTGATTTCATATTCTAGGCCACCAAATAAGCCAGTTGCAAAAAACGTGTCAGAATCTGAAAAATTTGGCGATATATGGTTAACACCTAGTTGTGCGCCTAAATAACTCGAAACCCCTTCGGTTACGGGTAATACAACCGCACTTTGAAATAATAAATAATCGAGATCAAGTTCATAACCATGCGCGTTACGTTGAACACTCGACATACTTGAGTAATAAAGCCCGTATTTAGAAATACCATCATGCTTATCAAGGCTAACACCAAAATTTGAATCATCTTTGATGTCTATTTTTGTGCCTTTCTCTGTTACTAGTTCTTGGTTGAGTGATTGGCCATAATAGCCTGTTACGGCAATATCTGCTGCACTTGAAAAGCTTAATGCTGTTAAAACAGCGGCCATAGTAAGTTTAACGCGCATGTAATTTCCTATTTCAAATATGCTTAACGTAATGAGAATAAACGCTTTTGAATAAAATTTCAGCCCGTTTATCTGAAAAGGTTTATTTTGACCCGAGGGCTAGATTAATATGATCCATTCGGTTTTATAAGTTTGTGCATTATGGTTTCTGGATTAAAAAACACGCTTCTCAATTTAGTTAAAACACAGCCTCTTATTGATGAGGGGACGGAAGCATGGATACTTGATACATTTTTATGGGCCTATCAAGAATTTGATGGTGATGTGCTGCTCAAAGACATGCGCTTTATTTTGCCTAATGGTGAATTTTTTCCAGAGCAAGTCAGTAGTATCGAGCAAATGGCCACTTATGTATTTAATCAAGTAAGAAATTACGCTGGCATGCAAGCATGGCCTCTCGTTTTAGTTGGGCCTAATCAAGTTACTGAGCAGCAGTTTCCACGGCTCGAATTTGCCAGTGTAAAACGTGGTGAGTCAGCTAAGCTTTTGGCGTCATCAGGTTCATTGCAAATTTCATTTAATCCAAACCAAATAAATCAACCTCAAGACTTAATTGCTTCTTTTGCGCAATCACTCTCTTACATAAATGTGTTACAAAGCGGTAGTTTGCCGCCAGGTGGAAAAGACTTATTACCGCAAGCGGTTGATTTGCTCTCATGTTTTATGGGGTTTGGTGTAATGATGGCAAATACCGCCTACCAGTTTAGAGGTGGGTGTGGTTCGTGTTATAACCCGTATGCTAACCGTAGCGCGACATTAGCAGAGCCTGAATTAGTGTATATTTTAGCGTTATTATTAAGAGCGAAAAATTTACCGCTGTCGCATATTTCCACGCATTTAAAACCGCATTTACGTTCAATGCTAAAGCGCGCCAATAAGCAGCTTGAAAACACAATCACGCAGTCAGCTAACCCAATGCTTATCGCATTAACGGAGAACAAGTGAATTATCTCGATGAATTTTTATTAATAGTGATTAGTCACTTTTTTGCAGTCGCAAGCCCCGGACCTGATTTTGCATTGGTGTTAAAACAAAGTATTCAAAAAGGGCGCAAAAATGCCTTGGTCACCAGTGCGGGTATTGCAACCGGAATTTTAGTGCATGTAAGTTATTGTGTATTAGGCGTGGCTATTGTGATTTCGCAATCTCCTACACTATTTGCCGTATTAAAATACTTAGCTGCAGCATATCTTGCTTACATAGGTGTAATGGCACTAAGGGCAAAGCCAACAACACAAAAAAGTGAACAGTTATTAGAACATACCCAGCCAGAGTCGATGGTAAAAGCGTTTAGCCGTGGTTTTTTAGTGAATGCCCTTAATCCCAAAGCCACACTGTTCTTTTTAAGTTTATTTACCTTAGTCATTAGTGTTGAAACACCAATACTTATTCAGGCTGGCTACGGCTTATATATGGCGATTGCGACCCTTATTTGGTTTAGCTTTTTATCTGTTGTGCTGAGCAAAGAGCAGGTGCGCGCGTTCTTTTTACGTGCTGGTCACTGGTTTGATCGTGGCATAGGTGTGGTGTTAATTGGTCTTGCAATTAGGGTGGTATGGGTATGATTTATTACAACTTAGCGTATGGTTCTAATATGTCATTGAATCGTTTATTGGCACGATTACCGAATGCAACACGGATTGGTGTTGCAACTGTGCGTGGCTTTAAGCTGACATTTGATAAAGAAGGCTTTGATAATTCTGGTAAATGTAATGCATTTTTAACGAACAATGATGATGACGTTTTGTACGGTGTGCTCTACAAAATTACACAAGATGAAAAGTTAATATTGGATGACATTGAAGGGCCTCGGTACGATAACCACGAGATTGTGGTGACTAATGAGTGTGGTGGTCAATTTAGTGCATATTGTTATGTAGCAAATACTTTATGCCAGCAACAACTTCCTTATGATTGGTATTTAAAACATGTGCTTACTGGTGCTTTAGAAGCTAAATTACCAAGTGAGTATATAAATCAAATTCGATTACAAAAAACGAAAATTGATTTGGATAGTGCACGCGCAGAGCGCGAATTTTCAATCTACAAATAAGAATATTATGAAAAAAATAGTCAGTAAAATTACTCTTGCGCTTGGCGTTATTGCGTCGAGTCAGCTTTATGCCGCAATCGATAATAAACAGCTTGAACAAACCATTGAGCAATCGATGAAACGCTTTGAAGTACCAGGTATGGCAGTCGCCGTAGTTGAAAATGGCGAAGTTGTTTTTTCTAAAGGGTTTGGTGTTAGGCACTTAACTACAGGTGAAAAGGTAGATAAGCATACTTTATTTGGTATCGCGTCAAACACCAAAGCATTTACAGCAGCAGCCCTTGCAATGCTGGTCGATCAAGGCAAGCTCAATTGGAATGATAAAGTAATTGATCACTTACCCGAATTTCGTATGTATGATGCCTATGCAACACGTGAGGTGACAATTCGCGATTTGCTCAGCCACCGCGCTGGTCTTGGCTTAGGGGCCGGTGATTTATCGATTTGGCCAGATACTGATAAATCCGTAGAAGAAGTAATTCATGGTATTCGCTATCTAAAACCTGCATCAAGTTTCCGCAGTCAATACACTTATAACAATTTAATGTTTGTAACAGCAGGAGAAGTTGTTGCACGTGTATCCGGGAAATCTTGGCAAGAGTTTGTCGAACAAGAGATGCTAAAACCACTTGGTATGACATTGTCAAAAGCGGGGTTTTCCCGTATTCCAAAGTCTAATAAAAACTGGGCAACAGGCCATATTCCAATGGATGGTAAGTTACATCCTTTCTTTGTTAATTACCTTGAAGATTTTCGAGGTGCAGGGGCGATTGCATCAAACGTGGATGAAATGGCTAACTGGCTAAAAACTCAACTTGCTGGTGGTAAAATGCCAAATGGTGAGGTGCTATTTAGTGAAAAACAACAAGCGCAAATGTGGCACCCACATATTACGAGTATGGCATCTAAAAATGCGTTTAATGACTATCGTCAGCAGTTTCGCGGCTACGGCTTAGGTTGGTCGATTGAAGATTACCAAGGCTATAAAAAGTTAGGTCATGGCGGTGGAATTTTAGGTATGGTTTCGCAAGTCACTTTAGTACCAGAAAAACAACTTGGTATTGTTGTGTTATCAAACCAACAAGCATTTAGTGCACTTAGCGCAATTACTCACGAAGTGCTTGAAGACGCGCTTGATTTACCAAATAAAGATTGGGTTGAAACGCTTGCTGAAAAACACTTTGAACGCAAAGCAAAAGCATATGAAAAAGCGGTTGTTGAAAAACCAGCACAACAGCAAAATGCCTTGCCATTATCTACGTATGCAGCAAATTATAAAGACAGTTGGTATGGTGATATTGTGATTGCTGAGCAAGACAATAAACTGACCATCGACTTTACCCATTCGGCACGTTTAAAAGGCACCCTTGAGCACTTTAACGGCAATACATTTATTGTGCGTTGGCATGAGAAGTTACTGGAAGCGGATGCGTTTATTGAGTTTGAAATGAGCCCGACTAATCAGGTTAAGAGCGCAAAAATGCATGCAGTAGCACCAAGTGTTACTGATTTTAGTTTTGACTTTCATAACCTTAACTTGATCCCAATCAAGTAGAACACGTTTTAACCGACCAAAGTCGCAAAGTCGGTATTCTCCGACTTTGTTAGACTAATGTTAGTTTTAACCTGGAGGGTGGCATGCGTACAGCGATAATTTCTCATACAGACTGTCGAAAGCACAGAATGATCCCTGATCATCCTGAGTGCCCTTCACGACTTGATGCAATTAACGACCGTATTTTAGCTGCAGGGTTGGATATAGCGCTTACTCACCTTGATGCACCGCTTGCTGAGCGAGAACAGTTACTGTTAGCCCATTCAGAAAATTTAGTTAAAACAGTCGAAGACAAAATCCCAGAACAAGGTTTAAGTGACCTTGATGGGGATACTTGGCTGTGCCCTGATAGTTTGCTTGCTGCAAAAAGAGCAGCCGGTTCAGGTTTACTTGCTGTTGATAAAATTTTAGCGGGTGAATTGGATGCAGCTTTTTGTGCAGTGAGGCCGCCCGGTCATCATGCGAATAAAGACACCTCATCTGGTTTTTGTATTTTTAACAATATTGCTATTGCTGCACGGTACGCACAGCAACAAGGTGTAAAACGCATTGCAATTTTAGATATTGATGTGCACCACGGTAATGGCACTCAAGATATCTTTGTTGATGACCTCGATGTGTTGTTTTGCTCCATATTCCAACACCCTTTTTACCCAAATACCGCTATTGATAGCAATGAACATATTATCAATACCCCAATGACTGCTGGCATGGCAGGGGATGATTTTGAACGTGCATTGCTCGACACCTGGTTTCCCAAATTAAAGCAATTTAAGCCTGAATTAATTTTTATCAGCGCTGGGTTTGACGCTCATTATGAAGATGATATGGGTGGCTTACAGTTAGTTGAGAATGATTACTTTTGGTTTACAGAGCAACTTGTTTCCTTGTGCAAACAAGTTAACTGCAAAGGCATTATTTCGATGCTGGAGGGTGGTTACAACAATTCAGCATTGGGCCGCTCTGTTGCTACGCATTTAAAGGCATTAACGGGTCTTTAAATTTTAAGTTATCAATTTAGGTAAAGTTGTTAACTTAAATTTTAATCAACGGATAACTTGTTCTGCATCAAATTTCATTATTGCGGTTATGCGTAGAATCCTTTTACCCGACTGTTTTAAATAGGCTACACATATGACTCAAACCAGTAAAAAGCTACGCGTTGCAGATGTTATGTCAACGGAGCTTTTAGTGTGTTCGCCAGAACAAAGCTTAGCTGATTGTGCTAGTCGTATGCGTAATGAAAATGTTAGTTCTATTTTTGTTAAACAAGATGGCAAAATTCTAGGTGTATGGACTGAAGGTGATTGCGCTAAGGTTGACTTCTCCGATCCTGAAGTATTTCAACAACCGGTTGAGTTTTACATGACATCTCCCGTTAAAACGGTTGAAAGCTCTACACAATTATCAGAAGTCACGGTGTTATTTCATAGCTATGGTTTTCGTCATTTGTTGGTTACTAAAGGCAGTGATGCAGAGCCTGTTGGCGTCATAAGTTTAAGTGATGTGGTTCGCAGTCAAGGGCTTGAGCATTACTTACACTTTAAAACGATCGAAAGCAGTTATGTTGCTGAAGTACCAATAACACAAGGGGATATTTCTGTTGCCAGCATTAGTGAAATTATGCGTCAACGCCATTCAAACTTTGTGTTAATCGATAACCCTGAGGTAGGCCAAACCGGTATTATTACCGAACGTGACTTGCTGACAATGTTAAGTCGTCAGAAAGTGGATAAACCTGCATGGCAGTATGCCAGTTGGCCGCTTTTAACCGTGCACTATACAACGAGCTTGTTTAAGGCGTATCAAATTCTCAAGTTAAAACAGATCCGCCATTTAATTGTTGAAGGGGATAACGGTGAAATCCTCGGCGTATTAGCACTTAGAAATATCCTGAGTGAAATTGAGTCTGCGTATATGCAGGAGCTTGAAACGGTATTACATCAACGCGATAGAGCGCTTAAAAAATCTCAAAAAAACCTCTATTTAGCTGAGCAAATTATTAATGCTTCGCCAGATGGCATTATGATCACCGATTCGCACAATACCATTTTGCAAGTAAACCCAGCTTTTACACAACTTACAGGGTACGGTGAGCAAGAAGTGCTCGGCCAAAAACCTTCGATGCTGAGTTCTGGTCGTCATGATCAAAATTTCTATGATCAAATGTGGGCACAGCTGCGTCATAAAGGGGTTTGGCAAGGTGAGATTTATAATCGTAAGCGCAATGGTGAAATATATCTCGAATGGCTGACGATTATTTGTATCCGTGAAAGCGATGAAGAAGAAGCTCTTTATGCAGCGATTTTCAGTGATATTACTGAGCGCAAACGCAATGAAAAACGCATTAAAACCTTGGCTTATTTTGATGAGTTAACGCATTTACCTAATCGCCGATTATTCAATGACCGCTTGGAAATGGCTTTGGCGACAGCACATCGTGATAACAGCAAAATTGCGGTGATGTTTCTTGATTTAGATCATTTTAAACAAGTGAATGACACCCTTGGTCACAGCGCTGGAGACGAACTCTTAAAGCAGGTTGCCAAACGATTGCAAAATTGTATGCATGAAGGGGATACGCTTGCGCGTTTAGGAGGAGATGAGTTTACTTTATTACTGACTGAAATTGATGAAGTTAAAAATATTCACCGCTGTGCTGCAAGCCTTATTAACGCTCTGCGAGAACCAATTCAAATTGGTAATACCGAAATTGTCATTACCACCTCGATTGGTGGTGCAATTTACCCTGATGATGGTCAAGATGCTGAAACCTTGCTAAAGCACGCTGACATTGCGATGTATCGCTCTAAAGAGATAGGGCGTAATTCTTTTCAACTTTACAAACCGGCAATGAATGCACGTTCGCTTGAGCGTATGGCGATTGAAAATAAACTAAAGCAAGCGCTTAAAAACAACGAATTTAGTTTGTATTACCAGCCAAAAATTGACAGTTTTACCCATCAAATTGTTGGTGCAGAAGCATTATTGCGTTGGCATGATAGTGAGCTTGGTTTTATTTCCCCAGCAAACTTTATTCCCTTAGCAGAAGAGTTAGGGTTGATAGTTGATATTGATATTTGGGTAATCAATGCAGTATGTAAACAAATTCAACTTTGGCAGAAAAAAGGCATCTTTGATAAACGCATTTCAGCCAATGTTTCTGCACTTCATTTTACCCAGGGGAATTTGGCACAAACAGTTAAAAATGCATTGAATATTTGGCAAATTGATGGGCGTTATTTAGAAATTGAAATTACCGAAAGTAGTTTTATTCGCTCGTTAGAAGATGCTAAAAAGGTACTTAAAGCGCTTAAAAAGTTAGGCGTGAGTTTATCGCTCGATGATTTTGGCACAGGCTATTCAGCATTAAGTTATTTGGCGCGTTTACCGATTGATACTTTAAAAATTGATGCCAGTTTTGTTGCCAAAGTGCCTGACGAATACGGCAATAGTCAGATTGTGAAGGCCATTGTCGCTATGGCACATAGTCTCGAATTAAATTTAGTAGCTGAAGGGGTGGAGCAAGCTCATCAATTGGCATTTCTTCAAGAGCTTGATTGTCATGCAATTCAAGGGTATTTCTTTAGCAAACCACTTAGCGCAGAGCAGTTCGAACTTTTTTGCGAGGCGCATCGCCCCGCAAAATTGCAAATAGACTTAGCGCCTAGTAACTCACAGTAACTTCATATGAAGTAAACTTACGAATATTAATCACGCCGTTATCAAAAATAAGGTATTGGCCTTTAATACCTTGCAAAACACCTGATACTTGCGGGTCTTTATCAAAGTTAAATGAACTTATTTTGCTAGGAAATTCCGAGATAGGAAAATCAAGTTCTACAACTTCTTCATTTAACTCGGTAATCGCTGTTGCACCAAATAACTCACTGAGTTCGGTTAATTTTGGACGAATTTGCTCAATAAGCTCCGCACCTTGACGTTTTAAATCGATAGATTCGCCATTGCCTTTTAGCATGTTACGCCAATTTGTTTTATCAGCGATAAATTCAGCAAGCGCTACTTCTAAAAGACCTGACTGGTGGCGCGTAGCTACTTTAAAAATTGGTAATGCTTGCGTTGCACCTTGATCAATCCAGCGCGTAGGAATTTGTGTATGGCGCGTAATGCCGACTTTAATTGCGGTGGTATTCGCTAGGTACACATAATGGGGGATCATACAGTTTTCTTCGCCCCATTCTGGCTCGCGACAGGTACCTTGGTCAAAGTGACAGGTTTCAGGTTTCATAATACACATGTCGCAGCTGGCGAGCTTTCGCATACAAACAAAGCAATGACCTTGTGAATAACTCTTTTTGGTTTTTTTCCCACAGCTACTACAGAAAATATTGCCACTAAAGGTAAGTGATAGTGGTTTACCTATCAGATCATTTAAATCGACAGTATGTTCACCTACAGGTAGCTGATAGCTAATTGGCGAAGTGTGGCTTGCTTGCATTTTACGCAAAGTACCAGTGAGTTGTGTTGCTTGCATTTAAAGCCCCTAATCAAGCAAAAAGGCTATCGTATCAAAGCTCGGAAAGATTACCAATGCGAGATTGTTGCGCAAGTAAGAATGAGTTGAGAATTCTGAAATTCATGGTCGGTGCAAGCAGTTCACCTTGCATATAATCACACTGACATTGATTAACAATATCGGCGAATTCTTGATTATCTACGCCAATTGCAGTGACTGATAAATCTAGGCCTTTGGCTACATCAACCATCGCACTTAATAATAAGGTTAATTTATGGCCTTGAATATTGGTTTTAGTAAATAAGTGGCCAATACGCACATCGCTAAAGCCACATTCACGGGCTTCAAATAAGCGGTCAAGATCGCCATGGAAGTTATCTAAGCCAAATTTAAACCCAAGGTCGAGCAGCTTTTGCAGCGTTTCTTGCAGCTGACTTTGTTCATCAAATACAGGGTGCTGGGTATAAATCATAATGTTGTCAGTATCAAAATGCGTTACTTGTTCTGATAACCAGCCAATAAAGCCACTATGATTCAATTGATTAAGCGATAAGGTCAGAGAAAATTTGCAATTAACACCGTTTTCTTTAAGTGTACTAATGGCGCTAAATAGTTCGCTAAACAACCAGCGGTTAAGTTGAACGTTAAGCCCTGTATCTATTGCTAATTTAATAATTTCCTGTTGACTGATTTGACCAAACTCTGGGTGCGGCCATGAAAATTGACAAGTAATTGCAATTAATTTTTTTGTTTTAACGTGATAAACCGGCGTAAAGTTTAACGTTAGTTTTTTTTCTTCAATAGCGCAGTGCAATTCAGAGGCAAGATTAAATTGCTGGCCAATATCGTTACCACGCTCTTTTTTATAATGCAGTAATGCAACACCTTCTTGTTTCGCTTGAAACAGCGTTTGCCATGTTTTACGCAGCAATAAGCCACTGCGTTGATTACTATAGATACTGGAACAAGTGGCAATATGGCTCGATAAATTAAGTAGAATACCGTCAATTAATAGCGACGTAGGAATATGCGATTGCAGGGTATGTAATAACTTATTAAGTGACTCGCGATTAGTACCATGATTCAATAATAACGCAAAAACGCCATCGCGCAGGTACGCAAGTTTAACACTATTAAGCCCTTGCTCCTCAATCATAATAATATTTGCTTGGTTTATAAGCACAGGTTGCAGTGAGCTATAAACTTGGTTCACTAAGTCCTTTTTTGCTTTTGGTGCCATGTAGGGAATAAATTGACCAAAGTTTTTTAACTCAATAAAACAAGTAATAAAGTTTTGTTGTTGCTCAATAAGCTGGGTTATTTTGTATTTGTATAAGGTTTCATTAGGCAGCTGTGAACTCGAATCATGGGTTGCTTTAAAGTAACTCTCACGCTGTTGGTGCGAGAACTTATCTGCTAAAGCCATTGCCATTAGTAGCACCTCTAATAAAACGCCGATTAAAAAAGCGTGTCGTGTTAAAAAGGTGTGCTCAAGTACGCCAACCAAAACTAAAGGTTGTACTGCACCGCTAACAATCAGCGGTAACCAAGAGAAGAAGTAGTATTTAGCCCAAACAAAATCCGTGAGTAAGCGGTTAAATACGATGAGTAAAATGGTGATGTAGAGCGGTACCATGCAGACAAAAAAGACAGGTGCGGCGTAGTATTCCGGTAAGAAAAAGCTGCTAACACCACCGATTAATAAAATGGCTAAAGTGCCTTTAATTAAGGCATTTAGTTTAGTTTTTATTGTTGCATAGCGTAAAAACAAAGAACCAAATATCAGCGCACAGATTGCAACACTAAAATTGGTTGAAACTACATATACTTGCAACCAATTTTGCATTGGAGTGGGCCAAATATAATAGCCGAAGCCAAGCACTGAGCCCATCATCATGAGTGTCGATAAAATATAACCGATGTAAGCTAAATAAACGGTCTCTCGAATGCTGATAAACAGTATCAAGTTGTAGAGCGCGATCATTACGGTTACGCCAATAAATAAACCCCAAATAAGGTAACTAAACTTTTTAACGCTATTAAAGTTATCAGCTTGGTAAATGGTCAGCGGTGTTTTGGTTATACCGGTGGTTTTAATTCGCGTTACAATGACACTGCTTTCTTTCTCATTGAGGGTAAAATTAAAATGCGGGAAAGCTTGTTCATGTAGGTTTAAATTAGGTAGCGTATCACCCAATAATTTGTGCTTTACAATATTATTGTTGTCGTCTAATTGCCAGATTTCTAGCTGATCTAGCATAGGATTATCAAAGTGGGCAGTGAGTCGTTCTACATATTCAGTACGATTGGTTACGCTCACTTTAAGCCAATAGGTTTGTGTACCAAATTGCCACGGCACATTTCTAATCTCAGAATTTTGAAAAGTTTGATTTAATGCTTCTGATAAATTGGCAGTGCTTTGCTCGTCAACCCAATAAGAAGACTTCAAATAAATAGCGTGGGTGCGTTCGATAGAGTTGGTAGTAGGGTCGCCAATATTAAAAACCAATGATGCAATGACCAGTGATAAAGCTGCAAATAGCATGCATGCTACAAATAAATAGACAGACTTTAACTGGTTCATGAGCTTCCTTGGAGTTTAACAGCTTATAAAGATTAGATTAAATTAACTTAAATAGGTAGCCTACATTACTAATTTAGCGTTGGTTTTATATTCCATTAGCACAAAAAAAAATCAACCTACGCGAGGTAGGTTGATTTTTTAAACGGAAAATAACAATGCTTAGCTGTTATTTTCACGAGCAATAGCGCGGTAAGCGATATCTGTGCGGAACTCAACACCATCCCAATTGATTTCATCAACTAGTTTATAAGCATTTTGCTGCGCTTCAGTTACTGTGTTACCAAGTGCTGTTGCACACAATACGCGACCGCCGGCAGTAACGACATTGTCGCCATCTTGCTTAGTGCCTGCATGGAATACTTTTGTGCCTTCAGCATAATCAACACGTAACCCTGAGATTGCATCACCTTTCGGGTAAGAGCCTGGGTAACCAGCAGCTGCTAGGACTACACCTACAGCTGCGCGTGAATCAAACTGAATATCAGTTTTATCAAGTTCAACACGGTTAGCAGCTTCAATCAATTCAACTAGATCTGATTGTAAACGAAGCATAATAGGCTGTGTTTCAGGATCGCCAAAACGGCAGTTATATTCAATTACTTTAGGTGTGCCATCAGCTGTAATCATTAAACCTGCGTATAAGAAACCGGTGTAAGGATGACCTTCATCACTCATACCTTTCACTGTAGGGTAAATTACTTCATCCATAATACGCTGGTGGATTTCAGCGGTAACAACTGGTGCAGGTGAGTATGCACCCATGCCGCCTGTGTTAGGGCCTTTGTCTTCGTTATAAGCGCGTTTGTGATCTTGAGATGTAGCAAACGGAAGTACGTTTTCACCATCAACCATTACGATAAATGATGCTTCTTCACCTTCAAGAAATTCTTCAATTACAACGCGGCTACCAGCGTCGCCAAAGGCATTGCCAGCAAGCATATCGCGAATTGCATCTTCAGCTTCTTGCTCTGTCATTGCAACGATTACACCTTTACCTGCTGCTAAGCCATCAGCTTTAACAACAATTGGCGCGCCTTTTTCTTTAAGGTATGCAAGTGCAGGTTCGATTTGCTCAAATGTTTGATAATCCGCTGTTGGGATTTTATGACGTGCTAAGAAATCTTTAGTGAAAGATTTTGAACCCTCAAGCTGAGCTGCTGCTGCCGTTGGGCCGAAGATCGCAAGGCCTTCTTCACGGAATTTATCAACTACACCAATTACAAGCGGTGCTTCTGGGCCAACAATGGTCAGTTCAACATTGTTCTCTTTAGCAAATGCCACAAGTGCATCAATGTCTTCTACGCCAATTGCGATGTTCTCAAGCTTAGGCTCAAGCGCTGTACCTGCGTTACCTGGAGCTACAAATACCGTGTTTACTTTCGCTGACTGCGCCGCTTTAAACGCAAGAGCGTGTTCGCGACCACCACTACCAATTACTAATACGTTCATTGGACTATCCTACCTATTGAGGTTTTCTAAACTTTAATGTCATACGATCACTTTCACCAATTGCTTTGTACTTGGCGATATATTTTTCGCCCAAGGCTAAGCGTGGTGGTAAGGTCCAAACACCTTTTTCGTGATCGGCTGTGTCTAATGGATTGGCGTTAACTTCACTTACGGCTTCTAAAACAAACCCTGCTTTTTCGGCATATTCAATAACCCAGCTTTGTTTTACATAACCAGAACGCTTGGCTTTTGCGCTATCGCGGTTTTCTGGTAGGCGATGATCAACAACGCCAAGAATTCCGCCTGGTTTTAATGCGCTGTAAAATGCTTTAAAGGCTTCGTTAATGCCTTCAATGTCTTTTTGCATATACCAGTTATGTAAATTGCGAAAGGTCAGTACCATATCAGCGCTGCCTGCTGGCGCGATATTATGGTGTGTGCCTGGGTAAAACTCAGAAAGAGTTACGTTTTCATATAAGCTATCGCTTGCCAATTTATCTTGAAATTGGTTTAGAGAACGTTGGTAGTATTTAACTTCTGAATCGGAAGGAAAATGAGCTGCAAAATATTGCCCCTCTTTTTGTAAAACAGGCGCAAGGATTTCAGTATACCAACCGCCGCCAGGCCAAATTTCTACCACGGTCATATTTGGCTGAAGGCCAAAAAATTCTAGTGTTTCTTTTGGATGACGGTATGGATCTCGCGCTTTGTTTTCGCTTGAACGGTTATCAGCAGTCGCAGTTTTGGTAAGTAATGTATCGATATCAGTCGATGCACATCCAGCTAAAGTAAGCGACAGGGCAGTTACTAAGGCTTTTACTGTGAGTTTCATTTTCTTCCTAGTTTTTATTTTTATTAAGCAACATATAGCAAAATTAACAGCTTAGTGCGAGCAAACAAAGTGCTCGCACTAACAAGTTTGCAAGCAAATATTAATGGCGGAAATGACGCATACCAGTAAATACCATCGCCATGCCGTGCTCATCTGCTGCAGCGATAACTTCTTCATCGCGCATTGAGCCACCTGGCTGAATTACTGCAGTAATACCCGCTTCTGCTGCTGCATCGATGCCGTCGCGGAACGGGAAGAAAGCGTCAGATGCCATTACTGAACCTGCTACTTCTAGATTTTCATCAGCTGCTTTAATACCTGCAATTTTTGCAGAGTAAACACGGCTCATTTGACCTGCACCCACACCGATTGTCATACCGTCTTTAGCGTATACAATCGCATTTGATTTAACAAACTTAGCCACTTTCCAGCAGAACATTAAGTCTTTTAATTCTTGCTCAGTAGGCTGTTTTTTAGATACTACGCGTAGGTCGCCCATATCAACCATGCCTTGGTCGCGATCTTGTACTAAGATACCACCGTTAACACGCTTAATATCAACACCTGTTGTTTTGTTTGCCCACTGACCACACTCAAGTAAACGTACATTTTGTTTTGCTGCAACAATTTGTGCTGCTGCCTCAGAAACGCTTGGTGCAATGATAACTTCAACAAACTGACGCGAAACAATAGCTTCCGCTGTGTCTGCATCTAGTTCGCGGTTAAATGCAATGATGCCGCCAAATGCTGATGTTGGGTCAGTTTTAAACGCGCGGTCGTAAGCTTCAAGAATGTTGTCGCCAATTGATACGCCACACGGGTTTGCGTGTTTAACGATTACACATGCTGGCGCGTCAAACTCTTTAACACATTCAAGCGCTGCATCTGTATCTGCAATGTTATTGTATGAAAGGGCTTTACCTTGTAACTGTTTTGCAGTGGCAACAGATGCTTCTTCAATGTTGTTTTCAACATAGAATGCTGCGTCTTGGTGTGAATTTTCACCGTAGCGCATATCTTGCTTTTTAGTGAATTGGAAATTGATTGTGCGTGGGAATTTAGTTTCAACAGCTGCTTCTTCAGTGTAATCAGGAACCATTTTACCGAAGTAGCTAGCAATCATGCCATCGTATTGTGCAGTATGCTCAAATGCAGCAATTGCTAGGTCAAAACGTGTTTCATACGTTGTTGCGCCATTGTTAGCATTCATTTCGGCAATAACGCGATCGTAGTCACCTGCGTTTACAATAATGGTAACGTCTTTGTTGTTTTTAGCAGCAGCGCGTACCATTGTAGGGCCACCAATATCGATGTTTTCGATAGCGTCTTCCAGTGAACAACCTTCTTTTGCAACAGTTTGTGCAAATGGGTAAAGGTTAACTACCACCATGTCGATTGCAGAAATATTGTTTGCTTCCATTACACCTTCGTCAGTACCGCGGCGCGCTAAAATACCGCCGTGGATTTTTGGATGTAATGTTTTAACACGACCATCCATGATCTCAGGGTGACCTGTGTGGTCTGATACTTCTGTTACTGCGATGCCGTTGTCAGCTAAAAGCTTACATGTACCGCCAGTTGAAAGAAGTTCAACGCCTTTCTCTGAAAGCGCGCGAGCAAATTCTACAATACCTGTTTTGTCTGAAACGCTTAATAACGCGCGACGAATTGGACGTAATGTATCCATGGTAGTTTTGATTACCTCAAAATTTGATTGATAGTGCGAGAAAACACTTAATTTAAACGAATATTTTAACTTACTTTTGCTTATAACTCGACGACCAATTGCCGAATTTATAAACAAGATATGTAGCGCTGGTCTTTACTTAAATTAAATTTGAACGTGAATTTAATTTAGTGTGTTTTTCGGGGTTAGAAAAACAAAAAAGCACCCGAGGATTCCCAAGGGTGCTTTTTATTGCACCGTTAGGTGCTAATTAGTTCATGCCGTATTTTTTAAGCTTCTTACGAAGAGTACCACGGTTGATACCTAGTAAGATTGCTGCGCGAGTTTGGTTACCGCGAGTGTAAGTCATTACTTCTTCAAGTAACGGCGCTTCAAGTTCTGAAAGAACTAGCTCGTAAACATCTTGTACATCTTGACCATTAAGTTGCTTTAAGTAGTTGTGAACTGCTTTTTTACAAGCATCGCGTAATGGCTGTGGTTTCTCTTGAGACTGAACGTGTGCGTTAGTAATAAATGGAGAAGTCACGTTTTGTTCGAACATCGTCTTTCTTACTCTTTGTTAATTATCTGCTAGTGTTTCAAAGTACTTTTCTAATGAATCGATTTGCTCTTGTTGAGAGTCGATAGCATTAAATACTCGCCTAAATTGACCTTCACGGTCATGAGCCTGCAAATACCATGAGACATGCTTTCGCGCTATTCGCACACCCATTACATCACCATAAAATGCATGAAGATTTACCAAGTGTTCCATAAGAATACCCTGTACCTCGTCCAAAGCTGGCTCCGGTAGTAATTCTCCAGTGGTGAGATAATGGTTTATCTCCCTAAAAATCCAAGGGCGACCTTGTGCTGCACGGCCTATCATCAAAGCATCTGCGCCCGTATATTCCAAAACCTGTTTTGCTTTTTGTGGTGATGTAATATCACCGTTCGCTACTACAGGAATGGAGACTGAACTCTTAATGTCCTTAATTGTTTGGTATTCAGCTTCACCCTTGTACATACAAGAACGTGTACGGCCATGTACCGCCAGCGACTGAATCCCATTTTGTTCAGCGATGCGCGCAATCTCTACACCATTTCGATTATCAGTATCCCACCCTGTACGGATTTTTAACGTCACTGGCACATCAACTGCATTTACTACAGCTTTAACGATGTCAGTAACGAGTTCGGGGTACTGCAAAAGGGCAGAGCCTGCGAGCTTTTTATTCACTTTTTTTGCTGGACAACCCATATTGATATCCACAATTTGTGCGCCATTTTTGACATTAAATTGGGCTGCTTCCGCCATCAGTTGTGGGTCAGCACCTGCAATTTGCACACTGCGAATACCAGACTCGCCGGAGTGATCCATACGAGACATTGATTTTTCGGTTTTCCAAACCTTAGGATTGGATGACAACATTTCAGATACAGCAAGACCTGCACCGAGTCGACGGCATAGCTGTCTAAACGGTCTATCTGTTACTCCAGCCATAGGAGCAACCATTAAGTTATTTTCTAACTGATAAGGGCCTATCTGCACAATAAATCTGGGTCACCAATCAAGGGGCGCTATTCTAACTGATAAGGGCCTATCTGCACAATAAATCTGGGTCACCAATCAAGGGGCGCTAAGTTTACGGTTTTTTTTGCAAAAATCAAAGCCTATTATTTATACAAAAGTGGTTTTTTTTTAAACTTTTGATATTGACTTTTTGTAACTGGCTATAGAAAGAAAAAAATGGAAGATTTTTGTTAGCAAAAATAACAAATCCTTAACTCATGAGGGCTTGAGCTAAGGATTTTAAAGGAGTACGTGTCAAAGACTTCTTAGTGTTTTTGACCTGCAACACGCATCCATTCACCATCTTGTAGACTGGTTTCAAGGTTAGCGTATTGGCTGTAGATATCTTCTACCGAAGCAACTTGCTCTTCAAGAATTCCTGACAGTGCAAATTGACCACCTGATTTAAGTAAACCCAGAATAATTTGGTGCAACTCTCTGAGTGGTTGTGCAAGAATGTTGGCAACTAATACATCAGCTTCAAATTCAGGTTGATCTTCAGGTAGGTATACTTCAAGTAAATCGGCCACCCCGTTACGCTCTGCATTATCACGACTGGCTTCTAATGCTTGTGGGTCAATATCGATACCAATTACACGTTTAGCTCCAAGTTTAAGTGCAGCAATACCTAAAATGCCTGAGCCACAACCAAAATCGACCACTGTTTTACCTGTTAAATCTAAGCTGTCTAACCAACGTAAACATAATGCTGTGGTGTTGTGAGTACCGGTACCAAAAGCAAGGCCAGGGTCAAGTAACACGTTTACTGCACTAGGGTCGGGAATGTCACGCCAGCTTGGGCAAATCCACAATCTTTCACCAAACTGAATAGGGTGAAAGTTATCCATCCACTCGCGTTCCCAGTCTTTGTCTTCAAGTTGCTCAACTTTGAAAACGAATTGTTCTTGCAGAGCGGGTAATTTTGCAAGCTGATCAGTAATTGCTTGCATATCAACGCTGGCATCAAATAAACCGATCACGGTAGTGTCTGCCCAAAGCGTCACTTCACCCAGTTTAGGTTCGTAAATTGGGGTGTCTTTTGCATCAACAAAAGTAACTGAAGGGCAGCCTAGCTCCATCAGCTCATCGCTAATGAGTTCAGCATTTTCTTTGGTGCTATTTATGCGGATTTGTACCCACGCCATAGTATTTTTCCTGTAAGAAAAAAGGCCGCAATGTGCGGCCTTTTAGTGTAACTGTTTACTTAGCCTTTAAAGTCTAAGAAGCTTTTCAGTAAGTCTGAACGAGAAGGGTGACGAAGCTTGCGAAGTGCTTTTGCTTCGATTTGACGAATACGCTCACGGGTTACGTCAAACTGTTTACCTACTTCTTCTAGTGTATGGTCAGTATTCATGTCGATACCGAAACGCATACGAAGTACTTTTGCTTCACGCGCTGTAAGGCCTGCAAGTACATCGTGTGTTGCATTTTTGAGGCTTTCCATTGTCGCCGAATCAACCGGCGATTCAATGGTGCTATCCTCAATGAAATCACCTAAGTGCGAATCTTCATCGTCACCAATTGGTGTTTCCATTGAAATTGGCTCTTTTGCAATTTTCAGTACTTTACGGATTTTATCTTCCGGCATTACCATACGCTCTGCGAGTTCTTCAGGCGAAGGCTCACGACCCATTTCTTGTAACATTTGACGTGAAATACGATTTAGTTTGTTAATCGTTTCAATCATGTGCACAGGAATACGGATTGTACGCGCTTGGTCAGCAATTGAACGTGTAATTGCCTGACGGATCCACCATGTAGCATAAGTTGAGAACTTATAACCACGGCGATATTCAAACTTATCAACTGCTTTCATAAGACCAATGTTACCTTCTTGGATTAAATCCAAGAACTGTAAACCACGGTTGGTGTATTTTTTTGCAATTGAAATTACAAGACGTAAGTTCGCTTCAACCATTTCTTTTTTCGCGCGGCGAGCTTTTGCTTCACCGATTGACATACGACGGTTGATATCTTTAATGCGCTCAAGGTTAAGACCTGTGCTTTCTTCCATAAGACGAAGCTTGTTGATACAACGTTCAACTTCAGGTTTAACTTCTGCAAGTTTATTCGAGTAAAGCTCGCCTGCAGCAATTTCTTTGTCTAACCAAGCAGCATCGGTTTCGTTATTTGCAAAGTTTTTAACAAAGGTTTTCTTTGGCATTTTAGCAATTTGCACAACTTGCTTCATGATGATGCGTTCCTGAACACGGATACGATCCATCATGTCACGCATATTTTTAACCATGCGGTCAAACTGCTTTGGCATTAGTTTGAATGTGCGGAAGTGCTCACCGATTTCAGCAATAATTGCGACAGCATCTGGGTGAGAGCGACCTTTTTCTTCAAAAATTGCACGTGCTTTATTGTATTGATCACGCAGTTTTTCAAAGTTTTCTGCTGCTTCTTCTGGGCAAGGACCTGTATCTGCCTCTTCCTCGTCCTCATCGTCATCATCGCTTTCAAGATCTGAATCTTCATCATCCAGTTGATCTTCTGATAGCTCAGAACCGATGTGCGTTGCAGAGATCATTGCTTCATCTGCATCTGGATCATAGAAACCGCTAATAATGTCACTTAGGCGAACATCTTCGGCAAGGTAATTGTCCCATTGCTCAAGTAAGTAGTTGATTGCTTCAGGGTATTCAGCAACAGATACTTGTACTTGATTGATACCGTCTTCAATACGCTTAGCGATGTCGATTTCGCCTTCACGCGTAAGTAGTTCAACAGTACCCATTTCACGCATATACATGCGAACAGGGTCTGTAGTGCGACCGATTTCTTTTTCTACCGTTGCAAGTGCTGCCGCAGCTGCTTCTGCAGCATCTTCATCGGTAGTTGTTTCTTGCATCATAAGCTCATCGGCATCAGGTGCATTTTCTACTACCTGAATACCCATGTCGTTGATCATGCCGATAATGTCTTCAACTTGTTCCGAATCTATGATGTCTTGTGGAAGGTGGTCGTTAACTTCGGCAAATGTAAGGTAACCTTGCTCTTTACCTTTTTGAATGAGGAGTTTTAGCTGTGACTGAGGAGTTTGCTCCATAGAGGTATTCTCTTCCACTCTGATAAGTTGATACAACGGGCGCCTTAAACAACTTGATACAAGACGCAGTGAATAGGCGATTATAACACCAAAGCTTTAATCTGGCTAGCTGTTATCTGCCTTTTAATGCAAGAGTAAGCAGTGAATATTCCTGTTTTTCGGCTTTGCTTAACCCTTGCGTTTTCTCCTTTATTAATAGGGATTCAAGGCGCAAATTTAAACACTGATCTTCAATAAAATTGAAGGTACTTTGAAATTCACTGACTAACGAGTCTTGATTGACTTGGTGTTGCCAAGATGCAAGCTTAGCTAATGGCGCATATTCAGCGCTTTCTCTAAATTGTTCGAGTAGTTGTGCTGTCGTGATTTGTTTATCAAGGGCGCTTTGCTGTAATTGAATAAAAAGCTTGATTCCTGGTACATCCATTTGAGCAAGCTCGGGTTGAAATGGCACTTCACTGGCAAGCTCTGGATGTTGTAGTAGTAAACCAATAGCACGACGCATTGGCGTTATTTTAAATTTTTTGACAAGGCCTTGTTGCTGCTTTGGCGTGTTTATTTTCTTTTGTAGCTGGGCACGGGTTCGGCCAATTAAGCGCGCTAACTTTTCAAGTAAATTTTCTTGATAAAAGTCACTTGGCACCTTTTCAATTAAAGGTAGCGCTTGTTGTAATAGCTTTGATTTGCCAGCATCTGTGGTCAAATTAATTTCTTGCGCAAGACGATCAAATAAATACGCAGAAAAATCAGTTGCATCATCATAACGCAGTTCAAACGCTTCTCTGCCTTCTTTTTGTACTAATGAATCTGGGTCTTCGCCATCAGGTAAAAATACAAATTCTAATGCTTTGCCGTGATTTAAATAAGGCAGTGCGTTTTCCAGTGCGCGCCAAGCGGCATCACGTCCTGCACGATCGCCATCGTAACAACAAATAATCCGGTCGGTGGTTCTAAATAAAGTGTGTATATGTTCTGGTGTAGTTGCTGTACCAAGCGCTGCAACTGCGTAGTTAATACCTTTTTCGGCAAGCGCAACCACATCCATATAACCTTCAACAACTAGGATTTGTTCTAGTTTTTTGTTGGCTTGCTTTGCTTCATACAAGCCATAGAGTTCAAAGCCTTTATGAAAAATACGCGTTTCAGGCGAGTTTAAATATTTAGGGCCGTTATCGTCGCTATTCATCACGCGGCCACCAAAGGCAATTACACGACCACGTTTATCACGAATAGGGAACATCAAGCGGTCGCGGAAGAAATCAAACTGACGGCCTGCTGACTTTTCGCTGGCAAGTTTAAGTTCTAATAACTGTTTTTTACTGTCTTGATTTTTAGCAAACGTATTACAAACCGAATCCCATTCATTCGGTGCGTAACCAATCATAAATTGCTTAGCTGTTTCGCCAGAAAGACCGCGACCCTTTAAGTATTCGATAACTTGGGATGAATTTGCATGGTGTTTTAATTGATGCTGATAGAACTTGGCTACATGCATCATCAGTTCATAGTCTGAACGCTTTTGCTCAGTACTGACTCGCGGCCCTTGATTTGATCCGTTTTCTCTTGGTACATCAAGGTTTAGCATGCCGGCGAGTTCTTCAATGGCATCTACAAACTCGAGCTTTTCAAACTCCATCATAAAGGAAATTGCGTTGCCATGAGCACCGCAACCAAAACAGTGATAAAACTGCTTATCTTGAGAGACAGTAAACGACGGTGACTTTTCGTTATGAAACGGACAACATGCCTGATAGTCCTTGCCTGCTTTTTTTAATCCTACTTTACCATCGATAAGATCAACAATATCGGTTCTGGCTAATAGATCATCTATAAAGCTGCGTGGGATTTTTCCGGCCATGGTCAGTTTTTAATTGTTTCTAGTGGTGTGGGGTAGTGATGTAGCATACCCAAAAATGCATGCTTACGCTAGACGTTATCATAGCCTAGAAATGAAGAAACCGAGCAAAAGCTCGGTTTCTAAAGCTGTTAAGGCCAGCAGTTATTGACTTGAGAAAGTCAGCCTTTAAAACTTTGAGTTAAGCACTCAGTTTTTGCTTAATTAAACCTGAAAGTTTGCCCATATCTGCGCGACCTTCAGCTTTAGCTTTAAGCAAGCCCATCACTTTACCCATATCTTGCATGCCTGATGCACCACTTGCAGCGATACATTCATCAATTAAAGTTAGCATCTCTTCTTCTGTAAGCGGTTTAGGTAAAAACGCTTCCAATTCTTTAATTTCGTTAGCTTCAACTTCAGCTAAGTCCTCGCGGCCAGCATCGCGATACTGAGATTCAGAATCCTTACGTTGCTTTACAAGCTTTACTAAAATTGACGTGATTTCCGCGTCGCCTAAAGTTACTTGTTCGTCGATTTCTTTTTGCTTAATCGCTGCCAAAACCATACGAATTGCACCAAGACGTAGTTTGTCTTTAGCGCGCATTGCATCTTTTTGTGCATCTTTAAGTTGTGCTAAAAGGCTCATTTACAAGACCTAATCTAGATTAGTAAAGTTTTACGCGACGAGCGTTTTCGCGAGAAAGCTTCTTCATGTGACGCTTTACCGCAGCTGCTTTTTTGCGCTTACGCTCAGCTGTTGGCTTTTCATAGTGCTCGCGACGACGAACTTCTGAAAGGATACCTGCTTTTTCACATGAACGCTTAAAACGGCGAAGAGCAACGTCAAACGGCTCGTTTTCTCTAACTTTAATAACTGGCATTAAAAAATCACCTACTTAGTAATATGTTTCTACTTAAATGAGTTTTATTAGCTAATAATTTTAGCTAGTGCCACTCATCTCGGTTAAGATTTAACCGACTAGTTCAAAAATGGTGCGGCATTGTAATCTGAAGCACCACGCAATGTAAAGAATAATTATACCAAAGATGGTAAAAAGCTGACAAAAAATCTTAAAGCTTGTAAAATCGGCGTCTTGGCTTAATTGAACGAGCTTTAATTATCATTTTAGGAGAGAAACTTGCGTATTTTGGGTATTGAATCGTCTTGTGATGAGACGGGGATCGCGATTTATGACGATGAACAAGGTTTATTGGCGCATCAGTTGTATTCTCAAGTAAAAGTGCATGCTGATTATGGTGGTGTCGTCCCCGAGCTTGCTTCACGTGACCATGTACGCAAAACGATTCCTTTAATAGAAGCTGCATTTAAACAGGCAGGTTGTGGACCAGAAGATTTAGATGGTGTTGCTTATACGGCTGGTCCTGGTTTAGTGGGTGCGTTATTAGTGGGTTCGTCAATTGGTCGCTCGCTTGCTTATGGTTGGAATGTGCCTGCTGTTGCTGTTCATCATATGGAAGGGCATTTACTTGCACCTATGCTTGATGAAGACGTGCCTGAATTTCCATTTATAGCGCTACTTGTATCGGGTGGTCACAGCATGATTGTTAAGGTAGAAGGTATTGGACAATACACTATCTTAGGTGAATCCATTGATGATGCAGCAGGTGAAGCGTTTGATAAAACGGCTAAATTATTAGGCCTTGATTACCCTGGGGGCCCACTACTTGCCAAGCTTGCAGAAAAAGGTGAGCCAGAAGTATATCGTTTTCCGCGCCCAATGACCGATAGACCAGGCCTTGATATGAGCTTTAGTGGTTTAAAAACATTTGCAGCCAACACTATTAACAGTGAAAAAGACGAAAATGGTGAAATATCTGAACAGGTTAAAGCGAATATAGCCCACGCGTTTCAAACAGCGGTAATTGATACCTTAGTTATTAAATGTAAGCGCGCGCTAAAAGAGTATGGCATTAAGCGTTTGGTTATTGCAGGTGGTGTGAGTGCAAATGTGTATTTACGTGAGACCTTGGAAAAAGTGATGACGGGCATGCAAGGGCGTGTTTATTACCCTCGCACAGAGTTTTGTACAGATAATGGCGCGATGATCGCCTATGCGGGAATGCAGCGCTTGAAAGCAAAGCAATACGCTCCACTTGATATGCGAGCCAAACCGCGTTGGCCACTTGATGAGTTAGAAGCGATTTAAGCGATTAATTAAAATAGAAAAGCCGAAATTATTCGGCTTTTTTTTGTGTTACTTTTGGCTCTTTACCTTGTAATAAACGAATAATATTTGCGCGGTGGCGAAATACAATAAGTGCCGCAAGCATGGTTACGGGCAACACATATAAAGGTTTTATAAACCAAGTAAATAATGGTGCAAGGCTGACCGTAATAATGGCTGCCAGTGAAGAGTAACCCGTTAACCAGATTAACCCAACCCAAGTAACGATTAATAAACCTGCTAGCGTAAAACCAAGAGGTAATAAACTACCAAAGGCAGTCGCTACAGCTTTTCCACCTTTAAAACCGAAAAAAATTGGGTAAATATGGCCAAGACAGGCTGCGATTGCAATAAAACCAAGATAAAGTGGTTCTATTTTTAAGAAATAAGCGCCGTAAACCGGAATGGTGCCTTTCAATACGTCAAACACTAACACTAGGCTGGCAGGCAGTTTACCGCCAATACGATAAACATTAGTTGCACCAGGGTTATTTGAACCCGTTGTTCTGGGATCAGGTAAGCGAAACAGCTTACAAATGAGCACTGCTGAAGAAATGGAGCCAAACAGATAGGCAAAGACAATCATTAAGCTTGCTAACACAGTGTTCCTTATTTTTTCTTTAGCAAATATAGGCTATTATCTGCCGCTAATTCTTTTCAGCGGATTTACCCATAAGAGTACCTATTTTTTTCTCTAATTGGTATCCGACCACAGTATAATTGGGGTGAATACGGGTGCAAGACAAGGTTTTTATTAGTCAATTACAGGTTAATACCATTATTGGCGTGTTTGATTTTGAAAAACAAGCAAAGCAACCGCTGTTTTTTGACGTGGAAATGCTGACAGATTTTGCCAAGGCTGCACAAAGCGATAATGTTGATGATGTGGTTGATTACGCGAAAGTCTCAGCACGTATAATCGCTCATTGTGGTTCAACTCAAGTTGAATTGTTGGAAACGCTTGCAGAACAACTAACGTCAATTATCTTAACAGAATTTGCTGTATCGCAAGTAACATTGCGTATTTCTAAGCCCCAAGCGGTGCTTGAAGCACAGACAGTGGGCATTGAAATCACACGTAAAAAGCAAAGCTAATGGCACAGATATTTATCAGTATTGGCTCTAATATCAACAAAGAGCGTTATATAAAAGCAGCATTAGCAATATTGCCAACACATTTTGAAAATGTGACTTACTCAAGTATTTTTGAAAGTGAATCTGTCGGGTTTGAAGGTAATAACTTTTATAATCTTGTAGCCGCTGCAACAACTGACTTAACCTTGGAAGAAGTGTGTGCGTTACTCAAGCAAATTGAGCGAGAGCATGGAAGAACGCCTGCTGATAAAAAGTTTAGCCCGCGCACACTAGACCTCGATTTACTGTTTTTTGACGACGTGATTTGCGATAGCCCTGCGCAATTGCCACGTGATGAAATCACCAAAAATGCCTTTGTTCTTTGGCCGTTAGCCGAAGTTGCAGGAGAGTTTTCTCACCCAGTTGAAAACAAAAGTGTTGCTCAACTATGGCAAGAATACGATAAAACCAAACAAAAATTATGGAAAGTGGAGATATAAACTAGATGGGACTGATTGAAATTATCGTACTGGCATTAATTCAGGGATTTACAGAGTTTTTGCCTATATCGAGTTCGGGTCACCTTATTTTACCAAGCCAGTTATTAGGTTGGGAAGATCAGGGGCAAGCGTTCGATATTGCAGTGCATGTGGGCACCTTATTTGCGGTGCTTATTTATTTTCGTAAAGATGTGGTGGAAATTTTAACAGCGTGGTTTAAGTCTTGTGCTGGTAAAGGTCATACTGCAGAAAGTAAATTGGGCTGGTACATTATTTTGGCGACTATTCCAGCAGGTTTAGTTGCAGGTCTTGCAAAAGATTTCATAGAAGCTAACACACGTGGTGCAGCGGTGATAGCCACTACCACCATTGTATTTGGTTTAGCCCTTTGGTATGCCGATATCAAAGCGAAAGAAAACAAGAATATTTTCGATATTAAATGGAAAGCTGCGCTATTAATGGGCCTTGCTCAGGCGGTTGCGTTAATTCCGGGCACATCTCGTTCAGGCATAACCATTACAGCTGGTTTATTGTTAGGCCTTGATAAAAAAAGCGCAGCGCGTTTTTCATTCTTAATGTCTATTCCGGTAATCGGTGGGTTAGGTTTAGTGATGATCATTAAACTTATTTTGGATAACACGGCGGTTGATTGGAATGCTTTGATACTAGGTACAGTGCTTTCGTTTGCCTCTGCCTATACTTGTATCTTTTTATTCTTAAAGTTTATTGAGCGCATGGGTATGTTGCCATTTGTGATTTACCGCTTGCTGTTAGGTGTTGGTTTGTTTGCACTTATTGGACTCGGTTATATTAGCGCTTAATCGTGCTTTGTGAGATTTAAAATGAAAAGGCTAAGCGAGATGCTTAGCCTTTTTTGTGCATTATTTATATACAAACAACGTCAATAGCCATTTTACATTTAAAGCAAATAGCGCTAATTACTAAAAACGTCATTTATAGCTTTTTCGCGTTCAATATCTAATTGCTGTTTTATTTCAGCCCCTTTATAGCCTTGTTGAATAATTGCTTGCACATTAATTGCTAAAGCGTGTTCTGACGCAAGTTCAATGTTGTTTGCAAGTGATGACTGCGAGTCGCCTAATAGCTTAAATGTTGCTAAAAATAAGGTCAGTCGTTCAGGGCGTCGCCATACATCTGCTGTGTTTAACAGATCTAATACTTGCTGTGTGCATGGGGCGCTTTTCGAAAATATAGGCGCAAAGCGGTTAAATAAATAAAGTGCATTACTATAAGTATTAGGGATCCGTAAATGCGCTGAAAGTGAATTGATTTGTTCAGGCAAAATATCTTTTAGCCACAAGCAAAAACGCACGATTTTTTGCTGTTCACCCGATGTTTTAGATAATAACTCTGCGAGTTTACAACTGTATTCTTGTGACCAAAAATCTATTAGTGCAGGCAGGATTATTGGTAATGCGTTAATCTCAGCAAGTACATCGGTAAATACATTAATCGCACCATCTTCTAAGGATTTTTCAATTTCGAGCCAAATACGTTCTTTGGTTAATGTATTAATCTCGCCTCTAGCTACCATTTGTTGCATTAATTGTTGGGTTTCAGGCGCGATAGTAAAGCCTAAATAATGGTAACGTGCGGCAAAGCGTGCAACACGTAAAATACGCAATGGGTCTTCACAAAAAGCATCACTAACATGGCGCAGAAGCTTGTTTGCTAAATCTGTTTGGCCATTAAAAGGGTCAATAATATTGCCATTTTCATCTTCAGCCATTGCGTTAACTGTTAAGTCGCGGCGCACTAAGTCTTCTTCAAGAGTGACCTCTGGCGCAAAGTCGCAAATAAAGCCTGTGTAGCCTTGACCAGATTTACGTTCGGTGCGAGCAAGGGCATATTCATCTTTTGTTTTTGGATGTAAAAAAACAGGAAAGTCATTGCCCACTTGCTGGTAACCAAGAGAAATTAGCTCAGCAGGTGTACTGCCAACCACAACATAATCACATTCTTTGATGGGGCGCTTAAGAAGTTTATCGCGAACAGCGCCACCGACTAAATATACTTTCATTGGACTAAATCGAAACGAATAATGTGTAAAGATTATCATAATTTGGAATTCGGTGGTGAATTGGTATGATAGGCTCAGTTTTTATTCAGTTAATGTAAGCACGTGTATTTAGACTATTTTGGTTTAACGGATCAGCCATTTTCCATAGCCCCCAATCCAGATTACTTATTCCTTAGTGAGCGCCACAAAGAAGCACTTGCACATCTAACCTATGGTTTAGGGGATGCTGGCGGCTTTGTATTATTAACAGGTGAAGTTGGAACCGGTAAAACAACGGTCACACGTTGTATGCTGGAAAATGTAGGTGATGATACGCAAGTGGCATTTGTGCTTAACCCATCGCTGTCGGAACTTGAATTATTAGCCAGCATTTGTGATGAACTGCGTATTCGCTATAAAAAATCAGAAGCCACGCTTAAAAATTTAACCGATAAAATTAAAAATCGCCTGCTTAAAAACCACAGTCAAAATAAACGCACCATGTTGGTGATCGATGAAGCACAACATTTAAGTGGCGCAGTGCTTGAACAGTTACGCCTATTAACTAACTTAGAAACCAATCAACGCAAGTTACTGCAAATTATTTTAGTTGGGCAGCCTGAATTACAAACACTATTAAAACGTAACGATTTAAGGCAATTAGCACAAAGGATTACAGCGCGTTACCATTTAATGCCGCTTAACGAAGCTGAGGTGTTTGCATACATTAAACATCGATTGCATGTTGCAGGTTGTGACAAAATGCTATTTGAAAACGCCGCAATCAAACGAATTCACCAACTTACTGGTGGTATCCCTCGGCTTATCAATTTACTATGTGAGCGTTCTTTAATGGGGGCATTTGCAAATAGTCGTCATTTGGTTAATAAAGCCATGATTGCAACAGCTGCAACCGAAATTTTACCGTTAGAAGCTAATGCAGCAGCATCAAATAATGCCAATTACGTGGTATGGATGTATGTTTGCTTTGCTATTGTTGCCTTATTAGTTGGCATTGGTTTGTCATTTATTTTTTAAATAGAAGTGTGTATGTCTTATATTCTCGATGCGTTAAAACAGAATGAATCAAGTAGCAAAGGAACAATGCCGATGCAAGGTGATTATCAGCAAGAATATGTGTTAAGTCAGAAGTTACGCTTCTACCGAAATTTAGCGCTGTTTTTAGGGTTTTTACTAACCTTAACACTAGGTTTTTTTCTTGGTAAAGGCCTACAAACTGAAAAAACCGTTCAAACACAATCTGAACCAGATAAAACCATCGAAAATAAGCCAACAGTAGAATCTGTTAATCAGTTGCCAATAGCAAATCAACCACAAATACAATATCAGCTCGTGCCAGTACCTGTGTATTCACAGCCTTTACCACTTCAGGCTCAACAGGCAGCTCAAACTCAACAGACAACGCCTGCAAATAGCCAAACACAGCTAGAAGAGCAGCAGAATAACGACAATCAAGAAATTGATTTATCTGAATATAAAGTTGTTGGATATCAAAATAAACAAAGGGAAGAAACCAATGCGTTAATAGATGCATTTAGCGAGGCATTTGAGCAAGCGCAAAACGAGCCGTTAGAGCAAGAGGTGATCACTTCGTCAACAACCTCAGCAAGAGTGCCACCCATTGAAAACTTACCTGAAGCATTTCGTGTACGTATTCCTGAAATGCGATACCAAGCGCATGTATTTGCCTCAGAACCAAGCCGTAGCTGGATTAAAATCAACGACCGAGAGCTTAAAGTAGGCGACAATATCAATGGTGTTTACATCATTGAAATTGCCGCAGAGCAAACATTAATGCAGTTTGAAGGCGTGGAATTTAGTTTAGGCTCAATGGAAGATTGGCAGTTCTAATACCAATTTTATTAATCATTCTAGCGAGTTAAATGACCCATAAACTACGTTTTAAAATTCTAAAGTAGAACAACTACATGTCGAATTATAAGCCTTGTTTAT
>NZ_JAPEHW010000026.1 GCF_028875915.1 Pseudoalteromonas sp. G4
TATCGCCTGACTTACATAGAATAACTATGCTACGCAGCCTCTGCCTTGTATAAAAGCCAATCAAACTGCTGCAAAAACGAACTTGAAAGATCAACAGACCCTATTAGCAGTGGCAAGCTTTTTTGAACACCAAAATTTACCCCAGAAGTCATCACCATAATATTGTTAGGGCCCGGTGTAACCGATGATGAAATTGCAAAAAGCGTCACTGCCAGCAAGTAATCCATGTAAATTCCTTAAAATGACTTTGCGTGAGTTAAGCGTGCATTTTGTTCACGAGTACGCAAATATAAATAAAGTGGTAAACCACATGACACGCCCACGCATAATGTGCCCACAAGCGCTAAGTACCAATACGCAACTTTATTTGTTTTTGCATCGACAATAATAAACACAATTAAGGTCATTGCGGCAATTAACACATCAAGCCAAGCGAATAGGCTAATGGGATTGGCCGATGCCGCTTCAACAAATAAAGGTATATTTGCGCCATTTTCAATGAGCCAAGGAAGAAACGCACCATAAGGAATAATGCTGCCTAAAAGTGCAGCTGCGAGATAAAAATACTTCATAATATGTTGAACATCCATTTCATGTTTTGTGCGATAACCAATTAGCCAAGGCGTATTTTGCGTTACAGATTAATTTATAGGTTGCCAATGCTCAATTGAACAATTCTTATTCATTTATCGCAAGTTAAAATTTTTTATGAAATCGTGATAATTTTGTGAGATTTCGGTGATGGCATTGAGAACTTTGTTTTTCATAGTGAAAGGGTCAAAAACAACCGAGAACAAATTATGAAGACACAAATCCTTTCACTTTTTGCTACTAGTGCACTTCTTGCAGCTGGCAATGCAAGTGCTGCAGATATAGATGTAAAAATTACTAACTTAACCCAAGGCATTTATTTCACGCCGTTACTTGTTACGGCGCATTCGAACGATGCCATGTTATATAAATTAGGTGAAGCGGCTTCACCTGAACTGCAAGCAATGGCTGAAGGCGGCAGCTTAGATGGGCTTGTAGCTATGGTAAATGGTATTGGTGCAGATACCATGGCAAACCCAGCGGGTGGTTTACTTGCCCCTGCCATGAGTACCATGACCAACTTAATGACAGCTGACGGCAATACCCAATTATCAATAGTCGGTATGATGCTGCCAACCAATGATGGCTTTGTTGGCCTAAACAGTTGGAGTATTCCAAGCGAAGTGGGTACTTACACCATTTATTTAAATGCCTATGATGCGGGCACAGAAGCCAATAATGAGTTAGTAAAAAATGGATCTGGCGCACCGGGTGAACTTGGTATTCCGGCGTCTCCTGGGGTTGCTCCTGGCGAAAATGGCACAGGTGTTACCACTAGCGAAGAGAATAAAATGATCCATGTTCACCGCGGCAACCTTGGCGATGACAATGCTTCTGGTGGTAGTAGTGACTTACATAACACAGTTCACCGCTGGTTAAACCCAGTTGCGAAAGTAACAGTCACTGTGAAGTAATTGGGGGTCATTATGAGACTTAGTAAAATTTTGATCCCAGCAGCATGTTTAGCACTTGTTGCCTGTGGGGACGACGATAACGACAAAATGACGGTTGAGCCACCAGTAGTCACGCCGCCAACCACAATGACCTATGAATTTATGGTAACCGCCGTGAATTTAACGCAGGCACAACCCATGTCGCCGCTAGGCAGTGCGTTACATACCTCTGGTCAATTTTGGCAAATTGGTGAAATGGCATCTGAGCCACTCGAAGTACTGGCAGAATCCGGTGATAACTCGGGACTTTTGGCTTTAGATGTAGTGAATGCAAGCACATCAAGTGACGCAGTATTAATGCCGGGGCAAAAAGTTGAGCTGATGCTCACAAGCGAGATGCTGGAAGGCCAAAAATTATCATTAATTTCGATGATGGTGAATACAAATGATGGCTTTACCGGTCTTAATGCCATAGATGTTTCTTCAATGAGTGTAGGGGATATGCAGTACTATAAAACCTTTGCTTATGATGCGGGCACAGAAGCTAACTCTGAAGCTCCAGGTACCATACCGGGGCCAGCTGATGGAGGTGAAGGCTTTAACAGTGCACGCGAAGAAATAAATAAAGTTGCGATGCATCCTGGGATTGTTGGACAAGATGATGGACTGAATACTTCGGTTTTAACCAGTCTTCACAAATTCGACAACCCGCTATTGGCTGTCACCGTAACACGCGTTAAATAGGCCGGCGATTTGTTTTACACCTTAGCAAGGCGTGTGAAAACACCCACATTGTATTTGCACGCCAACTAAGGATTGCCTTGTTGTTGTCATCGTCGGCCTATCTTATTTCTATAATAAGCAGAGGTGTGATGATGCAACACTCGGTACTGATTGTTGAAGATGATCAAGATATTGCGGGGTTACTGCAAGTTCATTTAAATGAACTTAACTTGCATGTCGATCATGTTACAACTGGTGAAGCGGCACTGGCCCAATTAGCAAAACAAGATTATCAAATTATCTTACTGGATATAATGTTACCCACAGTAGACGGGCTAACCTTATGCCGCGAAATTAAAACCAAAATGCCCGAGGTGAGCGTGGTACTACTCACATCTAAAAGCAGTGAAATGGATCGTATTATCGGCCTAGAAATGGGTGCAGACGACTATATTTGCAAACCGTTTAGTTATCGTGAATTTCAAGCGCGTATCAAAACGCAAATTAGGCACATCCGCTTATTGCAGCAAAGCCAAGTACAGAGCATGCAAAACATCGAGCAGCCGCAGATTCTTAACTTTGGTGCACTACACATCGACCCCTTTAGCCATGAAGTGCGTTTTCAAGGGGAAGATTTACCGCTTACCGCAACCGAGTTCGACTTAATGGTGTTTTTTGCAAAACACCCAAATCAAGTGTTTTCAAGAAGCCAATTATTAGAGTCAGTTTGGGGTTACGACCATAGTGGCTATGAACATACTGTTAACTCACATATCAATCGGCTGCGAGGCAAGCTCGAAAAGCATGCGAAGCAACATGTGATTGAAACGGTTTGGGGCGTTGGTTACAAACTCAATGCTAAGTCTTTGGCTGTTGCTGCACTATGAAAAACTCGCTTTATACTAAGCTCTCACTTACATTAGCGAGCATATTTATTCTTACTGCCAGCCTTTTTTTATGGTGGACACAAAGCGTATCGCAAGTAAGTCGTGCACAGGCAGAGCAAGCGCTGCACTTGGGTTTGGCCGAACATTTAGCCAATGATAATCCACTGCTAAAACAAGGAGTATACGACTACAAGGCATTAGAGAATCTATTCCACACCTTAATGGTACTTGGCCCTGCGTTTGAGTTTTATTTTGTTGACCCAAGTGGAAAGTTACTGACGTTTTCAGCCAAACCAGGGCAAGTTAAACGCCAGTTTATCGATTTAGCGCCACTTGTTACCTTAATTGAAGATCAATCTAATTTACCCATTTACGGTGATGATCCGCGCAATTTTGACCACAAAAAGATTTTTTCAGTGGCCCCTGTGTATAATGGCGATACCCTACAAGGTTACTTGTACGTGATTATTGGCTCGTCTATTTATGACTCTATATTTGCGTCGATTAAAAGCTCAGAGCAAATTTTAGTAAGCAGTATCTGGTTAGTATTAGGTTTAGGGTTTTTGCTGATTAGCATGCTGGTGGTATTTCGCACTATTACTAAACCACTTAGAACCTTGAGTAGTTTTATTCAAAAAGTGGATAAAACCGAATTTGATATTTCGGAACTGCCTTTATTAGATTGGCCAAAGCGCCATAATGAAATTCATCAATTAGGTGCGGCGGTCAATCGCATGCTTATCACCATCAATCAGCAAATGATGCAGCTTACAGCACTTGATGAGCAGCGCCGAGAACTACTTGCACATTTATCTCACGATTTACGCACGCCACTTGCCTCACTGCAAGGCTATTTAGAGTTACTCAATAAAGAAACGCCCAATGCTAATGAAAAAGCTGCACATTATTTAAATGTAACGCTTAAAAATTGCGGCCAATTAAAAGCCTTGATCGATCAAATTTTTGAACTCGCTCATCTTGAATCCGGCCAAACCAATATTAATCTGGAAGTATTCAACTTAGGTGAGCTGATTTACGATGTGATGGCAAAATTCGCCCTACGCGCTGAAAAAGCAGGCATTCAATTACAAGTGCATCCAAAAGAATGCGATTTTAGTGTTTATTCAGATATTGCAAAGTTAGAGCGCATTTTAACCAATCTAATCGAAAATGCGCTGCGTCATACTAATCAAGAAGGAACGATTAGTATCAAGGTCGTTTTAGAGTCACAGCAATACAAAATTGTTGTTGCCGATACCGGCGTGGGTATTAGCGGCGAAGATTTACCCTATATTTTTGAAGCGCGATACCGTGCAAGTAACAGCCTAGGCTGTAAAAAGTCCCATGCAGGGCTAGGGCTTGCAATAACAAACCGTTTAATTCAGCTGATTAAATCCGACATAAAAGTAAAAAGTGAACTTGGCAAAGGTACTGAATTCGCGTTTACCTTACGCCCTTCCAAACCAGTTTAATGTTCATTTGGTACTAGTGGAACACGGATGTTCGCTATTTTTAATTATTTGAACATTTTCTCAATAAGCCTTAGTCTGTAAGGCATACATAAGGGACTGCCTTATCCATTGAATGTTTAATGTTAAAAGATGTATACCTGCTATGACCTCTCACCGCGGCTTTACCTTAATTGAATTGATTTTAGTGATTGTTGTGCTCGGCGTGTTAGCCGTTGTTGCTGCGCCTAAATTCCTTTCACTTAATCGCGATGCAAACATCGCCACCCTTAAACAAGTGGCTGCTGGGTTAGATCAGCTTACCGATGGCATTTACGCTAAAGCAGTGATGCAACATAAACATAAAGTTAGCAATGAATCCGTTATTATTAATGGGGTTACCGTTAATACTTATTTTGGTGCGCCGCAAGAAATCTGGAATAACGCGTTGGGCGATTTAATGGACGGAGATTTCAGTTATGTGGGCAATGGGTATTTTGATTTAGGTGCAAGTTTAGTTGCGAGCTATAACTGCCAAGAGCGCTTATGTGCGATAGATCAAACCCCGGCATCTTATGTAAATAGCAGTATTCAGGGATGGGGCTTATTTATTTTCCCTAAAGGTTACAGCCTACAAGACGAATGCTATGCCTATTACGCTTTTGCTGAAAATGGCAGCCAAGTTACCAGTAAAGTAGCCTCTACTGTTGATACTGGCTGCTAATTTTATAGCTTATTTGTGAAAACTTCCTCCTATTTAGCATGATTTTATGACGGGGTTAAAGTGTTTAATTAAGCGCTAATGGATTAAACGCGGCTGAACTATTTCAATCAGGTACACGTATAGATATCTCATAGTTTGCAATACGTTCGGTTTGAAATAGTGCTTAAAACTCTTTATTGGTTTACCCATGATTTACGCTTAAGTGATAACGCTGCGCTTGAATATGCGCTGAAAAACAGTGAACAAATCGCTTTTGTTTATGTGCTTGACCCCAGTACAAAAATTGCCAATAACTATCACAGCCAACTGCTTGGCGATCATCAAACGCGATTTATCTTAAATGCCTTACAAGAACTTGCCGATGAACTTAATGCCATTGGGCATCAGCTGATTGTGTTAGAGGGCAAGCCGCAAGCTGTTGTAAGTGAGTTTATAGAAGCTCATGCGATTACTGAGCTGGTGGTTGCAGAGCAAGTGGGTGAATACGAAAGACGACAAGTACTTCACTTAAAAAACACATTTCCTAAAGTGAATGTTGTGCAGTTTTGGCAACACACACTATTCACACAGCATCAAATTGACAAGCTTGATTGTATGTCGGGTAGTTTTAGTAAATTTCGCAACAAAGTTGAAAAAAGTTCTTTAGACGTTGCTAAACCAACACCATCAGAAAGCACACTTTTGCCCGAACACTTACCTAAGCCAACCAAAATTGAAAACAACTTTGTTTTATTGAAATGGTTTGAAAGCATCGATACATCCTATTTATTGCCAAATGAAATGCCGTTTTTTGCAGGGGAACACGCGGGTAAATATCACTTGGTGAGTTACTTAAACAGCGGCGCGGCAAAAACATACAAAGAAACCCGCAATGAACTTGATGGCTGGCACAACTCGACAAAATTTAGCCCTTATTTAGCGATAGGTAATTTATCGCCAAGGCAAATTTGGCATGCGGTATTACAATATGAACATTCAGATGGCGCCAACGAATCAACGTATTGGATTAAGTTTGAACTGTTATGGCGTGAGTACTTTCAGTGGCTAAGTGTAAAATTAGGCGAGCGCCTTTTCGCGTTTTCAGGCCTCAGTGATACAAAACCACTCACTAGCTTTTTTGCTGAGCGATATCAAAAATGGTGCAGTGGTAATACACCTTACCCATTAGTTAATGCGCTTATGAAGCAACTTAATGCGACCGGCTATATGTCAAATCGTGGCAGGCTAATTGCGGCAAGTTGTTTTGTAAATGAGTTACAGCTTGATTGGCGCTATGGTGCTGCTTACTTTCAACAACAGCTTATTGATTTTGATGTGGCATCAAATTGGGGTAATTGGCAGTACATTGCAGGCGTTGGTGTTGATCCGCGCGGCGGGCGGCATTTCAATATAGAAAAGCAAACCGAGTTGTTTGATGCAAACGGCGTGTTTATTAGAAAGTGGCAAGGCTCAGCGGTTGGCTCACAGCTTGATGCCAATGATGCCGCAGATTGGCCAATCTTAAGCGATGTAACTTAAATGAGCATTGCAGTTGTTTGGTTAAAACGTGATCTTCGCTTGTCTGATCACGCCCCACTGCTTGAAGCAGCAAAAACAGGGCTACCGATATTATTGGTGTACTGTTTTGAAGACATGTTGCTTGACGATGCGCACTATTCTGAGCGCCATTGGCGCTTTGTCTCGCAGTCATTGCGCGATATGGCAAACAAGTTGCCAGCAGGCGCTTTGTATGTCGCAAAGGGTGATGCTCTAGCGGTATTTCAGGCGCTTAGTCTTAAATACGGTATTTCGCAGGTGTTTTCTCATCAAGAAATTGGCCTTGATAACACCTTTGCGCGCGATAAAGCGTTTGCTACTTGGTGTAAAAGCAATCAAATAATATGGCATGAAACCCCTTTAGGGGCGGTGCAACGGGGATTAACTCATCGCACTCATTGGGATGAAAACTGGCAGCGGGTAATGCGCGCGCCTTGTTTGAATCTTGATTTAAACAAGGTTAACTGGTTTAAAAATAATGAGTTTGAATGCCAGTTGCCACACTTTGAAACACGCTTTCAAAATATTCAGGGGCAGTTTCAAAATGGCGGCGAAAGCGAAGCATTTAATGTGCTTAATGATTTTTTTACCGCTCGCGGTAAAGAGTATGCATTTACCCTTTCAAGCCCAAGTTTAAGTCAAATTCATTGCTCGCGATTATCGCCGTATTTGGCGTGGGGCAATATTAGTTTACGCCAAGTGTATCAAACGGTACTCAGTCACTGGCAAGTTCCCGGCTGGCGACGCAGCCTTGTTGCTTTTACATCGCGACTTCATTGGCATTGTCACTTTATTCAGAAATTTGAAAGCGAATGCGAAATGGAATTTCGCCACGTTAACAAAGGGTATGACGACTTACCTCGGGTCACAGGTGATTTAGCAGAGCAAAGATTACATGCTTGGAAAACGGGGCAAACTGGCATTCCCATGGTTGATGCCTGTATGCGCTGCCTAATTGAAACTGGTTACATAAATTTTCGCATGCGCGCTATGTTAGTGAGTTTTTTGTGTCATCACTTAGAGCTTGATTGGCGTGCAGGTGTAGCGCATCTTGCCAGTTTATTTTTAGATTTTGAGCCAGGTATTCATTACAGCCAGTTTCAAATGCAAGCGGGTGTGACTGGCATTAATACCATTCGAATTTATAGCCCCGTAAAACAAGGGGAAGAAAAAGACGAAAAGGGCGACTTTGTTAGAAAGTGGGTGCCTGAACTTCGCGAAGTACCTGCACCATTGATCCACAGCCCATGGCAGCTATCACAAATGGAACAATTGATGTATGGCTTTACATTGGGAGAAGATTATCCTAAGCCGATTGTTGATGTAAAACAAAGCTATAAAGATGCACAAGCGTTACTTTGGTTATGGCGTAAAAAGCCAAAAGTTGTTGTTGAAAGTAAGCGTTTACTTAGTCGCCATGTAAGGCCAAGTTAGTGAAGAAATCAGAACTACCTACAAAAATTTGCCAAGTGTGTGAACGCCCTTTTACATGGCGTAAAAAGTGGCAGCGAGATTGGCACAACGTAAAATACTGCTCAAAACGCTGTGTGGGTAATCGACAAAAAGGAAAGAATAATGACCAGTGAGCTTCGTTTAATTTTGGGCGATCAGCTTAATGCACAGCATTCTTGGTTTAAGGAAAAGTCGCGCAATGTGACGTATGTGATTGCCGAGCTACATCAAGAAGCGAGTTACACCACCCATCATATTCAAAAAATATCGGCGTTTTTTGCGGCAATGCAGGCATTTGCTAGCGCATTAGAAAAAGCTGGCCATAATGTGATTTACTTAACCTTAGACGACACACAAAAGTACGCTGATTTACCCGACTTATTAAATCATTTGATTAAACAGCACAGTATTCATACCTTTTGCTATCAATTGCCCGATGAGTACCGTTTACGCGCCCAGCTAACTGATTACTGTAAAAGCCTTGCTATCGATTACAAGGTATTTGATACCGAGCATTTTTATTTGGCTGATAATCAATTAGCTAGTTATTTCAAGCAAGGTAAAAAACACCGGCTAGAGCATTTTTATCGCAAAATGCGCGTGGAATTTAATGTATTAATGAATGGTGATGAACCACTTACAGGGCAGTGGAATTTCGATAGTCAAAACCGCAATAAGTTAAAAGCCTCTGATCTTGCCGATATCCCTGAGCCACTAGTATTTGCTAATGATGTCAGTGACATTCTGGCGCGCATTGAAAGACATGGCATTAAAACCATGGGTAAAGCAGACAAACAATTGCTATGGCCAATTAATCGCAGCCAAGCAAATCAACTATTAGCCTTTTTTTGCAAATACTTATTACCGAAGTTTGGTCAATTTCAAGATGCAATGACAGGCAAACTTATTGAGTTTGGTGAGGATAAAGGCTGGAATTTATATCATTCACGGTTATCGTTTGCCATTAATGCAAAAATGATAAGCCCCCATAGCGTTGTGAATGCTGCCATAGAGACCTTTGAACAAAATGACGACATAGATATTGCCCAAGTAGAAGGCTTTGTAAGGCAAATTTTAGGCTGGCGTGAATTTGTGCGCGGTATTTATTGGGCCAATATGCCTAATTACGCATCGCTCAATGCCCTTGATGCTAACTTACCACTGCCAAGTTGGTTTTGGAGTGGAAACACCAAAATGCGCTGCCTGTCTCATGCGATTACACAATCACTTGATTTTGCCTACGCTCACCATATTCAACGCTTAATGGTAACAGGTAATTTTTGTTTAATTGCGGGTATTCACCCTGATGAGGTTGATGACTGGTATTTAGGCATTTACATCGACGCCCTTGAGTGGGTAGAAATGCCAAATACGCGGGGGATGAGCCAGTTTGCCGATGGCGGTATTGTTGGTTCAAAAGCCTATGCGGCAAGTGGTAATTACATTAAAAAAATGAGCGATTATTGCAGTGATTGCCATTATAAAGTCGCAAACACAGTGGGTGATGATGCTTGCCCGCTTAATTCTCTTTATTGGCAGTTTATGGATAAACATAAAGACAGCTTTACTAATAATCCACGCACTAAAATGGTGTTAAGTAACTGGCTTAAGAAAGCACAAGATGATCGCGACAAGGTGCTTAGTCGCGCGAATTTTTTACTGCAAAATCTTGAAAATTTGTAATCGATAACTTGTGGTTAAGCGTATAGCAAAACAAATGATTTTTAGGCAAATGCAATGATAAAACACATAACTCAAGATGATATTAAAGCGATGGAACAGCGCGAACGCGCTCGGTTAATTAATAGTTTATCAGGCTTTAAAAGTGCGAATTTAATTGGTAGCCAAAATGCATCTGGCATAACAAATCTGGCGATCGTCAGTTCAGTATTTCATTTAGGTGCAGATCCTGCGTTAATTGGTATGATCATCCGCCCAGATACTGTTCCTAGAGACACATTAAGCAATATTAAAGCTACGGGTGTCTACACCATAAATCACGTAAATTCTCTTATTTGGCAACAAGCCCATCAAACATCAGCGCGTTATGAAGAAAGTGAATCTGAGTTTGAAAAAGTAGCGTTGACGGAGCAATTTGAGAAAGGCATAGATGCGCCATTTGTTGGTGAATCGCAAGCCAAATTTGCCCTTAAATTACGCGAAATTAAACCGCTTGAAATTAACGGCACAGTATTAGTTATTGGGGAAATAACCCATATTATTGTGCCACAAATGGCGCTTGCAAAAGATGGTTTTATTGATATTGAAGCGCTTGATACAGTGGCGATTTCAGGTCTTGATAGCTATCACACAACCGATCGGCTAGGGCGATTAAGTTATGCTAAGCCTAATACAAAGCCACAGTTATTGAACATTGAAGGTGACGTTTGCTAATCACGTTGGTTTAACCGATTCCATAAAAAAGCCCTACTTAAAAAGAGTAGGGCTTTTGCTTTTAAGGAAATAATAATTAGAACACTAGGTCCACACCAAAGGTCACTAAGTCGGCGTCGTTGTTGCTTAAATCATCTTCAAAGTGGGTAAATTCCACTTTAAATGCTGCTGATGGGTGGAAGTCATATCGTACGGTAAACGAATATGCATTCGATTTAGCAGCTTGTGATGCGAGCGCTAAGTTAGTGGCATCTTGCAAATACAATGGTGGGTTTGTGCCAGGGGCAACAACAGGTATTTGTACACCGCCAGGGCCTGTTATGCTGCGTGGTACTTGGTTAAATTGATCGTTTGAATTTTCATCATCGTTGCCTTCATACGTTGCACTTAATGTGACTGAATCCATGCGATAACCAAGCGATACATAATATTGTGTTTGCTTGGCTAAAATGCTGTTATCAATCTCAAATTGCGTGTATTCAGCGTCGAATAGAATATCGTTGTAATCAATTCCAATACCGATTGCTGCAAAATAAGCGTCGTCTTCTTCAATAGCTAAATTACTATACTGTTCGTTTAAGCCATAGGCTTGCAAGCCATTGAAGAGCCCTGTTAGCTCATTACTACCACTCACATCAATCGTTGCTTCAGAGATAAAATAAGCAACCCGTCCAGTTAGCCAGCCGTTTGATAAACTCCAGTTAATACCAATTGTGTCTTTAAGTTCAGCAGCGTCGGAATAGGTAACTGCGGTAATATCTGTATCAACCGCGCCTACCATCAGCTGTAAGCTGCTATCAAGTTCACCTATGGTTGAGTTATGCAAATAGCTTAACCCTTCATAGGTCGAAAACGACAAGTTATAAACCGATTGGGGAGGTCTTACCCAGCGGTAGGCGTAACCTACGTCAAGAAAATCAGAGTAACGATAAAATGGAATTCGCATTTTACCGGCACTGAGTTGTGAATTTTCAGATACTTCATAGGTTAAATATGCCCACTCAAACTCGGCATTAAAATCATCACTGCCTCGGGCTAACAGCTGTGCGGTTGCAGATAGCCCATCCATTACATCGGCGCTCACTTGTACCGCAAACAAACTGTCGTTTTGCCAGTCTAGTTCATCTGAGTAATTGTATAAGGCATCATCACTACCAAGGGTTTGCCCACCGTAGATAGAGGCAAAACCATTAACTCGGATATCTGCATAGCTTGATGTTGCAAATCCTGTTAGTAGTAATGAAGCAATTAAATAACGTTTTTTCATAGTAACTCCACTTTAATTAGAAGGATTGAACAACCTTTACGCTGCCATCGGCGCTGCCTTTTGAAACAAAACCAATTAAATTTGGATTTTTAGATACTAAGCTCACTACTTCGGCATCATTTGCAGCTTCTTCCGGAGGGGTGCCTTTGCCGGTAAAAACCAATTTTGACCAATAAGCCTTTAATTGGCTTGACGATTTGCTAAGTACATTTTGGTTAAACTCATCGGTAACAGGGTTGCCATCTGCCTGAGTGATAGGTAAAGCTTTAGAGCCATCGGCAAACGATTTGGCTTTGCCGGTAAAAATTTTCTTGATATCTCCCGCGTCAATTGCATTTGCATTTGATGGGTGAACAATAACATCTACTGCAGCGCTTAATGAGCAAGATGTAAACAGAACAAGTGTTAAAATAATTAAATTTTTCATTATATTATCCTCAATTAAAATACCATATCAACGCCGATAGTAATGGCCTTGCTATCACCAGCTACAGCCAATTCATACGAGTTGTCTTCGACCTCATCGTATTGAATTTTAAACGCTGCGTTTGAGTGGAAGTCCCAACGAATACCAAATGATGTGGTGTTGTGATCTTCGCCATCATCACCATCTTTTTGATCGAAGGTAGAATAAGAGACAAATGGGGTGAACGAATCGATACGGTAGCCTAATGTCAGCATCGCGGTATCTAAATTACCATCAAGATCGAGACGGTTGAGTTCGCTTAATACAAAAAAGTTACCAAAATCAGCATTGACCGCTAAGCCATAAAAGTTGCCATCGCGCTCATCTTTACCGTTCCATGTTGATGGTTCGCCACCGATATAACGTTGGTTGGTATAGCTCATAGCTGTTGCGCGAATTTCTAACCAGTCATTACTGGTTTGAATTACGCCGCCGATAATGTCTTTCCAAATTTCACGGGTCGGTTCACCAAAGAAAAACTCTGAGAGTAGCTTATTTTCTTTGTCGTCCTCGCGACCAAAATAAATATTACCGGATAATGACCAATCACCTATCGAGCCAGTGTAAAGAGCATTTACCCCGTTATAATTGAAGATTTGCCATGTATAGTTATCTGCTGGCGCACGCATCCATACGTAGGCGTAACCTACGTCGTAAAAATCAGAGTAGTAAAACAGAGGTAAGCGTTTTTTACCTGCTTGCACTGTCCAATTTTCATTGATTTCATACGATAAATAGGCCCACTCAAACTCCGCATTAAAGTCATCTGCGCCACGGGCAACAATTTGAGCCGTTGCGCTTAACCCCTCACTTACATCCGCAGTGACTTGCAAGCCAAATAAAGATTCGGGTTTAAACGTGATGTCTTCGTTATATACGCTCACAATGGGATAGTCAGCGAGAAAGGTTGGTTCATTAATACCGTAGTGAGGAACACCTGTGCCACTAAGTACTTTGCCTGCATTTATGCTAGTAAAACCAGATATATTAACATCTGAAAAGCTTGGAAAAGCCGCAAAACACAATGCACAACCTAATAAAACTTTATTGTTCATAACTGTTTCCTAAATTGCTTAATTTGCGTTATTAGCGAAGTAAGTATAGTTAATTAAACAGAATTACTAGCAAAAATTGAAAAATAGGCGACAATTTAAATGTTGATGTTTACGAACAAATAATCAGCAAAGTTAATCTACTAGGAATAACAGGCGTGATGAAACTAATAAACAATTTAAGCATAAACAAAAAGATACATTTAATCACAGGGTTAACAGTTATTTTGCTGCTTGCAATTTTGGCTGTCAGCCGAAGTACAATGGTAGATAACGAAAAATCAATTAACGAAATCTCTTCCGTTAGTTATGAAGTAGTTAAGTATGCCACTGCCAATAAATATCTTGTTCAAAAATTAGATGAACTTTACACCCAATCAGTTACCTTTGGTGATGAAGAGCTAATAGGTAAGGCTGATGAAACAGGCAAATTAATTCAACAAAACTTAGATCAGCTTGCAAGGCTCTCTCCTGAGGATGTCAGTAGCCGAGATATGAAACTGTTAGAGGCATACAGCAAAATAGCCAAAGAAATTGCTTCTGGCATGATTGCAGGCACTGCAGATTTTTCTAAAATTCAACAGCAAGCTCAAGAAAAAACAGCAAAATACGAGGAGCTCGTTGGGCATTTTGATGCTTTTCAGAGAAAATCGGATGAACGCTTTCAAGCACTTATTAGTGATACGTTAGAGCGCTCTAGTGATGCACTAGGGGTAACCATTGGCATTATTGCTATTGCCATTATTATATCTACTCTGCTCGCCATCTTTATTGCGCAAGCTATCAGTCAGTCGGCGAAAGATCTCGCTTCGTCTTTAGAGCAGCTTGCCAATGGTGGTGGTAGTTTAAGCAGTAAATTAGAGGTGCGAAGTGATGATGAAATTGGTCAAGTATCGCAAAATTTTAATGGCTTTATTTCACTACTAAAAGAGTCTGTTGAAAATGTGGTTTCGGTTGTAAGTCCTTTAATGGAAAACTCAACGCGTTTGGTGCAGGGCATGGAGCGAGCTGAAAATGCAACAAACCAGCAATCTCATGATGCAGAGATAGTGCGCCAATCAATGGAAGAAATGAAACTGAGTGTGGGTGATATTTCTAATTCTGCTGCAAGTGCAGCGGAAGCTGCGCGAAGTGCAGAAAAAGAAGTTGAAGTGAGTACTAGGCAAATTGAATCATCGGTTACTGAATCAAACGCACTTAGAGATGAAATTGAAGCAGCATCTGGCACCATAGATCAATTAGCGAATGATACCCAGAATGTGGGTCAAATATTAAATGTAATTACTTCTATTGCTGAGCAAACTAACTTACTTGCACTCAATGCAGCCATTGAAGCCGCGCGTGCAGGTGAGCAAGGTCGCGGTTTCGCTGTGGTAGCTGATGAAGTTCGAGAACTAGCTTCACGCACTGCAAAATCTACAAATGAGATACGCGACTTACTTAATGTGTTAACTGCAGCAGCAAATGAGTCAGTAACTGCAATGAACTCAGCAATGGAAAAAGCCAAGTTAAATTCTGAAAATGCCGAAAAAACGGGTGAATCTATTCGTAAAATTGCTGAACAAATATTGGCAATTAATGGTATGAACGCACAAATAGCAACAGCGACAGAAGAGCAAACATCAGTTGCATCTATTGTTGTTGATAATGTGTCAAATATGCATTCATCGTTTGAATCAACACTGAACTCGCTCGAACAAGTTCGCAATGTGGCAACTAATTTACATGATTTATCTGATAAATTACTTGATGCGACATCGCGCTTTAACTTGTAACCGTTACGTTTGAATCTTTGGGTTTAGCACAAAATGGATTTTGTGCTTGTTTTCTTATCTCAATCCAAGCACTTGCAGGTGGGCAAAATAAGCTATAGTTCAAGTTATAAAGAATTAAACTCGTGCTTAAGCAGACCGTACTTTAAATCATTGCACCACTTATCATTAATACGATAGTTATCGCGCAATATTCCTTCTAACTTAAACCCAAGCGCTGTTAATAAACAACTAGATGCTTCATTTCCTTCAGTCACAGTAGCGTTTAATTTATGGTAATTACACTCATTAAAAGCAAACTCCATCATTTTGAGTGTGGATTGTTTAATTTATGGTAATTACACTCATTAAAAGCAAACTCCATCATTTTGAGTGTGGATTCTTTGCCGTAGCCTAAACCGTGAAATTCGGGGTCAATTAAAAAGCCCAGTTCTGCTTGCTGAAATGGTTGCCACTGAGATAAAAAGCCGGTTACGCCAATGGACTTTAAACTCGATTTTTCAATCATCACAAGTGTTAGCCAGCTGTTATGTTCTTTTTGCCAATTTCCCAAGCGTTCATTAAAACGTTGCTTAATTTTCTCATTTGAAGGTAAGTCTGCAACAAAACGCATCACATCGGGTAATTGATGTAAGTGAGCAAAAAAATCAAAATCAGCGAGCGAAAGAGGCCTAAGAAGTAAGCGCGAAGTTTCAAATTCCATTTTAAAGATTTGTTTTATTTTTAAATTCTTCAGTTTAATTGTCTCTGAATGTAAAAGCTAGTTGAGCGTTAGAAGACATTAATCATCACAATTTTACGAAATGCAACATATAAAAATGCTATTTTCTTGTGAGGATGAATACATTCTTTGATTCTATCGGTCTACAATATAAGTGTTGTAAATATGTTTTAAAGGCGCGTTATGCGAACAGTTTTATTCACGGTTATGCTGATAATGCTCACAATGTTTTCGTTTTCAGCATATGGCAAGAATAAATTAACGTATTGTTATGAAAACAAGCCAGTTCTTCCCCACTTTTATGGCTCAGGCCCTAATGTGCCAGTTGAAAACCCTGGTCCCGCAATCGAAATAATGCAACAACTAGAGCGCCTTACACAGCAAGTTGAAATTAGTTATGTTCGTTTCCCTTGGAAGCGTTGCCTTAATGATTTATCACTGGGTAAAGTTGATGCTGTGGTTGGACGTTATCATCCGCTACGAGAGCAAATTGCTCAGTATCCCAAAAAAGAAGATGGAAATTTAGATAATGTACGTAGTTTTTCAATTTCTTCCTCTTGTTTAGTTTATAAAGAGAATGAAATAGTTTGGGATGGAATAAATTTAGTTTTTAAAAAACCTATGAATATGTCGGTGCCAAATGGCTACGGTGTGATAAGTGATATGCAATTAAAGGGGTTTGATATTTATCAAGCACCATCAATAGCCAAAGCACATGAGTTGCTTTTTAAAGGTCGTGTAAATGTATCGCTAAGTAATTGCCAAATGGAAACGTTGCCCAAAGGGTTTATTGAAAATACCATTCCAATAAATGAAAGTACTGGTTACTTAATATTTAGCCATCAATACTATGCGAAGCAACCTAACATAGCCCATAGCTTATGGGATAACTTAGCAAAAATTAATGCGCTAGAGTATTATGAAAAATATTTTAAAATGGCTTTATCGGCGGAACTATCGGGCGCATCAACAGTAGCTGACAAGTAAAAAAAAGCGGGTTTCCCCGCATCAACTTTCCCCAGATAAACTTGTTAGTAATTAGCGTTTTCTCAGCCTTACTTTTTGCCTAAAATGTCTTTTCATCATTAACAAATAGATGATGTGTCTTTGTAACTTCAAGACATTAGCGATTAATTTCTACTTTTTCTTCTTTAAGGTCACGCGATCGTTATTGAGTAGGCTCCCTAGATGTTTGCATTCGCAGCAATCTTTTTGCCAAAGTCCCAATCCAGTAAATAAAAAGGTTGATCTTTAGATTGTTCGTAATTTATTTACTCTCGCTTGAATGTTTCCTCAAACTCAGCATTAGTATTAACTTAGGGTCCCAGCAAGCTTTTGCGCGAGCACAGTGTTCGAAATAATCAACAAAAAAATAACGATACAAAAATTATACAAAAACAGCCTTTAGTGAATGAAAGGCTATTTTTACAAACAAATATAAGCCAAATATGTGATGTTTATTTTATTATGTGTTTATTTGTTACATTTTGTTTTTACAAACAAAAAATATTTTTTGCCCCTTGTTCAAACCTTTTTGAATATCCTTTCGACTCATTATAAAAACAATCTTTATTCAACAGGATTTATTATGGATATGAAAAAAATTGCGACATTAATTATTAGTGCAAGCGTATTAACTGCTTGCGCAATTGCAAATGCAAGCTCAAATGAAACGAGCGTTGAAAAAAATGAACAATTAAAAATCTACGTTTTTGATGGCTGTAAGGAAATTGATGAAATTGCCATGACTCAGACACAAATCGAGGCCTATAACGCAATGAAAGCGGATGAGGTGACACTTAAAGAGCTTGAAAAGCCATTGAAAGAAATGGATAAAACGCTTGCCAAACACGAAGCAGCGCTGGATAACTTGTCTGGTGAAATGGTTATAGAAGAGAATGATGAAGTGATTGTTAATAAAAAGCTGATAAAGCAACATGAGCAAATCGCACAAGAGATGGAATCAGTGGTTCGTAGCCATCAAAAAGATATCGATGCACTTGAACTGCATGCCCGTCAATTCGAAAAAACAGCGCGAAAGTTTGAAAAAGCAATTAAGCCGTCACTAAGCCAATATGGTGAGCATAATATTCAAGTGAGCATTGGCAAAAAGAATCTTGATTGGCAATGTGAAGCTTAACCCTTTTCCAACCCTTTAAGTGCCCCTAATGGGGCTTTTTTTGAGGGGTACCAATATAGGAGTGGGATGAGATGAAACATTGCAATGTATTTCATCACTCTGTTTAAAATCGAATCAACTTTTTCTTTTATTTTTTCTTTAGCTCTCTAAGCCGAATGATTGTGACCTTATCAGTTTGCAAACCTTGCTAGCTGGCCTACCAATGTATTTGTCAATGGGGTTTACAGAGCAAGGCACTTGCTATTTCTTAAAACAAAGTAACTAGGTGTATTTGCCTCAATCCAATTGTATTTAGCTTTTTGCCAAGCTAGAGTAAAAATGCTCATATTTAAAAATACAAAAACGATAAACTATGATTGATTTACGAAGTGATACGGTAACGAAACCCTGCGCGCAAATGCGTCAAGTTATGGCCGACGCAGAAGTTGGTGATGATGTATTTGGTGACGACCCAACGGTAAATGCCTTACAGCAAAAGGCAGTAGAATTAACCGGACACGAAGCCGCATTATTTGCCCCAAGTGGCACGCAAAGTAATTTATTGGCGTTACTCGCACATTGCCAACGTGGCGATGAATATATTGTTGGTCAAGACGCTCATACCTATAAGTATGAAGGCGGCGGAGCAGCAGTCCTTGGCAGTATTCAGCCACAGCCAATAGAATTTGAACAAGATGGCAGCTTGTCACTCGAACTAGTTAAACGAAAAATTAAGCCAAACGATCATCACTATGCGCGCACGCGTCTTTTATCGATTGAAAATACGGTATCTGGTAAGCCACTGCCAATGGCTTATTTATCTGATGCTCGCAAGTTTTGCGATGAACATGGTTTAGGTCTGCATTTAGATGGCGCTCGTGTGTTTAATGCTGCTGTGCACCATAAAGTATCGGTAAAAGAAATCACCTCAGAAATGGATTCAGTATCTATTTGCCTGTCAAAAGGGCTTGGTACACCACTTGGCAGTGTATTGTGTGGCTCAAAGGCATTTATTCATGAGGCACATAAATGGCGTAAGATGCTTGGTGGCGGCATGCGCCAAGCAGGTATTGTTGCGGCTGCGGGTTTGTATGCCCTTGAAAACAATATCGAGCGTCTTGTTGAAGATCATGAAAACGCAGATTTTTTAGCCGGTGAGCTTTCAAACCTTGAGGGAATTGTTGTTGCTGGTTGTGCTACCAACATGGTTTTTGTTAATTACCAAGGTACAAAACCTGTTTCTGAATTTGCCGAAGCGCTCTACAATCAGGGTGTTAACATCTGTGCTGGCGAGCAAATTCGTTTGGTGTTGCATAAAGATGTAACACGAGAGGATTGTGTGTCAGTGGTTGAAGCAATCAAGAACGCGATTTAGCTGGTATTGCATGACTTAATAGAACCAAAATTGAGGCGGATATACCGAATATCTGCCTCAATAACAGTTTAATTTGAAATTAAGCTGCAAGAACAGTTTTGTATTTACCAATAGTAATCAAAGGTGAGATACCAGGCTGCAAAATCCCCTTGATTGATTTGCATATTGCGGTCGAAATATGCGTCTTGATTGAGGTACTCAAGATACAACCAACCTGGGCCATAGTCATATCGCACGCCGGGTGCAAATGCATAAACGGTTTCACTGTCAACGCCATTTGTGTTTGATTTTGCTAAGGTCACATCTAGCACAAAATACCAATTTCCTATTGTATAACCGAGTTCACCCGCATAGCGGGTGTTGTCGATAGTACTTGCTATATCAGGATTGGCCGCAAGATACGCTTGCGGTAAATCGCGTTTGCCATCAATGTAACTGAGCTTAGTTGTAAGTTGGTCAAATTGGCCTTGGTAATAAATAACATAAGCGCTGTGATCACCGTCGGTTTGCCTATCACCGGTTATCAACTCCTCTAACTTACCTTGTTGGTAAGATGCAGCAAAGGTGTGCTGATTATTCAATGTATAAGAAAGATCGGCTACAGCCGTATCCACTTTTCTGTAAGTTGAACTGCTGCCCCAGTGGCGGAAGATCGGCTACAGCCGTATCCACTTTTCTGTAAGTTGAACTGCTGCCCCAGTGGCGGTTGTCATCGGTGCTGTCGGTTGATGTACTCGCCCAATCATCGGCAAGGTAGTATGCGAGCTGATAATTGAGTTGGTTAACACCACCTTGGTATTTAACGCCAACATCCATTTGATCGCCATAAGCTGCTAAAAACATATCTCCTGGCCAGAAGTTAGCGGTTTTCCAGCCAAATGGGACTTGGCTTTTACCGACTATTAATGAGTTACTTTCATTCACTTTGTAACCCAGCCAGGCCTTGTGTAATACATAATTTTGCCCGCTGGTGTTATTTTCGACATCAGTGAAACTGCCTGGGCCAATACGAAATTCACCTGAATAAAAAAACGATGATTCGTTCGATTTTGGTTTATCAAGATACGCTATCAAAGCTTGGTCGCCAAAGTGCGTGTCATAAGAATTTTCATCGTAACTGTAGTTAATCCAAAACCCGCCAGAAAGCGTTGGCTTAGCTGCGACTGAGCAAGTAATTAGAATGGTAGCCGATAAAAGGGGTAATTTAAGTCCAGCTATGCTCACTTTAGAATCCCTAAAATTTGTTGCTTTAAAATAGCTTAGACTAAAACTGGCGAAGTTGACTAGTGCATCATTGCAAACCATATTTAACGTTACCTTGGTTGCATTTAGATAAAACTATGTCGATATCAAAAAAACTCATTATTGCATTTTTGGTGACGATGACATTGCCAATTTTAGTAATTGCAGTGCTCATGATTAATCAAACGCGTAATTTAGCGCATGATAATTTTACCATTTCCAATACCCGTGAAGTAACTCAGATTGATAAAGCGATTTCGTTATTCTTTGATGAAATTAGCAAAGATGTCGTTTATATCGCACAACACCCTGATTTAGTTGCGGCAAATACAGGTATTAAGTCGTATATGAGTGTGAATACCGCAAGCCAAATGACACCAGAGCAAAACAATCCAACTGAGCAACGTGTATTTGACTTGTTCACTCAGTTTGGTGATTCGCACGAAGGCATTTCCTATATTTATATGGGGAATCAGCAAGGAGGTTATACTCAGTGGCCTAAAGGTAGTGTCGGGGCTAATTATGATCCAAGGCCGAGACCATGGTATATAACGGGCACAGGTGCAACTACGTCTCCTATTCGCACACAGGCCTATTATTGGGAGCCGGATGATGCGGTGATAGTATCAACCGTGATGTCGATTAAAGATAAGTCCGGTAATATATTTGGCGTGACTGGCATGGATGTGTCGTTGAAAGGGTTAACGAGCATGATCCAAAATATCAAAATGGGTGAGTCGGGCTTTTTAATATTAATAGAAGATTCCGGCAAGATTTTAGTTGATGCCAAACACCCTGAAAATAATTTTAAAGAATTTGCGAGTGTTAAAAGCAATCTATACGCTGGATTAAGTCGCATGGAATCTGGCGATACCAACATTGAAATTGATGGCGATGTTTATCTGGCAAATGTGTATACCTCTCCAAAATTAAATTGGAAGTTTATTGGTTTACTTAAAAAGTCAGAGGTAATGGCAAAAGCGAATACGCTCACGGTCGTTATCATCGTGGTGAGTTTAATTCTCATTGGGGTTTTCTCAGTGTTATCGGTTTATATTTCTAAATTAATATCACGGCCCATTGTTGAAGTAACGCAAGGCCTTGAGGATATTTCGCAAGGGGAAGGAGATTTAACAAAACGTTTAAAAATTCGCACGCAAGACGAGACAGGAAAGTTGGCGCATAGTTTTAATCAATTCTTAAATTCAATTACCGCTCTTGTAAAAGAAATAAATGCTTCTTCGGCAAATGTTAGCAACGCATCGGAAGTGAGCTCACGTTTAGTTACGTCCATGAATTCATCGTTAATGACACAACAATTAGCGCTTGAGCAAGCATCTACCGCTATTAATGAAATGGCGGCGACCGCTAACGAAGTTGCATCGAGCTGTGCTTCGGCAGCAGATTCAGCCAACTCAACCAAGCAATCAGCGATTGAAGGGCAATCGTTAATTAATAAAACAGTATCAAGTGTGTCGGGATTGTCAGACACTATCGCAAGTACAGAGCAGAATGTGCGTGATTTAGACAGTGAAAGTGAAAGCATTACCACAATTTTAGATGTGATCCGTGGCATTGCTGAGCAAACAAATTTGTTAGCACTTAATGCCGCAATTGAGGCAGCGCGCGCAGGCGAGCAAGGCCGTGGCTTTTCGGTGGTAGCAGACGAAGTACGTGCGCTTTCACAACGTACATCCGAATCAACAGAAGAAATTGCACAGCAACTTGGTAAGCTTAGAAATATGACCCAAGCGATTTCAAAAGAGATGTCACAAAGCCTCGATATATCCTCGCAAACCGTTGAGTTCACAAAACAAGCGCAAGCCAGTTTTGATTCCATTACGCATTCGGTTGACCTTATTAGTGATATGAACTCGCAAATAGCCACCGCAGCAGAAGAGCAGCAACATGTAGCAGAAGAGATAAACCGTAATGTTGTGGATATTAAATCTGGCGCGGATGAAATCTCTGACTTAGCAACTGACGCTGATGACAATGCAAATAGCTTATCAAGGCTTTCTGCTGCACTTACCGAGCTAGTTAGAAAATTTAAAACCGAAGCTTAACTTAGCGATTGTTGTTTATATTGTACGGGCGTTTTGCCCGTATATTTTTTAAAGGCGGTGTAAAACGCCGACTTAGAGTTAAAACCCGCATCCATTGCAATATCGAGTACCGTTTTATTGCTGTTTGTGAGTTCATTCTTAGCGTGTTTTACACGGTAGCCATTTATATAATCAAAAAAGTTAACGTTTAAACGCTCGTTCAATGTTTGAGAAATATAGTTGGGTGAGGTGTTGATACTTTTTGCAAGTAACGGCAAGGACAAGGCGGCATTTAAATAGAGCTGCTCTTGCAGCATTGCATTTTCCAATTTGTTTGCAATGTGCTGTAAATTGTCTTCAGTTAATGCCGAGGTTTTATATTTATTCTGCTTCTTTGACAACACACTAGGTTCATCATCCTTACTAATTTCATCAAATATTTCTTCAAACCCAGGCTTTTGACGAAGCGACCAAGTCGCTAAAAAGGTTACAGCTATCAGTAACAGTAAGCTTGAAAAGGGCGTATACATATCACTTGGGAAGAGTAAATTATTGAGTGTTAGATTGACGGCAAATAACCCCCAAGGAATACCGACTAAAAGTGCCAGCGCTGTAAGCCAACCCATTTCTTTTTGTTCTGTTGTAGCAAAAATGTCTTTTAAATGTGTTCGGTAGCGGTTTAAACGAACAATGGTTTTAACCACATAAAATGCCGATTGTAATACCCAGCCTATCACCAATAAAAAGGTGATAATTAACCCCGTATACACACTATATCGTAAGAAGGGGGATGCGCTTTCAAGCACCACATCATCACCGTCAACCAAAAGCCCGTGTTGAATTTCGCTAGGTAAAACTAATGTAAAAAATGAAATAAATAGTCCGATTGCAGGCAATGCAAAATGCCATTTGTCGTGTTTGGTAAGTGTCCATTTCGATTCTGCTGTAAGGCTTTTAATGTAAAACCAAAAGCTTGGGGCAATCGTTAATAATGCAGGTAACGATACGATAAGTTGAGTTTTGCGCCACTCTGGTGCGAGCAATTTTAAACTGGGTTGGCATATCACAATCGCAATGGCAATAAAGCAGCAAGCAAGGGATGTATAACCGAAATTTTGCCCTTTCTTAGTAATAAGTAAACTTGCGTTAAAGCCTAATAAGGTCATTGTGGCAATATTAATTGCAAATAAATAGATCTCAGTCGCTTGCAAGTTAAATCCTTTTATTTCTTTTTAAACAATGAGTTATTTGTTTTCAGTGTTTCTTTTTGGTTCTGTTCAATAGATTAGAACGACATTGCTTTATGCATTTTACATAATCAATTCTAACTTAACTAGCGTATGGCGTAAGGATTAAAAAATGACATACCAAAATGCAATGATGATAGAACCAAATGAATTTAAAACACCGTTTAATTGGGCTGGTGTTAGCTTTTTACTCTTTATGATAGGTATTCCTGCAATACCAGCAGTATTTATTGTTGCTTTAGTTGTAATGGGTAGTGGTATTGAGTCGCCACTCAGTGAAATGATTAACGCGCGCTATTTTGATATGCCACTGGTGATTATTTGCCACGGCATATCAGGTATTGTATTTTTTTTAACAATGCCATTTCAGTTTTCTCAAAAGTTAAGGCAAACAAAACCGGGCTATCACAAAATTAATGGCTACTTTGCTTTTATTTCTGCGTGTGTGATGGCGGCGTCTGGTGTGTGGATGCATCATGTATTTTCGCCTAGTGAATTTGGCGCGCGCTATGTGAGTTTGGTGATAGTTGCGATAGCTATTTTCTTAACGTTTGTTATTGCTGTTAAGTATGCAATTAAAAAGGATTTCAAACAGCACCAGCGCTGGGTGTATTTTGCAGCAGCTGCTAGTTTAGCGGTTGTTAGCCCACTATTTTTAGAAATAATCGCTATGCTAATGGGAAATATGGGAGCTGAACTTATGCATGATTATGGGCGTTTAATCGGCTTGGTTTTGAATCTTCAAATTGCACATTGGTTATTTAACAAGAACCATAGCTAGCGATGAATTTGTGTACTTTGAGGTATTTCATTTAAGCGAAATGAAGATGTTTAGAGATGAGCACTAAAGTGGGAGGACACATCAACTAAAACACTTTAGAAAAAAGCCAGTAACAAGGTTACTGGCTTTTTAGGCTGAAATTTATTTAGCTAATTTTATTACAGCTGTTTATTCCACTTATTTTATTGCTCTTACTTTTACTGAGCTTATTTTTACTGAACTAGGCTAATAATCAGATTAAATGCTGATTCTTTATCGTGAGCGGTCTCGGCATGTAAAATAAGTTGCTCACCTAGTATTAATGTTTGCCGTTGTACTTGCAGTCGTGCAGCATCATCTTCAATACCATCAATATCTGACACATGGGCTAGGCCAATGGTGCGGCGCACAAGCTCAGTGCCGGCAAACCCAAGCGCATCTTTAATGATTTGGTTTACAAAATATTCTGCATAGCCGGGTGCCTGAAGCGATAAATCACGGGTATGCGCTTTAGCAAGGGAAAGCCACGTTACTGCAAATTCGTTGATTACTTGTTGAATCGTCGTCAGTAAATAGGTTTGCATTTGGCGGCGCTTTGGAATTTCACTAATACGGGCATTCTGGGCACAGTAATTCAGTAAAAAATTACCGATAAACGAGCCTAAATCAAAACCAATAGGGCCAAAAAAACCAAACTCTGGGTCGATCACCTTAGTCGACTGCGCATCAACAAAAATACTGCCCGAATGCACATCGCCGTGTAATAAGCTTTGTGGCGATGATAAAAATAGTTGCTTTAATTTAGCCACTTTAATGTGCAGTTCGGTGTTTTGCTTGAGCTTCTTTACCTCACTTTCAAGTGTCGCTGGGTAGTTATTGCGCAGAGATGTGCGGTACGGATCATCAAAGAATAAGTCTTCAGTAATGGCGCACAGTTCAGGGTTTGTGAACTCACAGACCAAGGCTTTTTTTTCTGCAGGTGTTAAGTAAAAATCTGAGTAATAAAAGCTGGTGGTTGCTAGGTAGTTTGCAAGTTGGCTGCCTAAATTTGGAAAGGTTGTTGCCTGGTTTAGTTCGCCACGCAAAATCGCCATATGGCCTAAATCCTCCAAAATGGTTAGGGCAAGTTCGGTATTTTTGTGCAGCACTTTTGCTGTGTATGGTTCGCACACCGCACCATGTTTTTCAAGCACCGCCGCTTCAATACGCGCTCTATCAAGAGTTAAAGGCCACGACTCACCAACACAACGGGCATAGGGTAATGCCTGCTTTAAAATAATGCTGTTACCGGTTTCATCAGCAATGCGAAAGACTAAATTGAGATTACCATCACCAAACTCATTACAGGTTAATTGAGCATTAGGGGCAAAAAATTCGTTTAATTTTGCAACATAGTTAAGAGCACGCTTATTATCAAAAGCAATATAGTCAGCCATGGTGTTCGCTATTCAAAAATACAGATAATTATGGAATTCTATACTGATGAATGTTTAGATGTCTATACTTCTTTGTGTCTTGGTGTAAAATGAACAAGTTAATAGTTTGGAGTTTCACAGCATGCAAAATTTGCTCGCGCGCAGTCTTAAATATCAAGGCGGACAGTTATTCGTTTTAGATCAGTACCTTTTACCACACCAGCAGCATTGGCATGTGTGTAACAGTGTACCTGAGATGCAAGAATTGATTTTGACGTTAAAAGTGCGTGGGGCACCGCTAATTGGTTTAGCTGCAACCCTGCTAGTTGCTCATTTAGCTGAGCAAGGCGTATCGCAAAGCAAACTTGCAGAAGCCATTAATGACTTAGAGGCAACGCGTCCAACTGCGGTTAATTTAATGCATTGCATGAAGCGTATGCGCCAAGCATTAGCTCAAGACAATTTTGTTGACGCATTAGTAGTAACTGCCGAGCAGCTATTTAATGAAGATGTTGCGCTGTGTGAATCCATGGCAACCCTAGGTGCAGCGCTTGTAAAACCGGGCGATAATATTTTAACTCACTGCAATACGGGTGCATTAGCAACAGCAGGGGTGGGTACAGCACTGGGTGTTATCCACCACGCCCATCAAAAATACGGTGATATTCATGTTTGGGTGGATGAAACACGCCCATTACTGCAAGGCGGTCGTTTAACGGCATTTGAGCTCGAAAGTTGGCAAATTCCGTACACCCTTATTTGTGACAATATGGCCGCCAGTTTAATGGCTGCGGGTAAAGTAGATAAGATTTTTGTGGGTGCAGATCGCATTGCAGCTAATGGCGATTTTGCCAATAAAGTCGGTACCTATAATTTAGCCGTGTTGGCACATTTTCATAATGTTGAGTTTTATGTGGTTGCGCCAATCACTACCTTAGATATTGACTGTGAAAGTGGTCAACATATCCCGATTGAAGAGCGTGCTGATGCTGAAGTAAAAGGTGTCAGTGGTAGCTTTGGTGAGTGCCAATGGGCACCAAACAATGCCAAGGTATTTAACCCCGCCTTTGATGTAACGCCAGCACACCTAGTAACGGGTTGGGTACTTGATACGGGCGTTTACAATTTTCAGCAAGTAAAAGACGGCGTGTTAAAACAGCTATAAATATAAGAAGAGCACCATTCGGTGCTCTTTACTAATCTAAGATTGGAAACTCATTGGCAATTTTGCTTTCGGTGCTTTGTGCCACCCAACCCGCTTCGTTATTGAAAAAACGAATTGCGGTAAACTCAGGATCGCTGCCCATATCAAACCAATGCTTAGTATTAGCCGGCACTGAAATTAAATCACCTTGCTGGCAAAGCACTTGATACACTTTGTTGTCTAAATGCAGGCAGAATAAACCTTGGCCTTTGACAAAAAAGCGCACTTCGTCTTCGCTATGCGTATGTTCAAATAAAAACTTCTGTCTTAATTCAGCTGCCGCTGGATTACCTTTAGCGAGTGAAATTACATCCACCGTTTGGTAGCCGCCGTCGTGCTGCACACGTTTAATATCGGCGTCATAGGCGTTTAAAATATCATCTGAACTGTGGCTTTCGTCAATTTCAAATGCTGCTTGCCAGTTCTCAAATACCACACCTACTTGATTAAGTTGTTGCTGAATTTCAGTAAAGTTTTCGCTCTGTAGCAGCGTGCTTGCTGCATCGTCGTGACGGTAAATAGTTAGTTTGCTCATACAAATAATGCTTCATCAAATTGGTTAAAATCGTCAATTGCTGGGTGTTGGTCGCTTTTTTCTTGGTTATCACGCCATAACTGCAAGGTGTGCATGCCCGCACTTTTAGCGGCATCAAGCTCTTCAACGATGTCGCTTAAAAACAACACCTGAGAGCCTGCAAAACCAATCTTTTCTAGAATATTGGTGTACGAACTTGCGTCTTTTTTACCGCCAACATGGGTATCAAAATAATCGCTGAACAGTGGGCGAATATCACCATAGTCAGAATGTTCAAACAACAAATGCTGTGCTTTTACCGAGCCAGACGAATAAACAAAAAGGCTCATGCCCACGTCTTTTTGCTGGTTTAAAAAATCATAGGCATCTGGGTAAATATGGCCTGTGAAATCACCTTGTTGATAACCCGTTTGCCAAATTAGTCCTTGCAGTTGCTTAAGTGGGGTAATTTTTTGATCCGTTGCAATCCAATGTTGCAGCGCATTTATGACCTCAGTGAGATTGGCATCTGGCTTGGCAATTTCTGCTTTTACTGCATCAATTTGCGTTTTTACCGTGGCATCGCTTTGGTTTTCTTCAACAAACGCAGCAATATGTTTTGCCGCATACGGAAACAAAATATCTTTTACAAATGAAATGCGGGTAATTGTGCCTTCAATGTCGGTAATGATGGCTTTAATCATAGTGATGACTCCAACTTAATGCGCTCAAGCTCGCATGCGAATAAAAACTCCAACCCTTCAATGTGGCGACGTGTTTCAGCCACACTGTTGCCCATAGCATATAAACCATGACCGCGAATAAGCACACCGTGAATCACAGGCTCTTGTTCGTGGCGTTTTGCAACAAGTTCTGCCAAGCGGTCAATATCTTGGTCATTATCAAAAATGGCAATAGTAAGTGTACTTTCGTGACTAGTGATGCCGCGTAATGACTTTTGCATCTCATAGCCGTGAATTGCCAAAGTATCACCTTTTATAAAACGCGATAACACAGTTGCGGCCACAGAGTGAGTATGTAATACACATTCAGTACTTGGCTGAAGTTGGTACAATTTTAAATGAAGTGCCGTTTCGGCAGATGGCTTTCCTTGACCTTTGCAAATAGCGCCTTGCTGGTCGAGCTCTAAAAAGTGTTCAGGGGCAAGGTATCCTTTATCATGGCCACTTGCGGTGACAACAAAACCTGTGTCTGTTTTAATTGAAAAATTACCACCCGTTGCTGGTACCCAGCCTTTATCGCTGACCCAACGACCCGCTTCAATCAATGCACTTTTTGCGGCATCATTATGCATAATAGGTTACTCGAAAATAAAAACTCAAAACATTTAGACGGCTATACATCCGTTTTCGGCAATGATAGCATCGCTTTTGTTAAAGCACCATCAAGATTAGAGGTATCGTGTGCAAAGTAAATTACCAAATTTAGGCGTCAGTATATTTTCGCAAATGACCGCATTGGCAAATGAACACCAAGCGCTTAATTTATCACAAGGTTTTCCAGAGTTTGATACGCCTGAAGCGCTAAAAAACAAACTTAACTTTTACAGTGCACAAGGATTTAACCAATATTCGCCATCCAGTGGTGTACCCGCATTACAACAACAAATTGCTGATTTGGTATTGCGAAAATACGCTTTAACTATTTCACCTGAAGCATCGGTAACCGTTACATCAGGTGCAACAGAGGCCCTTTATGTCGCAATTCAAGCACTTGTAAGCCCAGATGATGAAGTGATTGTGTTTGACCCTGCCTATGATTCTTACCAGCCAGCGATTGAACTTGCCGGTGGTAAAGCGGTTCATATCGCGTTAACTGCGCCAAATTACCAAATTGATTGGCAGCAGGTCGCTGGCGCAATTACCGATAAAACCAAAGCGATTATTATTAATTCGCCACATAACCCAAGTACTAAAACGCTAAAACAAACAGACATTAATGCATTAAAGCTACTGCTTGAACAGCATGATCTGTACCTCATCAGCGATGAAGTTTACGAACATATTTGCTTTGATGGTGCCACACATTTAAGTGCACTTGGCGATGATGCACTGTTTGCCCGCAGTTTTGTGGTTTCGAGTTTTGGTAAAACCTTCCACTGCACAGGGTGGAAAATGGGTTACTGTGTTGCCCCTGAAAAACTGATGGTGGAGTTTCGTAAAATTCACCAGTATGTGACGTTCTCTAGCTTTACCCCCGCGCAACTGGCATTAGCCGATATGCTTAAAGAGCAGCCAAACCATGTTGATGAATTAAGTGCGTTTTATCAGCACAAGCGCGATGTGTTAACTAATGCATTAGCAAATAGCCGTTTTACACTGTTACCAAGTGAAGGTACCTATTTTTTACTGCTTGATTATTCCGCCATCTCAGAGTTAGATGATGTGGCATTTTGCGAGTATTTAGTAAAAGAGGTTGGCGTTGCTGCGATTCCTCTTAGTGTGTTTTATGAAAATGCCCCCGGCGACCGTGTGATTCGTTTATGTTTTGCTAAGGAAGACGCCACCCTAATCACCGCAGCGGAGAAGTTATGTCAGCTATAAATAACAGCTTAAAAGTCGCCTTAGTGCAAAGTGATATTGCATGGCTAGACGTTAATAAAAATTTAAATAGCTTAAGCGAACAGCTGAGTAATCTAGATTCGGTTGATTTAATTTTATTACCTGAAACTTTTGCTACTGGTTTTGCCATTAATTTAGACGTGGCAGAGCCAAAGCAAGGGCCAATTTTAGATTGGATGTTGGCACAAGCAAAAGGCTTAAATGCGGTGGTGGCAGGCTCTGTGCTAGTAAATAAGCAAGGTAAAAAAGCGAACCGCTTTTACTGGTGTTGGCCAAATGGCACCGTGGAATTTTATGATAAACGCCATCTGTTTTGTTTAGGCAACGAAGGTGATTTTGTAAAAGCGGGTGTTGAGCGAAAAATCATTATAATAAATGGTTTTAGGCTGTTACCTCAGGTGTGCTATGACTTACGTTTCCCGGTATTTCAACGAAGTCGCAACGATTACGATGTGATGGTTAATGTCGCAAACTGGCCTGCTGCACGTCGCCGTATTTGGGATACCTTGCTGCAAGCTAGGGCAATTGAAAATCAATGCTATGTACTAGCTTCTAATCGGGTGGGCGATGATGGCAATGGGGTTGCTCATAATGGCGGCACTGCTGCCTATGATTTTACGGGTGAAACGCTCGTTGCCGCCGAGGATAACCAAGCACAAATAATCACAGTTGAACTGACAAAATCGGCGTTAACAGAGTTTAAAGAAAAGTTCCCAGCCCATCTGGATGCGGACCAATTTACTCTTGCTAATATTCAATAGGTTAATATTAGCTGGTAACAACTCGCTATGTAATGTGTGGTTTATTAAACCTAAAAGCTGTTTTAAGCGTAATAACTTTATACCTCTAAACAGCTTAGGTGATAAATGAAATCGTCTCTTGCAACGGGTTTGTTGCTTATAGCAGCAAACGCAAATGCCAATATCAATCTAAACCAATTAGAATGGATGGTTATTAATGACTCGGTAATGGGAGGCGTTTCCAATAGCCGAGTTATTGTTGGCGATAACAATTTAACCTTTAAAGGCAAAGTATCACTTGCCAACAATGGCGGTTTTGCATCATTTAGAGCGCCTATTTCATTTGAGAATACCAATATTGATTCCCTTAGTTTGAAGGTGGTAGGTGATGGCAAACAATACCAACTGCGTTTGCGGGTAGATGGTTATTACGACGGCCCTGCGTTTGTTTATCACTTTAAAACCGAAGTAGGTAAAGAACATACCTTTAATTTATCTGAACAAGACTTTGTTTTAATGTTTCGCGGTAGGCAGTTTGCGTCAGACTATCAACTTCGTTTTGATGATGTGCGTTCTCTTGGTTTTATGATTAGTGGCAAGCAATCTGGAAATTTTAATTTGCAAGTAAAGCAAATTAAGTTGCAATACAAAGTTTAAGAAAAAGTTACTGGTTAATATTTGGTTCAGTTTGTTTTTTGTACAATTCTTGCAACCTAAATAAATTGTTCTCCTTGGATTTGTTTAGGCTTTCCCCTATTGTTTTAATTTTTTAAAACAATTTTGCCCACAAACCTTCTTTGTGGGCTTTTTTAATTCAAAACAAATCTACTAACTCTATGGTGCTAAAATGGTTGCTGTTGATTTAGCAGGATCTTTAATTAATTCTTCAAAATCTTTAATTAATAGTGGTTTAGATAATAAATAACCTTGAATATCATCACACTTTGCTTCTTTCACATAATCGAGTTGCTCTTGATTTTCGACACCTTCAGCAGTTGTTTTAACTTTTAAAGATTTTGCTAATGAGAATATGTTTTCAAGCACTACTTTACCTTTTTCGGTTTTCATACCGAGTTTAATAAAGCTTTGGTCAATTTTAAGGTGTTTGATTGGTAGCGATAATACGGTTTCTAAATTAGCGTTACCGGTGCCGTAATCATCAATCGCAACTTCGATACCCGCTTGTTCTAATCGCATCATATTAATTGCGGTTTTTTTGTAATCTTTTATCAAGCCATATTCTGTAACTTCAATTTCAAGATAATTATGAGGAATATCAAATTCACCCACTTTTTCAAAAATATAAGCGATAGTGGTTGGTTCAAATAAATGACGAGCAGATAAGTTAATTGAAATTGGTACTATCGGTTTGCCAAGGTTTATCCATTCACGAATTTGTTTACATATATGGTGAATAACATATCTATCGACGATAGGCATTAGCCCTTTTTTTTCTGCAATTGGGATAAACTCCCCAGGCGAGATAAATTCTGAGTTGAGAGTCCAGCGAATTAAGGCTTCGGCTGATTTTACTTTTAACGAATTTGCATCAAACTTTGGTTGATATTGAAAATACAGCCCATCATTTTCAAGTGCGCTAATCAGTTCTCTCTTTAGTGTAGTTTCCCGTTTCATATTTTTATGAAATTCAGGGTTAATATTTACCACTTTATTTACTTCGCCATCTGCACTTCGAAGCGATAACTCACATTGCTCTACAATCGAATCAAAATGCTCAAGTGAGGCAAGCGTGCTGACACAGCGATTAAACTTGGTTTTTAATACCATATTTTCAATAATCAGCTCTTTATTTATTAGGCTACGCATTTGTTTTATTTCTTCTTTACCACCTGAGTTGTGGCAGATTAAAAACTTTGATGTGCCAAGGCGGGCAATTAACGCATTTTCTAATTCAATTTCTTTACATGCAGCGCTAAAACTTTGTAAGTAGCCATCACCAATATGGTGGCCATGAATATCATTAATGTCTCGCAAATACAGCAGCTCAATTACCGTCATTTGCATTGGAAAATGCGCATTTTTAAGTTGTTGTTTAATGCCATTAGGGTTTAATAAGCCGGTGAGTTGATCATGATAAGCTAATTGTTCAATCGCTTTTTTATCAGCATATGCTTTACTTCTGTCTCTGATAAAGGCTAAAAAATGCTTCTCTTTGGCTGTTTCGTAACGAGAGATTATAATTTCTACAGGAAATACCGACCCATCCCTTCGCATCGCTTCCACATTACGAATTTTCTTTAATACAGACTCTAACTTTTGTGATTTTACAAACGCTTCGTGATGCGACTTTTGGTATTTTATAGGAATAAAAATAGCTATATTTCGACCTTTAAGCTCATCTTTGCTGTCGTAGCCAAATAGTGCTAAACAGCTCTGATTAATGTTGGTAATTGTGCCTTGTTCATTTGTTTCAATAACGGCATCTGGCGTTAAATCACTTATCAAATTGGCTAAATTATCTTTTTCGTGAAGCAATTCGTTAAGGTGTTCGTTAAATGCAAAAGAGTCATTTAATGTACAGGCGAGGGTGTAAAAAATGTCCTTTTCTTCTTTTACTCGTGCTTCTGTATTGCCGTCATTAAAACGTGTAATTGCGGAGCAAAATAGTTTTATTCGTTGAATATACCCGGTGCGCATCATGACAAAATAAGTGATTGAAAAAACCAAGAAAATAATTGTCGAAATAAGCGCTGTATATTGTACTTGCAACGAAAAATTATGTAGTTCTGGGTAAATATACTTTTGAATAATTAAGAAATGTGATGATTTTTTGTTACCTTTTTCAAGTACGGGGGCAGATATCAACAGTAAGTTATTAGCTAGTAAATAATTAGGGTCGGTATTTAAAAAATTAAATGCTATGCTATCTATTTCAAGTAAGGGTTTGTTTTCTTCAGCTATCGTATTTGAAGCAACAATTGTGCGGTCATTTGATACCACATAGGCGGATTTATAATCATCAAATTCCGCGGTTAATGTGGCCCAATTTTTTACCTGTTCAATGTCACCATGGCTGAGATTCGATGCTATTAGCTCAGCCTGATGTTCAAGCAAGGCTTGTTCTTTTTCAACAATGTTTTTTATGGCCACTTTTTCTACAACGGTTAAAAAGAAAAGTACAATTAAGGCAAATGAAATTGCACTGCCAATTAGAATAAACGCCCAAGGTTTAATTTTCATTAAACACCTGCTTTGCGATGTTTGGGTTAATTAGATTATTGCATTGACATAGTTTATCTATCTTACCTTGTTCTAATAAAACTTTGTCATAGCTTTTAATTAACAGAGCTTGCTTTTCGGTATTTTCAAGCCAATCTATTACAGCTTGGTCGTACAATAGCGTAATCTTGTTAAAGGTGTCTTTTAATTGTTGCTCGCTTAAATTAAGGCGTTGATTTAATGAATTTATATAAGGGGTGATATCCCCCACGATATGTTTAACTGTTTGATTATTCATTTTTAAAAAAGACAGTAAATGAGATTTTTTATTTGCTGACAGAGTTTTTTTATTTGTAATCAAAACATCAACGATTTCGCCTGGGATTTGGCTACTATCAAATAATTGTATTGCGCCAGCATCAATCAGTTTGCTGCTACTTGGATCAAAGGTGAATACAGCGTCTATTTCGTTATTTTTATAGGCTTGTACATGGCGGTTTGCTTCTAAATTGATCAAAGTAATGTCATCAATGCTAAGTGAATTTAGCTCTAAATAACGAGACAAAAAATATAAGCCTAAGGCCGACATTTCAGCACCTACTCGCTTGCCTTTTAGGTCTTGTGCATGGGTAATATTAGGTTTTGCCATTAAGGTATCTGCACCATTGGAATAATCGATTACCCAAATAACCTCAATATCAAAACCGAGCGCTTTTATTTTAACTGCCTCATCTAATGTGACTGCTGCCACATCTATTGACTCATTAATGATGCCATTTAGTACCTGCGATGCATTGCGATACTCTATTAATTTAATGTGCTTCATCACATTGGGGTATTTTTGGCGGGTGATATAAAATGGCTCGTAGCCTGGCCAAATATTTGTACCGATACGCAATGTAGGTATATTTTGCTCTTGGCAGGATGTTAAGAAAATAAAAGTGAATAATAAAAGTGTTAACCGTCTCATTGTGATCAATTTATATACTGATTTCTATGAGTTTAGTCACAAATAGTAATTTTGCAGTATTGGAGAATATTTATTGTGATAAAAGCGATTGTTTTGCAGTATTGCTTGAGCGGTGTTTTTGATGAAAGTTATTTCAGAAATAAAAAAAGGCGCAAACTGCGCCTTTGGTTTAGTGTAGCTTCACTCGTTATTTAATATCAAAACGGTCAAGTTGCATCACTTTAGTCCATGCTTTAACAAAGTCGTTTACAAAACGCTCTTTTGAATTATCAAACGCATATACTTCAGCAACTGCACGTAATTCTGATGATGAACCGAAGATTAAATCAACCGGTGTTGCTGTGTATTTTACAGCGCCAGTTTTACGATCTTTACCTTGGTACACATCACCTGCTTTTTGCCACTGGGTGGACATATCAAGCAAGTTGACAAAAAAGTCATTGGTTAGTGTGTCTTTTTTATCTGTGAATACACCGTTGTTTGAGCCATCTGTATTGGTATTTAGCACGCGCATACCACCCACTAATACCGTCATTTCAGGTACAGTTAGAGCAAGCTGATCTGCTTTATCTACTAAAGCATCAGTTGGTGACTTGTAATAACCTTTTTCATAGTAGTTTCTAAAACCGTCAGCACTTGGTTTGAGTAACGAAAATGAATTTACATCTGTTTGTGCTTGGGTTGCATCACCACGTCCTGCAACAAATGGTACGCTTACTTTAACCCCAGCATTTTTAGCTGCTTTTTCAACTGCTGCTGCGCCGCCAAGAACTATCATATCTGCAAGTGAAATTTTGCTGCGTCCAAAAGTACGGTCATTAAACTCATCTTTAATTTCAGTAAGCTTGGCAATGACTTTTGCAGTTTGTGCAGGGTTATTTACTTGCCAATCTTTTTGGGGTGCCAGTGCGATACGTGCACCATTTGCACCGCCGCGCATATCAGAATCACGGTAGCTTGATGCTGACGCCCATGCTGTTGCTACGAGTTCAGATACTGACAAACCTGAATCTAAAATTTGCGCTTTTAGCTTTTTAACGTCTTTATCGCTTACTAGCTTGTAATCTGGCTTGTCGATAGGATCTTGCCAAATATGCGCTTGTTTTGGATATTCGTCACCTAAGTAATTATCAAGTGGCCCCATATCGCGGTGCGTTAATTTAAACCACGCTTTGGCAAATGCAAGGCGGTATTTCTCAGGATCTGCCAAGAAGCGCTCTGCAATTTTGCGGTATTCTGGGTCAAATTTTAATGCCAAATCTGCCGTAGTCATTACAGGTGGGTTAAACTTATCCTTAACGTGCGCATCAGGAACTGATTTATGTAACGACTCATCGGTAGGTACCCAAATAATCGCACCGGCAGGGCTGCGAGATTGTTTCCATTCAAAATTTAGTAAGTTTGATAAGTAAAGTGATGTCCACTTAGTTGGCGCTTGTGTCCATGCACCTTCTAAACCACTGGTAACGGTATCTTCTGAATGGCCTTTACCGCATTTGTTTTTCCAGCCAAAGCCTTGCTCTTCAATGGCCTCTGCACCAGGTTCTTTACCAACACATTTACTTGCTTTGTGTGCACCATGCATTTTACCGAAAGTGTGGCCACCGGCAATAAGTGCGAGCGTTTCTTCATCGTTCATTGCCATACGTGCAAATGATTCGCGAATATTTTTAGCTGAGCCAAGGGGATCGGGTACGCCACCTGGGCCTTCAGGATTTACGTAAATTAATCCCATATGAACTGCAGCAAGTGGGCGCTTTAATTTACCGTCGCTATCACGACGATCGCTTGCTAACATTTCAACTTCTGGACCCCAGTAAACCATATCAGGTTCCCAGTCATCATCACGTCCGGCAGCAAAACCGTAAGTTTTGAAACCCATATTCTCTAATGCGACGTTACCTGCAAGTACAATTAAGTCACCCCAAGAAATAAGCTCCCCATATTTCTGCTTAATTGGCCAAAGTAAGCGACGGGCTTTATCTAAGTTTCCATTGTCTGGCCAGCTATTGAGCGGATCAAAACGTTGCTGACCTCCACCTGCGCCACCTCGACCATCAAGGGTGCGGTAAGTGCCCGCGGCATGCCAGGTCATGCGAATAAAAAACGGACCATAGTTACCCCAATCAGCAGGCCACCATTCTTGTGAGTCAGTAAGTACAAAATCGATGTCTTTTTTAAGCGCATCCATATCAAGCTGTGTAAACGCTTTTTTATAATTAAAGTCTTCACCTAATGGGTTTGAGCGCGCATCGTGGTCGCGAAGTGGTGTTAAATCAAGTTGGTTTGGCCACCAAAATAGGTTTGATTTTGCTTGGTTAGGCATCACTTTACCCATGCCAATCGCGCCTTTTGGCTTGCTCATTGTGTCTTTAGCAAATGCAGTTGTTGCGCCTAAAGATAGTGCTACAACAGCGGCAATCGAAGTGTATTTTAATATCTGAACGGATTTCATTTTTGAATTCCCCTTATGATTTATGGGTGTATTAACGCAGCTAAGTATAGAAGGGAATTTAAATAACTAAATTTGATAATAACTAAGTTGATATTCGTTTTTTTAGATTGTTGTTATGTCGACATTTTCCTTACCATATTGGCTTTGAAAACGCTAATCAAAAAAACATATGATCACCATCGGTATTTTTGAATTTAAGCTTAAACACTTGTTATTAAGTTATTTTTTATTGTTTTATGGAGTTCGTGGTGTTACTTGCGGGAGTTGCTGTATAGCTATTTCATATAAATTGATTATTATTTAAAAAACATTCGATTTATAAGAATTATAATGATTTCACTGAAACAACTTCACTATGCCTTAGCTGTTGAAAAAACGCTGCATTTTAAAAAGGCCGCAGATAATTGCCATGTTTCGCAATCAACGCTTAGCACAGCGGTTCATGAGCTTGAAAAGCAATTAGGTGTGGCTATTTTTGAGCGCAACAATAAACATGTGTTTATTACCGATGAAGGCAAGTTAATTCTTGAAAAAGCCAAGCGCATCAAGCTTGAAGTGGACGAGTTAACACTGTTAGCTAAATCAAATAAAGCACCGCTTGCAAGCCCAATGACGATTGGTGTTATTCCGACAATTGGCCCTTTTTTACTGCCAAAAGTGTTACCAAAAGTGCGTACTGAGTATAGCGACTTCAAACTTAAAATTGTTGAAGATCAATCGCATGTATTAGTAGAAAAGCTACGCGAAGGCGAGCTCGATGCTGCTATATTGGCACTTCCATATGATATAGACGGTTTAATGGCATTTAACTTTTGGCAAGAAGACTTTTACTGGGTCAGTCACAAAGACGAATGTGCACTTAATTTAAGTGAAATCACGACTAATGAGTTTGATTTAGACAAATTAATGCTTTTAAAAGATGGACATTGTTTAAAAGAGCATGCGTTGGCTGCATGTAAATTAGAAAATACCAATAACGAAAATCAGCTGGATTCAGCCAGTTTACATACTTTAATTCAAATGGTTGCAGGTAAATTAGGCACAACGTTAGTGCCGCATATGGCACTTGATCAGCTTGTAAAAAATGAAGGTGAACTCACAGCCGTTCATTTAAATGAACCAGGGCCACATCGCACAATTGCACTGGTGGTGCGTCCTAATTATGTCAGAACTAACGATATTGTCTTACTACAAAAACTGTTTGAAGCTGAGCTAAATGAAAAATGTATTTCAGCTTAAGAAACTATCTTAAAAAGTTATTTTTAGAATAATGCAGCTGTCTAGCCTACAGTTATTAACTTGTAATCACTTTATGTTCAGTTTTAATTTTATACGATAAGTTTTAGGTAAATGTTTAATCACAAATAATTTTTCCAGCAAAGGAAGAGGAGATGAGCAATGTCATCAAGTAAATGCCCATTTGCATCAGGAAGTATTACACAAACCGGAAAATCGAACACAGATTGGTGGCCTAATACCCTCAATCTCGATATTTTGCATCAGCACGATTCTAAAACTAACCCGCTCGGTAGCGACTACGATTACCGTGAGCAATTAAAACAGCTTGATTTTGCAGCCTTAAAAGCGGACTTAACCGCACTTATGACAGACAGCCAAGATTGGTGGCCTGCCGATTGGGGTCACTATGGTGGTTTAATGATCCGCATGACATGGCACGCGGCGGGAAGTTACCGCGTTGCCGATGGTCGTGGTGGTGCTGGCACTGGTAATTTGCGTTTTTCACCGCTTAATTCATGGCCAGATAACACTAACCTCGACAAAGCGCGTCGTTTACTTTGGCCAATTAAGAAAAAGTACGGTAACAAGTTAAGCTGGGCGGATTTAATTGCTTATGCAGGTACTATTGCTTATGAGTCGATGGGATTAAAAACTTATGGCTTTGCGTTTGGCCGCGAAGATATTTGGCATCCAGAAAAGGATACTTACTGGGGCGCTGAGAAAGAATGGCTTGCTCCATCAGAAAATGACAATAGTCGTTATTCCGGTGAGCGCGACCTAGAAAATCCATTAGCCGCAGTAATGATGGGCTTAATTTATGTTAACCCAGAAGGGGTTGATGGTAAGCCAGATCCGCAAAAAACCGCCCATGATGTGCGTGAAACCTTCGCCCGTATGGCAATGAACGATGAAGAAACCGTGGCACTTACTGCAGGTGGTCACACAGTAGGCAAATGTCATGGTAATGGTGATGCCACGAAACTTGGCCCTGAACCAGAAGCCGCGGATATCAATGAACAAGGCCTTGGTTGGAATCATCAAGAAGGTAAGGGTTTGGGATCTCACGCAGTTACTAGTGGCCTTGAAGGGGCGTGGACAACCAATCCTACTCAGTGGGACAACGGCTATTTCGACTTGCTGCTCAACCATGAGTGGGAACTTAAAAAGAGCCCAGCAGGTGCGTGGCAATGGGAACCTGTCGCTATTAAAGAAGAGGATAAGCCACTCGCGGTTGATGGCAACGGCAAACGTAATAATCCGATTATGACTGACGCTGATATGGCGATGAAGGTTGACCCAGAATATCGCAAAATTTCAGAGCGATTCTATAACGATCCCGCTTATTTTTCTGAGGTGTTTGCACGCGCATGGTTTAAATTAACGCACCGTGATATGGGACCAAAAGCGTGTTATGTCGGCCCTGATGTGCCAAAAGAAGATTTAACATGGCAAGATCCTATTCCAGTTGGCAATACGGCGTATGATGAGCAAGTGGTGAAAGCGGCAATTGCTGCAAGTGGATTATCAATTGCTGAAATGGTAACAACGGCGTGGGATAGTGCGCGCACTTTCCGTCATTCTGATAAACGTGGTGGTGCAAATGGTGCACATATTCGCTTGGCACCAGCAAATAATTGGCAAGGCAACGAGCCTGAAAAACTTGCGAAGGTGCTAAGGGTGTATCAAGCAATTTCTGATGAGCATAATGTAAGCGTTGCTGATGTGATTGTGCTTGCGGGTAATGTTGCAATTGAGCAAGCGGCAAGTGCAGCCGGTTTTACAGCAAACATAGCCTTTAACAAAGGGCGTGGCGATGCTTCTCAAGAGATGACCGAAGTCGACTCGTTTGCTTATTTAGAGCCTGTACATGACGGTTTTAGAAATTGGCAGCAGCAAACATTTGCAGCGAGCCCTGAAGAGTTATTACTTGAACGTGCTCAGTTATTAGGACTTACAGCGCCAGAAATGACGGTGTTAGTAGGTGGTTTACGTGTACTAGGCTGTAACTTTGGTGATTCTAAAGCAGGTGTGTTTACCGACCGCATAGGGCAACTTACTACGGACTTTTTTGTCAATCTAACAGACATGCGTTATGAGTGGCAGCCAACAGGCGATAATCAATACGTACTGCGTGACAGAGCGACTAAAGAAGATGCTTGGCAAGCTACGCGCGTTGATTTAGTGTTTGGCTCAAACTCAATTTTGCGTGCTTATGCAGAAGTTTATGCGCAAGATGATAATGGTCAGAAGTTTGTTGATGATTTTGTTGCCGCATGGAATAAGGTAATGAATGCAGATCGCTTTGATTTAGCAAGCTAGCATTTCGCTAAATAAAATAGCCTCTCTATTTAATTGATAGAAAGGCTATTTTAACTGTTTTCTGAATATATAAATTAGCTTTTTGGTTTTTGTCATAGGCATATTTCCTTAAATTGTTTTGTAAACGATCTTACTTAAATAATAAGTAGCTACCACCTACGGCTACACCCGTTACAATTGCTGCTGTCATACCTGCGGTTACTAAACCAACTACCACAAATGCAGTAAGTGCTGTCGTCATTACAATATCAAATACGTTGTTCATTTTTTATCTCCGATTGGTTTTAAATTATTTAGTTAACATGTATGTGCCGCCAATTGCTGCACCAGCCATAATTGCGGTTGTCATACCTGCAGTTACAAGGCCTGCTACTACAAATGTTGTTAAACCAGCTGCCATTAAAATCTCGATTGCGTTTGATGTATTCATTGTTCAATTTCCTTTAAGTTTGAGTAAAGCGTGTTGCTTGAGTTAAATAATAGGCAATTGAGATGAGGATTCTGCTGCTTTGTGATGTTTGGCGATTTGAGGTGATATTTGGTTTTATGAAGTGATAAGTGATTTTGAAATTAGTGAGAATTGCTGTGTTGCGTTACTTTTTAAAAAGGTAAGGCACAATAAAAAGGTGCCCTAAAGCACCTTGTTGAGTTTTATAATTGCACTGTCAATTTAGAGTGTACAGCTGTAACAGTGAAAGCCAGTATTGTTTTATCTTTATGCGGCGTGACGTTGCTTTGATTATTTTTGTTTACTAACGCATTGCAAAGTTTACAAATACGGCTGTTAGCATAAATCCCACACCGACAAAAAAGCCAATTAGCGTTGCTTTAACTATGGTCGATTTTTTATTTCCTTCTGTTTGTTCTAGTTTATCGCTCATGATTACATTCCTTATTTTAGTTAAAAATGTAGTGTTACAAGTTTTAGTATTTATTAGATCGTAAAAGTCTATTTGTTCTTAATATCACAAATATTTTGTACACGATTTTGTATGTTTTGTAACCTAATCTCCTTAATCTTTTTAAATTTGCTATTGGCAATAACACTAGTGAAGTTTTGTCTTCTTAGAAAAGACTAATGGCCATCGTTTTGATTTAACGAATGATTTATTTAGTTAACCTGATGTCTAATTAAATCATAACGGTGTATTCAAACTAATCAGATAAATGGGATTAACATTGAATAACCTTTAAATGCTTAAAGCTAATTCTAAATTAGCTAACAAGCAGAAAATATTGAACTTTTTTTATTTGGCTAGTTCCTAGTATGAAAACATGCAAAAGGATAAACCATGAAAAAAACAATAATGACATTGGCAGTTGCACTTGTGTTAGGTGGTTGCACCGCTACGATAAAAGAATCCCGTTTTATTCAACAAGATGACAAAGTTGAATTTTATACTCAGTCTTTAATTGCTGATTTAGATAAACGCACACCTAATCATCAAGTGATTCAAATCAGCATGCAGGCTGATAATGAAGCACTTACACTTAATGGGTTACATCTAGATCACCCCAGTACAAGCAATACCATTTTATATATTCCGGGCAATGGCATGAGTGTCGAAAAAGCATCTAAAAAAGCACTGATAGAATTGGCTGAATATGGCAGTGATATAGTGATATTCGATCGTCGAGGTTTAGGTGCGAGTGAAGGCAAAGCTACGATTGCTAACCTGATAAGTGATGCTAATTTAAGCTTTGATTATACTAAAAACACACTAAAAGCCGACAAAGTAATTGTTCATGGTTACTCGTTAGGCAGTTTTGTTGCTGCACAAGTTGCGAAGAATAAGCCTATTGATGGCTTGGTAATGCAAGGTTCAGCCACTAATGTCGATGATTGGATTGATGAAGCGATGCCCTGGTATTCAAAAGTATTTGTAAATTTAGAAGTGGATGATGCTTTTTATAAGGTTGATAACCGTCAAGTTGTTAGTGAGGACTATAGCGGCCCACTACTTGTGATTGGTGGCGGCAAAGATGCACAAACACCAGCCGTTTTATCGCAAAAGCTTTTTGATGCGAGCAATAGTGAAATTAAACAGTTAGTGATTGCTGAAGAAGCAAATCATGGCCAAATGTTTGACAACAAAAAGGTTCAAATGGCTTATAGCAGCTTTATTTCTGCGCTTTAAATCGCTTTTGTATGTCAGAGTTATTTGACTCTGGCATGCTCGCTTTTTATTCGATATTGAACTCCATAAGTTCATGAACAATACCTGAGGGATCTTTAAAAGCAGAATAACGTCCCCACTTATTTTCATTTGGGGTTGTATGCACAAATTCCACGCCTTGATGCTTAAGCTTTTCAATCTCAGAATCTAAATTTTGCACATTAAATATCAATGTTGAATTTGCATTGACCCCATGACCATATTCAACAGCATCATGCCCGCCTTCAAACATTAATATCATATGGTCACCAAGTTTAAACTTGATTGCAGTCTCAAGCTCTTCGGATATTTCAAGACCAAGTATGTTTTCGTAAAAGTTTTTTGAAATTTTTAGGTCGTTTACGACTAACAATGTTGCTGGCATCACCATTTATAGCGCTCTATTTTTTAATTATGTTGTTAGGTCACAGCTTAATAAATTAAGTGAACCTTACATGATTTCACGATGATAATTTATTGTTCTGTCGTTTGAAAACAAAAAAGCCTTTCTATTTAATTGGATAGAAAGGCTATTTAGTTTGCTTTTTGAATTTATAAATTAGCTTGTTTGTTTTTGCCATAGGCATATTTCCTAATAATGTGATTTTATTTAAAAAGTAAGTAACTACCACCTACGGCTACACCTGTTACAATTGCAGCTGTCATACCTGCTGTTACTAAACCAACTACCACAAAAGCAGTAAGTGCTGTCGTCATTAAAATATCAAATACGTTGCTCATTTTTTTATCTCCGATGCATTTTACGATTATTTAGTTAACATGTAAGTGCCGCCAATTGCTGCACCAGCCATAATTGCTGTTGTCATACCTGCAGTTACAAGGCCTGCTACTACAAATGTTGTTAAACCAGCTGCCATTAAAATTTCGATTGCGTTTGATGTATTCATTGTTCAGTTTCCTTTAAGTTTGAGTAAAGTGTGTTGCTTGAGTTAAATAATAGGCAATTGAGAAGAGGATTCTTGAGCTTTGTGA
>NZ_JAPEHW010000027.1 GCF_028875915.1 Pseudoalteromonas sp. G4
TTCGCCCTAAGGGCCAGCTTCGCTGTTCAAATTTATTCCCGATAAATTTGTGGTTCGTTTTTGTCGTGTAACAAAAATGAATAAGAGTGCGCCATGGATGGCGCAAGATACCCAGCATGGAAGTAAAGCCGCCCTTTGGCTGTCGTCGCCAGTGCGACAAATGCTAGATTGAAGCGAAAGTGTTAAGGATTACACCCATACCAAATACATCACAACACCGAATATTCCCTCATTCCCTCTATACCAAAAATCATCCCACTGCGTTCTCCATTAGGTAATAACAGCTGAAATGGTTTATTGCGAAGGGCGATTGGGCGGTAATCGGCAACGTTAACAAAGCGTTCAACCACACTGTAATGCACTAGTGGCATGCAGTCTTCCAAACAATCAACGCGAACTTGGCGCGGACCTAGGGTTTTAGATGACATAAAGCCAGTGCGGGCTTTTTGATGAAGTGGAGCATCAATTTGCGGGAAAATAGCAATGTCGTCAGAGCCGATAGAAACGTTATTCTCACTAAGTTTTGAGTAATCCACTTGATGCAGTTCAAGTACTTGTAAACCAAAGCCCTTTGCCTCTTCAAGCATAAAGCTTAAACAAATATCGGCTAGGCCATCGTGCCAAAAGCCACCGCCTATATCAGAGTGTACGCCGGCAAACCATACTTCTTTTACGTTGGCACCAGGTGCCATCAGCAGAGGTTGAAAAGCAATGCGGCGTTCATCTATCGCAACTAAGTGCACAGCTTGCTGAATAAGTGGGCTTACACTGTTATTTTCAAATACCACATCGCTAACAGGTTTTGTTTGAGAACTTAGATCGGGCATGCCGATGGAGGCTACCGTGTCATACACACCTAAAAAAGTGATTTTACGACCTTGCTCAGTAAGTTTACTCGCAAAACGCCTCGCGATTGCCGCGCCACGGCTAAAACCAAAAATAAAAATAGAGTCATCACCTGTGAGGGTGAGGTAGTCATTGTATGCCTGGTTGTAAATGCTTTCTAAATCAGCGTATTCGGGCGCAAACATGGTATTGAATACTTGGCTTAACCAATTGCCGTAGGTGCCAATGCCTGCGTAATAAAAACTTTTTTGTTGCTCAAAGGCATGGCTTGTATTGATTAAATCACCACCGCAAAAAATATGGGTTTTTAAAATATTGCTGATGCTGCTGTTGTAAAATACATCATCCACATCACTGGGTTCGTTGCAGGTGCCATCGAAGCAAAATACGGCGTTCATTTAAAACAGTCCTTGTTAATACTCGTTATTCTAAAAAACCATTCAAGGCTAATTGGTTAAGCTAAGCGCAATCATACTTTGCGCGATGTAGTAGGTCGCTAAAATAGCAGGTTGGCTCCACGCATATTCTTTAACAAAACGGCGATACGCCAAAATTGAGTCCGACACCATAAAAAACAGCGCACCAACAAAGGCGTAAAGGCTCATGTAGTGCCACGATAGCTGGAAGAAGTTGTAGCTTGTAAGCACCATTAACGTCAGTGCCGTTGCATAGGCGTAAACCGGAATACGCAACTTTCCTAAATGTTTATTTAAAACGGCAATGAGTATGCCTGCATAGGCTAATAAAAAGAGCAGCAGCCAACCATTAAACTCAAAGCCTGTGGTGTCGGTAAAGGCGATCACATAGGCTACATGAGCGATAAAAAACGCGATAAGCCCTTGCAAAAAGTAGTCTTTTTTCAACATTAAAAAAATGTCGCCAATAAGTGAAAAGACGAACCCGCCAAATACCCAGTAGTGTACCGGTGTGAAGGTAGTGGTTTGCAAATACGCAAGGCAAATGATCAAAATGGTGGTTAACGGCTTAAAAATATAACAGAGTGCATCTTTTTTTAAGCTATCAAAGTAAATGTGACTGTATGCCGAAATAAAAATAAAAGGCAGAAGTGTATTAAACATAATTAACGGTTTTACAACAAAATTGTGACCAAAATACGCAAGAACTGCGAAGAACTCAACAATTTAAAACAAAAAGCGGCACTTATTTTGTGCCGCTTTTAATTAATTTGCGCCTTGGTGAAATCAGCTTGCTACTAAATCACTTTCAGTATCGCTTACTGCAATCCAGTCGTTTTCATCTACCCAGTTTTGTTTACCATCGCTTACTGTACGAATAGGTACGATGTATTCGCAGCTTACCTGTGGCTTAACCGAGGCAAACAGCGGCACGAAACCAAAACTATAAGCGGTTTCAATAATCGCTTGTTGGTTTTGCGGGTCGATATCAGCCGCTTCATCAATGTAGATAGGAATACGGTATTTACTTTGTTCTTTATCTGCTAATAAGTAGCGAATAAATAACATGCCGCACAGTAGCTTAATGGTGATACGGGTACCGTTTGAACCAGCAGAATCGATTTTATCAAAGGTATCTTGTTCACCTGCGCGGTTGACCACTACAAAGCGAATATCAAATAAATCACTTAAGGTTAAACCGCCATTTCCTGTGGCAAGCTCAATTAAGTGATCTTTCGCGCGATTAATCTCTTTTTCATCAAACGCTTGTTGGCTAAGTAAATCGAGGGTATCGCCGTTATCAAGCTTATTTGAGGTAGCGATAATGGTATCAATACTTTCAATAAGCTGTTTGCGTGGCAATACTTCAATTTTAAAGCTCTTTAAGTTTGAAATGCGGTGCTGGCTAATGCCGCTATTAAAGCTATTCATTTCACGGCGCAGGCGATCTAAATCTTCGCGTAAGCCTTTAATGGTCGCGGCTACTTCGGTCAGTGCTACACGCGCTTGGCGTTCCACCGCTTGTTGCTCGTTATCAAGGTTATGATATGCATTAATCACTTTTTGATACTTTAAGTATTCGTCCGTTTCGCCATCAAATTTTGTCAGGCCTGCGTTGTAAATATGCAGATAGGTGTTTGATACGTTAACCGCAAAATTTCTAAGCTCATGACAGTCTTTGTTAAAGCCATGAATTAAATCGGCTAAGTTATCAAAATCTATAGTGATATCAATCGGGTAGGGCGTCTGTTTGCCTGAGTAAAAATCAAGGGTATGGTCAATACGCTCTGATTTTACTTGCGCTAAACGGGCACTTTGGCGCGCCAGCATATCGCGGTTAGCTTTAATAATTGAACGTCTGTCGGCAATGGTGGCAACGGCGTTTTGCACTTCGCTAAGTAACCCTTCTACTTCGTCTTGCTCACTTTCAAGTTGTGACAGCAATAACTCTTGCGCTTCAATTGAGGCAAGCATAGTGGTGTATTTAGCAAATTGGCTAAGCGCCGCTTCGTGCGCCATTACCGTTTGGTACAGGGTTTCTTTTTCCTGCTTTTTGCCTTCTAAATCAACGGCAACGTCTTTTTGTGCCAGTAATTCTTTAAGCGATGTTTCAAACGCATTAATTTGCGCTTTAATGGTTTCTTTATCATCGCCCGATTGCATTTTAAGCGCGTTTAAACCCTTTAATGGAATATCAATGCCCGGCAATTTTGCGACATTGCCTTCAATTGAGCGGGAAATTAAATCAAGCAGCTCACTAAATGCCGTTTCATCATGAATGGTGATGTCGTTTTTACCCGACGTTGCCATGGTCATAATATCGTGGTTAAGCAGGCACGAAATATCTTCTACTTCTTTCAGTGATAAGTCTTCACGCATGCGAGTAAATAAATTGTATTCAAGGTTTTTAAGCTGCTGTTTTAAGCTCTTAATTTGCTTGGTGGCATCTTTAATGCGGAAATCAAGGGTAACAAGTGATTGCCCTTCGGCGCTGGCAAGGGTATGCGAGAGCGCATCGTATTCTTTTTTTACTTGCGAAAGCTCTGCTTTTAACTGCGCTTCGTTAACCAGCTCAAACTCATTTTTAAGGGTTGAAAATTCACTAAACCAAGCATCGAGTTGGGTGCGTTTACGCTCAATCTCACGTAATTGACCTAAATACAGGCTTTGGCGCTGTTCAAACTCGACTTTTTCGCTTTCAATGCCTTCAAGTTGTTCGGTGATTTCAACTAGTTTGGTGTCGTTAAAATCGCTGTAATCAATTAAGGCTTTATCAATTTTAGGCGCAAAGGCCGCAAGTTTGCCTTTTAGTGCGCTTTGATGCTCTAACATGCTTTCAAGCGCGGTGATCGCCTCACCGTTTTGCTCAAGCGCTTTTAATTCTATTTTTGCACGATTTACTTTTTCAAAGGCGCGTTGCCACACATCGTAAAAGTCTACCTTGGCGTTTGACATGTGACGCTCAAACACTTTTAGCATAAAGCGTTTTACATCTTGCGCGCCAAGTTTATGTAAGTTTAGAATTCGGCGGAAAATCTCTTTATAAATCGGTGCATCATGGGCATGATTGAGCGGGATCATTTTAAGGTTAAGCACACTATCAAACGGTGTCGCGCCACCCGTCAGAAGGGCATTTAGCTCTTGTGCTTTCAGCTCATATGGGGCGTAACCTTTTTCACCTAACTCTTTAAATAGCTGGGTGTATTTTAAAATGCGTTTGTTTTGTGTGTAGTCGGCTAAATCTAATTTACCGTGGTAGCAAAAATACTGGTAGCCATAACCTGCTACTTTACCAAGGCCCGCAACACCAATGACTACTGGGCCATGGGGAAGTTCTGCTTCAAGTAGAATATACGATTGATCAGACGCGAAATAGAATTTACGGGTTTCGTCGAGGTCGTGTCCGTCCCATTCGGTTAAACGCAAATCGTTTATCAACGGAAACTGTAATGCGTTGATAACCGAGCTTTTACCTGTGTTATTCGGCGCACAAATAGAGCTACTTTTATTGAGCGGTATCACGCATTTTGCGTAACCTGCGGTATTTAATAGGGCAAGTTTGGTTAATCCATATAATTCAGTCATTACACTTGCTCCTCGTCCATATGACTTTGAAAATTGCTAATGTCGTTTAGCGCATCTAAATAGCGGTGCGCTGAGGCAAGAATACGAAAACCCAGTTCAGTTTCGCGGGCAACGCCAAGTCTTACCATACGTAAAAACACATCGCGGCGCATATCGCTACCCGAAAAGATCTCTAGCTGATCAAATAAGTGCTTATTGTTTTGCACTAAGGTCATCATCAGTTCAAGGTCGATATCGCTATCGAAAAGGGCAACTAGTGGATCTTTACCGAGGTTGGCATAGTGCTCAATCAACACATAAATGGTAAGGGCAAATGAGCGGGAGATTTTACCCATATTCGGCGTGCCCTCATCTACTTGCAAGTAATAAAAACCGCGGGCATCGTGAACAAGGGTTTGGCCAAGAGCCGCAAAAAGCGCTTCATAGGCATCAAATTCTTGATCAAGTTGTTGAAAAAGTTGGCTGTCTTGCTCGCAAATATGGTAGCCAGACACCAGTTTTTTATTGATTGCTTTAAGCTCTGAAAGCAATGATAAATCGATTTGAGACATAAAAATTAATCCGATGAAACTGAACTTGCGAGATACGGCTTGAGCGTAAGCTGTTTATTACCACTTTGAATGGTTACTTGCTCGCCGTGCGAAATGGCGAGCGTGTTATCGCTAGCTAGTTTTTGGTAAAGGTATAATAACTCGTCAGTTTCTAGTTCATCATAGGTGGTCGTTAAGAAATCCATAATAGACGCTTTTTTGCTGCGTTTAGCTTGCGTAAAGCGTTGTTTTACTTGATTGTAATCAGGAATGTTAGGTGCCGTGTATTGATTCACCGCACTCATATCCGGTAATTCGTACTCGTCGTGCTCAAACTCCGCAAGCTCGGCCATATACGCAGTGATTTGGTTGTTAGAACCAAGCGACAATCGCTGCGCCTCTGAGCTAAAGTACGGCATAAATTCGCCAAGGATTTTATCCACCCCTTGTTTACGAATAAGCGCAAGTACCTCTGAGGTTTGTTTGGTTAGCTGGGTATTGCGGCGCAGCTCTTCTCGCAGTGGCAATAATACATCGGCACTTTTGGTGAGAGATTGCTGACCAATTAAATACATATCTAAAATACGGCTGCGCAATTGCTCAAGCTGGCGCTTTTCGTGTTTAAATTTGCCAAGGGTTGTGAAGTGAATTATCAAGTCACTCAGTGAGGCTTCTATTTGCTCAAAACACAGCTTAAATTCGCCGCCAATATCGACCATATTGAGCATTGGTTCAATGTATTCATCAAATGCTTCAATGACCGCTTTATATCGCTTTGCCAACGTTAAATTAGAGTCGTTAGATTTAGCTTGTTCAACCAGGTTAAAAATAGCGTTTTGATTATGTTGGAATAATTTAACAATTTTACGCACGCGCTCATCCATAATGCGTGCATTTCGCTTGATTTCCATTTCGTCATCATTAAAACCGGCATGTGACAAACGTTGGTTTAAGCGTGCTAAATCTTCTACCAAAACATGAATTTCACCAACTAAGCCAAGGCTTTCTTCTTGCAATAAAAATTGCGAAAAATCGGCAATAGCACGGTTAATTTCGAGCTGTGACGATTTAGCGAGAGGTATGATGATCTCTAACTGGATCAACTTGTTAATTTGCTTAAATACCGCCTCTGAAGAGAGTTTGGGTTCTAATTTTTTTAACAAGCTTTGGGCATCTTGGAAGCTAAAATCGCCAAAATCAAAGCGTTTTATTAGTGCTTCAATCAGTGACCAATTGTCTACCAAGGTTGCTAGAATTCTTTTAGGTGGGATCATATTTATCCACGTTATCTTGATATCTATCCAAAAAGTAAATTTTTTATAAAAAAAATGTGTAAATTAACTAAAGCCGTAGTGGTTTTAGGTAATCTTCAGTGCTACACTTCGCGCCGCTCAACAGGCTTCTTATCGACCGCAGGTTGGGTGTTCGTTCAAATTTTTAACTCAACTCTAGCAGGTTAAAATAACAAGATGGTGTCAGGTGTTATTCTCGCGCTGATAGCAATCGCTTTCGTGCTGATTGTTATAGAGGATATTATCCATGTAAACAAAGCCAAAACAACGCTATTTTTTGGAACTTTGTGCTGGATTATTCTCTTTATTTCCCCTTTACATGGGCAAAGCCCAGAATCTGTTCAAAAAGAACTCGATCACAATATTTTAGAAATTGCGACCTTGTGGTTGTTTTTGATGGCGGCGATGACCTTTGTTGCTTATTTAAACTCGAAGGGGTTTATTCAAAGCTTGGTGCATAGGGTATTGCCTAATGAAATGAGTGAACGCAATTTAATGTATTTAATAGGTGCGTTTGCGTTTTTCTTCTCGTCGATTTCTGACAACATCACTGCAACGCTGATATCGCTTGCGGTTGTGATGTCGCTTAAGCTTGATGCCAAAAAATTAATTAAATATGCCACGCTCATTGTATTTGCGGTGAACTCAGGTGGTGTATCGCTGATCACGGGTGATGTAACTACTTTAATGATCTTCCTCGCTGATAAAGTAACCATTGCTAACTTGCTGTTATTAGTCGCACCAGCAGCTTTTTCTGTATTTATTTTGGCAGCAATGCTGAGCATGGGCATGAAAGGCACCATTACCTTTGAAAAAGTAGAACTACGCCGCATTGAAAAAACCGATATTACCATTGCGTGTATTTTTGTTTCGACCATCGTAGCAACGCTAATGTTTAGTGTGTGGTATCACATTCCACCTTTATTAACCTTTTTGTTTGGCTTATCGCTGATGTTTTTGGTGGCGCAATTCTTAATGCGCAAAAAAGACGTGAACAAAAAGATCATAGATTATGTGCGTGAAATTGAGTACGACACCTTATTATTCTTCGTTGGGGTATTACTGCTTGTAGGTGCAATGAAAGAAATTGGTATTTTGAACCAGTTTACACACCTGTATGAAGTGTTAGCACCAGAGTACGCAAACTTTATTATGGGTATTTTGTCAGCCGCGGTTGATAATGTACCGCTTACTGCAGCACTACTAAAAGCCGATATCGTAATGGATACGCGCCAGTGGTTAACCTTTACCTATGCAACAGGTGTCGGTGGTTCAATGCTGATTATCGGTTCCGCTGCAGGTATTATTGCGATGAGCAAAATTAAGGAACTGACCTTTGTAAGTTACCTGCGCATGTTTATGTATTTGATGATTGCCTACACCATTGGTTATTCATCATCGTATTTAGTTGGTTGTTTATTTCTTAATTAGTGATTGACAGCTAGACGGCTAAACGGTAAATTTCAAAAGCCTTCTTTTTAGAAGGCTTTTGTTTGTGTGCTTATTAAGTATTCAAACACAGAAGAGGTGCATTAATCAGGTAGTAGATTCGAGGGCGCATTCCCGACGACGGTCTATCAGGGGGTTAACTGCCGAGGAGTGATCTGGATTTGTGGCCAGTTTGCTTCGGTTCTAGAAGTTGAATCTTCGGGACTGTCACCTGTAACAGGTGGAGAGCTTCTGGCAGAGACTATCCTGATGTAATCAATCACGTTCCTTGCCAAGTTCTCCTTATTAAGATTTAAAGGAGAGACCGTGTCTAATTCGAGTATTAATGTAGCAAAATTTGGTGGTACCAGTGTCGCAGACTATGACGCTATGGTGCGCTGCGCCGAAATTGTTATATCAAACCCAAGCACCCGTTTAGTTGCCGTAAGTGCAAGCTCTGGTGTTACCAATCATTTAGTAAGCCTTGCAAATGACAGTTTAACGACTGAAGAGCGCCAAGCACATATCGATGCGGTTGTTGCAATTCAGCACAAAATTACCGACAAGCTAACATTAGATGCAGATATCACTGATGGCTTTTTAGCAACACTTGAAGCATTCAAGACCTTTGCATTACAAAACGAATTTGATGACAAAGCAAGCGACGAGCTATTAAGTTTTGGTGAGCGTTTATCATCGTATTTATTTACACAAGTATTGCGCAGTTTAGGCGCACAGTCTCTGCGTTTTGATGTACGTGAAGTGCTTGCAACAAATTCACATTTCGCAAAAGCAGAACCAAACGTTGCACGCACACGTACTTTAGCAACTGAAAAACTTTTACCATTACTTGAGAATAACATTGTTGTGACTCAAGGTTTTATTGGCGCAAATAGCCAAGGTGAAACAACAACCTTAGGCCGTGGCGGCTCTGATTACAGTGCCGCGTTACTAGCTGAGGCAGTAGACGCAAAAGCCGTTTACATTTGGACAGACGTTGTAGGTATTTTTAGTACAGATCCACGTTTATGTGCAAAAGCAGCACCGATTGCAAAGCTGAGCTTTGATGAAGCGGCAGAAATGGCAACCTTTGGTGCAAAAGTACTGCACCCTGCAACTATTTTACCAGCAAGCCGCAGTGGCATTAGTGTGTTTGTTGGTTCGAGCAAAGCGCCAGAACAAGGCGGTACTTGGATTGAGAAAGAAAAATCAGAACAAGCGGGTATTCGCGCAGTAACCCAGCGTAAAAATCAGATTTTATTGACCCTTAAGAGCCCTGAAATGCTTCTTGCGAGCGGCTTTTTAGCACGCGTTTTCACGATTTTAGCGAAATACAATATTTCGGTAGATTTAGTGACTACCTCTGAAATCAGTGTTGCGTTAACGCTTGATAATGCGCCAAATGCATCACGCCCAGAACTTGATCAAGCTTGCCTTGATGAGCTAAGCGAATTTTGCCATGTAACGGTTGAGAATAATTTAACCTTGGTGGCATTAATTGGCTCTGAAATTCAATTACGCCATGGTGAAATTAACCTAATGGGTGTACTTAGTGAGTTTAATATTCGTTTAATTTGCCATGGTGCAAGTAAGCACAATCTGTGCTTTTTAGTAGAGCAAAGTGAATCAGATAACGTTGTGCAAGCGATTCACAGCCGTTTGCTCGAAGCCTGTTAAATCACCTTTAAGCAAAACTTCAATAAGCGCTGGTGGCTGCAATACAGTTGCTGGCGCAGCAAAAGAAAAGTCAAATTGCTTGGTTTGACAGCTATAAGCGAGCAAATTGTTGTTGGCATAGCTCTCGTATACATTGGGTGCTAATAATTTAGCAATGGGAACCGCAATAGCTTTAGCCAGCGCTTCTTTTAATGTCCAGATACGAAAAAAAGTATCGGACATAGGGTTTGCTCTCTCAATTTCATTAATTTCATCAATATGATAAAAGTGCTTTGCTAATTTTAGGAAAGGGCGCTTTTCTGAAATAAATTCTAGGTCGATACCCATACGCTCAGGCGTGCTTGCCAAATAAACGGCTACCCAACCTTTAGAATGACTGATCACCAGTGACAGTGGCAAAGTGTTGTTTTGATACTTAATTACCAAGCGGGCACTAGGTTCGTCAAAAAACGTTGTAAGTTCTTTGAGTTCAATCGCGAAGTATTGCTGTGCCAAGCATTTAATTAAATAACGAGATGCTAAATATTCCCGTTTTGCGCTGTCTAGTTTGCGCCTTTGCATAATGGCGATTTCACTTGGTGACAAAATAGATTCGATGTTTATTTGGTCAAAATTAAGGTATTGGCTATTGGCTATAACTAAATTGATTGGTGACTTAGGGTTTAGCGCGCTAAAATGCGCGCGCTCAGGCGAGTTGCCTGTTATTGGTGGTTTTTTGTTGTTAATCGTTTCCATACCCGATAGATTAGTCTTTTAGCCAAGCGTAGCCTTTATATTTGCTGCAGTATATCTTGCTTGGTTTTATAAGTCGTGGTGTAGATAATAAAAATAAGAGTTCAATATGGCACAAATTAGAGATGGCTTTCAAAGTCGTTTAGGTTTTGTCTTAGCGGCAGCAGGTGCAGCCGTAGGTTTAGGCAATATATGGGGATTCCCGACGCAGGCTGCAAATCACGGTGGCGGCGCATTCTTACTGGTTTACTTTATTGTAATCTTTTTACTCGCATTACCAGCGCTTTTTACTGAGCTTTATATTGGCCACAGTGCGCAAGCGAACCCGGTAAAAGCATTAGCTGAGGCGTGCCAATCAACAAGTAGAAAATTGGGTGCAGCTGCAGGTTATATTGGCCTTGGTGGCGCAATTGTGATGCTGAGTTTTTACAGCATTGTTGCGGGCTGGATGCTGGCGTTTGCCTTAGAGCCAATAGCAACTATTTTAGGGCTCACTGATATTGCCACTTTTCTGAAATCAGACTCCTTACTGCGCAATTTTATTTTTACCCCGCTGATGTTGATTTTAACTGCCAGCATTATTTTAAAAGGTGTTAAGTCTGGTATTGAAGTGTGGTCACGCCGTTTAATGCCAGTGTTATTAGTATTGCTACTTGTTTTGATTGTTTACATTGGCACACTTGAAGGCGCAAGCGATGGCTTTAAGGCATACTTATTACCTGATTTTAGTAAAGTAACCGACCCGGATTTAATTATTGCAGCGATGGGACAGGCGTTTTTCTCATTGTCACTCGGTGTTGGTTGTATGATGATTTACGGCTCATATCTTAAGCGCGATGCAAACGTGGCAAAAATGTCGATTTCAGTTGCCATGCTAGATACCAGTGTTGCATTTTTAGCGGGTTTACTAATTATTCCGGCACTTTATGTAGCGCAAGCTCAGGGTGTAGAGATTATGCAAGGGGGCAAACTAATAGGTGAAGGCCAACTAATCTTTGCTATTTTGCCACAGCTGTTTGCAACCTTAGGTGCGTTTGGGCTTGTAGTTGCTTTAGTATTTTTTGTTCTTATGTCGATTGCATCACTTACGTCAACCATTTCATCAACCGAAATCCCAGTATCGTTTTTAGTTGAAAATCATGGTTTTGATAGAAAACCTGCGACATGGCTGGTAACGGTTATTGTAGGTCTTTGTTCAAGCGTTATTATTGTCAATTTTGATTGGTTATTTGGTTTAGTGATCACCGTATTTACCCAGTACCAGTTACCGTTGATGGGACTGTTTTACTTTGTGGTTGTTGGCTGGTTTTGGCAGCGTGGTAATAAGCTTCATGAGTCAGATAAATTGGGATATAAACTTCTTGCGAACTATATCCGCTTTATTTGCCCAATCTTAATGTTAGCGGTATTTGCTAACGTAGCATTTAAATAGTTTTTAAAAAATAGAATAAAAAAAGCGCGTTTAAAACGCGCTTTTTTTATTTAACTTCATTGGTTAATGGTGAATTGGTAATAAATTCATTCACATTGTGAAGTGTGGTAGCAACAATTTCACTCACAGCTTCTTTTGTGAAAAAGCCTTGATGACCAGTAATAAGGACATTAGGGAAAGTGAGTAGACGTTGGAAAACATCATCATCAATAATTTCACAGCTCATATCTTTAAAAAACAGTTCAGACTCTTGCTCGTACACATCGAGTGCTAAGTACCCCAATTTGCGTGATTTAAGCGCACTGATACAGGCTTTCGTGTCAATTAGTGCGCCGCGGCTAGTGTTAACAAGCATCACCCCCGGTTTCATTTGTTCGAGTGCTTCTTCATTGATGATATGGAGCGTATCGTTGGTCAGCGGGCAGTGAAGGGCAATAATATCTGATTGCTGGTAAAGGGTTTCTAGGCTAACTGGCTTAGCTAGCTCACTTTCGGCAAATGGATCAAAATAGATCACGTTTGCACCAAATCCATTTAAAATTTTAACAAAAGCGCTGCCAATTTTACCAAGGCCAATCACACCAACCGTTTTGTTATGTAGATTAAAACCAAGTAAGCCATTTAAATCAAAGTTGTTTTCTTTTACGCGGTTATAGGCTTTATGAGTTTTGCGAGAAAGCGTAAGAATAAGTGCTAAGCAATGCTCTGCTACAGCCTCAGGGCTATAAGCAGGTACTCGCACCACTTTAATGTTATGCATTTTTGCGGCGTTTAAATCTACATTGTTAAATCCAGCACAGCGTAGCGCAATCAACTTTACCCCAAGCTGACTTAAGCTTTTAATCACAGTTTCATCAAGCACATCATTAACAAAACAACAAATACCATCAAACCCTTCAGCGAGTTTTACGGAGCTTTCGTTCAGTGGCTGCGAAAAATATTCGGCAGAGATATGTTCAGGAAATTGACACTCAAATGCGGTGATATCGTACTTTTGTGTACTAAAAAATGCGAGACGAAAGGACTTAGAATTCATGTTGCTTTCCTTAACCAGATGTAAGCCTATAATTCAATGCGTTAAATGATTATACTCAAACGCAGTTTTGTAAAGATTAAAAGTGAGTAAGTTATGTCGATTAAGGTTGCATTTATTGGTTTGGGTGTAATGGGTTACCCGATGGCAGGGCATCTTAAAAATGCTGGCTATGAAACCTGTGTTTATAACCGTACCACAGCAAAAGCGCAAAAGTGGGCAAATGAATATTTAGGTAGCTTTGCACAAACGCCTAAAGCTGCATCTGAAAATGCTGACTTTGTGTTTGTTTGCGTGGGCAATGACGACGACTTACGACAAGTTGTGAAAGGTGAAGATGGCATACTTGCTGGCATAAAGCCTGGTGCAATTATTGTTGATCACACAACAACATCGGCTGAAGTAGCGAAGGAGCTAGCTGAACTTGCAAAAGCGCAAGGCAATGATTTTATAGATGCGCCTGTTTCAGGTGGGCAAGCCGGCGCTGAAAATGGTGTATTAACTGTCATGTGCGGCGGTGATGATGCGGTATTTGCAAAAGCGCAACCGGTTATGGCTGCCTTTTCACAGTTTAGTCAATTATTAGGACCTGTTGGTGCAGGTCAACTGTGTAAAATGGTAAATCAAATTTGTATCGCTGGTGTGGTACAAGGACTTTCTGAAGGCATGCATTTTGCGATGAATGCAGGTCTTGATGGTGAAAAGGTTGTTGAAACCATTGCCAAAGGCGCTGCAGGCTCATGGCAAATGGAAAATCGTCATAAAACCATGCTTAAAGGCGAGTATGAATTTGGCTTTGCCGTTGATTGGATGCGCAAAGATTTGGGCATAGCCCTTGATGAGGCACGAAAAAATGGCTCACAGCTGCCAGTAACAGCACTTGTTGATCAATTTTACAGTGAAGTACAAAACTTGGGTGGTGGCCGTTATGATACATCTAGTTTACTAGCGCGTTTGCAGTCTTTTAAACAAAAATAATCAACATGAGAGTTAACAGCCCAAGATAAATTGGGCTGTTAGTGATTACAGTTTAATATCGAAATTATGACTAGCAGGGATATTGCCACACGCAGACAAGGTAATAACCTCAGCAATATTAATGCGCTTTATTTTGCCATCAGCTAGTTGAACTTCTATCAATTCAGTTCCTTGAAGTGTCTTTAAATCGACAGCTTTACCCTGATAAGTAACATTGCCTTTAATTGTGATGCGAATATTGCTCTGTCGCATACAGACAATTTCAAAATAATCATGCAAATCGCAGCTAATACGTTTTGTCATTAAAGGCTCTGTGCGTAATGATACAGTGATTTAAGTATTGCCATTTTCTTTTCATCACTTTCATGTTCATGGGCTAAATTTTCGAGTGTGAGCATAAATTCATTGGCGTCTATTGAAGGGTTATCTTCGCCATGCATTAATTTACTCTGACAATACTTACGCCATTTTTCGAGCTCTTGATGATTAAGGCTTTCAGGCCAATTACGTGCACGATAGCGAAACAGCATTTCACTGTACTTTGCATCATCAAAATCAAGTTGAAGCCCTGCTAGTTGGCTGGGTTCAGTTGAACGAATAATATCGAATTTTGATTTGTCGCCGCTTGAGGCAAACCCTTGATAAAGTGCATAATCAGGGTTTGTAATTGGTGTTAAATGGCTATCATCGTTAAATACCTCAACCACTTTTTCACGAAGCTCAGGGTGAGCACGAAGTAGCTTGAGGTTTGCTAAACAGGCCTCTCGATTTATACCCAGTCGTTCGGCGTTTTCAGGTAACAAGGTCTTTGCTGGTGCAATAAACGGGCATTTATTTATATGCACTTGCTTTAGGCCAATCGGCAATTGATCTTCGCTCAGGTTTTCGCGCTTTGTATAAAGACGCTCTCGAATTTCTTCAACACTTAATTCAATTAACGGGGTAGGATCGAGCGCTAGATTCACACAAATTACTGCGTTTTTATTTTGGTGGTGAAACGCAATTGGCGCAATCCATGTTGTACAGCCTTGACTGGCAGGAATTTTTGAAGAGACATGCACTAAAGGCGTCATATTAAATACATCTATTAGCTCTTGCGCTGCTTTTTTAAAGCGTAAGCCAAAATAAAAATGATAAAGTTTGGGCTGTTTTTCTTTTATAAGTTTTGCTAGCGCAATGGTTGCTGTGACGTCACTCAGAGCATCGTGGGCATTACCATGATCAATGCCATTTGCTGCAGTTAAATCTTCTAACTTAAAACTTGGTGAACCATCTTCTTTTTCTGGCCAATTGATACCTTCAGGGCGCAGTGCAAAAGTAGCGCGAACTAAATCAATAATGTCCCAACGGCTGTTACCATTTTGCCATTCACGTGCATACGGGTCGTAAAAATTACGATAAAAAGAATAACGTGATACTTCATCGTCAAAGCGAATACTGTTGTAACCTGCAACACAGGTATTTTCTTTGGCAAACTCTTGATGAATCTTGCTAATAAAATCAGCTTCGCAAATACCGTGCTTCATTGCATGTTGCGGTGTAATGCCTGTAACCAATGCTGCCATTGGATGAGGCAGGTAATCTGCTTGTGGTTTGCAGTAAATAACCAAAGGCTCGCCAATAATATTAAGATCGTGATCAGTACGAATGCCTGCAAACTGGCTGGGTCTGTCTTTTTGTGGAGTTGCTCCCCAAGTTTCGTAGTCGTGCCAGTAAATTGTTGCTTGTTCTTGGTTATTCATAAAAAAGTATAATTCGTTTTGAAATTGAAAAGGTGATGGTCCAATTAAACTCGTGGCTTTAGCCTAAAAATAGCGCTTAGATAAAGATAGCTTTGGGCAAAGTAACTTCAAACTTTTCAAAGATTTTTATATAGCCTAATCATAACATTTAACATTGATAATGTCCTTGCTTACACTGATGTGGACTTTTTGTGTCGTTTGTTTGTTGCATTTTAGTTAAATGTTAAACCTTAACAACACGAAGTCACAGCTTGGTCACACTTTCCCACAGATGCTTACTTAACCTTACTTCGCTTGATTCATATCATTATGTTTTGTTTGAGGAAAAGGAACTGAATATGAAAAAATTGGGATTGGTTACATGTATCTTGACGGTGATTGTAGGGTGTAATAGTGAAAATAATAATTCGACTGGCAAGCCTACGGTTAGCACAGGGCAGGCAAGTAAAATAGATGAAATGTTTTTTCAACAAATTAAACAAGCTGGTGAACATGATACACCATGGCAGGGTTACCAATTTGATAAAGTCGGGATGTATCTGATTCATGCCGAGGATAAGCAAGTGAAAAATGCTTATATTGTCAATGCAAAAGAAACTATCCCAGATGCTGTTGCATTAGATAAGCATTATGACATTAACGTGCAACAACTAAATGAATTGAGTGTCGTTGCCCATGACAAATTACAAGAAGGCAATGGCCTTTTTAATTTTTATTATAAAATTAAGAACCACCAATATTACTTGCAAAGCTATAGTGAGCAGTCGGTCAATATCTCAGACATGTTAATTACTCCAGCAATTACGTTGGCATATCATGAGGCATTTCATATTTATCAATACAAGGCTTTTAAACAACCAGCGGGACGAGATCAACTTGATTTTGATGAACTTTGGAAATATCCACTTGATGAAGAAATGGTGACGCTCAAAGTAATGTTGTTAGCTTTAATGTCAGATTTACCAAATAAAGTGTTAAGCAGTGAAGAAACATTACATTTTATTAAACAATATACCGTAATAACGAATGAAATGATGCGAATTGATAGTTCGCGTACGGGTGATGAGTCTACAGGTTGGGTTTATAAACATGCGTTAGGGCAAGAGCTGTTTGAAGGCAGTGCACTGTATGTTGATGTTATGATGTCCCGAGAGGTGATTGCTTCTCATAAAAATAAACCCTTTAGTTTATTAAATCCGCTTAAACTTGATGAAGAACAATATGGCTACAAACAAATAAGTTCCAAAAAAGAGAAAGAGCAATATTTTGCCTTCAATATGTTTTATGAATCTGGCGCATCGATTATTTGGCTGTTACTTAATTACGGCATTGACCCTAAACAGCTAGAATATGGGCGATATCCTTATTCGATAGCTAAAGAAATTGCCAATTTGAGCGAGCTAGACAGTTATTATTTACTGCGAGATTTAAAACAAACAACACTTTGGCATCAAGCCGAGCAAAGTGCTAAGCGTTACAACGCATTTAATTAATGAAACCTGATGTTTTGCTAATAGAGTATAAGGTGCTAATAAAGTACGTTATCAAATTGACTTAAATCAAAAGAAGATAACTCATAACATGAGTGCGGACATTCGTCCTTATAATCTATAATCACTTTAGTGAGAATGATGCGTGCAAAACACATCCCTTGAATTATTTGATAAGTGTATGAGCCAAAAAGGCTCTTCACTTTTTTATTTTGGTGAATCTTATGCAATTACCTACGGTTGATTATACCGCTGAAAATGCGGCTGAGCAGTTTGTTGAGTCGTTACGCAATACCGGCTTTGGTGTATTAAAAAACCACCCAATTTCTCAAGATTTAGTTGAGTCGATTTATAAAAATTGGCAAGACTTTTTCAATTCGAGCGAAAAACACGATTTTCTGTTTAGCAAAGAAACGCAAGATGGTTATTTTCCACCAGAAGTATCTGAGGTAGCTAAAGGTTTCACTGTAAAAGATATCAAAGAATACTTCCACGTTTACCCAAATGGTCGTGTTCCTGCACAATTAGAAGCTGAAATTCGTGAGTACTACCGTTTAGCGAACGAGTTTGCTTCTACGCTACTAAGCTGGGTACAAGAATATGCGCCAGCAGACGTAAAAGCGAAGTTTTCAATTGATTTGAAAGATATGATTTCAAACTCAGAGCAAACGTTATTACGTGTTCTACATTACCCACCAATGACGGGCGATGAAGAGCCAGGTGCAATCCGCGCAGCAGCACACGGTGACATTAACTTATTAACAGTTCTACCTGCGGCAAATGAGCCTGGTCTTCAAGTGCAAGACAAAGATGGTGGTTGGATTGATGTGCCATGTGACTTTGGTAATCTGATCATTAATATCGGTGATATGCTGCAAGAAGCGTCAGGTGGTTACTTCCCATCGACAATCCACCGTGTGATTAACCCAACAGGTAAAGCGTCTGATAAATCACGCATCTCATTACCGTTATTTTTACATCCTCGTCCAGATGTAGTGCTTTCAGAGCGTTACACTGCAGACAGCTACTTGAACGAACGTTTAAAAGAACTAGGTGTAAAATAACACTCTGTAAAATATAAAAAAGCCCGCAGTTGCGGGCTTTTTTAATTGTTAGTTATAACCTCGTTCAAAACATTTTTCGTCCTGACTCGGTTGAAACGGCTTACTAGCGTGTTTCGAATTGTCGACTGGTTGTTGGCGGTTAGCAGGGGGGCATAAGCTTCCTGTTGAGTTTCCCATTTTCTGTGTTCCTGTTGTCATTAGGTTATTTCAATTTAGCCACGTTAAGTTAATGCGAAATACAGTTAACTTATAAAAAGTGACCGAAAATTTACTAGAACAAAGGATGACATCAACAAGTTGTAATTGTATTTATCTAAAACAGGTCGTACCTGCCATAGTTGCTGTGTTTTTGCCTAGTGCCTATATTTGTAACAGGATTTTTGTATTTTGTATACACTACAAATAAAAAAGTTTACTTTTTAATCATTTTTTCTACTGCGGTCAGTAAGCGCGTGGGATCAAACGGTTTTGTTAACCAACCAGTTGCGCCACTGTTTTTCGCTTTTTCTTTTTTATAGCTACTTGATTCGGTGGTGAGCATTAAAATGGGAACATATTGATGTTCTGGTAGTCGGCGAATTTTAGGAATTAAACTAAGCCCAGACATATTGGGCATATTAATATCTGTAATCACCATATCAAATTGGTGTGTTCTTAGCTTTTCCATTGCATCTACACCATCTACTGCTGTCATCACTTGATGGCCCGCACCAGTCAGGATTGCTTCAATCATAGAGCGGATAGTGTGTTGATCATCAACCGCGAGAATATGCGCCATAACTCACTCCTTTTTAACGCTAATTTTTATAACAAAATAAGTATAGGAGCTAACGTTTGAATTTGGCAAAGTTAGTACGATGCTGTCTGCATCAGATCAAGTAAATTAGGGCAACTTTAACAATTTTGGGACTTACAAAAATAAAAAACACTGCACAGAAAGTGTAACAGTGTTTGGTTTGATTCAAGAAAATGAAAAGAATAGTTAACCTGAACTCGGGACAACAAATTACTTTCAAGCAGCTACTTTTAATTATTACTGCGTTAAATTTGTTGGCAATAGGCTCGCTATTGACGCACAAATTTGCCTTGTTACTGTGAAAAATTATCAAGCTAGAAGGTGTAAAATAATAAAATATACATATGACAAATTGTGAGTTAACTTCTTATCCCGAATTCAGGATAGTTAAACAAAACGGCGGTGCCCTTGTTCATAAATTGCATGATGATGTTGATCTATCGCTCTTAAAACATCGCTTCGAGTAATAACACCAACAAGGCGTTTGTTAGCATCAACCACAGGGTAGATTTTGGGTTTATTGGTTAACATTGTTTGGGCTAAATCAAGCACTGAATGCTCTTCGTCGATGGCAAGTACATCAGTACGCATAATATCAACCACTTTGTAATGGCTCTCGTTTTGGTATGTATCTTCAAGCATGCGCTCTAAACAATCTTGTTCAGATAAAAAACCAACAACATGGCGATGCTCATCAAGTACAGGCCCACCAATTTGATGCGCGATTAGCAATCGTTCTGATGCTTCGCTCACTGTCATTTGAACTGTGAAGGTGACAGCGCGGTGTGTCATATAGTCTTTAACTTTAATTGAATGCATGACTTGCTCTCTTTTTCCGTATGTTATTTAAAGCGTAGTTCGCAATTTTATGATTTGCCAAGAGAATCAGTTTTGCATTGCTATTTTATAAATGTTGGTTAAAGTGAAGTAGGAAGATGTTACCTTTTAGTCGAAGTGATAGAATTTAAAGCCCTTAAATTACAAGTGGTTAAGTACATTAAGTTCCTGTAATTGCAAAAACTATAAAAATTTAATGACAACGCTGTCATTATTTGTGTAACATTAAATCAACACATGGGTTGAGGAAATCCGTAAAAGAGAAAAGTGACTGCCATATTTTGGCTCACTAGACAGTACGCTTTTACGATAAAAAATATAAGAATTGAGGTTGTTTAATGGTTGCAAGTAGTGCAAATAAAGAGCAAATCTTTATTGGAATAGACGGTGGCGGTACAAAGTGTCGTGCAACCGTATTTTCGAGCCAAAATGGGGTGTTAGGTACAGGACTCGGAGGTCCGGCGAACCCATTGCATGGCTTAGACCGCACACTTGAATCCATTATGGTTTCAACCCAATTGGCAATTCAAGATGCTGGATTGAATCTCGACAAAGTTAATGATGTTGTTGCAGGGCTTGGTCTTGCAGGTGTTAACTTACCGGGTCTTTATCAACAGATTCAAGATTGGCATCATCCTTTCAAAAAGATGTATCTCACGACTGATTTGCACACTGCATGTATTGGCGCTCATGAGGGCAAAGATGGCGCGGTAATTATTACAGGTACAGGATCATGTGGCTTCTCATATGTAAACGGTCAAAGTACCATCCTAGGCGGCCATGGTTTTGCGCAAGGCGATAAAGGCAGCGGTGCATGGCTTGGACTTGAAGCTGTGAAATCTGCGTTATTGAGTTTAGATGGCTTAGGGCCAAAAACGTCGCTAGCAGATATTTTATTAGCACATTTTAAAGTAACTGATGCAATGGGCATTGCTGAGGCTATGGCAGGAAAACCGTCAAGCAGTTATGCGCAACTTGCGCGCCCTGTTTTAGAGCAAGCCAAGCAAGGTGATGAAGTCGCACTTGCCATTGTAAAAGACGGTGCACGTTACATCAGTGATTTAGCGTATAAACTATTAGAAAATAAACCACCACGCTTGTCTATGATCGGTGGTTTAGCTGAGCCATTACAAGATTGGCTAGATAAAGAGGTTGTTGAAAACGTACAACCTGCAATGCAGCCACCAGAAATGGGCGCTGTTTATTTCGCACAAAACTCGATAGAAGGTTAATTATGTCGACGACTACCTACTTTGCGACGCGCCTATTTACAGGTGAACAGTTTTTAGAAAATGTCAGTTTTGTGGTTGAGAACGGTGTTATTACCGAGTTTGTTAACGGTCAAGCTGCAGGTGCAATCGCACTTACTGGCACTGTGGCTCCAGGTTTTATTGATGTACAAGTAAATGGCGGCGGTGGTGCATTTTTTAATGCTGAGCAAAGCATTGAATGCGTTGATAAAATTGCAAAAGCACATGGCCAATTTGGTACAACCGCATTGTTACCAACACTTATAACAGACAGTGTTGAAGTAATGGAGCGTGCAGCTGATGCAACAGCTCAGGCAATTAAAGATAAAGTGCCAGGTATTGTGGGTGTACACTTCGAAGGCCCTCATTTGTCTATGCCAAAAAAAGGCACGCACAGTGAAAAATTTATCCGTCCTATTTCGGAAGCGGAATTTGCAGTATTTGAGCGCCAAGATTTAGGCATTAAAGTAGTAACACTTGCACCTGAGAATGTATCTGTAGCAGATATTAAACGCCTTGTCGCGGCGGGTGTAAAAGTGTCTATTGGTCACACTAATGCTGATTACCAAACAGTGCTTGCTGCACTTGAGGCAGGCGCAGATGGTTTTACGCACTTATATAATGCAATGAGTGCATTTACCTCACGTGAGCCGGGTGTTGTGGGCGCTGCACTTACTGATACGCAATCATGGTGTGGCTTAATCGTTGATGGTCACCATGTTCACCCAGTTTCAGCGAAATTTGCAATTGATAGCAAAACACGCGGCAAAATTATGTTAGTTACAGATGCAATGCCGCCTGTAGGCACCGATGATATGGAATTTGATTTCTTTGATGGTCGTAAAGTTATTCGTACTGGCGATAGATTAAATTCGACTACCGGTGAATTAGCGGGCAGCGTACTTGATATGGCTGGCGCTGTGCGAAACACCATCAACACGCTTGATGTTAGCTATGCAGAAGCACTTCGTATGGCATCACTTTATCCAGCACAATATTTAGGACTGGGCACGCAAAAAGGTCGCCTTGTGGCGGGCGCGGATGCTGACTTTGTGGTGATGAGCGACGATTATTATGCGCAAGAAACCTATGTTGCAGGTGCAAAACGTTAAAAGATTCCTGGGCAAAAACCCTGCTTTGAAGTAACAAGCGGGGCTTTTTTTTATCTAAAAGAAAGTAAAATTAGCGGTCGTATTTTTAGGGGAAGTACGCAAATAGAAATTAAATCAAACGAAAAGTAAGATGCAACGGATTGTTTCTCTCTGTATGATTTTACAAGTTTTAAAACGAGGTTGTCGTGAGCGATACAAATAAAAAAGCAAAAAAGCGTTTGGCGTCATTAGATGCACTGCGTGGCTTTGACATGTTTTGGATTTTAGGTGGCGAGAAAATTTTTGCTGCCTTATTTGTTTTAACCGGTTGGGCTGGTTGGAAAGTTGCGGAAGCACAAACATTGCATAGCCAGTGGCATGGGTTCACTTTTTATGATTTGATTTTCCCTCTGTTTATTTTCCTATCTGGTGTGGCGATGGGCTTGGCGCCAAAGCGCATTGATCACTTGCCATTTATTGAACGAAGACCAATTTATATCAAAGCATTTAAGCGTTTATTCTTATTATGTTTTTTTGGTGTTCTTTATAACCATGGTTGGGGCACAGGTGTGCCACTTAATCCTGAAGAAATCCGTTTTGCAAGTGTACTAGGGCGCATTGCAATAGCTTGGTTTGTTGCCGCAATGTTGGTTTGGCATACCAGCTTCAGAACCCAAATGTTTACGCTTGCAGCTATTTTAATTGGGTATTGGGTTTGGTTATGTTTTATTCCAGTACCGGGTGGTGTAGCAGGTGATTTATCTGCAGGTGGTGCTGGTACGTGGAATGCGTGGTTTGATACAAACTTGTTACCGGGTATCACTTACCAAAATAAGCCAATGGATCCTGAGGGGATTTTGTCGAGTGTGCCAGCGATTGCAAATGCGCTGTTTGGTGTTATTGCAGGCCGTTATATTAAACAAGCGCAAGAGCGTGGCGAGTGGAAAACAGCCGGTATTTTATTTGCTGCGGGTCTAGTTGCACTGGCATGCGGCTGGCTTTGGGATATGGTGTTCCCAGTAAATAAAGATTTATGGACTTCGTCGTTTGTGATGGTTACGGTAGGGTGGAGCTTTATTTTACTTGCAGTGTTTTACGCGGTAGTTGATTTATTAAATCAACAGCGCGCAGCGTATCTGTTTGTTATTATTGGTGCGAATTCAATTGTTATTTATTTGGCGTCAAGTTTAGTTAATTGGGAATTTGTTTCTAAAAGTGTGTTTGGTGGTGTGATTGCTGCGGTACCAGCACCTTGGCAGCCATTGTTTGCGGTATTTGCCTTATTAGGTGTGCAATTATTAGTATTACATTGGCTTTATAAACGTAAAATTTTAATTAGCGTTTAAGTCTATGCCACAAGGGCAGTGGAATAATAAGTAAAAGCTGGCAGTGCCAGCTTTTTTATTTGGTGTTTTCATATAACTAATTTTAATTAGCAAATAACGATTATTTATTCACTTTTACTTTACAAATTTGTAATTAGACGCAATAATGACAGCGTTGTCATAATGGTAAAGCCTAATATCGTCAGTATCCCGATTAGGTTTTGTGATCTATGGATTATCTTTACTTGCACGGACAGATATCCATAGATCCCATTTTTATTTAACCCCTTACTAGAGCCTTCCCTATGCAAATAGTTATTTTAAAAGATGCAGCAGCAGTGGCCGAATACGGTGCTCAGATTTTTATCGACCAAATTAACAGAAAATCAGATTCTGTATTAGGTTTAGCAACGGGTTCAACGCCTGTGGCACTTTATCAGGAACTTATCAAAGCAAATCAAGCAAGCAAAGTAAGCTTTAAGCAAGTGACAAGCTTCAACCTTGACGAGTACCTTGGGTTAGATGGTGACCATCCACAAAGCTATCGTTTTTTTATGAACGAGCAATTATTTAATCATGTTGATATTGATAAGAATAATACCTTTGTACCGCCAGGTGATGCGCAAAACCCAATTACTGCATGCAAAATGTATGAAAATAAAATCTCGCAAAGTGGTGGGGTAGATGTGCAGTTATTAGGTATTGGCCGTAATGGTCATATTGGTTTTAATGAACCATCATCAAGCTTGGCATCACGTACGCGCGTTAAGACTCTAACCAAAGAAACAGTTGAAGATAACGCACGTTTCTTTGCTGAAGGTGAATTCCAACCACACTTATCAATTACCATGGGTATTGGCACGATTTTAGAAGCTAAAAAAGTGGTTCTATTAGCAACGGGTGAAAACAAAGCCGATGCGATACGCGATATGTGTGAAGGTGCTGTATCTGCGGTTTGTCCTGCATCAGCATTACAATTCCACCAAGATGCAGTAGTAGTAATTGATGAAGCGGCTGCTAGCAAGTTAGTGAATGCAGAGCTTTATAAGCATATTGAAAGCGAAAATCAGAAGTTACAACAATACTTAGCAGAACTACCAAACTAAGCATTTTGTAACATCATTTTTGTTTTAAAAAGCGCCATTGGCGCTTTTTTTATGTTTTAATACAAGCATACTAAATTCAATAAATTAGCTATGCAAAACCTGCCTTTTAGTCAAATGCCGCTGGCACGTTGTTCGCGTGAGCGCAGCAAACCCGAATTTATCAAAACTCAACTTAATCGTGTTGATGCAAAAGTATTGCTCTTTTATCAAGACAATATGCTTTCAACAAGTCATTTGGATGATTTGTTATGGTTAAGTGTTGAACACGTTTCTCAAATTTTAGGTCGCAAACCACACCTATTTTTAGGGCTTGATAATGAAACGCCTTACTTTGCCATGGAAATTTCTCAGCAAGAGTTGCAACTGGATGAACTCAGTTGTTATCAAACCTTGCCTTTTCGCGGTCAACTTGCGAGTTTCCCTGCAACAAGTGTTGCGATTGCGGGTTATGCTAAAACCTTACTGCATTGGCATAAAACCCACGTGTATTGTGGCCGTTGTGGCAGTAAAAACATATCATTTGAAGGTGGCTATTCACGTAAATGTACCAATAAACAATGTGGTCATATTACCTTTCCTCGTCACGATCCTGCGGTGATTATGATAGTGAAAAAAGTGTTTGATGATGGCATTGAGCGCTGTTTGCTTGGCCGTCAAGCGTCGTGGCCAACTGGCAATTACTCAGCGCTTGCTGGCTTTGTGGATGCAGGCGAAACTCTTGAAGAGGCGGTTATTCGTGAAGTAAAAGAAGAGTCAGGCGTTGATGTGAATGAGGTTGAATACATTGCATCGCAACCTTGGCCTTTTCCAAGTTCCGTTGATGTGAATGAGGTTGAATACATTGCATCGCAACCTTGGCCTTTTCCAAGTTCCGTGATGATAGGTTTTGTCGCTACAGCTAGCAGTACAGACGTTGATATTGGCGAAGATGAATTAGAAGATGCACGCTGGTTTAGTCGTGACGAATTAGCCGAATTTGGTGAGTGGGGCGATGAAACTAGCACCTTTAAAAAGCCACGTTTTAGTTCGATTAGCCGCTTTTTATTGGAGCATTGGATTAACTCATAACAAATTTGATTTGATTAGACGTCTAAAAGTCTATTTAATATTTGCAACAGAACCAAGAGTAGATTTGATTAATGAAAGCTAATACCCAAATTATTCACGCAGGTCGTAAAACAAAATATACCCAAGGTGTGGTGAATCCGGTTGTACAGCGCGCCTCAACCATAGTATTTGACTCTGTTGCGCAAATGAAAGAAAACACCGCAAAACGCGGTGAACAAGCGCTATTTTACGGGCGTCGTGGCACCCATACTCACTTTGCCCTACAAGATGCGATTACAGAACTTGAACAAGGTGCTGGTTGTGCGTTATTTCCAAGTGGCGCGGCAGCGGTAAGTAACGCTATTTTGTCGTTTGTAAAAACCGGTGACCATATTTTAATGGTGGATACGGCGTACGAGCCAACGCGCGATTTTTGTGACAAAATTTTAGCCAATATGGGCGTGAGTACGACTTACTATGACCCGATGATTGGTGAAGGCATAGTCGAGCTTATTCAAGATAATACGGTATTGTTATTTTTAGAAGCACCTGGTTCCATTACCATGGAAGTGCAAGATGTACCACTTCTTACCAAAATTGCCAAAGCACATGATTTATTAGTGTTTATTGATAACACTTACGGTAATGGTTATTTTTTTAAACCACTTACACATGGTGTAGATGTATCCATTCAAGCGGCAACCAAATATATCGTTGGTCATTCAGATGTGATGATGGGCGTTGCGATTGCAAATGAAGCGTGCTGGGAGCAATTACGTGAAAATGCCTATTTAATGGGGCAATGTACTTCTGCTGATGATGCCTATTTAGCACTGCGTGGTTTACGTACCATGCCCGTGCGTTTAAAGCAGCATGAGCAAGCAGCGTTAGAAATTGCAAATTGGTTAAAAGACCACCCACTTGTGGATCATGTGCGTCACCCAATGTTTGATTCGTGCCCAGGGTCCGATGTATTTAAGCGAGATTTTAATGGTAGTACTGGGCTTTTCAGTTTTGTTTTAAAAGGCGGTAATCAAGCTGCGATTACTGCGTTATTAGATGGTATGAGTCATTTCAAAATGGGCTATTCATGGGGTGGCTTTGAAAGCTTGATTACGGTTACAAGTAGCTTTAATCGTATTCGTACCGTAACTAATTATGATTTTTCAGGACCTTTGGTACGAATTCATGTTGGACTTGAAGACGTAGAAGATCTTAAACTGGACTTAAAAGCAGGATTAGAACGTTTCCAAGCACAATTAAAATAAAGGAATTTTATGGTTTCAACTAGCTTTCACCGTGTAATTGCATTTGCACAATTTGAATTTTCACGGTTTTTATTTTCAAAAAGAGGGCTAGTTGCCATTATTAGCTACCTTGCTATCTGGGCACTTATTTTGACCAATGTGGTGGCTAAAGGAGCTGCGTTTTTCAAAAATCCCCAATTTGAGCGTTTTATAACGCAAATTCTTGGAGAAGTGGGGCTTGAAAATTTATCAAACTGGCCGGTCCCTGAACTCATTGTGTTTTGGTTAGTTTCGGTGCTTACCTTTCCATTTTTTGCGATGTTTTCTTCTGCCGATCAACTTTGTGGTGATAAGGCACGTGGCACAATTCGATTTTTATTACTGCGAGCAAAACGAGAAGATTTATTGCTTGGGCGTTTTTTAGGGCAAGTATTAGTCGTTAGCTCGTTTATCTTACTTGCGTTAATAGCTAGCAATATTTTGATTGTATGGAACGACAGCACACAATTGGCAGCAGCACTTAACTTAAGTAGCGGCATTTTTATCGATTTAGTGTTTGTTGTGTTACCGATGATCGCTTTTATGTTGTTACTGAATGTTTATTCCACTTCATCTAAACAAGCGATAGTGCATTGTCTTTTATTACTAACGTTGGGCAGTATTATTATTGGCTTACTCGCAGATTATGTGTGGCAGGGGCTTGAGTTACTGAGTTATTTATTACCTAACGCTAACTTGTTTAACACTTTGTCTTTATCGGCTAGCAAGGCTGAACAGTATTTGCTTCCTGTAGCGCAAACAGTGGCTTACGGTGCTTTAACCTTTACATTATTTAAGAAACAAGGGGTATAACCATGATTGAACTTAAAAATGTAAGTAAGCATTTTGCGTCTAACAAAGTCCTGGTTGATGTATCCATGACCATTCCAAGTGGCGAGCCGGTGGCGATTATAGGTCCTAATGGGGCAGGTAAAACCACACTTTTTAGCTTAATTTCAGGGTTTATTTCACCGAGTAGCGGTGAAGTACTGTTTGATGGCAAGGTGATACCACATAGTGAGCAATTTGGAAAACTTGCTGTGTTGCCGCAAGATGCGCAGCTTGATCCGCGCTTTACCATTGAAAAACAACTGGCTTTTTTCTCTAAACTTCAAGGCTTTAGTAAAAGCGAGGGAATAACTGAAGTTTCTCGTGTACTTGGCTTAGTGGGTTTACTTGAGCATAAAACTAAAAAGCCACAAGAGCTTTCTCATGGTATGCGAAAACGTGCGTGTATTGCGCAATCCTTGATTGGTAGCCCATCTTTTGTGTTGCTTGATGAGGCCACAGCAGGCCTTGACCCGGTGCATGCCAAAGAAGTTAGAGAGCTCATCGCGAGTTTAAGTAAAGACATCACCTTTATTTTAAGCTCACACGATTTAGCTGAGCTTGAGCGATTGTGCCAACGTGTGTTTGTGTTTGAAGCGGGCAGTTTGAAACAATACTCAGGTGATGGTGATACCACTTCTCAGGCCTATTTGACGCTGAGATTGAAACAGCATTTAGATAATTTAGATAACGTGATTGCAGACCTTAATGGGTTAAGAAACTTAAAAGTAACTCAATCACGTGAATACTTAATTGAATACGATGCCAGTGTCACTGACTTTGATATTCAATTACTGCAATGTTTACATCACCAGAGCATTGCATATCAGCAAATTTATAATGGAAAAACACTTGAAAACCAGTTATTTGATTAAAAACTTTAATGCATTAGATTTACCAACAGAGCCAAGCTATGAGCTTGCCTGTGCTATTTGCGATTTTACCGATGAAAAGCACTGGCAGCCACTGATTGAACAAATATGTGAAAACAATGACTTGGCACTTACTGTGTTACAGCGTGCAAGCTCAGGTGAAAATCCCACATTTTTATTGGAAAGTGCCAGTAAACAATCGTTTTACATTAAATTAATTGCGCCAAACTGGCTCTTTCAATATCACCACGAGGCCGAAGCGTTACGCCTTTGCGATAACGCATCCCTACCGATAGCAACACCCAAATTGATTGCCCATGGCGAAATTAATAATTGGGGATACATTGTTACCGAGGGCTTGGAAGGTCAGTTGCTCTCAGATGTGTATAACGAACTAACACTTGAAGAACAAAAATCGATTGCAGATCAGCTAGGGCGCTTTTGCTTGCAAATGCACAGTATGCCAATGGAGAAATCAAGCGTACTTTATAAAGATTGGCAGGCATTTATTGAAGCGCAATACCACAATAGTTACGCCCGCCGAAAGCGACAAGGTTTACGCGCAGATTTTTTAGCCGATTTTATCCCTTATATTGCTCATACACCTTACAAAGCGCCTGAAACAAGTAATTTATACCTAATACACAGTGATTTGCACCCGGGTAATTTACTCGTAAAGCGAACTGATTCAGGGGCTATACTGTCTGGTGTAATTGATTTTGGTGATGCCATCATTTGCAATGAACCGGTGTTTGAATTCACCACAGTGGGATTATTAATTGCAAAAGGTAGATCTGAGGTGTTTCAACAGTTTTTAGAAAGTTATTTATATCAAATTGATGATAAACGTACCTTTTTAAATAGCTTAATGACACTGACTTTATTACGACATACAGGTAATTTAAATTACCTTATTGAATATGTGCCAGGTGTAAAACAATGCACCAATTGGCCAGATGCTGAACAGTATCTTTTCCCTTTTCCATAGCAAAGGAGCAAATCATGGGACTTTTATCAGGTTTAATAGGAAATGCGAGCGAAGTTGATAGCGAAGAAGTAGAACGTTTTATCGATAGTGCATTAATTGAAGGTGAACAAGTCGAAAAAGCGTACAAAGTGATCCGTGATGTCATGGTGTTTACCAACAAGCGCTTAATTTTGGTTGATCGCCAAGGTGTTCGTGGCAACAAAGCGGAAGTGCTGTCTATCCCATACGGTAAAATTACAAAATTTAGTAAAGAGTCAGCGGGCACCTTTGATCTCGATGCAGAATTAAAGATCTGGTTAGGCTCAGAGCCAAACCCAATGACAAAAGAGTTCAAAGCGGGTGATGATATTGACCAAGTCTACAAAATTTTAAGTCAGTACACATTAGGATAGTGCAACACACAATATGAAAAAAATAATTTTATCTTCTTTATTTCTCGTTTCAGCTGGCGTAAATGCTGCAAGTTATCAATCATTTAACGAGTTTAATTATGTAAATGCTGATAACTACGATGGTTTTGCATTGAGCAGCCACTACTTTTTTAAACCGCAAGCAATGATAGGTGTGTTAGATGAGTTTGGCTATCTAAATACCGATACTAACCTGTACGGCTCAATCAATAACTTTTACGATGATAATGTTTACAATATTGGTGGCGAGTATTTCTTACCAAATAATGTATTTATCACCGCAGACATTGCCAAACAGGGAGACTTTGATGCCTTTAGTGTTGGCGCTGGTTTTTTACTGAATGATGATTTTAAAGTAAGTGCCCGTTACAGTGATGCTGATAACGCAGACGGCGAAGTATTTGCTCGCGCTGAATATAATCATCAAATCAACCGCATTGATTATCTTGCAGTTAGTTTTGATACTGAAGTAGACCTTGATAGCTGGGAACTGGCTTCTCGCTATTTTATGGCACTTAATAGCGCGCAGCATTTAGCAGTTGATGCATCAGTGACTGAAACTGGAAATGATTTAGTAACGCGGGTGTTTGGTACCTACTATTTAAACCAAGCAATCTCTGCGGGTGTTGGTGTTAATGATGGCAAGTTTGAAGTGAAAGCGAAATACTATACGGACGCCAATTTTGCCTTTTCAATTGGTTATCAAGATATTGATGAAGCTCTTGTTTTTGCTGTTTACGGCCAGTTTTAAAACTGTTTAAACAATAAAAAACCGCTGAATTTCAGCGGTTTTTTTGTTTAAGCTAAGTTAGATTACCAACCACATTGGCGACCTTTGTTTTGCTCATCTAAGTATTTTTGTAATGGTGCAAAGTAATCAAGAATCGCTGTTGCATCCATTTCTGGCTTACCCGTTACGCTTGCAAGCGCTTCTTGCCATGGACGGCTAGAACCCATTTTCAGCATCGCATCTAAACGCTCACCTGCTTCTTTTGAGTTATAAACGCTACAACGGTGAATTGACTCTTTGCTACCCGCGATTTCACAAAGTGCACGGTGGAATTCAAATTGCAGAATGTGCGCTAAGAAATAACGTGTATAAGGTGTATTTCCTGGTACGTGGTATTTTGCACCTGGATCAAAGTGTTCTTCAGTACGTGCTACTGGTGCTGCTACACCTTGGTACTTTTCACGCAGTTCCCACCATGCTTGGTTGTAGTTCTCTGGCGTTACTTCACCTGAGAATACTTTCCAGCGCCATTGGTCAACTAGTAGACCAAATGGGATAAATGCAATTTTATCCATAGCCATTTTCATTAGAAGGCCGATATCTTTTGATTCATCTGGTACTTCATCAAGTAAACCGATTTCTTTTAAGTAACCAGGTGTTACAGAAAGGGCGATAGTGTCACCAATTGCTTCGTGGAAGCCATCGTTAGCACTTTCTTGATAGTAAATTGGTTGTGTGTTGTAAGCGCGCTGGTAGAAGTTGTGGCCCAGTTCGTGGTGAATTACTGAGAATTCTTCACCAGTACGTTGGATACACATCTTAATACGTAAGTCGTCTTTGCTATCTAAGTTCCAAGCTGAAGCGTGACATTGCACGTCGCGATCTTGTGGTTTAATAAACAGTGAACGCTCGTAGAATGTCTCAGGTAATGGTGCAAAGCCCATTGAGGTAAAGAACTTCTCAGCACCGCGCACCATCTTTAGTTCGTCATAGTTGTGCTCAGCAAGTAATTCAGTTACATCGTAACCTGGATCAGCGTTTGCAGGTGCAACTACATCGTAGATATTGCCCCACGTTTGTGCCCACATGTTACCAAGTAAGTGTGCTGGAATAGGCTTGTCTTGTGGTACTTTGTCTTCACCATATTTTTCGCCCAGTTTTGCGCGAACATGACAGTGTAGTGAATTATATAGCGGCTTAACTTGACCCCAAATACGATCTAGCTCTTTTGCAAAATCATCAGCTGGCATATCGTATTTACTACGCCACATTGCACCTGTATCTGCATAGCCAAGCTCGTTAGCACCTTGGTTGGTTAATTTAACTTGTTGCTCGTAAAGTGGACGCATTGGTTTAGCAACTTCACGCCAGCCAGTCCAAATATCAAGTAGCTCGTCGTAATCACGGCTAGTTGCCATGGTGGCTGTCATATCGCCAAGACTTAAGCACTTACCGTCCTCTTTACAGTATTTACCTTTACCATAAAGGCCGCCAAGTTCAGCAACGATTTTTGAAAGCTCAGCTGTTTTAGCCGGATCTTGTGGTGCAGGCAGGGTGAGTGCCAGCTTAAGTTTATCTAGTTTACGGCGGCTATCTTCGTCTAGGTCTAATTTATCAAATTTAGACGCTTCATTTGCTAAACGAACTACGGCAGCTGTCATCTTTTCGTTTGCTGCTGCCGATAGGCCTGAAGTATCGTGCGTAATAAAGTTTGCGTAAATCCATTCAGCACGGCTAACTTCGTTATAAAGCGCCATTAATTCTGTTTCAGTATTTGCTAAAAACGCTTTTGCGTCTTGAGCTGTGACTTGTTGTGTTGCAGTTGATTTTTCTGAATTATTTGCATTACAGCCAGTTAACGCAACGGCTGATGCTACCAAAATTGCTGGTAGTGAGAGTTTAAATGGTGTCATTTTATTATCTTCCTTAGCTGGATGGCTTTGCGCCAATCTTCGCCATAATAGCAGGGCTATAAAACTGGGTAAACGTAGTTAGACTTTTTCGCGGATATGTCCATACTTGAATAAGAGTCAAATAAAGTCCAGGTAAGGTTTTAGAATGTTGATTTTTATAATAATTGTTTTTGCTATTGCGGCGATATTTGGAATTCGTGCAAACCGCCTTAGATTTGTAACAAAACCTGTTTTTAATTACTTCAAAAAAGCCTTGCCACCGCTTTCAGATACTGAGCGTCAAGCTATGGAAGCCGGTGATATTTGGTGGGATGGAGAGCTATTCTCTGGGCGTCCAAATTGGCAAACATTTAGAAGTTATCCAAGCCCCAAATTCAGCCACGAAGAGCAAGCATTTATTGATAATCAAGTAACCACATTATTAGATATGTTGGACGATCATCAAATTGTTACAGAGCGCGATTTACCAAAAGCGGTTTGGCAATATTTAAAAAAAGAGGGCTTCTTTGCTTTAATCGTGCCGAAAAGCCATGGCGGACATGGTTTTTCGGCCTATGCTAACTCCACAATTGTGAGCAAAATTGCGTGTTCTAGTTTATCAGCTGCGGTCACTGTGATGGTGCCAAACAGTTTAGGGCCTGCGGAATTACTTGCTCATTACGGCACTAAAGAGCAACAAGATTTTTGGCTACCAAAACTGGCAAATGGTGATGAAGTACCTTGTTTTGCTTTAACAGCACTTGATGCAGGCTCTGACGCTGGTGCGATACAAGATTATGGTGTGGTGTGTAAAAAACGTTATAAAAATAAAATGACTATAGGCATTAAACTCAATTGGCAAAAACGGTATATCACGTTAGCTCCCATTGCAACGGTGATTGGTCTTGCATTTAAGTTATATGATCCTGATGGGTTATTAGGCGATAAAGAAGATTTAGGTATTTGTTGCGCACTTATTCCTGCCAAAACAAAGGGCGTTACATCTGGTAAACGCCACGACCCGATGGGCATGGCATTTATGAATGGCCCAACAACAGGGGAAGATGTATTTGTTCCACTTGATGTATTAATTGGCGGTGAGGACTTTATTGGTAAAGGCTGGCGTATGCTTGTTGAATGTTTAAGCGCGGGGCGGGGGATTTCCTTGCCTGCACTGGCAACTGCTACTGCGCATTTAACCACACGTACAACCAGTGCTTATGCATTAATTCGCAAGCAGTTTGGTTTACCCATCGCGCATTTTGAAGGTGTCGCAGAAAGCCTAGCGCATATAGCTGCAATGAGTTACCTCACAGAATCTGCAAGGCGTATGACCACTACGGCGCTTGATCTCAATCTAAGCCCAGCGGTGATTACTGCAATAACAAAATACCATCTTACAGAACTTGGGCGAGACATTATTAACCGAGGCTTTGATATTCAAGCAGGTAAAGCGGTTCAAAATGGGCCGAGTAATAGTCTTGCGAGTGCCTATAAAGGTACGCCTGTGTCGATTACCGTTGAGGGGGCAAATATACTGACACGCTGTTTAATGATATTTGGCCAAGGTGCTACACGGTGCCATCCGTTTATTTTGAAAGAAATGGAAGCGGTAGCGTTAGAAGATGAACAAACTGGATTGAACCAGTTTGATGACCATCTCTGTAAGCATATCGTGCATACCATGGGTAATTTTGGTTTTAGTTTCTTCCATTCGCTAACTTGTAATTGGTTTGTACCTAAGGTGAGCGCCGGTCCGGTTGCGCATTACTACCAAACATTAACTAAATTAAGTGCGTCTTTTGCTTTTTGTTCTGACTATGCGATGTTGTTGTTAGGAGGTTCATTGAAACGAAAAGAAGCTACTTCAGCACGCCTTGGTGACATATTGAGTCAACTTTACTTAGCAAGTAGTGTTTTAAAACGTTATGAAGACGATGGTAGGCAAGTCTCCGATTTACCTTTTGTTACTTACTCAATTGACCATTGTTTGTATCAGATAGGTCAGGCATTCGAAGCATTTTTTGCAAATATACCCCTTGGCAAGCTTATTCGTATTACAGTTTTCCCATGGGGAAATCCTTACAAAAAGCCAAGTGATGTTACGTTGAACAAAGTGGTAAACAGTTTGAGTAAAAACACAGTTATGCGCGAGCGCTTGTGTAACCTTTGTCATTTTAAAGCTGGTAGTGACATTGATAATATGGAACGTTTATTGGTGCTCTTGGCAGAGCAAAAAGATTTAATTTCTCGCTTTGAAAAAGCCATGAAAAAAGCACGCTTTGATGTTAAATTTAACCGCTTAACAGCAATAAGAACATTAAATGATTTTAGCGAAGAAGAATTAGCCTGTTTAACTGAATATGAAACATTAAGGCAAGCAGTTATAAATGTGGATGAGTTTGACGAGCTTTAGTAAATGCGCAAGGGGCTGATGATGTAAGAATGGATCAGCCCCTTTTAAATTTTTACTTTGTTTAACGAGCGTAAGGGTCGTCCAGTACTTTTTCGATATACCAAGTACCTTTCACTTTAACTAACTGAATTTGGCGCATATCTGCAACTTTGTTGCCGTTATGCTTACCATGTAAAATGACATTCAATGTTGCCGTATCACCAAAGCGTTTTCGCACACTGCGGCTGCCATGGTCAATCTCAATTTCTACTTCGTCGAAGCGCATATTTAAGACATTGCGGGCAAATTGTTTGGTTGAACCATACGATTTAATTACACGGCCATATTTTGGGATAGATGCATTAACAGCTTTATTAATATCATCTTCTAATAAAATGGCGTAAAAAAATTCTGATGCTTTATATTCAGGAGAGTCGTTATCAGCCTTGATTTCTGGTGCTTCTTCCGAGCAAGCCGCAAGAGCGAAAATAAAAAGTGATATAAAGATTTTGCGAAACATAAGCCTAATTGTAGTTTTTGTATTTAGGCTAAGTGTGGAATGATTTTAACAGGATGTAAAGTGCGAAGCGGTGCTTCGCACTTTTAGCAAAGATAATTACTGAACGAGTTCTTGATCTGTGAACTCTTCAGCAAATAATGGGCTCGTTAAGTAACGTTCTGCCGAACTTGGAAGAATAACAACAATCTTCTTGTCTTTATTCTCAGGTAGTTCAGCAATACGCTTAGCTGCAACTACAGCTGCACCTGAAGAGATACCTGCTAAAATACCTTCTTCTTTCATTAGGCGGTGCGCCATTGCAATTGCGTCTTCATTTGATACTTGCTCAACGCCATCAATCATTTCAACGTCTAAGTTGCCAGGAATGAAACCTGCACCAATACCTTGAATTTTATGTGGACCTGGTTTTAACTCTTCACCAGCAATCTTTTGGCTGATAACAGGTGAGTCAACTGGCTCTACAGCGATTGATTTAACGTTTAAGCCTTTTTCTAGTTTTAAGAAGCGGCTTGTCCCTGTGATAGTACCACCTGTACCAACACCTGCAACGAAGAAGTCTAAATCACCATCTGTTGCATCGAAAATTTCAGGACCCGTTGTTTCGAAGTGAATTTTAGGGTTTGCTGGATTTTCGAATTGTTGTAATAAGATGTATTTTTCAGGCGCACTTTGCTGAATTTCTTGCGCTTTTTCAATTGCACCTTTCATACCTTTAGCACCTTCAGTAAGTACTAAGTTAGCACCTAACGCTTTTAATAGCTTACGGCGCTCAAGGCTCATTGTATTTGGCATAGTCAGAGTTAGTTTGTAACCACGCGATGCAGCAACAAATGCAAGTGCAATACCTGTATTTCCTGAAGTTGGCTCAATAAGCTCTTTGTCTTTTGTCAATTCACCTGACTTTTCCGCTTCCCAAATCATTGATGCACCGATACGGCATTTAACGCTGAAGCTTGGGTTGCGCGCTTCAATTTTAGCGTAAACATTACCAGAAGTTACGCGGTTTAATTTAACCAGTGGTGTATTACCAATGCTTAGTGAATTGTCTGCAAAAATATTACTCATTATGTGTATCCCTAAATGTTCGGATTCATTTAGGCTAAGCATACTGTCTAATGGCAAAAACAAAAGGAAAGTTTGGCTATAATATATATCCCTTTTTTGCATAAAAAAGGGAGCAAATGCTCCCTAAATACGATTTGTGCCTATTGCATCCATGCATAAGACATTTTTAAAAATACAGAGCGGTCGGTTTTTTCAATTTTAGTTAGGTCATCATCTTGATAACCGTTATCAGAATAACCTGCAAAAAATACCGTTTGCGGGTTCACTTTATAAGAGTATAAAAATTGTGTGGAAAACCCTTTATAACTCTCATTTACATCATCGATATAGTTATCCGGATTGCGTTCAATATCACGATAAATAACGGCTAATCTGACAAAACTGCGGGTATTAAATTGATAACTTATGCGCGCATCCGTAAGGTTAGCCGTGAATAAGTCATCTCCAGCCACATCCATGGTTTCAAATGTGTGGCGAAAACGTAATTCTAAATGACGATTTAAGTTCACATTAATGACCGGTCTAATGCGGGTTTTATCACCTAAACGGTTATTAGCAAGATCAATATGATTACCTGTATTTGCATAAAGAGAAGCAAACACACCTGACATTGGCTTGAACTCCAAATACATGCCTACTAAGTTTTCGTTAAATAACGTGGTGTTGTTATCAATGGCTAAATTTGCTTTGTTATGACGTAAACCAACACGATCGCGTTGCATTAACTCAAGTTGAATAAAGCTCTGTAATGGACCATTAAGTGACAATTCGCCTTGCACTTCTTTTTCCAGTAATTCGCCATTGTCATTATGGCTAATGTCCCAATCGCCGTAAAATTCAATTCGGTTATACCAATCAATGCCTTGCTCGCCATACCAGCGATAACGACCACCACTTACAAATTTATTAAAATCGACTTGGTTCATAAAACCTAAGTCGCCACGAAAATCTTTGCCTAGGTTGTCGTAGCGAGCAAAGAGGCTCCAGTATTTTTCGTTATGCTCATAACTTAACTTATAGGCAATGTCGTTAATTGCATCTTCAGCACTTACGCGAAGGTATTGCTCGTTAATATCACAATCGGTTAAGCCATCGCATTGTGTTGTAGCTTGCTCTTTACAATCCGAAAGACTATCAGCATCACATATGCTTTCTCTAAATTCATCAGAATATTTTGTTTGTGAAAATGCAACTTGAGCAATAAAGGTGTCGTTTTCAGTGAGTCGATATTTGCTATCGAGTGATGATAAGTAGTTGTAATAATCATCAGCACTACGCGCTGTGGTGGTCGCAGCCATAGAAAAGTCATTGGTAAAATCATAACGATAGCGAGCTGCGATATTATTACTCTTACTATCTAATGACACAATTGTTGAACCCAAGTTACCCGGAATAATAACATTACTTTGATTATCATTGGCCATAAAGGCGCCAAATGTATGACCAGTAACACTACCTGTGAGTTTTATCCCCGCATCCGGCTCAGCAACATTACGGGTGTAAATTAAATTCCAAGGTGTTGAAAAGTAATCACTGTTTTCTAAGAAAAAGGCACGCTTTTCAGGAAAGAAAAGGGTAAAACTATTGTTGATGCCTAGTTGAGCAACATCCGCTTCAACTTGTGAAAAGTCAGGGTTTAATGTTGCAGTAAGGGTAACTTCCGGCGTGATGCCCCATTTCACATCAAGCCCTGGCTCTAGCGAATTATCCGCTTGCCAATCTTCCATAGGATTAGTTGACACATCGCGGCTTTCACTTCGACCTGCCACCACAGTTGGAACCAGCGTTAAGTTATTGCCTTGTTTTGCTTGTTCAAAGCCAGAAACCGTTTGCATCTGGCATACCCAACAGCTGTTAGCGTGATCTATGTTAATTGATGAGATGCGAAGACGTTCATTGCGCGGTAAAAACCGCACAAATTCCATCGCCATATCTTTACGTTGTTGACCCTGTTCAAAGTTCAATATGCGAAATGGGATTGATACTTCTACAACATAACCAGTATCAGTAATTTGACCCGCACTGTGCCAAATGCCATCCCATGCATCGCTTTCATGGCCTGTCAGTGCATCTTCAATTGAGTCCATTTGCACACCAAGCGGGTTTATAAAAAACTGATAGGCTAATTTTTCATTGTTGTATGAATCGATTTTTAAGCCAACGAGGTCATCATTCCAGTTTTTATCACGGTCACGGTAAAACGCGCGAATTTGATCTGGATTTGAATCAGATACAACAAATGCAACGTTAAGGGACTCGCCATTTTCATAAACTAATGCATAAGCTGTCTCATCAGCTGGCACGTTTTCATATGGCCAAGTGATATTGTTTATATCTATTCGTTTCGCTTGTTGCCAAAATGCTTCTGAAAGTTGGCCATCAATAGTTGGCGTTTCATATATATATGGTATAGATAAAGATGAATCTGTTTTTGCAACTAACGTTGAAGATAATAGAGCTGCACACAGTGCGAGCGGTTTTCTCATGATGATTTTGCACGTACTTCTTATAATTGGCGCTAAGTGTAGTGCTTGGAGAGTAATGGAGCAATTTGGATAAGGTTAAGTAACAAAAAATAACGATAAAGCTATTCACTTTATCGTTATTTTAAAAAGAGTTTTTAATTGTATTTTTTGTTAGCGAGCAACAATCATCATCACACCAGGGATTACAAAAAATGCGCCTAATACATATCCAAGTGCTAGAGACTTATTATTCGAACCAACTTCTGCAAGCTTGCTTGCAGCACGTAGTGGTAAATCACGTAAGAATGGTGTGCCATAAATCAGTGCAACAGCAAATACGTTAAACATAACATGTACTAGTGCAATCGTTAATGCTACCTCTGCTGCTGCGCCTGTAATTGACGTTGCTGCAAGTAGGGCAGTAATTGTAGTACCAATGTTTGCACCTAGCGTGAATGGGTAAATTTGCTTTGTTGAAAACACACCACTACCAGCAAGCGGGATCATTAGACTTGTAGTCGTTGATGAAGACTGAACCATTACTGTAACCACAGCACCAGAAGTAATACCTGCAACAGGGCCTTTACCAATCGCACGGTGAAGCATTTCTTTTGCTGTACCCACTAGGGCTTTTTGTAGTAGTTTTCCAAGTGTTGTTACAGCGAATAAAATCATTGCAATACCAACAACAACCATAGCTACACCTAGCATTTTGCCATCAAAAAATGCTAAACCATCTTTTACAACACCAACAGCAGGCTTAACTAATGGTTTGATAAAGTTATAGCTTTTCAATGATAAATCAGCATCACCAACAAATAAGTGTGCAAGACTTTGTGATAATTTTTGTAATAAACCAAATGCCAGTTCAAGTGGTAAGAAAATCGCCACGGCAATTAAGTTGAAAAAGTCATGAACAGTTGATGCTTCAAATGCGCGCTTGAATTCTTCTTTTGAGCGAATATGACCAATTGATACAAGTGTATTGGTAATTGTTGTGCCAATATTTGCACCCATTATCATAGGGATTGCAATATTAATTGGTAAACCACCCGCTACTAAACCAACGATTACTGAAGTTACAGTAGATGAAGATTGAACTAATGCCGTTGCTAATGCGCCTAGTAATAATGCTACAAATGGATTTGTTGCAAATGCAAAGATTTCTTTTGCGCCTTCGCTGCCGCCAGACGCTAATTTGAAACCGCCACTTACGGTACTAACCGCAACTAACACCAAATAAACTAAAAATGCGATAGCAGCCCAGTTTAAAAATTTTGCAGCTACGCTCTGCTGAGGGTTTATTGGATTTGATGTATTTTCACTCATTACATTTCTCTTCATTAATCGGCGACAGGATTTGTCGCTTTTTGTGACAATAAAATGTCATTTTTATTACGGCGCGGATTAAAACAGAGAAATATGAAAGAAATATTACAGTCGCTGTAATATTTTTGTCATGACGATAAATAAATACCGAGTTTGTACTCTAAAATACTGTTACAAATGCGTATTTTATGAATGTAATCGATTGTAAATGATAAATAATTTATTAAATCGCTGACTTAGTGAACAAACAGTCAAAATCACATTATAAATGCGTTTTAAGTTGTTCGACTTTACTAATTAGTATGGTAAGGTTAAGCCACTTAAATATGTATTAGATTTACAACCGTGAGGTAACCTCTTGATTAACGTACTGTTAGTTGATGATCATGAACTAGTTCGCACAGGTATTAAGCGTATACTGGATGACGTACGTGGATTTAAAGTGGTAGGCGAAGCAAAGACTGGCGAAGAGGCGGTTCAGTTTTGTCGTCAAAATAACCCAGATATTGTACTCATGGATATGAATATGCCAGGTATTGGCGGACTTGAAGCAACTAAAAAAATCTGTCGTTTTTGTCCGGATGTAAAAGTAATTGTGCTTACAATGCAATGTGAAGATCCTTTCCCAAGTAAAGTAATGCAAATTGGTGCACATGGTTACCTGACGAAAAGTGCAGGGCCAGAAGAAGTGGTTAATGCTATTCGCGCGGTTAAAACTGGACAACGTTATATTGCCCCTGAAATTGCACAACAGATTGCACTTGCGCAATTCAGTGGACGCAATGAAGAAAATCCGTTTGCCTCATTATCTGATCGCGAACTGCAAATAATGCTGATGATTACTAAAGGTGAAAAAGTACAAACTATTGCAGACCAATTAAATCTAAGTTCTAAGACAGTTAACTCTTATCGTTACAGGATGTTTGAAAAGCTGAATGTGGGTGGCGATGTTGAGCTAACACACCTTGCTATTCGTCATAAAATGATTGAGATTGACTCTGATTAAATGATGTCAGCGTTTAACGCAAAAACCTTCCTCAAAACAGTTACTTCAGAACCTGGCGTCTACCGAATGTTAGACGCAAAAGGGCAAGTGATTTACGTTGGTAAAGCAAAAAACTTAAAAAAGCGACTTTCGAGTTATTTTCGCGAAAATATCCCTGAGAATAAAACCCGTGCACTAGTTGCAAATATTGCTCAAATAGAAGTTACCCTCACCAATACCGAAACGGAAGCGTTATTACTCGAAAATAACCTCATAAAAAAATACATGCCGCGTTACAACATCTTGTTACGCGATGATAAATCTTACCCATACATCTTACTTACAGATCATCAACACCCTCGCTTGGCTTTTCACCGGGGTACGCGCAAGATTAAAGGTGAATATTTTGGCCCTTATCCAAGTGCTGGGTCTGTTTCTGAAAGCTTACGCTTAATGCAGAAAATATTTCCGGTACGACAATGTGAAGATGCTTATTACCGTGCGCGCAGTCGTCCTTGTCTTCAATATCAACTAAAGCGCTGTTCAGCACCGTGTGTTGGCAAAATTTCTGATACGGACTATCTGCAAGAAGTGGATATGGTGAAAAAGTTTTTGGCAGGGCGCTCATCAGAGGTAATCGCAGCACTGGTTGAAAATATGGAAGCGGCGAGTATCTCGCTTGAATTTGAAAAAGCGGCGCAAATTCGGGATCAAATATTATTGCTTCGTAAGATGCAAGAGCAGCAAGCTGTTTCGGGCAATGTTGCAGAACTCGATGTAATTGGTTTCTCAGCTAAAAATGGACTGGTGGCTGTGCATGTATTAATGATCCGCGATCATAAAATATTGGGCTCTAAAACTTACTTCCCAAAAACGCCTAAAGATAGTTCAAATGAAGAGGTACTCGAATCCTTTTGCGCGCAATATTATGTGCAACTATCAAACACTGGGCGAATTCCAAAACAGCTGGTGGTACCTTTTAGTTTTAACGGCAGTGAAACACTTGCTGAAGGCTTATCTTCAATTTGCAGCAAAAAAATAAGCTTTATTACAGCACTAAGGGGAGAAAAGGCCGATTATCTGTCGCTTGCAAATAAAAATGCGAACAATGCATTGGAAGTCAAGCAAAGTGCTAAAGATTCGATTGCTAAACGCTATGCGCAACTTAAAGATACTCTTAGTTTAGAAACAATCAACCGTATGGAATGTTTTGATATCAGTCATACCATGGGCGAAAACACGGTGGCATCGTGTGTCGTCTTTGACGATCAGGGACCTGCCAACAAAGAGTACCGTCGATTTAATGTTGAAGGCATTACCCCAGGTGATGATTATGCCGCAATGGCATTTGCGCTTCGTAAGCGTTATAACAAATTGACTGATGAAACGAAAATCCCTGACATTATATTTATCGATGGTGGTAAAGGGCAGTTATCTCAAGCTGAAAACTATTTTGCTGATTGGCCACATAGTAAATTACCGTTATTAATTGGTGTTGCAAAAGGTACTTCACGTAAGCCGGGTCTTGAAACATTATTAATTGATGGTGGTCGCAGAACGGTTAACCTTTCTTCGGATGCGCCAGCATTACATTTAATACAACATATTCGTGACGAAAGTCATAGATTTGCCATTGCTGGGCATCGAAATAAACGGCAAAAGCAACGAAATACCTCAGTGCTTGAGGAGATCTCTGGTGTTGGCGCTAAAAAACGTCAAGCAGTATTAAAATATTTAGGTGGCATTCAAGGGGTAAAAAGCGCTACTATTTCTGAACTGGAGCGAGTGCCGGGTATTAGCCGCAGTATCGCAGAACGAATCTATCATCATTTACATGATGACAAATAAATAAAATACCAATATGTGGAACATTCCTAATACCTTAACAACTTTTCGTCTAATTCTAATTCCGATTTTTATTATTTTCTTTTTTATTCCTGCTAAATGGTCTTTCTTCTGGGCAGCCTTTATATTTTGGTTGGCTTCGGTAACCGATATGCTTGATGGTTATTTAGCAAGAAAGCTCGAGCAGTCGACGCCTTTTGGTGCGTTTCTTGACCCTGTCGCTGACAAAGTAATGGTTTCTGTTGCGCTCATCGCATTAACTCAACATTACCAATCACTTTATATCACCATTCCAACAATTATTATTATCAGCCGAGAAATTATTGTTTCTGCCTTACGTGAATGGATGGCCGAAGTAGGTGAGCGTGCAAATGTGGCAGTATCACAATTAGGCAAAATTAAAACTGCAGCACAAATGTTGGCGATCATCGGACTAATTTGGCAATACGACAGTCAAATGATCACGCTTTCGTTTGTGTTATTTTATATAGCGACTATCTTAACATTTGTTTCGATGGTGCAATATTTGGTTGCTGGCTGGGGCGCACTTTCACAAGCAAACAAATAAATTCGTGTTTATGCATCGAAATCATTGCATAAACGAGTGTTTTTAAATCATTTTAGATAAAAAATAATCAAACGAATTAAATCCGACATTTTTATGTTGACGCGTTTAATAATCTATGTAGAATGCGTCGGTGTTGAGAGGGGAGTGGTTAACTAACTGCCCAATTGGAAACGCGAGTATAGCTCAGCTGGTAGAGCGCGACCTTGCCAAGGTCGAGG
>NZ_JAPEHW010000028.1 GCF_028875915.1 Pseudoalteromonas sp. G4
TGTACCTAAGAAAAGTAAATCATTAGGAACCGAGACAACTCCGTTTGAGGGATCAAATGCGACAGAACCAGCAACTGTAGGTACAACTGTTTCTGACTCATTTTTAACATCTTCTAAGCTTTCACCACAGCCGTATAATGCTGTTGTAATTGCCATTGTGAGTAGCACTTTTTTCATTTTATTGCTCCAAACCCGATCTTTTTTATTGTGTGTATTTGGTAATAAATTACCAAAATTTAATTTGTCGGTGGTTATTATTAAGACATTAGACCAGTTAAAGTTAACTTAAACAAAGCAATTTCTCCACCTAAATTTAAATAAATCGCAAAACTATTTTACTTGACTATGGTATGATGGCGAAAATTTTTAAGTACCATAACTAATATGCATGATTATCAAGCAAGTAATGACGCTTTAAAGGAAAAAGTCATTCTCGTAACAGGTGCCGGTGATGGCATTGGTAAAGTTGCGGCTATCGAATTTGCCAAGCATGGCGCAACCGTAATTCTTTTAGGTAAAACAGTTGCTAAACTTGAAGCTGTTTACGATGAAATTATCGCTCTTGGTGCTCCGCAGCCAGCAATCGTTCCATTAGATATGAAAGGTGCAACTAAACAGCATTACCGCGATTTAGCAGCAACCATTGAGAATGAATTCGGTCGTTTAGATGGATTGTTAAATAATGCTTCAATTATTGGCTCACTCGGTCCGTTAGAGCATTTCTGTGTATCTACTTTCGAAAATATCATGAAAGTAAATGTGACTGCTCAAGCAGTATTAACGAAATCGCTTTTCCCATTACTACGCAAAGCCCCTCATGCATCAATCGTATTTACTTCAAGTGGTGTTGGTCGTGAAGGTCGTGAGTTCTGGGGCGCATATGCCATTTCTAAATTTGCCACAGAAGGCATGATGCAAACTTGGTCAAAAGAAGTGGGTAAAACCAATATTCGCATTAACTGCATCAACCCAGGTGCAACGCGCACTGCAATGCGTGCAATTGCTTTCCCTGGCGAAGATAAAGCCAAGCTAAAAACACCAGCTGACTTAATGCCAACTTACCTCTACTTGATGTCAGATGATTCAATTGGGGTGAACGGTCAGTCAATTGATGCTCAACCAAAAAATTAATTTTTTGATCTGACAAAAAAAGCGCATATAAAAATATGCGCTTTTTTAATGCGATTAATTTGTCAAATTATGCACTTTCGGCTTTTTCATGATTTGATAACGACCACGCATTTAAAAGCGCTCTTACTAATGAAGCCAATGGAATTGCAAAAAACACCCCCCAAAATCCCCATAAGCCACCAAAGAATAATACCGCAACAATAATGTACACTGGGTGCAAGTCCACAGCTTCAGAAAACAATAGTGGTACTAGTAAGTTTCCATCTAGCGCTTGAATAACCCCATAAGCAATAATCACATACCAAAACTCACTGCCAACACCAAACTGGAACAGCGCAACAAGGGCAACAGGAATAGTTACAAGTGCCGCACCAACAAATGGGATCAAAACCGAAAATCCAACGAGTGTGCCAAGTAATGCCGCATACCTTAAATCAAGAATTGTAAAAGTAATAAATGTGGTTGAACCAACAATCAAAATCTCGAATATTTTGCCTCGGATATAGTTCATAATTTGCTGATTCATTTCTTGCCATACTTGGCTGATTAACTTTCGCTCTTTTGGAATAAATTGCTCAAAGCCGGAAACCAACACATCTTTATCCTTAAGCATAAAAAACACTAAAAGTGGCACTAAGATCAAGTATACGAGCCAAGCAACCACATTTTTTAATGAATTTAATGATGTTGTTAACACCGTTTGACCAATTGTAACAACATGCCCTTCTACTGAAGATAGAATTGTTTTTATTTGTTCTGGATTTACCAATTCAGGGTAATTGCTAGGCAAAGTTAATAAATAGGTTTTACCTTGCTCAACCATCGAAGGTAAATCCTGCACAAAGTTTGACAATTGCTGCCAAAGCACTGGAATAATGCCAACGATGATGGATATTGCTACACCACTAAATAACAACATCACAATCGTGCTTGAAACAATACGGGACGAGCCCATTCTCATCAACTTAGAGACCGGCCAGTCTAGCAAATAGGCAATCACTAGAGCTACCATTACGGGGATGATATAAGTTCCAAAAAAGTATAGTGCTGCCGCCAAACCCAATGTCAGCATAAGTAAGGTAATGGCATTAGGATCTGAAAACTTTCGTGTATACCACTGTTTAAAAATATGAAGCACTAAAAATGTTCCTTACCAAAATGAGACACAGTTAACTGATTTTCTTTATATGAATACTGTAATTGATGATTTTCTAAATAACGTAGCACATCATTTATCTGTGCATTATCAGCAAATAGAAACACCAAAGCTTCGTTTGTATCATGCCTTTTCAAAATATATTTAAATTGAACAAATAGCTGTGGACATACAAACTGAGTTAAATCATACATATTTGTTATTTCTGATAGCAAAAAGCGCTGCTAAATTAACATATTATTTTTCTTTAAACAGCCTACCTTTGTTAGCTAAAGGTATTAATTAATAAACCGCAAGCAAGTTTTTGATGATTATGCTAAATTCTCATTATAAACGTGGAATGTGATGATAGTAGTTTTCTTTTTTATGACGAATCAAAGTAAGAAAAATGATTTACCTAAAAATCCTACCTTAAAAGACATTAACTGGTTCAAAAAACAGCTTAATTGGGGGGAGCTACCACCCTTTTATCATATGGTGGCATCATCGGTAAGTGAAGCAGAAGGCATTTTCAGTCATGGTTTCGATAACGCTATCAAACGGATAACCAATAAGCGCAACTGGAATATAGATTTACTCGGAGGCGAGGAGCTAGATACTGGTGAAATAATCTGCGAGACCCCACCTCGTATTTCACTATACCAAGTATTTACCGACCGCGGATTTGAACTTTTAGCCTTTCCATATGCCAAAGAAAAAGAAATTGATCAATACGTAAAAGACAACAAATTAATGGAGTTTAGACTTTGGGATCCGCACAGCATGCGCAGCATTTTACGTATTAACCAGTTACACAAATACATTCAATTTTATTTTCAACGCGGTGATGAAGCCGACAAAGCGTTAATATTACATTCACATAAAGTAGTGCATAAAACCATTGAATTTTTAAAGAGTGAACTCAACGTCGTAAAACTTTCCGGTGTTTCCATTAAAGAATACTACCAAAAAGCGGAACGTACAGCGGCTGCATGCGAAGATGAGCTTGCACTCACACAGTTAATGGCAAACGAAATGCTACAAAAAAAGGACTAATATGCCAAAACCGACTCTTTTAAAAAAACTTGCTTGTTTTTGTTTTGCACTCTCACTGCCAGTAGTTGCGCAAAGTAATTTCAAGCTGCCCGACTTAGGCACTTCGGCAGTGCAAGTTTTATCCATTGAGAAAGAGCGCGCAATTGGTGAAGTAATGATGATGCAGGTGCGCGGTACATCGCGTGTTATGCAAGACCCAGTACTTGACGAATACCTCACAAACATTGGTAATCGCCTGGTCGCCCATGCTGATGATATAAGATTCCCCTTTGAGTTTTTTTGGATAAACAATAAAGACATAAACGCCTTTGCTTTTTATGGTGGCCATGTTGGAGTGCATACGGGACTTATCATTAACGCCGACAACGAAAGCCAGCTTGCATCGGTAATTGGTCACGAGATTGCACACGTTACACAAAGACACTTAGCAAGGCGATTACAACAAGCTAAAGATAATCAAGGTTTAACCATTGCAGGGATGATAGCTGGTATTCTAACCACCATGGTTGCTCCTGATGCAGGTATGGCCATTTTGGCAGCCAGCCAAACCCAAGCGCAGTTAAGCCAATTAACCCATAGCCGCGGTGCAGAGCAAGAAGCTGATCGTGTAGGCATGCAAACACTTAATAGCGCAGGCTTTGATCCTAGAGAATCCAGTGAATTTTTAGCAAAACTTTCTGACCAAATGCGTCATATGCCAAAACCACCGGCATTTTTACTAACTCACCCACTGCCAGACTCGCGTGTTTCTGACGTGCGCATGCGTGCTTTACAATACCCAGAACGTTTTATCGATTCGTCACTGGATTTTTCCCTTGCAAAAGCCCGTGTTTTAGCGCGTTATGGGCAAGAAAGCGCTAAAGCTGAAGAGGAATTTCGTAAATACCTTCGCATCAACCGTTTTGCACACACTACTGCAGCTGAATATGGCTTAGCACTTACTTTGATTGATCAAGAAAAATATGATGAAGCCGCTGAGTTACTTGATTCCCTTGAGAAAAAAGTGCCAGGAAGCTTGTTTTTATTAGATTCACGAACTGATTTATTGCTTGGTCAAAAGAAGTATGATGAAGCACTTAAAATGCTTAAAAAAGAATACCAGCGCCAACCTAACAATCAAGTGGTAACTCTCAATTATGCAAATGCAGCAATTACAGCTGGTAACTTTGAGCTTGCACATAAACTCTTGAAGTATTTCTTATTGGAGAAGCCCGAACATGTATTGGGTAAAGAGTTAATGGCGCAAACTTATAAAGAACAAGATGACAAAGCTTCTTACCACGAATTACGTGCAAGTATTTTGACCGATTATGGCGCCTATTCACAAGCATCGAACGAAGTACAAAAAGCATTAAACCATGTTGATACCGATGATGATATCAAGCAACAACGTTTAAAAGCGCGATTAAAAGAATACCGTTTAATGCAAAAAGAGCTCGCTAAACTTTAATTTAAAGTACAGTCGAATTACAATCACGCAAAAAATTGATTTGAGATTTTTATGACAATTAAAATTTACCATAACCCACGCTGTTCAAAATCACGTGAAACACTTGCCCTACTCGAAGAAAATTCAGTGACACCTGAGATAATTGAGTATCTTAAAGACGTGCCAAGTGTTGATGACATTAAACAACTTCTTTCAATGTTAAATTTTGACTCAGCACGTCAGTTAATGCGCACCAAAGAAACTATTTATAAAGAGCTTGAATTAATTAATGAATCTGACGAGACGAAATTAATTGAAGCAATGGTAGCTAATCCAAAATTGATTGAGCGCCCAATTGTTGTAAATGTTGATAAAGCCGCAATCGGTCGTCCTCCAGAAAGCGTATTGGCAATTATTTAATGTCTTACTTATTAGTGCTGTATCACTCTCGTACGGATTCAGTGAAAAACATGGCATACGAAATAAGTGATGCAGCACAACATGCCGGTGTTGATGTAAAAATACGCAGTTTCACTGATGATAGTGATGAGCTAAAAGTTTCAATTGATGACTTAAAGCAGTGCGCTGGCCTTGCTTTTGGCAGCCCTACTCGCTTTGGTATGATGGCAGCTCCTGCCAAACAATTTTGGGAAACCACCAGCGATATTTGGCTTGCAGGAGAGCTTATCGACAAGCCTGCAGCCGTATTTACTTCTTCAAGCAGTCTTCATGGTGGCAATGAATCTACCTTACTTACCATGTCTCTGCCTCTACTACATCACGGTATGTTACTTTGCGGTGTACCATATGATGTACCTGCACTTAGCGCAACACAAACCGGCGGTACCCCATACGGTGCAAGCCATGTTTCTGGGTTAACAAATTCAAGTCAGCTAAGCGCTGAAGAGATCAGTATTTGTCACAGTGTTGGCAATCGCCTAGCTAAATTAATTAAGCAATTACAATGAGCAACATAGAAAAGAAAGCAATCACCAAGCGTTATCAAAAAATCGCGTTACTCGGCTTCATAGGATTACTCATCTTAATGCCTGTTTGGCTGTTATGGCTGGTGCCTCGTGAGGGTTACAGTATTGGCTTTATTATTGGTTTATACATTGTGCCTTTATTGTTGCCGCTTAAAGGTATTATTCAAGATAAACCATACACTTACGCTTGGGCTAATTTTATCGTAATCATCTACTTCCTTCACGGTTTTACATCGCTATGGGTGGCTGAAGGCGAACTAGTGTTTGTACTTTTAGAGTTATTCTTTGCCAGCTGCATGTTTATCGGTTGTACCTATTACGCGCGTTACCGCGGTCAGGAATTAGGGCTAAAAATTAGAAAATTAAAAGAAGAGCTAGCTGAAGAGAAAGCAGCTTTTGAAGAAAAAGAATAAAAAAGCGGCATTTGCCGCTTTTTTAATTTAATGCTGTTAAAAATGTATTAAACCAAGGTAATGCAACTGGTGCAGGGTCGTAATTTTCAGTCGCGTCAATCTTTAACATAGCGACCGCCTCACTACCTTGCAATGAAAGTAATAATTCTCGAAATTTCTTACCTGCACCACAAAAGGTGTCTCCATAACTACTATCACCCATCGCAATAACAGCAAACGGCTTATTTTGCATTGTTGGCAATTCCGACTCTAACGCAAGATACAAGGATTCTAATTCATAAGGAATATCGCCTTGACCTGTCGTGGATGTGATCACCAAAATCACATCACTTTCAATAAAGTCAGCAACTGTGCCTGGATTAAATAGCGATAAGTCGTGGCCTTGTTTATCTGCGATTGGTTTTAATTGCTCTGCTAACGCTTCTGCACCACCATAAACTGTACCTATGAAGCACTTAATGTTTGCCATTTTCTTTCCTTGATTTAATACCTTAGCTAAGTTTATGCAGACTAATCTATTTTTGCCAACTGATAAGCTTGTTCATTACTAGGCCAACCCAATTTTTCAAATAATGCCAGCTCTTGTTCACCAATAGATGCACTTATATGAATTTTTTCATTTGTAATTGGATGCGCGAAGGTTAAATCTTTAGCAAACAGCATTAACCGATTCATTTCAAACTCTTGCTGAAAAAAATGGTTTTGCTTGTTATCACCATAATTTGCGTCATTTAAAATGGGATGGTTGATATGGTTCAAATGGCGTCTAATTTGATGTTTACGGCCGGTTTTAGGAAAACATTCAATAAGCGAATAACGAACCGTTGGGAACTTACCTAATGGTTTATCAATGACCGCCTGATGCAAACAATTAAAGCTCGTTTGTGCTTCTTGTGCAGGTTTATCTTTATCTGCAAATTTATCCGCAATTTTGTCATGCTTAAATTTAAGAGGGTGATCAACCTCTATTGATGTTGGCGCAAAGCCGCGTGTTAGCGCCAAATAACGTTTACTAATTTTATGCTCTGAAAAAAGAGCGTTCGCGATGCGCGCTACGTCACTGCTAAGTGCAAATAAGAGCACACCAGAAGTAGGTCTGTCTAAACGATGAAGTGGAAAAACGTGTTGACCAATCTGGTCTCGCAACATTTGCATAGCAAAGTAGATTTCACGTTTATCTAAAAATGATCGATGAACTAATAAACCTGAAGGTTTATCGACCGCAATAAAGTACTCATCACGGTATAAGATGGTCAGTTCCCCATACATTAGCTAAGTGCCTTATCAATTTTTTTAATTACGGTAATAACATCAACATATTCTGCAAGCATTTGTTCTGCCATTGGAGAGATATTTGCGCCCCTTGGCAGGGCTTGTTTTGCAGCAATTAACTGCTTAATACGCACTATAAAAACATATTGAAGCCAGTTTTCAAATGACATGGAGTCATAGCAAAAAGGCGCTGTAGACATAAAAGCATCTGCTTTGGGTGGCGTTTCTGACCAGAGTCCATGTGTTTTCATGGTTTGCTCTAGTTCAATTAACAAAACATCTATCATTTTACAATTCTAGTTTTAAATTTATATCGCGGCATTTTATCAAAACTTACCTGTATTTCATTGTATAATAGCCAAAACGCACTAATGGGTCTTTTTTAATGCAACAATCTATTTCAAGCCTTGCTGAACTTCTTGATAATGCAGGTACAAGTTGGCGTGTGTATGATATGGGTCGCCGAATTCAAAAAATTGATAAATCAACGTTTCTTCAGATAGAAAATAATCAAATCCCCTATCCATTTCCACTGCAGCAGCATGCTTTTTTAGCCATCCAGTTTTGGAATAGCCAGGAGTCACAAACTCCTTACATTTGGTTTTTAAAAATGCCTCTGGATGAACAAAGTAAACTTATTTTGGCAAGTCGTAATCATTTTGCCTCAATGGTACTTGAAGCATTAGGCACTCAATTAACAGGCGATGATAAAGCGCAAAGTAAACTCGATAATAACCCTTATGTATTTACACCGAATGCTAATAAGCTTGCGGCCTTCAATGCGATTATTAAAAATGAATTAAAGCAAAGTGCTTCTGCCTATTATGAACATGTTGAGCTTTATTTTAGTGGAAAGTTGGGCTTTGATGATTGGCAACAACTTGGCTTACAAGGAATTGCCGATTTTGCTATCCGCCTCACTGAGCGCAATCAGCAAAATCTAATTAATGCGCTTGGAAAACTACCTCAGCCTGTGGTTCAGTCGCTTGCTGCAACCCTTGAACATAGCACCATTTCTGTATCATTAACTGAAGCTCTTTATGCCCAGTTTGAACAAGCATTAAAACAGCAAAGTACTGAAAACATCATTAATTACTTACGAATGATGTCAAATACGAGTGCGCTCGGTATTTTACAGCGTGCAGTCGCTGAAATTATGGCAGACGAACATTGCCTTAATCTTGATCTTGTATTAACACTTACAGGCCGTTGTTGGCATGTACTTGAACCCCATTTAGTCGTACTCATGGAATATTTAGCAACACATCAAGAACAAGATGTCTTTTCTGGCATTTTTGCAGATCTTGTTGCAATTCCAAGTTTGCGCCCACATATGTTAGCTATGATCCGAATGCAAAATCGCAGCGAGCAGCTTTCAAGAGCAATCGGAAAACTATTTCAACAATAAACGTTTGGTAACTTTATGGCGTCGATTTGGCTTATTCTTGGTGTGACATGTGTTATTTATCTGTTTTGGCTTGACCGACAAGCCGCAGAGAGCGCGCGCGAATACGCCAATCGCCATAGCAAGCAACTTAATGTGCAGTTTTTAAGTATTGCCTGCATTAAAAAGCGTGTGGGCATTCTTAAAAATGGCAAACCTGGCTTAAAGTCCAGTTTTGCGTGGGAATTTTCCAGTAATGGGCAAGACAGTTATACCGGGATTGTAAATCTTGAGAATGATAAAATTGTCAGTGTAGATGTGCCACCACACAAACTAAATTAGAAATTCATTTTCTGGCATCAAAAAAACTAAGGCGCAACATAAAGTCGCGCCTCAAATCCGAAAAAATATCCTTTTTTCAGTGGTTTTCCTTCACCAATAGTGCCGAAGCACATCCTTTCTCATCCATTGAAGGAAACCATTCCTTGATCCCCTTGCCTTCCTTGTCCTAATTCCAAACCTCTTCCTGAGGTGTCCTTTCGCGTCCTAGCCTTTCCATGAATTTTGGTTTGTCCAAAACCATCCTTGAAACGCTCCTGCGTTTATCCTTTTTGCTTCCAGCAAAACGCTAAATCATTTAGCGCACAATCGTCCTTGCGTCCTTGTCCTTCGATCCCTTGATACACCCTGTATCAATGCCTAAGTCCTTTCCTTGGCAAGAAGAACATAATTCCGTTATGTTCGCTTCCTTGTTGTGGTAATAATAGGGGCAATTTTTCTTGAGAGTAATAAGGTAAATTCAATTTAAATTTATTAATCTTTTAGACATATTTGGATTATTCTTTAATTACATAAGGTTACATTTAATTGTGGTATTATTTCGAGAAGTAAAACATCACAAACTTACATCTATGTGAGATATTTCCTACAACAAAATTACCCATTAACGACTTTTTCCTTCACAAATAATTTTCCGGATACTTTGGTAAATGTCAGTTCCTGCTCGGCATGATAGCCTTCACTGATAAAAAGAGCGCTGTATCTGTCGCGCGTTATAAAAACAGCACTGTAGTTTGCATCATCGCTTTTTACCACATCATCAATCGCCCTTAATAAATAACGGCCAATACCCTGATGTTGTACATGGGGATCAACTGCAAATAATGAGATAAAGCAACAGTTAGGAAAAGAAGCGAGCGCTTGATGGATGGCTTTTTCTTTTTCGATTAGCTGGTTAGTGGATAGCATGCCAGTATTTAACATCAATTTTAAACGCCAATGCCACACCCTATCCGCAGCAAGTGCATCATTCGCTTTTTGCACACAACTTACTGCAAGTAGGTTGTCATCCGAAAAAACCCCAATTAAATGCTGGTGATTTTGCCAAAAAGAAGCCAGTTCTTCGCGAATAAGTAACCTTAGCTTTTTTTCATAAACAGCAGGTTTAGAGCTGTCGTAAGCCAATATTTGTTTAAAAAGTTCATCATCATGGTATGCCTGGTAAAGAACACTCGCCGCAATTTTACAATCTTCCGCAGTGAGATAAGAGGCTTTGAGTTGTTCACTGGTTTCGCTTTGTTCAATAGTTACATCCGACATAATCGCTTCCTTTATTATTATTGTTCACATCTCAAGTTAGCACATTATTTGAGCTATTCTATAATTATTATTGTTTTATATTGACTTAAACAAGGCTACTAGGTGAACAAATGGAGTCCGGCTCGCACACAATGGCAGATTTCTTTTCACAGCTTGGATTGAGTTAAAGCGAGCATGTAATCGATGAGTTTGTCAGTTCGCATAAAATAGCACCTAGCCTTCATTGAGTAGATGCGACTTTTTGTAATAAGAGCAAATCAGCTTTTATAAGTGGGTCATTAGAGCTTGTTGCTGATTGGTGTGAAATTATTGAGCAACTTGATAGCTTGCTTAGTTAGTTTAAAGTAAAATTGCCCGAATATTTAAAAAGGGCAATATTATGCAAGACATCGTTATTGCTGCTATCAGCAAACTTCTAGCTGCAAAAAAGCAACCGAATGTTGCTTTAGTAAAGGCTAATTTATCCCAGCCAGTGCCTATGCCAATTATTATTGATGTTTTGGCGCGTTATAAACAAAACCCATCTGACTTTGAGCAAAACGCTACTCAGGTTACTGCACAACCAAATAAGCAAACTGAGCAAACACAAAGTCAACTCGACCGCATCGAAGCAAAGCTCGATAAACTTCTTTCGCTTTTAGAAACTAAATAACGATTTATGTATATTGTTGATCTCACTTTTGACTGTTATCAAGACACTACGCTAGAAGCAGCAGAGCAAGCGATTGTCCGCCTTGTAAATGCACTTCGTTTTAATGGCCAAATAATTGGTGAAGAATTCCCAACCACCTTGAAAGATGGCTTTTTTATTACCCGTGTAATGTGTCCAGAAGAAGATGCACTACACCCGTTAAATCACAGTCCATTTGTTAAATTTAGCTTAGACAAATTAAATGAAGCCGGCTTACTTCAGCCAAAAGTAAAAGTAATTGGCCAAGATATTCATTCTAATGGCTCTGATACCTGCACATCCCCTTCTAGCTATATTTTATACACGACCTATTTACATACCTGTAGTCCGCTGTATTGTGGTGATGATTTTATGCCAGTACCGCTTTACAAAGTACCCGCCGTTGCCAATGGCGATTTTAAAGCACTACTAAAATGGCAAGAAGATTGGCAAGCCTGTGACCAAATTCAAATTAACGGCGCTACCCGCTGCGAGTTTGCAGCAATTAAAGAACTCGCTGATATTGATAGTGATTTATTCAGACGAGGTATGGATCTCTCTAAACGTATTCGTTATTTAACCAAAAAGCCTGTGTATTACTATTTATACCGTGTAGGCGGGTTATCCAAAGAACAAGAGCTCTCGCGCAAGTGCCCAAAATGTCATGGTGATTGGCGATTAGATGAGCCTTGGTTTGGCTTATTTGATTTTCGCTGTGATGATTGCGAGTTGGTATCAAATATTTCGTGGGACTTTCAGTAATATCAATACAGCAATAAGGCGCATTATGCGCCTTATTGTTTTGTAATACGTTTTAATAATTCATTATTGAACGTAATAAAGCCCTTTACACTCGCATAAAAACGCATCCATCGAATCAGCTAATTTGTGATGCGGTGCTTTGCCTAAATACTCCAACCAAATACTGCCATCAGATAAATCCATTACAAGTAACAAATCATCTTCTTCACAGGTGGCAAAAAATACCGTATCTGCTTGTTTTAATCGGCGCTTCATTAATACATGACCCGTGATATTTTGCTGTAATCGGTCAAAATCTTGCTCACTCCATGCCTGTAACAAACACAGGTTATGCTCTTGATAGCTAACAAATAAATTATCACTGTAAAAACTAGCAAAGTACGCTTTAAGCTGCTCTGGAAATTGTGTTTCTAGCGCTTCTTCTAGTTTATCTAAACTGCCTTGTTGCGCTACTTGCTGCCAAGCCACACTGTCATTTTCAACTGAATCTGCAATTTCGCATGGACTTGGCCACTGAGTATCATGGAAGACACGCGGTGCCTGACCTGTATTTTGTTCTGCTAATTGTTTTATCTCGCTATAAATGCGTTGTAAGTTTTCGCTAATTGACATACTGCCTTTGCCTAATTTATTCGTTACAATAGTAAATTATTTATCGATTCTAATCTGATTATGTCACATTACCAAGATGCACCTGAGCTAAAAGGTGCTTTACTCGGTCAACAAACCGAATATAAAGATAGCTACGATGCTTCGCTACTGTTTCCAATTGCCCGTAAACTCAATCGCGACGATTTAAATATCGATGAAAGTGCATTGCCATTTAAAGGTGAAGATACTTGGACAGGCTACGAGCTTTCTTGGTTAAATCAAAAAGGCAAACCTGTTGTTGCGGTTGCTGAATTTATTTTTCCTGCCACCAGCAGTCATATTATCGAATCAAAGTCATTCAAACTGTATTTAAATAGCTTTAATCAAACAAAGTTTGATTCAATGGCGCAAGTAGCGCAAATACTCACTGACGACTTATCAAAAGCCGCAAACTGTAATGTGGTAGTGAAACTATTTAATGCCGACGAGTTTGATTGTTTAATGCCAACGCCATTTTCGGGAGTTTGTTTAGACGATTTAGATATTGAAGTAACTGAATACGATTTAAATAGCCATTTATTGCAAGCGGATGAGAGTGCTGAAGTTGTCACTGAAACACTATACAGCCATCTGTTAAAATCGAACTGCTTAATTACTTCTCAGCCAGATTGGGCCTCTGTCGTAATCCGTTATACCGGCAAAAAAATCAATCACGAAAGTTTATTAAAGTATTTAATCTCGTTTAGAAACCATAATGAATTTCATGAGCAATGTGTTGAGCGTTTGTACTGTGATTTACAAAACGCCTTTGCGATGAGCAAATTGGAAGTATATGCGCGCTATACTCGCCGTGGTGGCTTAGATATCAACCCATATCGTTCTAGCGATTATGCTACAACCCAGTTTAAATTAAAAAGTAACCGCCAATAGCGGTTACTTTATTTAACCTGAACTCAGGGTAATTAAGGTTTATCGCTGGTTTTGTTACGCATTGGTACGCTTAAACCACACACATCAATGTAGTTTGCTTGATGCTGGAACCATTGTTCTGGACGATTTCGCCTCGATTCAATATAACGCGCAAAGCTAGCACTTTTCGTTTTCATCACTTCAAGGTTATGAGCTGGAGAATTTGCTAAATCCGCTGCCACAGCAAAACCCTTAATTGGATTAAAATTAACATCTTCAATGGTCGTTTCAGGCTTACGCTTAAGCCTTTGAATATGTTCTATGCCACTTACCACACGACCAAAAGAGGTGATATTCAAGTCAAGGTAACGATGATTACCTAAAATCACATAAAACTCCGTACCACCACTATTTATATCGTTACCTCTTGCCATTGCAAAGTTGCCAATACAGTGAGCTTGCCAAGTTTTTGTACCTTTGGCATTTTGCGCAACAGCAAAACCATTTAAAAATCCGGTTTTATCAGCGTAACCATCTTCAGTATCAACCAGCTGAATCTCTATCGGTTGTTTAGTTTCTTTAATAAACTCAGCATTTACCGTTTTAGCTGCACTCTTAGGTTGTTTCTTTTCTGAAATATCACCGCCTTGCGCGACAAAGCCTTCAACAAAACGGTAGATATTAAGGCCATTATAAAAACCTTCTCTTACTAACTTTTTAAAATTCATTACGTGATTAGGCGCTAGCTCAGGATTAAGTTCAATCACCACATCACCTGTGTTAAGCGACAAAATGAGGGTATTTTCTAAATCAAGTGAGCGCCATTCTTTAGCGGATGATTTTTCAATAACTGCTGCCGGTGACAGTGTTTGTTCTTTGGCAATTAACGGCATTGCACAGAGCGACATTAAACCTGTTGCAAGCGCAAGTTGGGTTAGCTTTATCATTATTAGTCCCAATCAAATTTATACAAAATATCGAGTGAATCATTAATGCCACTAATTGCCTCAATGTAAAGCTTTGGTAACAATTGGTAACGCACTGCAACTTCACTCATCGAATCAAAAATACCAATACTGTAACGCACTTGAATACCCGGCGCTACATAGCCTGATATTTCAACTTTGGTTTCTTCACCACTGCCTCGGGAAGATAATGAAACATCCTCTATGCCAAAGGCTTCACCAATTTTACTTATGCTGCCTTCGCCTCTTGCAAGCCCCCTGGCTAATAGCAACTGTGTAAGCATACCGTCACTGGCCGAATTTGACTCGCTAAGTGCCCTTCCTGAAAGTAAATAGGATAACGCCATCGCTTGATCCATATTTGGATCTGAAAAGACATCTAAGCGCGGCTCTTCAACATTACCCGTTAACTTAACACCTGCAGTCACGCCATCTTCTGTTAGTTCTGGGTTACGAATAGCACGCACATTTAATAACGGTTTATCAACAGGCCCATTAAAGATAAGTTGGCCTGTTTCAATCAATAGTTCTTGACCAAATGCGCGGTATTCCCCTTCAAGCAAAGCAATTTCACCGGTTGCAATTAAAGGCGTATTGTCTACTTGTTTAAATAGCACATCGCCTTTTAGTTTGGAGCGAAGACCAAATGAATCAATTCGTACTTTATCATCAATCAAAATCGTCAAATCAAGGCTATACGCAATGGGCACCGATTTATTTTGCTGTTTAGCCGCGTCAATAATTAATTCATCATCCGATACACTCACCGCGCCTTCAGGTAATTCTTTTACTTTTACGCGGCCATCCACAACATGCACTTTACCTTTTACATCAGCAAACTGCTCCGCATAATTAATTTCAATGCTTGGCGAGATAGCAAACCATAAATTAGGCTCAAGGGCGATTTTAAATGCATCACCGTTAATACGCGCGTTAAAGCTTGGCTCTTGCTGCCAATCTGCATTGCCCTCAATGGCAATATTCCCCTGATTATTATCAAAAAACTTTCCTGTTAGCATCGCACTGTGATCGTTAAAAGCGACATTCAGGTTTCCCTGTTCAATCGATAACGGTGTCCATGGCGCTAAAAATGCAAAGCTACTTAAATTGAGCTGCCCTTGAACTTGCGGTGAAAATGCATTGCCTGCAAGCGTTACATCTGCATTAAGCTCGCCAGCAAGTTTATCTATTTGCTGGCTAAAGCCTTTTAGATTAGTAAAATTCAGCGCCTGTAGTGCAAGCTTACCTTTAAGCGGACGTTTGCCTGACACATCGCTAATATCAATATCACCAATAATATTGCCAAGCACAGAAGACTTAATATTGGTATCTAAAGCAATTGCCGATGCATCTGCTTTTAACTTAAAAAACAGTTGCTCAATTGGTACTATCGTGTTGATAAAACTTTCATTTACACCAAAATTTATAGTGTTTGATTGCAGCTCACTATCAATTGATAAGAGTTTAGCGTCTTGCCAACGGGCGTTTAAGTGCCCCGTTATTTCACCGGATGGCGAAATAGTTTTGGGTAAAACTAAACTCAGCACTGATAAATCGAAATGCGTCAGTGCTAAATCAACATTGCCTTTCTCTGCCGAGGCCGTTATCGCCTCAAGACAAAAAGCAGTATTGGTACCTAACCAACAATGTTCACTCACATTAGTAAGGCCTTTGTTAAGATCGTAATCAAACACTATCGCTTGTTGATTCGATAAATTGATCTTTTCATTTTTGAATGCCAGTTGCTTAATTTGACCGCGGTAACGTTCAGCATTAAGACCTCCCTCTATTTGGGAATTAATATTTACTGTTTCAGAGTACAATTGCAGTTTGACGTCATGGTTTTGTAAATCGCCAAATGTATTTAGCTCAATTTTATTAATAGATTGCTCATCTAGGCTAATACCAGCGGCTTCAAGTGATATATTGGCAAGGTAGTTCTTGGCAAAATCTAAGGTACCATCACTTATAATTTTGTCGATGCGATACTCTTGAAAAGCCAGCTGATTAAGCGCCATTTTCCAATTTACAAAGGGTGTTTTGAGCTCACCGGTGATATTAAAATCGGCTTTTCCCTGCCCTGAAAGACGACTATCAATGGTTTCGGGATTTACGAGATTTAAGTTACCGCTTACATTCCAGTTTTTGTTAATATCACCTGAAAGCGTGAGCTGGTTATCTACACTTGAAATTGTAAACTCGTCAATTTCTGCGTGCAGTTTATCGTCTATTGCCAATACAATGTTGGCATCAATCGGTGCATTATTAACATAACCTGCGAGAGAAAACTCTGGCACATTGAGCTGCCAATTTATGCCATCAGAAATAAAATCGACAGCTCCTTTTAAGGCAATATCAGATGCAACTGTTGGTTCAAATTCCTCAACACTTATCTTGTCTGACAAAACAAATAGCGAAGCTTCAATGCCCTGTTGCCAGTTTAGATTACCTGTTAGCGATAAATTGCTGTTAGCTGTTTTAATTAAAAAGCGGTCAATATCAATTTCGCTAATGCTACCTTCACCGACACTTTCAATTGCCATTTGTGGAAAGCCTGAAAGTGTTGCATTAGTATTCAATTGATAGTCAAAGGCTGAAAGATTACCGTCAGCTTTAATAATTGAATTTTGAACGGTAATTTGTTGCGCTTGCTCTGAAATACTTAGTGCGTCAGATTCAATTAACAAATTAAACGGCAACTTTTTTTCAAGTAACGATGCTGATGCATCAAGTTTAGCGTGATAAAGCCCTGTTAATTCACTTTCAATGCTAAGCTTTGCTAAATCACCAAAGATTGTTGTTTCAATTTGATGCTCTTTGTTATTAACGTCGAGCGCAAATTTTAAAGGGTTATTATCAGATAACGACAAACTACCCTCAAGCTTTGCTCGCAAGTCTTGATAAACAAGGGATAACTTTACAATCGTTATGTCACTGTTATGTTGCCCAGCTTGCAATTTTATATTCTTTATAAGCTGAGTCGTTTCGCCCTGTTGTAACTGAAATTGCGAAATTGCAAGTTCACCTATTTGCCAATTAAGCGGTGTTTCAAAATGGATTGGGGATATTTCAGGCAAGGTAATCGTTTTAGCAGATGAAACCAATGCTGTATTTTGCTTTTCTTGCGCTAAACCAATATCAATTTTACCAGTCGTGATTTTCGCTATGTTAAGTTCATTTTCTCGCAATTTTAAGCGGGTAAAAACTTCGTTAACAGAAGCGTTTAATGGGCCTTGTGAAAACGTAATTTGCTTAACGCTAAAGGTGTTTACGGCAATAGACAATGGCAGAGAAATTTTGCTTAATTCACTTTCTTCTCTATTAGCTTGTTGATTAGTATCGCTAGTCAGAGCAATATCCACTAGATCAGCGCTAAGTTCTTCAAAACAGAGATCGGCACAGGAATAGAAACGCAAATCAAGTACCATGTTTTTAAGATTTAGCTTTATTTGCGCATTGTGGTAATTAACACTGAATTTTCCGCCTCGCAGTAAAGGCTTACCATCTGTCTCAATTGCTAAATTAGGCACTAAATGATTGGCACCATATACAAGCACTTGGTTACCAATGCCACTAAACAGTAATGCAACAATACCTATCAGAAGAATAATCACTGCCCAAAACAGATTACGTACAAAACGTAACATGCGCTTGGCCATTGGAGGGCTTTGTTTTACAGCGTCGTTCATATTTCAGGCCCTATGGTAATGCTAAAACGGCCAGTTCGAGTATCATCGGTTATCGCAAAAGCATAATCTATTCGTACTGGACCTATTGGCGTTAACCAACGAACACCTAAACCTGTACCTACTTGAATTTCTTCATCAAAGTCATTAGTAGCGGTACCCGCATCAACAAAGAGTGCTGCGCGCCAATTAGGTAAAAATTGATAATTATATTCAGCACTTGCAGTTACTAAATATTGGCCACCCACAATTTGCTCATTAATTTTTGGCGCAATAGATTCATAGCGATAACCACGCACGCTCTTATCACCACCGGCAAAGAAACGCATGGATATTGGCACAGCGTTAATATCCTCAGTGACAATTGCGCCTACATTTAACCTACCCATTACCATATGACGATTTGCATAAGTGCGTAAATGTTGACCCAAAATTTGTACTTTAAAAAGATCAACTTCAGACGCTAAATGTTCGCTCGCGAACTCTGTTGAAATTAATAGCTGCTCACCCCAATACGGAGTTGTGCCGCCTAACGTGCGTTTTCGGGCATAGCTAATGCCAGGTAACACCATATTGCTATGATAGTTAACACTATCAATTTCATAATTTTCAATTTCATACTTAACAAATGCGGTACGTACCCAGTTATTGTCGGTAAGCCATTGCCTTTGCACTTGGGTTGTTAGTTTTCGTGAAATTTTAAGATCATCATAAATATAGCCTGCACCAAAACGCCAAACATCATTATTAGGATCGTTCACAGGAATGGTGTAGCTAATGCGTGCTTGAGGGTCAATCTGACTCGCTTCGATGTTTGTTTCAAGGTAGTGACCGTCACTAGTTATCCAAGGCTTTGTCCATTTAAATCGAAGTTTAATACCATTATCATCGGTGCTAATACCACCACCCACTTCAAAGCTATTTTCGGGCTTATGTAAAAGCTGTACGACTACCGAAACCTCGCCATTTTGACGATTTACAATATCAGGATAAACGCGCACGCTTTTAAAATAAGGCATATTAGAAAGTTGAATGTTAAAGTCACTAACAATGGCATTATCGTATGCACTTCCTACGACCATCGGGTTGAGTCTATGAACTAAATCATTTGCTTTTATATCTTTCGCTATAATCACCGGACCAAATTTATAGCGAATACCCGAGTCCACATGTAAGCGAATAATGGCAGATGAGGTGCCCCGTCTCACTTCTATAGCATGTTTTAACCACTTTGTATCAAAGTAACCATTTTCAAATAATGTGGCACTAATAAGGGATTTAGCTTTTTCGTATGCACTATGACTAAGTCCATCACCTACCTTTATGCCTAGCTTTGCAATAAGTTCATTTACTGCTTGCTGATTTTTAGCTTCACCAAAGATTTGGATATCAAGTTGACTTATTTTAGTTTGCTGTTTGGGCTCTACGATAACAACTAGCTTTACTTTACCGTCGTTATTTTCAGCTTTAACGTCAATAAAAGGCAGGTAATAACCAAAAGGTTTAAGTGCATTTTGGCTAAGTGTCTTCGCTTTTTTGATAATACTAGGAGAAAACGTCTGCTGCTTAAGCTCGTTAAGATATAATTCAACATTACGCTTTAAGGCTTCATCGTTTGCTTTTACAGTGACCTTTGACACTGTTTGCGCTGCAAAACCTGATATGTTCCAAAAAATAACAGCAAAAAAAACAAGGTAGCGTAACAAGTTAAACCCAAGTTTTAGAAAAGATAAATTATTCTAACCCGACAAATTGCGCTAATAAACAAAAACATTCGCGATTACATATTTACCCAGTCAAACGCACACAGTAAAATTAACACTATAAATTACTATATGAGTACCTTAATGGACTTTCCAACTGACGATAATGGTCAAATTTTAGCTGAGATGCACCAAGAAGGTGTCGATTTAAGCAAAATACATACTCTGGACTTTTTCATTTTGTTTGAAACACAAGGTGATGCAGAAAAATTTGCAAAAGTAATTAGTGAAGATGATTTAGCACCAGCAACTAAACAGCAAAAATGTGCAGATACAGGCGTGTTTGAAGTACTAGTTAGTATTGAAATGGTACCAGACCATCAGCTGATAACAGATATGGAAAATTATTTAGAATCGGTAGCCAACCCATTAAATGGTTATGGCGATGGCTGGGGAATTCTCGCCGACTAATTAAAGTGAAAATATGACGAGTAAGCGCTGAGATAGCGCTTACTGTTCTTTAAGCAAGGCTTATTGTGTTTCGCCCAGATTCTTTAGAGCGATAAAGTGCTTTATCAGCATCTTCAATCCACTGCTCGTACTTTGTATACTTGCCATCAAACTGCGCAATACCAATACTAATCGTCAGTGTAATTTCAGACTCTTCATAATGAATAACGGCTTGTTCAATTGTTTTTCTTAATCGCTCGGCAAATATCTTTGCCCCTTCAATGTCGGTATCAACAAGTGTTACTGCAAATTCTTCACCGCCGTAGCGACCTGCAACATCAGATTCTCGAAGTACATTTTTCAATGTTTGTGAAACAAAACATAACGCCGCATCACCACCCGGATGGCCGTATAAATCATTGATCTTTTTAAAATGATCAATATCAAACATTAACAAACAGCTTTTGTTATGACTGCGTTGCTGACGTTTAAACTCTTTCGCAAAACTTTCTTCCCAAAATCCTCGGTTATAAAGGTTAGTGAGTCTGTCTACTCGACTGAGCTCTTCTAATTTTGCATTTGCCTGTTCTAACTCCAGTTTATTTACCGCTTCATCCGTCACATCGTAAATAATCACACACAAGTGAGATACTTCACCCGTGGTGTTGGTCAGTGGGATCAACGTACCGTTTTGATACATATAATCCGCTTTACCTGTGATTGGACGATAATTTTTAAATTTAAAAATATATGGATGTTGTTCCCAAATAGTAAAAGAGCGGGTTTTTAGCACAAAAACCGATTCCGCTTTTGAACGAAACCATGGCTCATCAATACCTGGAAATGCATCAAATACATCTTTACCTTTTACCGCACTAGGTAATAAGCCAGAATGCGCTTCCATAAAGCCATTCCAAACGCAAATATTGTACTTTCTGTCTAACACCACAAGACCAACGTCGATGGTGTTAAACATATCCATCATCCAGTGAATTTCATTGAGTTCAAAGTCTACGCTCATAGTGTTAGTCTTCTAATAAATATTGAGTTTTAAACTTCAGTGTTTTTAATGAGTCTTCCGTGAATAACAGCATTAAATCACAATTAATATTATGGTTTTCAATACCATAACTTATCTCAATTGCTAAAGTACGTTGCCAGCGGTCTTGGTTTGTACTTACCAAGTCAGCCACATTACAATGTTGCCCCATGACCACAGGGTGACCTTGGCTAAAATGCATATCGAGTTGTTTGGCAAGTCCTGTTAATACCGCACCAATCAAAATATTGCCGACATCCATTAGCAGTTCTAATTCGACTTTTTGATTGAGCTCACCTTCATAATTCATCAATGAAGCAATTTCGACAAAACTGGAATCATTGAGTAGTAATAAGGCTTCACCTGAAACACCGCCACCAATAAATCCTTGGCAAACGCCTGATGTCGATGCGTTGGTGTCGATCGATTGTAATGCCATGGAAAGTTCGTTTACTTCCAAAACATTAACATTCGGGATTGGCAATTCAACAAACACATTAAGTAATCGGGCAAGTAAATTACCTGCTTGCCCCATGGCAACGTTAGTGATCTCTTGGTAAATATCGCGTAATTCTGGGTCGAGCTGCTCACCTAGCGAATGCTGCAGGCGCTCTCGCATGGCTTTGTCTTTAATGCCATGTTTTTCAATGATTTCTTCAAGCTTAGCGGCATCACACGGTTTCTTGATAAAGTCGATTGCACCTAATGCCATTACACGCTCATTGGCTGTGGGCTGAATGTCACCAGACACCACAACAACTAAGACATGTAAATTTTGCTCTTGAATTGCTTGCAGCACTTCATAACCGTCCATTTGGGGCATATTTAAATCAAGGAACAATATTTCCGGTTGAATCGCTTTTATTTGCTCTAAGCAGTGAAGTCCATTTTCAGCGTATTCGATTTGTATGTCCCAATCGTCAGGTAAAGAGCGAGCGAGTTGTCGTCGCGCTAAACGTGAGTCATCGCATATTAAAACTGGGGTAGCCATACTATCACTCTTATTATTAGTCTTTTTAAGTTTAGAGCAGGAAGTTGGATTTCACTAGCACTGCATGGAAACTACGACTATTGTGCTAAAAATTGTAACAAATTACAAAAAAATAGTTCACAAAATAGCTAAATCTTCAGAATTAAGCCAGTGGTTGTACCTCTTTTGCTATATCGCTGTTGAGTATCCATTACTATCGCTTTATCAACAGTTTAGGCTTATGCTAAATTAACCTAACTTTTAGCCGCTGTGTATTTGAAATTATGATGTTAAAAAAAATGTTCACCTTAACTGGTTTACTGACTGCTTCTGTTTTTGCTTTGAATGTGTCAGCAGAACAATACCAATTACCTGTGAACCAAGTAGATTCGGGCAAAGTATCTGCTAATAATAATAAGCTGACTTTGCGTGGTAAGCCCGTGGAACTTGGTCAGCCAGCTCCCAACTTTAAAGCTGCAAACAATAAATTTTCGCCAGTGTCATTAAGTGACTTTGCAGGTAAAGCTGTGTTAATCAGTACAGTACCAAGTCTAGATACTGGTATATGCAGCCTTCAAACCAAACACTTTAACGATAAAATTGCCAATAACTATAGTGATGTAGTAATGCTTACCATCAGTATGGATTTGCCGTTTGCACAAAGCCGTTTTTGTAAAACAGAAAATATCACTCAATTACATACTTTATCGGATGCTGTATGGCGTGAATTTGCACAAAACTATGGCCTTTTGATTGAGGACATGGGTTTACTGGCGCGCAGTGTGATCATTTTAGATAAAGAGCATAACGTGGTTTATAAACAACTGGTGACTAACCTTGCCAAGGAACCCGATTATATTTCGGTAGAAGCTGCACTGAAAAAGCTGTAAAGAAATATACACAAAAAAACCGCCAATTGGCGGTTTTTTTAATGCTTGGTCTAATTAGCCAAGTAATTCTGCAAGCTGTGCGCTTACTGCTTCAACGGCTTGCGTACCATCTAGTTTGTGATACTGCGTATTGCCCGCATCAGCTTCTGCACGGTAGTAATCTACTAATGGCTTAGTTTGCTCATGGTAAATTGCTAAACGCTTACGTACTGTTTCTTCAACATCGTCATCACGAATGATTAAGTCCTCACCCGTTACGTCATCTTTACCTTCCGTCTTTGGCGGATTGTAAACAACATGATATACACGACCAGAACCAGGGTGAACGCGACGGCCGCCCATACGCTCTACGATAATTTCATCAGCAACATCAAACTCAATACAGTGATCAACAGTGATGCCATTTTCTTTCATTGCGTCAGCTTGAGGAATCGTGCGTGGGAAACCGTCTAATAAGAAACCGTTTTCGCAATCAGCTTTAGCCACACGTTCTTTAACAAGACCAATGATGATTTCATCAGATACAAGTTGACCTGCGTCCATTACCTTTTTAGCTTCAAGACCAAGTGGTGTGCCCTCTTTAATCGCAGCGCGTAACATGTCGCCTGTCGAAATTTGTGGGATACCGTACTTATCCATTAAAAATTGTGCTTGTGTACCTTTACCTGCACCTGGCGCTCCTAAAAGAATAATGCGCATGACCTTTCCTCAAGATGTTTTTTTAATTGTGTGGATTCTTTCATAGTGACAACTGATTCTCAATAGTGATTAGCCAAAAGTTTAATCTTTGTTTAATTACCATGACGCAATCATCATTGTCCGTTACAAGTACGCAACTAAGTAGGCTAACTAATGCCAAAGTCGTGGTGTTCGCACTTGCTTTTATCTTAGGCTGCATTAAGCTGGAATTTGGATTAAATAACAATCAATAACAAGGAACTTATATGCAATCCGTGTTTATAGTGTTACTAGGCATTATCGGCATGTTGTTTGGCTGGTTTGTCTACTCAAAATTCATCGCCTCGCGTATTTTTCAAATGGACGATAAATACATTACTCCCGCCCACGAAATTAACGATGGCGTTGATTTTGTCCCCACCAAAAAAGTCGTTCTTTGGGGTCACCATTTTACTTCTGTCGCCGGTGCTGCGCCAATTGTCGGCCCTGCCATTGCTGTTTATTGGGGCTGGGTACCTGCAGTTATTTGGGTTGTATTAGGTACCATTTTCTTTGCTGGCGTTCACGATATGGGCGCACTATGGGCAAGTAGTCGTCATAAAGGAAAATCGATTGGCGCCTTGTCTGAAGAGGTGATAGGTAAACGCACCCGCGCACTTTTTATGATTGTGGTGTTTTTAGTACTGCTAATGGTAAACGCAGTGTTTGGTGTGGTTATCGCAAACTCGTTTGTTAGCCAACCAACAGCGGTTTTACCTGCGTGGGCTGCAATTGTATTTGCCTTAATTATAGGTCAGTTAATTCGCCGTAATTTTAACCTTGTATTCCTTTGTGTGTTAGGTGTTATAGCGCTTTACCTCACAGTTTATGCGGGTAGTGAAATGCCAATGGCACTACCAAAAGAAATGTTTGGTTTAAGTGATAAAGCTAATTGGATTATTTTGCTATTTGTTTACGCCGCAATTGCATCACTTTTACCTGTTTGGGTGTTACTGCAACCGCGTGACTTTATTAATGGCGTACAACTATTAGTTGGCTTAATTCTACTTTATGGCGCCGTATTTATGTTTATGCCAGACATCACTGCGCCTGCTTTTAATACTGAAGTTGCTGAATCTACTCCAAGTATTATTCCGCTGCTGTTTGTCACCATCGCCTGTGGTGCAGTGTCTGGCTTCCACGGTATTGTGTCGAGCGGTACAAGTTCTAAGCAATTAGATAAAGACACCGATGCCCGCTTTGTAGGCTATTTAGGCGCGGTAGGCGAAGGTTCGCTTGCGCTTATTACTATTGTTGCAGTCAGTGGCGTAACGCTTGCAATGAGTCCACAGCAATGGCACGAAGTGTACAGTCACCTTGGTGCAGGCAGCGTTGGTGCGTTTATTCAAGGTGGTTCTAACCTGATTTATCAAGGCTGGGGCATTCCAGCAGAACTTGCCTCCACATTACTTGCTGTAATGGTAGTGTTATTTGCTGGTACCACAATGGACTCAGGCGTTAGATTACAACGCTATATCATTCAAGAGTGGGGTGAAATTTACCAAATCAGTGCATTTAGAAATGGCATTATTGCAACCCTAATTGCGGTTGCCTGTTGTTTACTATTAGCCTTTGGTGCTGGCGGTTCGTCAGGCTCAGGTGGCATGATAATTTGGCCATTGTTTGGTTCCACAAATCAAATTTTAGCAAGCCTTACCTTATTGGTTATCTCTGTCATGCTAATTAAGATGGGACGCCCTGCCCGTTACACTTTAGTGCCCATGCTATTTGTCTTAGTGATGGCGTTTTTAGCCGGCATTCTTAAGTTGCAAGAATACTACAATGCTGGCAATTGGTTACTTGTAAGCCTTGATATTATTGTACTTGTTGTGTGTGTGTTAGTAATGTTTGAAGCGTGGACGGTGATAAAACAACACAAGCAGATCGAGCCAAGCGTAAATGAGTCAACAGAGTAATAAATTACAAATATGTTAATTTGTTTCATAAAAAAGGGCGCTAAGCGCCCTTTTCTTTTAAACCTAAAGCTGGTTACTTGCTTAAATCTAACATCAGTTTGTTTAAGCGAGATACAAAGCCCGCAGGGTCTTTTAAGCTACCTCGCTCAGCTAGTAATGCTTGATCGAGTAAAACATCAGCCCATTGTGCGAAATTATCTTCATTCTGAACATTGTTTAGGTGTTTCACTAATTGGTGCTCAGGGTTTAATTCAAATACAGGCTTAGTTTCTGGTGCTTGTTGACCGATTTGTTCCATCAGCTTTTGCATTTGCGAGCTCATGTCGTGTTCATCGGCAACAACACAGGCTGGTGAGTCAGTTAAACGGTGAGTAAAGCGCACTTCTTTTACTTTATCGCCTAATGCTGTTTTAACACGCTCAATTAAACCTTCTACTTCTTTTTCAGAAGCTTCTTGCTCTTTTTTGCTCTCTTCATCATCCAGATCACCAAGATCTAAATCACCACGAGTAATTGATGCAAGCTGTTTGCCGTCAAATTCTGTTAAGTGGCTCATCATCCATTCATCTACACGGTCAGAAAGCAGTAATACTTCAATACCTTTCTTACGGAAGATCTCAAGGTGTGGAGAGCTTTTCGCTGCTTGGAAGCTATCCGCTACTACATAGTAAATTTTATCCTGGCCTTCTTTCATACGTGCAATGTATTGCTCAAGCGATACATTTTGCGTTTCTAGGTCAGAATCAGTAGAAGCAAAGCGTAGTAACTTCGCAATTGCTTCTTTATTGGTCATATCTTCCGCTGGACCTTCTTTGATCACTTGGCCAAACTCATTCCAGAATGTTTGATATTCTTCTGGCTTGTTTTTACCCATACGGTCAAGCATTTTAAGCACGCGTGATGTACAACCTTTACGTATTGCTTGCGTTACTTTGTTATCTTGAAGAATTTCGCGCGATACGTTAAGTGGTAGATCATTTGAATCTAATAGACCTTTTACAAAACGTAAGTAGTTAGGCATAAACTGCTCAGCATCATCCATAATGAATACGCGTTGCACATACAGTTTTAAACCATGTTGACGGTCGCGGTTCCACATATCAAATGGTGCTTTTTTCGGGATATAAAGTAGGCTTGTGTACTCTGTTTTACCTTCTACTTTATTGTGTGCCCATGTTAGAGGCTCTTCCCAATCGTGACCAACGTGCTTGTAAAACTCTTTGTACTCTTCGTCAGAAATTTCTGACTTATCACGCGTCCAAAGTGCGGTTGCTTTGTTAATTGCTTGCCACTCACCTGGTGTTGCTGGAATTTTTTCGCCATCAGGACCTTCTGACTCTTCTGTTGGCGCTTGATACATTTCGACAGGAATTGAAACGTGATCTGAGTATTTAGTAACGATTGAACGTAAACGGTACTCTTCAAGGAATTCTTTTTCATCGTCACGTAGGTGAAGAATAATTTCAGTACCACGCTCAGCTTTTTCGATATCAGCAAGTGTATATTCACCTTCACCTTGCGAGTGCCATTCTGTCGCCTGCGTTTCACCAGCTTTGCGTGTGCGAACAGTCACACTGTCGGCAACAATAAATGCTGAATAAAAACCAACACCAAACTGACCGATTAATTGTGAGTCACGAGCTTGGTCACCTGTTAAATTTTGGAAAAACTCGGCAGTACCTGATTTTGCAATGGTACCTAAAGAGCTGATCACCTCATCACGCGTCATACCGATGCCGTTATCAGAAATCGTCACTGTGTTAGCGTCTTTGTCAGCACTAATGCGAACGCGTAATTCACCATTACCTTCGTAAAGGTCATTATTTTCTAGTGCTAAAAAACGTAACTTATCAGCAGCATCCGAGGCATTTGATACTAATTCGCGTAAAAAGATCTCTTTATTTGAATAAAGAGAGTGGATCATAAGCTGTAGAAGTTGCTTTACTTCTGTTTGAAAACCGAATGTTTCTTTTTGGGCAGACATTGATAACTCCGTCAAAATCTTCGTTTTTAACCAATATGCAAACTTATATAAGGTTGAGAATTTAGATTTCAAGGGAAAAAATTTAATTCTCACCGTATTGCTGAATTTAGCATCAAACAGACGTGGAGTTGTTTAAAATGGTTCCTATTCTCGCTACAATCATTGGCTATTACATATTGATAAAATAACAATAATGACAATCGCTATTCGTACCATCGGCTTTTTATTAATTTTGTGCGGTACCGCGTTTATCTATTCAGCGATTCATGACCGCAATGTTCAATTAACGCATTTTGATTTTTTAAGTAGCCATCAAATGCTCACTGTTAACAAAAAACCTGAGTTACCTGGTTGGCATTTTAATGCTTACCCCTACAGTCATTACCGGTATGGTTTTTCTAAAAAACAGGTTCACGAGGGTAATAAAAGCATTTTTATAATTAATAAATTACCCATTGATGAAGGTGGCGGTTCGATTCGCCAAACCATCAATGCTGCGGCTTATAATGATAAAAAAATTGAGTTTTCAGGTTATTTTAAAGCGCAAAACTTAACAGGTGAGGTCTTATTCGACTTAGATATCTTTAATGAAAATGACGACGTTATCAGACGAGCTGAAATTAGTTTTAATACCAGTGAATATAATAAGGGTTGGCAGCGCTTTTCGATTATTGCGCTAATCCCTGATAATGCATCTGTGATCAGCTACTCTGCTAACTTACTTGGTTCTGGTCAAGTATGGTTTGATGATTTCAACTTTAGTAGTGCACCTGTTGACGCAAAAGATTCTACTGTAGTATATCAAACTCAAGCTCCTAACAGAGAAGCCGAAGGCCCAGAGCGAACCAAATACCTTAATATTGTTGGTTATAACACAGAACCATTTGGACAATTACCCATTGGTGAACACACTTCCAATATTCAACAGTGGTGGATAAGCGATGACCTAAAAGGCGAGTATGCTTTACGCCAAGATGGCAATGCATTACTGCTTGAAAGTTTAATAAACGAACCTGAATTTGGTGTTGTTTTAAAACGTTTTCGTTTTAAAGATAGTGATGTAAAAGCAATCAAATTTAGTGCTCAAATAAAACATCAATTTGTTAAATCAACCGCCAGTATTTGGATGCGTATTGAAGATAAGAACACCGATGTATTGGCATTTGATAATCAACGTTTTAGTAGTGAAGGAGGCAGTTCTGATTGGCAAGATGTTGAAGTAATACTGCCATTCGATGAAACTGCCGAAATTGTTTCCTTTGGCACATTACTTATCAGTAAAGGTAAGATGTGGATTAGAAACCCCAATATCGAACTACTTTATGAAGAAGTTGACACAAATAAGCATCTTTTAGAAAAACCAACAAACCTTAACTTCGAATAATTGGCTCAGTTAATAACTTAGTGTATGTTATAGCAAATTTGGAAAATACAAACTCCGTATGAAATTAACCTCTGGCGTTAGCCAACTTGTTGAAGCATTAAGATGCTTACCGGGCATCGGGCCAAAATCTGCACAACGCATTGCCTTTCACTTGTTAGAACACGATCGTGATGGCGGTCGACAATTAGGTCAAAGCCTTACCTTTGCAATGGAAAACGTTGGCCATTGCAAAAGCTGCCGTACTTTTTGTGAAGCCGAACAATGCGATATTTGTTTAAGCCCAAAACGCCAAGATTCAGGGCTAATGTGTGTTGTGGAATCACCAACAGATATCCTTGCTATTGAACAAACAGGTCAATTTCAAGGCCGATACTTTGTTTTAATGGGGCATTTATCTCCTCTTGATGGAATTGGCCCTATGGAGCTTGGCCTTGATATTTTTGAGCAACAGCTTAAATCCGGCACCATCGAAGAAGTAATTTTAGCCACTAACCCTACTGTTGAGGGTGAAACAACAGCCCATTACATTGCCGATATCTGTGCTAAACACACTGTGAATGCATCCCGTATTGCACACGGTGTACCTGTAGGTGGAGAACTTGATTTAGTTGATGGTATGACTTTATCGCATGCCTTCTCAGGCAGAAAAAAAGTTAACTAAATTTGCCACAAAAAAGCCCATAGCGACAAACGTTATGGGCTTTTTTAAAAAGGTTACATAAGCTATTAATTTAACATTTTCGACGCAATACGCTGCTCAGCCACATAACAAATCAGTTTTACAATTGCACCGTAATAAAAAGTCAAAATTGACACCGCAAATGCCGGCCCTATCACACTACTAAATTCTTCCGCTCGAATATTTGATGCCATCGCAACCCAACCAATAAGCGTTGTAATACCACCACACCAAATCGCCGTATTGCCCAGCACTGAAAAAACCCGTCTAGATTGAATAAGTTCTTCTTCACAGAATTCGCCTTTTTCGCTTACAACACAGCCAAAAGCAAAGAGAAAATCTTGCCAAGAGGTGGCGGCAATAGCAAAGAAAATGGCCGGTGGAAACACCAGCATGGCTGATGGTACATCAATAAACGCGTAAACATCCGCTCCCATCGCCATGCCAAATACCATCATGGATAGAAATACTACTAAGCTCAGAATAAACATAATTAACCCTCGTTGTGTTGTCGGCATAAAACGGTATGCAAGATTCAGCGCTTGCTGCCAATACCAGTATTGAAGAACAATACTTGCCTGCCCTTGTTGTTGTTTTAATAAATACGTTTCTTCAAGATCGCCAATCACTGCATCAACCAGTGATTCTGGCAGTGACCATGCTAATAATTTGTTCGCAAGCGCTTTTGAAAGCGCCTCATCTTCTGGTTGTTTTAATGGAGCTGAATTATGCATAAAGCGCCTTTTGCTTTAGCTGGATACCCTGCCAAAGTGTTTCTAACGCATTTTTAGAGCGGTTTAATGCTTGTTTTCCCTGCCCTGATACGGCATAGAATTTTTTGGCACGACCGCCGCGTTTAGCTATTGCTTCTCCCTGCGAGCTGGTTAACAACCCTTTTTTCTCGAGTCGCTCTAATGTGGTATAAAGCGCCCCCACGCTCACATCGCGTCCAATAGCATCGATTAATAATTCACGAATTGAAACACCATAGGCATTGTCAGCTAATTTTAAAATGGCGAGCATTACCATTTGTTCAAACTCGCCCAAATATTTTTCTTGCATAATGATACTAATGAATATTTTTATCACAATGTAGAATAAATAAATTGATGCGTCCAATTAATTCTACAATGTAGTATTAATATACGAAAAAAGCGTGATACAACTTAATAAACATGAGGTGAGTTGTTACATTAAATAAAAATATAAATTCAGTAAGTTAAGAAATTTGGGAAGAAACGAAGCCAAATATTGTTAATACTGTTTGGCTTCGTTTGATGAAATATTTAGATTATTTTTGACTTAAAATGTTTTGCAGCTCAACTATCTGATTTGGTGTTAATTCGCTTGACTCAAGTAAATGCTTAATTGCTTTGAACGCACCATCACCTTCTTCACCTTCAAATTTAAACTTAAATACTTGGGCATGTTTAGTGCCATCACTCATTACAAACACATTATTGCCTTCGGATGTTGAAAATTCTGCATCTGAATGAATTTCGATATGCTTTTCAACATCTGAATCACCCGTTTTAAAGGCAAAGACTTTTACGCCATCATCACTGTGTTCAACATTTAAGTTTTTAACAATTTTACGGATTTTTTCTTGCTTTTCAGGTGATAAATCAGCAATTGCCTTTTCAATTTCTTCTTCACTTGGCTTACCGTCAAATACCAATTTGATTGGCGCGTGTTCTCCATCAGCAGAAACAAGTTCTACGTCTGTTTTCATTTCTACCACTTTTACTTTCTTTTCTTGTTCGCCAGCAATCGCACTCGTACCTGCAAAGGTTAATGTCGCAATAACAGGTAATAGTAGTGTTTTTTTCAGTAACATAATGAATTCCTTATTCTATGGTTGTGTTAATTCGTTACAGCCAATCCTATTGGAAATACCATGCCAATTTTTAATGCATTGATTTTATTGTAATTTATAAAAATTCATTATGAGGCATCTTGAAATAGATACTGATATGCGGTTACTAATCTCCTGATATCGGGATATATCAACTTGGAAACGATTTACTTCTTCTATTACTTTTTTGTCTTTTAAAAATTATCAGCTAATTTTCAATGTGTTATAACAGCTTAAATGAATGCAAGTATTATGGTACAAAGTTTGTAATGTAGATTGTTACGCTTTTAACCTAAGGAATGGCTTTTTGAGTATTCGTAAACTATTAATCATTACGTTGGTGTTTCTGTTTGCAAGTGTCGCATTAGTGCAAACGGCTCTGACGATTTATTTTAAACAACAAATTGAAAATGAAATTGTTGATAAAAGTGAACGCTTAACAGAAAAAATATTAACCTCCACAAAAGATAAAGTACGCAAAAAATTAATTGAAATTGCACCTAACGATGGTAGCAACAAAGAAGTTAAATTTGAATTTCATATAAGCGCCGAAAATGATAGTCATGGGTCAAGTGGATCTGAGTCATCAGACGGCAACACTACCGTTGTAAAACGACAAATAGTGCTCGATTCAGATAACGAGCGCAGTATTGAAATTTTTAGCAAAAATGCTGAGCAAATCGAAGCGGTGTTTATGGCGGTTGATAATCTCGATAATATGCAGTTACATCATCAAATATCAACCGAATACCTGACAGACAGTTCTAGCTTTGAGCGTTTTACCCATTTGATTCTCTGGAGCATTGCGATTTCATCGGCAATAGCTCTGTTATTGGCGCTTTGGCTTACCAATAAAATTACACAACCGATTAATCAATTAATCGGCGCCATGGATGAATTAGACAAAGATAAATTAGGTATTCAAATTCCACCAAAGGGTGTGACTGAATTAAAACGTTGTGCTCAACAATTTAACTCTATGAGCGCTAAACTTGCCAATTTTGCTAAAGAACAGCACAAAATGGAGCAGAAAAAACACTTAGCACAATTAGGTGAACTAAGCCGTGGCATTGCTCATGCACTTCGTAATCCTGTGCATACTCTTAATTTAACCATTGATCAGTATTTTAAAGCACCAGAGGAAAATCGCGCCAAACTTGAGCAAATTGCACATACCAAAATTGAGCATATCGACAAAAACATTAATGCTTTGCTTACCTTATCGAAAGGTAAAGTTGAGCGTACCGTGCAAGTACCTATTAATGCGGTACTTAATGACATCAAATTAGAGTTATTAAACGAAGCAACCCCGATCACGATTAATTGCGATAACCACCTTAAAATAACCGGGTTAGAAACGGAGATACGCAGCATTCTTCATACACTTCTTGTGAATGGCGTTGAAGCTGGCAAAAATAACAACGCAATTAAAGTAGACGTGTGTGAAAAAGAGTCTGAAATACATGTTGATGTTTTCGATAAGGGCAACGGGGTATGCGCTGAAATAAAGCCCCATTTATTTAGCCCGCACGTCAGTGATAAACCCGATGGTGCCGGCATTGGTCTTTACCTTGCCAAGCAAATCATTAATTTATATTACGGTGGTGATATTCTTCTCATAAATAGTGATGCGCATGGCAGTCACTTTCGCGCAATTTTTAAAAGAGAGCTGTAATGGAAAACGCACATATTTTATTGGTAGAAGATGATATTGCGCAAAATGAACTTATTGCGTCAATGCTTAGTGCTGAAGGCTTTATTGTTACGGCAACTTCTAGCGTAGAAGAAGCTATCGTCGCTTTAAAAGCTAATAGCCAAATTAGTTTAATCTTTAGTGATTGGAAGTTAGGTCAATTAAGCGGCCTTAATTTACTTGAATTTGCGCGCAGCAATAATTTTCCTGTTGGTATTGTGATTGCAACTTAATTTACTTGAATTTGCGCGCAGCAATAATTTTCCTGTTGGTATTGTGATTGCAACCGCTTATGGCTCCATCGATCACGCTGCTCTTGCAATTGAAAAAGGCGCCGATGACTACTTAGCTAAACCTTTTCAGCGCCAAGAATTGCTACTAGCACTGGCTAAAGCAAACAAAGCCAATCAACTTCGGTTAGCAAATCAAACGCTCAATAGCCAACTTAGCCAGCAAGATACCATGGTCGAGTTGATAGGTAGTGCGCCCTGTATGCAAAAGGTATTTCAGCGCATCGAAAAAGTCGCCTCCACCAGCGCAACCGTATTAATTAGTGGTGAAAGTGGCACAGGTAAAGAACTTGCCGCGCGCGCATTACATAAAATATCACCGCGCAAAGATTCCCCTTTTATAGCCATCAACTGCGGCGCCATTCCTGAGTCCATCGCAGAGGCAGAATTATTTGGTGCCAAAAAAGGTGCATTTACCGGAGCAAACCAAGACAAACTCGGTAAATTTGCCGCAGCAGATGGTGGTACGCTATTTCTAGATGAAGTTGCCGAGCTTAGCCCTCAATTACAAACAAAACTGCTACGTTTTTTACAAGAGGGTGTGATTACCCCGCTTGGTTGCCACGAGGAAGTTTCTGTTGATGTGCGTGTAATTGCAGCAAGCCATAAGCAACTGTTAGCACAAGTGGAAGAAGGCTTGTTTCGTGAAGATTTATATTACCGCTTAAACGTAGTGCCTATTCATATGCCTGCCCTTCGTGAGCGTACTGAGGATATTGGTAAATTGATTCATCACTTTAAAACTAAATTTTGCCAGCAGTATGGCAGTCAAGAACAGCAATTAAGTGCAACAACTTTAAAACAGTTACTCAGTTATTCATGGCCTGGTAATGTAAGGCAATTATCAAATTGTATTGAGCGCTATGCCCTTCTTGGTGATGAAAATGAGTTAATAGAAAGCCTTAACCACAATAGCCAATCACCTGCTCAAAGCGAGCAATTTGTGATCCCAGATGAGGGTATTGATTGGCATCAATTTGAACGCGATATATTACTGCAAGCTTGTAAACGTGCGGATAATAACAAAACCGCTGCAGCTAAATTATTAGGATTAAGCTACAAAGCCTTTTTGTATCGGCTCGAAAAACACCAAATATAGCCGTTTATCATTAAACTTCACTTACTGATCCGTTTTGCATTAAGCTAATTACAACATTAAGAAAAAGTTAGGAGTGACAATGAGCGGAACAACAATGGTGGTAATGATTGTGTTTTTCTCTGTGGGTTTTGGTGTACTTGCTGATATGTATAACAAACATATTAAGTTTAAAGAAAAAACACTAAAGCATAATCAAGCAAGTGACGCACAAACCGATGAGCTAAAACAACAAATAAACAAGCTAACTGAACGTGTACAAGTACTTGAAAAAATAGTGACTGATGAAGGTTATCAAGTAGCCAAAGAGATTAATAAACTATAAAAAAGCGCCAAGTATCCACTTGGCGCTTTTTATTTGTCTAAAAATTACTGGCTGATTTCCATTGATTCAATGGTACTCGTTGCAATGTCACTTTCTTTAAATAGTATTGGACGCAAACGGGTTGTCTCAGAGTAATGTTTAGTTTGGTCATCCATATGTGCTGAGTTGTCATTGCTCGATTGTGAATAGCTTAATAAACCACGTGCCTCGGGGCCGTCGTCTTTAAAGTTAACAACAAACATCCAGCTTGAACCATAATTCACATGGTAACCCACATCATTTGCGAGGCCTGACGCAAGAGTGCTATCGGTAGTTACCGATTTAGCTCGTGGGTATTGATGAATAGCATAAAGGGTATCGTCACTTTCTGCTGATGAGAAAATATTAAACCCACCCTCTACGTGCTTCGCCCCAGCCCATGGGTAAATAACCCCACTGCCTAGACCATTAGCTAGTGTTTTTTCAGCAAATTGAATTTCTGATAACGGCGCATCAAGTGCAATATTGGCTTTTTGTAAATCCGCAACGGCTTTGGCTAGCGACCATAGTGCCGAGCCATCAGTAATCAATGAGCTTGGTGTATTCGCCGGATCGGCTACATCAAACGGCACGGTAAGCTGCGCCTTTGCATTAAAGTTATATGCAAACTCACGTAAAATTTGGCCACCTTTACTGGTTAAATTAAAGCGCCCATCCCAATTTTTCAAAATTGTGCACGCCTTTGACACATCAACCGATACCGAGTCTGTGACCGCAATCGGATTTGCGCCATTTGCCTCACATTGAGCAATCAGTTCATTGCCAACTAATTCGTGTAAATAACTACGATTACTGAAAAGCGCCGACTCTACTTCCGCAGCATTAAAGAGTGCATCTTCACCTCGGCTGTCTGTTAACATTTTTAAGCTCATACGCGTACGCAATGACAGAGGCGACAAATCATCCCCATACAAAATAGAATAACCTGACAAAGGCTCTGCTGGATTAGTTGCCCAATAAGAATCGTTAGAATTTTGAATATAATCACTACGCAATAGTTTTGGCGCTTGTTCATAGCTATTTAAGCCATTGGCTTCAAATAGCGCGGTATTGCCTGGGAGCACATCAAAACCCAGCATATTACGTGTTGCCACTAATGTTGGCTCTGTACGCATGATTGAAAGCGCGGTGTCATTCAAATTAAGTACGTTGCTTTTATCGATGTAAAAGGCATTACCGGCATTATCAGCATACATAGTATTAACCCAAGGAATACCGTTGTAGTCTTTGAATGCTTGTTGAAATTCATCCAAATTAGTTGCTAAGTTAAGCGCCAACCAATGGTCGATTAAATCCATATTAAACTCACTCGCGTCTTTTAATGTAAACGCGTGTTTGTCATCCCAAGGGAATAATGGAATTGTCGGCGGGGTTTCTATCATTAACCCATGGTGGCTATAGTAATAATCTTTTGCCAAGTACATGGTAGAACCCGGCGCTATCATCACTTCAACTAAATAAGTTTGTTTTGAAATATCTTTGGTTTCGCCATCAACCACATATTGCATCGGATTATTTTCAGCAAGGTCTAAACGGTAAGTAACAAAACGGCGTGACTTAGATACCGTATGAGTCCAACCAAGGTGCTGATTGAAACCGATGTTGACAATACCCGGCATCCCTTGCAAACCAGCGCCCATTACATCCATATGGCCTGGAATGGTTAAATGCGATTGCCAAAAACGCAGGTGACCGGTAAATGGAAAATGTGGATTAGCGAGTAAAATTCCTTTGCCATTGTCGCTTGCATCTTTACCAATTGCCCAGGCATTTGAGCCTAAATCGCCCAAATCTAAATCGGGGGCACTGGCTTGGAATGACATCGAAAAAGGTTTTTCACTGCCTTCTAAACGAGGAAAACGCGGCAAATACTCATCACCCATCGCTGGATTTGCGTAAAATGACGTATCTAAAAAGCGTAGGCCACTAGCAAGTTGCGAGGTTGAGAACATGTATGCAACAAGCTGCTCTTTTTCGATAGGTTTAAGCCATGGTGCTGCACCACAGTGAGGGTCGCGCTCTGCAACTGGCGTTTCTGCTAGATATTTATTGTAACCTGCCACATAACCTTCAACGAGTGCACGTGAACGCTCGCTCATTTCATCGTAGCGTGCTGTTGCCTGCTCCATTACTCGCAATGCTTTATGGCCGAAATCGGAAATAATATTTGCGCTATCACCAGAGCCAGGCACTTTATCTGGGCCAAAGTATTTAGAGCGCTCGGAACTTACTTTGACAATTTGATCTGCCAAAATACACATATTATCTTTGGCATACGCATAACCTGAGCCAAACGCTAAGCTTTGTAAGTTATCTGCAGTGATATGCGGCACACCGTAATCTGTCCAGCGGATTGAGGCAGATAAGGTGCCATCAGGATCAAAAGCATGTAATACGGACGGTTGCTCGGGCTCGGGAGTAATAGGTTCAACCTCGTAGTCAACACCACAGGCGGTTAAACCTAATATTGAGCTCGCAATAAGGGCGAGTTTTAATTTCATAATTATTCCAATTTATTATTTGAGTTCCATGCTGTGTGAAAGACACACTAAGACCATCCTAGCAAGGCAACACAAGATCCATAAATATGAAATAATTCTAATTAGTGTAATTACTATAAGTTATTGAAATAAATACTCTAATTTACCGATAATCGATACACCATAGCTTTTAAGTTAGCACCATCCTGCTCTTCAAAGCGCGGCGCGGCTGGTAACCGCTCGACCAGTGATAGCTTACCTTCGGTGGCGAGTGCTATCATTTCAATAAACATGCTTTCACTGACATCTGGGCTATTTGCACATAGCAACAACTGGGTGTCGTTATGACACAGATCCGGTAAACGGCGCAGTATTTTTTGATAATCTTTGGTCAGCACAAAACTCCCTTTTTGAAAGCTAGGCGGATCGACCACTATCACATCAAATGGCGCAGCTTTTTTTAATTTACCAAAGGACTTCAAAATATCGTGAGGTAAATAACTTATATTTTCAGCCACATTGTTTAAACGATGATTATCAGCACCGGTTCTTAACACAGACTTATTCATATCCATATTAATGACTTGATGCGCGCCCCCTAATTTAGCAATCACTGAAAATGCACAGGTATAGGAAAACAAGTTAAGTACTTTTGCATCTCTACTGTTGTTTTTAACAAATGCACGCCCTTCACGCATATCGGGGAAAATCCCAGTATTTTGCGTTTTTGTCAGTTGCACCCAATAGCTCGCACCAAGCTCATTAACTTCAAACCGCTCAGGTACTTCACCAAATGGCACAGAGACCTGTGTATCGCGACCAGCCCGATATTGAAACACTAAGCCACTTGCATTAAAGCCAGCTTGTTGCTGTGCTTGCCAAACGGCATGTGTTAACTCAGTTTGCGCATCATCTTCAATGGGGTTATAACAGGCTAAAAATAAATATGGTGGATACCAATCCAAATTAATGAAGTTGGTATCACCTTGGCTATCGCCACGACCGTGATAGACACGACACACTTCATCGCTAAATGGCGCGCCCTTTGCAATGGCAGCCAGTAAATGGGTTAAATCAATTTTAGGCATTAATCAGTTCTTGATGTAATTGTTGGATTTCGTCACGTACTTTTGCTGCCTTTTCAAATTCAAGGTCGCGTGCAAACGCCAGCATGTCAGATTCCAATTGTTTAATTTTCTTATTAATTTCATCCGCAGATAAAATTTCTTTGTGAGCCACCGTACGCGATTTGGGAGGCTTAGCGTCTTTGGCATCAACTTGCTCACCGACATCCATAATGTCGGTGATTTTCTTATTCAGTGCTTGTGGCGTAATGCCATTATCAAGGTTGTACTGATGCTGAATGCTGCGGCGACGTTCGGTTTCATCAATCGCTCGTTTCATTGAATCAGTGATACGATCAGCATATAAAATAGCCCGGCCATTAATGTGACGCGCAGCGCGACCAATAGTCTGAATAAGCGATCGTGTTGAGCGTAAGAAACCTTCCTTGTCGGCATCTAAAATAGCAACAAGTGACACTTCAGGCATATCTAAGCCTTCACGAAGCAAGTTAATTCCGACCAGTACATCAAATACGCCAGCGCGTAAATCGCGAATAATTTCAACACGTTCAACGGTATCAATGTCTGAATGCAGATAACGTACTTTGACATCGTGATCGTTTAAGTAATCAGATAGGTCTTCCGCCATGCGTTTGGTTAGGGTTGTTACCAGCACACGCTCATTAAGTTCCACTCGTTTGTATATCTCGGAGAGTAAATCATCAACTTGTGTGGCTACAGGGCGAATTTCAAGTTCAGGGTCAAGTAAACCTGTTGGACGAATAACTTGCTCGGCCACTTCGTTATTAGAGCGCTCTAATTCGTAATCGCCTGGGGTCGCTGATACATAAATGGTTTGCGGTGAAATCGCTTCAAATTCTTCAAACTTTAATGGACGGTTATCTAGCGCTGATGGCAAACGGAAACCATATTCAACCAAGTTTTCTTTTCGGCTGCGATCGCCACGATACATCGCACCTACTTGCGATACTGTAACGTGCGATTCATCAATGATCATTAAGGCTTCATCAGGTAAATAATCAAGCAAGGTCGGTGGTGGCTCGCCAGGTGCTCTTCCCGATAAATAACGCGAGTAGTTTTCAATGCCAGAGCAATAGCCCAGCTCACTCATCATTTCAATATCGTATTGGGTGCGCTGGGCAACCCTTTGCTCTTCAACTAAACGGTTATTATCAAGCAGCTGTTTACGGCGAATTTTCAACTCTTCTTTAATATTGTCAATTGCCGCTAAAATTTTCTCGCGTGGCGTTACATAGTGGGTTTTTGGGTAAATTGTGGCACGGATAATGTGCCTTTCCACTGCACCTGTGAGCGGATCAAAAATACTGATACGGTCCACTTCATCGTCAAACATTTCAACCCGAATTGCCATGGTTTCTGATTCAGCAGGGAAAATATCAATGACTTCACCACGCACACGATACGTACCGCGTTGAAAGTCGATATCATTGCGCGTGTATTGCAATTCAGCGAGCCTGCGCAGTAAGTCGCGCTGATCAACCGTATCGCCCTGTTTAATCAGCAACATCATTTTTAGATAAGAGTCAGGATCGCCTAAACCATAAATGGCAGACACTGACGCAACGATAATAACGTCTTTGCGCTCTAATAAAGCCTTAGTGGCTGATAAACGCATTTGCTCTATGTGGTCGTTAATTGAAGCGTCTTTTTCGATAAAAGTATCACTTGCAACCACATAGGCTTCAGGTTGGTAATAATCGTAGTAAGAAACAAAATACTCTACCGCATTATCAGGAAAGAACTCTTTCATTTCACCATAAAGCTGAGCTGCAAGCGTTTTGTTATGTGCCAAAATAATGGTTGGGCGATTTAGCTCTGCGATAACATTGGCCATGGTAAAGGTTTTACCTGTACCCGTTGCGCCCAACAAGGTTTGGTGGGCAAGGCCCGCTTCTAAACCATCCACTAATTGTGTGATAGCAGTTGGTTGATCACCACTGGGTTTAAAAGGCGATACTAATTTAAAATCAGTTACTCCATCTTTACTCATAGTGTCTCCTAAGCCGTTTGTGATGAAATATTACTTTGGCACTGTGTAATTTGTTTTTTAAACCAGTTATAGGACACCAGAGCCGTGCATAAATTACCAATCAGTGCACCGATAAAGAGCCCTTTTAAATCGCCGATTAAACTGCCTACATAAGCAAAGGGTAAATAAAATACAAATAAGCGAACAATACTTAATACCAGTGCATGCATTGGCTTATGCAATGCATTTAAAGAAGAATTAGTTAGGATAATGATACCTTGTAAGCCATAACCCAGCGGTAAAATATAAATAAACAGCTTAATCACATCGATAACATTTTGCTCTTTAGCAAAAATATGGCCGATTACACCACTGAGTGCGATAAGCACCAAATAAATGATAAATTGCCATACGAGGACAAACTTCAGGCTGATCAAATACGCCTGTTCTACGCGATCATAGCGATTGGCACCAAAGTTCTGACTAATAAAAGGCGGTAAGGTCATTGAGAGTGCTAGTACAACAATACTAGCAATTGATTCTATACGACTGCCAACCCCAAACGCTGCGACAGCATGTGCTCCATATGTTGCAACTATCGCGGTCATAATTGCCATCGCAATGGGCGTGAGCATATTTGCACTGGCTGCAGGAACACCAATTTTAAGCATTTTCATGGTGGCAGACATAAAGCTTTGTTGGCACTTTTCCCAAGCCACCAATTTGCGTTTAATAATAAGTAAATAAAGTATAAATGCCACACCAAATGACCAAGCGATTACACTTGCAATTGCGGCCCCCTGAATACCAAGGGCAGGTACTGGGCCAAAGCCGAAAATTAAAATTGGGTCGAGAATGGCATTTATTACTCCGGCTCCCCCCATAATGATGCTCGGTGTTTTTGTATCACCGCTGGCACGTAAAACGGCATTGCCGATCATAGGGGTAATTAATAGTGCACTACCAACAAACCACACAGCCATATAATCATGGATATAAACTAACAGATCAGGTGTTGCACCCAGCAAAGTAAAAATTGGATTAATTAAGAGATAACCAATAAATGAAGTAATAAGTACCAATAAAGCTGAGACAATTAATGCCACTGCGCCATCAAAGCGTGCCTCTGCTTTATTATTAGCACCAAGTGCCTTTGCAATAATCGCTGATGTTGCAATGCTTAAGCCTATCGCCAAACTAATTACGGTAAAAGTCACTGGAAAGGTGAAACTAATCGCAGCGAGTTGGTCTGTGCCTAACATACTGACAAAAAAAGTATCGACGATATTAAAAAGCATTAATGTGATCATGCCGAAGATCATCGGGACTGTCATTTTCACAAGCGTTTTATCGATAGGCGCTTCAAGAAGCGATGCGGTACTGTTTTCTTTTTGCGATTTAGATTGTTGCATGAGAACCCTTATTTAAGCACGGCAACATTCTAATGAAATGAACGCGTTGATACCATCTCAATTTGATATTTTGAATAAGCAAAAATACCATGTAAATAAAAAGTAAACATACAAGCCATTTGGTTTACAACTTTTACAAAGAAATATGACGGAATTGCAATAGATACTCAGTTAGTAACAGCTAACAACATGGCGTCAGACTAGTTTTTGCACAACAACTTGAACAATAAATATACCGCAACAAGATTTCGAACGTTTCTTAACCAAAAAGAACCAACTTAAATAAGGTATTGATTTTTATATGGAATATTTTTTTACTTAAAACTATTGCATTTCTCTTACGGCCGAGAAATAAAGGGCTCGAATATGTTCTCAAAGTTTCATAAACAGAGTTATCCACAGATTTAGTGGATAACTAAATACAGCCCTTTATTAATAAGCGGTTGTAAATTTTTATAATGAAATTACAAAAGTTAATTTTAGAATATTTAGTGAATAAAATTTAATGTTGATACTTTTTCATTAGCACATATTTATGCCAAATATTTTGTTGTCAGTCGCAATTATCGAGCACTAAAAGTATGGCTTTAACGGTTTTTTTAATTACACTTGCTAGCGCGGTGTAACTCCAAATGCATAGCAATTTGAGTCTTCAGACAAGGGACTGTTGATCTTTGCTGTTCTATTTTTGCTCTGTTTGAGCATGCATTTATCGCAACACTCGATGAGTGGCCTAGCAATATAAGCGAATATCGAGCAAAGCTTCCGCGTCCAACTCACGCCCCTTACCTAGTTCCGTGTTAGGCAACAATGAGAAAACTGCGTTCAAAAGAACCGTTCGGCAGCGCTTGATTGGGTTTTCTACTGTGTTGGCGGCTGACTTAAATAGAATAACTATGCCACGCAGCCTCTGCCTTGTATAAAACCCAATAAAACTGCTGCAAAAACGAACTTGAAAGGTAAACAGACCCTAAAATGTGGCTATTACTTATATAATGAAGGTGTTTTTTTAAGTGACGAGATCAGGTTTGCTTGCATTAAAAACGTTATTGGCTGCTGGATTAATTGAAAGTGGCATTAATTAAAACTTTAAATCTATAAACACACTTTAATTAAAAACAAAATATAACCGTTAAAAAATTAAATTTGTGTAATTTAAGTTATCTTTCCTTATGAAAATGAGTATTCCCCACTCTACACTGCCATATTAAACATTTTCTTCTGGCCAAATAACCCACAGAAAAGTCAAAAAACTAGCAAGTTGAACAACAAATACGCATTCAAACCACTTTTTTAACTTTCTTAAATAATAGTTGTTGACACTTCCTCATGCTGTCATTAATATTTCGCCCCGTTGAGAAGGCCATTCCCCCTTAGCTCAGTTGGTTAGAGCGACGGACTGTTAATCCGCAGGTCCCCCGTTCGAGTCGGGGAGGGGGAGCCAA
>NZ_JAPEHW010000029.1 GCF_028875915.1 Pseudoalteromonas sp. G4
TCAATTTCAGGTTCTTCAACAGTTTGTTCTATGGTTGGCGTTTCTTCTACCACAGGCGAAGGCAAATCAATAACTTGACGTTCCCCAATTGGAATAGGTTCTTCACCTTTAAGCAATTGCCATGCAGCAACGCTAATTACTACAACCACCAGCACGAGGCCAATTAAATACGGTAATTTACTTTGAGATTGTGTTGTCATATTTTTCACTGCTTAAATATTTATTTTAGATCTAAAGTGCTCTAAATTAAGAATAAAGGGAGAATACAAAGTATCTGATGAATAGTAGCGGTAATAGTTCAAAACATAAAACAAAAATTGCGTTGCTTCTAACCGGAGGCGGTGCGCGGGCTGCATATCAAGTAGGCGTTTTAAAAGCCATTGCACAAAATTTACCACGCAATCAAATAACGCCGTTTGCAATAATTAATGGCACCTCAGCAGGCGCAATAAATGCCACAGCGCTTGGTTGTTATGCCTCGTGTTATCAATTAGCAATTAAAAAGCTCGAATATGTGTGGAAGAACTTTCGCACAGAGCAAGTTTACCACACCAACTTTTCTTCTGTTTTTGGCCATATTTTTGCCAATATGCTGCGCAGTTTTCAGTCCGATTATGAAAACCACCCACCAGCAAGTTTATTTAACAACCAACCACTTAGAAACTTATTACGCTCTGTTCTCGATTTAAAGCGGATTGATAATAATATCCGAAACGATTATTTAGAGGCCCTGTCGATTACTGCTTCAAGTTATTCAAGTGGCGACTCCGTTGCATTTTTTCAGGCAAAACACTCTGAATCATGGCAACGAGCAAAACGGCGCGGTGAAAAAACCACCATTAATATCGAACACTTAATGGCATCGAGTGCGATTCCGATGGTGTTCCCAAGCACTAAAATCCGCCAAGGTTATTTTGGTGATGGTTCAGTACACCAACACGCTCCACTTAGCCCGGCTATTCATTTAGGGGCTGAAAAGATATTTGTAATTGGGGTTGAGCAACCAATTGACAACAAATACTTTGGTTTTCAACCTCATTACCCTGGTATTTCAACAATTGCTGGCCATTTACTTGATACCATTTTTTCTGACACATTACGTGCTGATATCGAGCGCCTAGAACGTATCAACCGTACCCTATCGCTCATTCCAGCACGTGATAAACATAAAGAACTTAAACGTATTGCACACTTCGTTATCAACCCGTCGCAAAACTTTAACGCTATTGCTACCGAATATTACGATTTAATGCCAACCCCAATAAAAATGCTACTGCGTGGCATCGGTGTTAAAAAGCATTCAGAATCATCTTTGGTTAGTTATCTACTTTTCGAAAAAGAATATACCCAACATTTAATTGAAATTGGGTATCAGGATGGTCTTGCTCAACTTGATGAAATTATGGCGTTCCTCGAATTCACCAATATGCAATAGAGCAAAAGGGGTTGATCGTGCTAGCGCCCTTCGAGTAAGTAGCGCTCAGCACGTTCAACTCTTCTAGGTTTACCACGCACAATTAATATATCTTGCGCTAATAGCAGTGTATCTAAGCCTGGTGAACTTATCTCTTTGCCATCGCGCCGCAAGCCGGTAACATCCACTCTTCGTTTGGCTAAATTCAGTTCATTAAGCGATTTCCCCTTGGCAAACGCATCTTCGGTGATTGCGATTGCATGAAGAAATTCGAGGTGCTCTGATGAATCCGGTGATAAGGGGGTGCTGTCCCCAGGGAAATAGCCATGAAGCAAGCCATATCGGTTGCGCCGTTCTGTTTGTACTCGCCTTAAAATACGCCTTACTGGAACGCCTGTTAAAAAAAGTACATGAGACACTAGCATTAAACTGGCTTCTAATTTTTCAGGAACAACTTCAGTAACACCATGTGCCTTTAGTTCAGCTAAATGCCTGTCATCCCGCATGCGAATGAGTACTTTAACGTCAGGTGCCAGCTGTTTTATTGATTTTACGATGGTCAGTGCACTGTCTTTATCTGAAATAGTGATAATTACCAAACGGCTATTCGCTATATTAGCGCCTTTTAATACCTCTTTTTGCTTGGCTTGACCGAAATAAATATTCTCCCCTGCCGCTTGTGCTTCTTTCACACGAATTGTATCGCTGTCAATCGCAACAAAAGGAATGGCTTCGGTTTTCAAAAATCGGGCGATAATCTGCCCTACACGACCATAACCGCAAATCACTACATGTTGGCTTAAACCTTCAAAACGACTGTCGCTGCTATCAATACTCGGTTGTTTATTGTTGAGGTGATTTGGTGCAACAAAGTTAAGAATTTTTAATGCAAGCACCCCGCCGTTATCAACGAGATAAGGGGTAATTGCCATACTCAACACACCAATCGATAACAACAAAGAAGCATTCGCTGAATTTACCAATGAGAATTTAAGCGCTAATGAAATAAGCACAAAGCTAAATTCTCCCATTTGGCAAAGCATTAGCGCGGTAGCGAGCGCATTTTCATGACTTTCACCCACTACTTTGGTAACAAAATAAGTAATGATAACTTTGAGTGTCAATAAACCGACTAAGCCAAGTGCAATCCACTGAGCATTGGTCAGCACAAACGTCATATCAAGCTGCATACCAATAGTGATAAAGAAAAGACCCATTAAAATATCGCGAAATGGGCGAATATCAGCTTCTAGTTGATGGCGATATTCACTTTCACCAAGCATCATACCCGCTAAAAATGCACCTAGCGCCATTGATAAACCAAATGCAGATGTTAAAGCAGCGGCTATCAGCGCAACTAAAATAGTGGTTAACACAAACAATTCGTCGCTGCGAGTTTGCGCAATTTCACTGAAGACTTTAGGTAAAACCCATTTTCCCACTGCCATTAATAGGGCAATAACCACCGCACCTTTAGCTAGTGCAGTTAAAATTGTTAACCATAACGATTGCTCAGTGCCACCAGCTAAGAGGGGCAACGCAATAAGCAGCGGTACAACGGCAATATCTTGAAATAGCAGCACACCAATAGCGAGCTGCCCTTGCCTCGAGCGCAATAAAGGTGAGCCACTTACCTGCTTTACAACAATGGCTGTAGATGACAATGCCACTACACTGCCTATACTAAACGCGGCCACCAATGAAATGCCTGCAGCCCACAGTAATACCATCGCAACTAATGTAGTAAGTACCACTTGCATTACCCCAACGCCAAACACAATATGGCGCATAGCAAGTAATCTAGGAATGGAAAATTCGAGGCCTAAGCTGAACAATAGAAAAACCACACCAAGCTCTGCAATAAAATGGATTTGTTCGCTTTGTTCAAGCCAAAAAAAACCATCTTTGCCAGCTAATATTCCAACGGCCAGATATGCCAAAATAGGCGGTAAATTCAACCTTTTAAACAGCCAAATTAATACCACCGCGGCAATTAAAATATAAAAATAAACACCAAACGAATGCTGCAAATACCACCTCGGTATAAAGTTTAAGAAACGCGACAAGAAAATGTCATCGCATTGGCTAATGCAATTGAGCGTTAAATTAACTATAGCAAGTGGTTGTTTTTCTGCCACTTAGTAATAATGGCTTAGTTTTTGCTTTATCACTGTGTACTTTATATTTTGCGGTAGTATGAGGGTATTAAAGTGGAAAACGTACATGTATTAACGCGCCAACAAGACAATAGCGGCGATTATTTGCCGTATGGGCAACTTTATTCCGACAATAATGAGGTTAGTCAAACCCATGCGTTGGTTACACAATTACAGAAAACGCTTGAATTAACCAAGTTGATTAATATGTTTTCGGTTGAAGCATCACGTCTTGTGCAATTTGCAGGCCTGCAGTTTCATAGCACCGAAGGCGTTATAGAAATGACTGGTAGTAAACCTGAAGGCAAAAATTACGCGTTTGATTTAGTAGCAGACGGCGAACGTCTTGGTCAATTAATCTATTTTTCGCAAAATCTAACACACTACGCAAAACAAAAATTAGCGAAGTTACATACTGTGCTTGTATACCCTCTGCGCAATGCACTGATGTTTTCTCGCGTCAAAAAATTAGCAACCAAGGATGCTTTAACAGGTTTAAACAACCGCAGCATGTTTGATGATAGCCTTTACCGTAAACTTGAGCGCAGCCGTCGTCACCATAGAAGTTTTGGATTGATGTTATTGGATTTAGATAACTTTAAGCAAGTTAACGACAGCCATGGTCACCAAATTGGCGATCAAGTATTAATTGATTTCTCAAATATTTTGACTGACTGTGTTCGTGGTACAGACACTGTATTTCGTTTCGGTGGTGATGAATTTGCTATTCTAATCGACGATGATAATTTCGACGTAAGCCATATTTTGGCTAACCGCATTAAAAAGCGTGTACATAACCACCAACTACTTAAGACCCATGGGGTAACAACCAGTATTGGTTTTTCGTTAAGTAACGCAAAAGATATTCCTTGTAGTATCTTTGAGCGAGCGGATAAAGCACTTTATGCAGCCAAAAAAGACGGGCGGGATTGCTGTAAAACCCTCTAAAAAAAGGAAGCTTAGCTTCCTTTTTTTAATCGATAAACCGTTAAGATAAAACAAAGCCCAACAAAGAAAGCACCGAGTACATTGGCTATTTCAAAAAAGCTGGTTATCGGTGTCACAACAATGCACACCAAAGGGCACATAACTGCCAATACAAAGAATTTACCGCCTTTACCAAGCCAATATACTAAAAGTAACAATGCAGTAACAGCACCAAAAAGGGCGCCATAAGTGACGACAGTTAAATTAAGCGACAGCACAAGGCTAATTGCCAAAACAACTGCAAACACGATTAATCCAATATGTGCCTGCCCAATTAAAGAAAACCCGACTGCTTGACTAGTTTTCATTTTGCTCCTTTTCAATCCAAAGCACGCCATTTTGTGCATATGCGTGTTTATCAACACCAAGACCAATTACTTGCACAAGTTTATCATTATAAAAAACCCCAGCAACATAAGGGCGCAGCCAAGGCGGTACCTTTTCTTCTTTAAGCCACGTATTTACTGACTTAGTGCAGTTACGCTTTTTCAAAGTAAACTGCTCGCTGCCAATATTAAATCGTAAGCTGACACTCTCATTCTCATAAGGTAAACGAATACCATGGTGTGATTGTACGCGTTTATATTTACGCCCTGCCGTGTCAATTTCATCTAGAGAAATATTGATCGCTTCTTTTACGGCAGATGCTTTAGGAAAAACCACATAAAGCGCAGATTGATAGCGGCAAACAAAAAAATCGCCGCAATGTATTTGCACTTGAGCATCCGCTTTTGCATTTAACCCCTGCTCCACAATTTGATTTAATATTTTTTGTGAAGGTAATTGGAGGTGCTGATTTTTAAGCCAAAAACGAATGAGATTTTCAATGCGAGTGCGCGAAAAAGAGTGCAGGTTTTCAAAGCAAATTTTGTTACCTTGCACACACAATTTGGCATCTTCAGCAATATACTCATCCAGTAACTGCTGCTGTGATTGCAATAATTGTGTGACACGTAAAACGGTACGATTAAACCCTTGAAAACGCCCATTCAATAAAGGTAATACCTGATTGCGTAAAAAGTTGCGGTCAAAGCGATCATCGGTATTGGATTCATCAGTAATATGCGACAACGCGTGATCAGTTGCATATTGCTCAATTTCGTTTCGCGTAAAGTCTAATAACGGTCTTACAATAAATAACCCAAAATCATTAGTACTTTCACGTGCCATTGCGCCAAGCCCAAGTAATCCTGCACCGCGTTTTAATCTGATAAAAAACGTTTCTACTTGGTCGTCGATATGCTGCCCAACCAATAAACACGAATCTGCCAGCATACTGTGTTTAATGGCTTGGTATCTTGCATCACGGGCTATGGCTTCAAGGCTTTGCCGTGGGCTAAGATTAAGTGACACTTCTGATGCTTCAAATGGGATTTGCCAACTTTGGCAAAGTGTTTGACAGAACTTTTGCCAATCTGGGGCATTATCACTTAAGCCATGGTTAACGTGCACCGCTTTAAGCTCTATAGTGCCTAATTCATCGCGAAAGCGCTTGGCAAGATGTAGTAATACCACCGAGTCAACTCCGCCCGAAAGCGCAACTGTAAATTTGGTAAACTTGTTTTCAAGTAGGTAGTGTTTAAACGTTTGATACATATCTTTCATAAACAAAAAAAGCCGCAAAATGCGGCTTTTTCCTTAATCTTGAGGTTAACAGTAACCAAAAGACATTAAACGCTCATAGCGCTGCTCTAACATTTCATCTAATGATAAAGCTTTCAGTTCGCTTAAGTCACGCTTAATTTGTGCTTTAAGCGACTTAGCCATCGCATCGTAGTTACGATGTGCACCACCTAGCGGCTCATCAACAATTGAGTTGATTAAGTCTAAGCTCTTAACGCGATCAGCACTTACACCCATTGCTTCTGCAGCTAGTGGTGCTTTTTCTGCACTCTTCCAAAGAATAGAAGCACAGCCCTCAGGTGAAATTACTGAGTATGTGCTGTACTGAAGCATATTAACACGGTCACCCACGCCAATTGCTAATGCACCACCTGAACCACCTTCACCAATTACCGTACAGATCACCGGTACTTTTAGGCCGGCCATCACTTTAAGGTTTTTAGCGATAGCTTCACTTTGACCACGTTCTTCAGCACCAACACCCGGGTATGCTCCTGGCGTGTCGATAAACGTGATGATTGGCATATTAAAACGCTCAGCCATTTCCATTAAGCGCAATGCTTTACGGTAGCCTTCTGGCTTTGGCATACCAAAGTTACGTTTGATTTTTTCAGCTGTATCACGGCCTTTTTGTTGACCGATAACCATTACTGGTTCGCCATCTAAACGCGCAATACCACCAACAATCGCCGGATCGTTAGCAAATGCGCGGTCGCCTGCTAATTCGTCGAACTCGGTGAAAATACGTTCGATATAATCTTTGGTATACGGACGTAATGGGTGACGAGCAAGCTGCGAAACCTGCCATGGACCTAGATCAGAGAAAATTTTATTGGTCAACTCTACGCTCTTATCTTTAAGGCGTGAAACTTCTTCTTCTAGACTCAGATCCAGTTCACCACCGCGACCTACGTTTTTAAGTTCTTCAATTTTTGCTTCCAACTCTGCGATTGGAAGTTCAAAATCAAGATAATTGAGACTCATGCTCTAAACTACCTAATTAAATTCTAGTTCAATATTCTGTGCTACTAAGCGTGAGAGATTAGCAAGTAACTCGTCACTGGGTGTAACACACCACTGTGTTCCTAATGAAAGCTCAGTTGTTGCATCTGGGCGTTCATATTGAATTCTTATCGGGCAAGTACCAAATTTGTACGGGGTGATGGCATGCTCTAAACGAGACAAGAAGTTATCATTCACTTCCTGCATTTTCACCGTCATTTTTATGTTTTTAACCCGTTTTTCGCGAACAGATTCGATACTTGCAACTTCGCGAGCGGTCATTGTAATACCACCCGAGAAGTTATCAAAGCTGACCACACCAGATATCACCAAGATATTGTTCATTTGCAGCAGTTCTTGGTAAGTTTCGAACTGTTCAGGAAATAAACGAATATCAATTCGGGCACTTTTATCATCTAAAGTGAGTAGGCCCCAACGCTTTCCTTTTTTATTAATTAAAGTACGCGCATTAATAACCAAACCAGCCGCAGTTGACGTTACATCACGTTCCGTCGGTTGTAAATCGACTAGGCGCCCTGAAACATAGTTTTTGAGTTCACTACGATACTGATTAATTGGATGGCCAGTTAAATACAGTCCCAGCGTTTCGCGCTCACCTTCTAACCATTCGTTATCGGTAAACTTAGGCGCTTGAACAAACGCAGCTGCGACTTCTTCAGGCTCTGTTGCCAACAAGCCAAATAAGTCACTTTGACCAAGTGCTTCAGCTTTGTTGTGTTGATCAGCTGATTTAAGCGCATCAGGTAAACTAGCAATAAGAACAGAGCGCGCACTTTGCGTTTGCTCTGGCCCTAATTTATCCATTGCACCGGCCATAATGAGCTTTTCAATGACACGTTTATTTAAACGTTTAATATCAACACGCGCACAAAAATCGAATAAATCTTTAAATGGACCACCCGCTTGTCGCGCTTCTAAAATCGCTTCTACCGGGCCTTCACCTACGCCTTTAATTGCACCGATACCGTAGACAATTTCACCTTGCTGATTAACTGTGAATTTATACAAACCCGAATTTACATCAGGTGGAAGCAATGTGAGTTTCATATTCTCACATTCATCAACTAGGGTCACAATCTTATCGGTGTTATCCATATCAGCCGACATTACTGCCGCCATAAACTCTGCTGGATAATGGGTTTTCATCCACAGGGTTTGGTAGGATACTAGCGCGTATGCTGCCGAGTGTGATTTGTTAAAGCCGTAACCTGCGAATTTTTCAACCAAGTCGAAGATCTTCATCGCAAGTTCGCCATCTACACCATTTTGCTTCGCGCCATCTTCAAACGTTGAACGCTGCTTGGCCATTTCTTCTGGCTTTTTCTTACCCATTGCACGACGAAGTAAGTCAGCGCCACCGAGGCTATAGCCTGCGAGTACCTGAGCAATCTGCATTACCTGTTCTTGATACAGAATAATACCGTAGGTTGGTTCCAAAATTGGCTGTAGGCTTTCGTGCTGATACTGCGCATCTGGGTAGGACACTTCTTCACGTCCGTGCTTACGGTCGATAAAGTTATCTACCATGCCCGATTGAAGAGGACCTGGACGGAAAAGTGCAACCAGTGCGATCATATCCTCAAAGCAGTCAGGCTTTAAGCGACGAATAAGATCTTTCATACCGCGCGATTCAAGCTGGAATACTGCGGTTGTTTCGGCGCGCAGTAATAATTCAAAACTCGGTGGATCATCAAGCGGAATAGCGGCGATATCGATATGTTCTTTTTGCTCACGCGTTAAGCGCTCATTGGCCATATCGATAGCCCATTGTAAAATGGTTAAGGTACGTAACCCTAAGAAGTCAAACTTAACAAGGCCTGCTGTTTCTACATCGTTTTTATCAAACTGCGTAACCGGGAATTTACCCTCGTCATCACAATAAAGTGCAGCAAAATCGGTAATGGTTGTTGGTGAAATAACAACACCACCGGCGTGTTTACCCGCGTTACGTGTACAGCCTTCCAAAATACGGCACATATCGATAAGTTCTTTCACTTCATCGTCAGTGTCGTAGGCCTCTGGCAAGCGCGGTTCAACATCAAATGCTTTTGCCAAAGTCATGCCCGGATCGCCCGGAACTAATTTTGAAATACGGTCAACAAAACCATACGGATGACCAAGCACACGCCCTACATCCCGTATTACCGCTTTAGCCGCCATAGTACCAAAGGTAATGATCTGTGATACTGCATCACGGCCATAGAGCTTAGCAACATGGTCAATTACTTCATCGCGGCGATCCATACAGAAATCGACGTCGAAATCGGGCATTGATACACGTTCTGGGTTCAAGAAACGTTCGAAAAGTAAGTCAAATTGTAAGGGATCTAAATCGGTGATTTTAAGTGCATAGGCGACTAATGAACCTGCACCCGAGCCTCGCCCTGGTCCGACGGGAATAATGTTATCTTTACTCCACTGGATAAATTCCATTACAATCAAGAAGTAACCAGGGAAACCCATTTGGTTGATTACATCAAGTTCGATTTTTAGGCGGTCATCATATTCGACACGTTTGACTTTGCGTTCTTCTTCATCTGGGAATAAAAACTGTAAACGTTCTTCAAGACCGTCTTCCGATACTTTTACTAAGAAATCTTCAATCGACAGCGAACCTGTTGGGTAATCCGGTAAGAAATATGTACCTAACTGAATGGTTACATTACAACGTTTGGCAATTTCTACCGAGTTTTCCAGTGCTTCTGGAATATCCGAGAACAACTCACACATTTGCTCTTCGGTTTTTAAATATTGTTGCTCTGAAAAACGTTTTGGTCTGCGTTTATCGTCAAGGGTAAAACCATCGTGAATAGCAACGCGAATCTCATGGGCTTCAAAGTCTTCTTTATTGAGAAACACGACTTCATTGGTGGCAACAACCGGCAAACCTGAATATTGGGCATAAGCAACTGCACTATGAAGGTAATCTTCTTCTTGCTCGCGTTCAGTTCGCGTTAGCTCAATATAGTAATGATCTTTAAAGTGTTCTAAATAGAAGTTACCAATAGATTTTGTAAGGTCGTTATTACCTTTTAATAAGGCTTTACCTAAATCACCATCTTTCGCGCCAGAGAGTAAAATTAACCCTTCTTTATGCTCAACAAGCCAATCTCTATCAACCATTGGGCGTTGCATTATATGACCACGCTTAAACGCTTTAGAAATTAACAGGGTTAAATTTTTGTAGCCTTGATTATCTTTGGCAAGCACTACAAGACGACAAGGTTCATCGGGAAACTCAGGACTGTGTAGCCACAGATCAGCGCCAACGATAGGTTTGATACCAGCACCATGCGCCGCACCGTAGAAGCGCACTAAACCGCACAAATTCATTTGATCAGTAATGGCAAATGCAGGCATTTTTTGCTCTGCAATTTTACCGACAATAGGCTTAGTTTTTGCTAAGCCGTCCACCATTGAATAATCACTGTGAACACGTAAGTGTATAAATTTAGGGTCTTGCATTATCTGCCTAACTTGATTGACCAAGTATTGATTAGCAATTATTGGTCTGTTCTATTATTGTTTTTACGGGCTTAAAGCTTTGTCTATGATGCGGCGTAACACCATGAAGTGCAAGTGCCTCTAGATGTGCTTTGGTTGGGTAACCTTTATGACCTGCAAAGCCATATTGCGGGTATTCTACATCTAGCGCCTTCATTTCATTATCGCGAGTCACTTTTGCTAAAATTGATGCTGCACTTATTTCAGCAACCAAACTATCGCCTTTAACAACAGCTTGTGCTGGTACATTAATATCTGGCAAGCGATTACCATCAATAAACACAAATTCCGCAGGGATTAATAACCCTTCCACTGCGCGTTTCATGGCAAGCATAGTGGCATGTAGAATATTAAGCTCATCTATTTCTGGCACTGTTGCTCTCGCAATATTAAAACACAATGCTTTTTCGATAATTTCATCATAAAGCGCTAAACGTTTTTTTTCTGTGAGCTTTTTAGAATCTGCAAGTCCAGCAATTGGCTTGTTTGGATCTAAAATAACTGCTGCAGTTACCACATCACCAACCAGTGGACCACGGCCTACTTCATCAACACCGGCAACTAACTGTGTATTAGGGCGAATAATCTCAGTCATTTTTATTCTCTATAACGTTACTAACAGCAAGTGCTGCTTGTTTACTTGCATCGAGCCTTAATGCTTTATGCATTTCAAAAAAAGTCTCTTTAAGTGCAGTTTGATCATTCTCAAGTAGTGGTAACAAGGTACTGGCCAAATTTTCAGGTGTCAGATCATTTTGCAGTAGCTCAGGAACTAATTGCTTGCCCGCTAATAAATTAGGAAGTGAAAAATGTTCGATGTTAAATTTAAATAAGCGTGTCACTAAGTGGTATGTCAGGGCTTTTAACTTATAGCCAACCACCATTGGGCGTTTTAATAGCATACATTCAAGCGCAGCTGTACCCGACGCTAATAGTACAGCATCAGCTGCAGTCATTACTTCACGCGATTTGCCATCGACAAGTGTAAATAAATCTTCAGCTTGGTATTGTTTAGCTACTGATAAAAACTCGTCTTTTCGTTTTTCATTGACGAGAGGTACCAGCACTTTTAATTCAGGAAGCTGCTTTTTAACAAGTAATACAGCTTGAATGTATGGCTCGCTCAGTAATGTCACTTCTGAGCCGCGGCTACCAGGCAGTACCGCTAAAACCTTGTCATTTGCCGTTAAATTAAAAAGTGCCCTGCTCGCGTCTTTATCATCTTCAAGTGGTAATTCATCAGCCAAGGTATGACCGACAAATTCGCACGGAATATTGTGTTTATCGTAAAACGCTTTTTCAAATGGCAGGAGTGCAAGCACTAAGTTAGTCGCTTCAGCCACTTTAAAAACACGTTTCTCACGCCACGCCCAGACCGATGGACTGACATAATGCACGGTTTTGATTCCCGCCGCTTTCAGTGGCTTTTCAACACGCAAATTAAAATCAGGCGCATCTATACCAATAAAGATATCGGGCGGATTAGCAATAAAGCGTTCAACAATTTGCTTTTTAATACTCAGTAAGCGAAATAGCTTAGGCAGTACTTCAAATACGCCCATCACCGCCAACTCTTCCATTTGAAAATGGGTTTTAAAGCCTTCAGCCAACATGCGTGGACCACCAATACCTTCAAACGAGGCATTTGGATAATGTTGTTTTAGTGCTTTAATTAATCCTGCACCTAAAATATCGCCGGAGTGTTCCCCGGCGATAAGTGCAATTCGTAATGGCTTATCCGATATCATTATCGGATAAGTCCACGACTTGATGATTTAGCGAAATCGATCATGGTTTGCACTGCTTTAAACTGCTCTGCTTCTTTTTCCATTTCAGCAAGGGCAACATCTAGCTTATGACCTTTACGGTAAAGCAACTTATAAGCACGGCGTAATGCCATAATTTCGTCTGATTCAAAACCGCGACGTTTTAAGCCTTCGGTGTTGATTGCTACAGGGCGTGCAGGTGTACCAATGGTAGTTACAAAAGGTGGCACATCTTGGTTTACACCTGAGTACATACCAACAAACGCATGTGAGCCAATATGACAGAATTGGTGAATACCCGAGTTACCAGCTAGGATAACCCAATCTCCAACATGCACATGTCCCGCTGCACTTGCGTTATTTGCAAAAATACAGTTGTTGCCAATCACACAATCGTGCGCAACATGCGTATATGCCATAAATAAGTTATTTGAGCCAATTTTGGTAATGCCTTCATCTTGAATGGTACCACGGTGAATCGTGGCACATTCGCGGATCACGTTATTGTCACCAATAATCAGCTTGGTCGGTTCATCCTTGTACTTTTTGTCTTGGCACGCTTCACCCACTGAAGCGAATTGGAATATATGGTTACCTGTGCCAATCACAGAAGGCCCTTTGATAACAACATGCGATTCAATGATACAGTCATCACCAATCACAACATCGTTGCCAATATAACTGTAAGGACCAACTTTTACGTTGTTGCCAAGTTGAGCACCAGGCTCAATAATTGCAGTAGGATGGATCACGTATTATAACTCTCTTCTTGCACACATTAACTCAGCTGAACATACAACTTTACCGTCAACTTTCGCTTCACCGTAAAATTTCCACATATTGCGACGCTCTTTTAAGAACTCAACATGGAGGTGCATCGTATCACCTGGTAATACTGGTTGCTTAAAACGTGCATTATCAATGGCTGCAAATAAATATAGTTCATTATCGCCACGATTTTCGGTTGTTTTAAAACCGAGTAAACCAGTTGCTTGCGCTAATGCTTCTAAAATCATTACGCCAGGGAAAATTGGCTGCCCAGGGAAGTGGCCTGTAAAAATTGGCTCATTTGCTGTGACATTTTTAATCGCATGAAGCGTTTTTCCCGGTTCAAAGTCAACTACTTTATCAACCAATAGCATTGGGTAACGATGCGGTAATAGCTTTAGGATTTCTTGAATATCAAAGCTGTTTAATTGTTCTGCCAAAATCTTTTTCCTTAACCTAACTTATATCCTCGTCTCAGCTTTACACTGAAACGATCAATAACACATGACGAAGGTTATTCATCACGCTCCGGCAGTGATTTTTCAACTGCCTTTAATCGCTTATTAATTGCCGATAGTTGACGAAGCTGAGCCATATTGCGACGCCAGTCTTTATTCTCACTGTGCGGCACGCCTGAAGAGTAAACGCCAGGCTTATCAATGCCACTAATCACCATTGACATACCCGTTAACACAACACCGTCGACAATTTCAATATGCCCTGCAATACCCGACAAACCACCTATTTGGCAGTATTTGCCAATCGTGGTACTTCCTGCAATCACAGTACACCCCGCAATAGCAGTTCCCTCTTTAACAATTACGTTATGGGCAATTTGTACTTGGTTATCAATGATCACATTACGTTCGATAATAGTATTATCAATTGCGCCACGGTCGATTGTGGTGCTTGCACCAATTTCAACTTTATCGCCAATAATTACCGAACCCAACTGTGGGATTTTAACCCACTGACCTTGTTCATTTGCATAACCAAAACCATCAGCGCCAATTACAGTATTGGCATGTACTAAGCAAGATTCACCAATCTCAACTTGATGATAAATCGTTACATTAGCCCAAATCTTTGTGTTGGCACCTATTTTAGCACCCTTACCAAGAAAGCTACCAGCACCAATTGATGAGCCTTCGGCAATTTCTACACCCGCTTCAATCACTGCATTTGCACCAATTGTCACGTTATTGCCGATTTTTGCTGTAGCATCTACGACCGCTGTCGCATGAATATCGCTTGCAGGAGATGGCGTTGTATCCATTGCTTGCGCCAATAAGGCATAAGCTAAATAGGGATTTGCAACAATGATTTTGTTACCCGAAAAATGTTCAGCATCTTTCGCTGACAAAATGACAGCACCTGCATTAGTAGATGCTAATTGTGCGCGGTATTTTTTATTGGCAAGAAAACTAATTTCATCGCCTTTTGCATTTTCTAGGGTTGCTATACGAGAAATGCTGAGCGAGTCATCACCGACCAGCTCAGCATTTAAAATCTCAGCAATTTGCTGTAATTTCATAAATTTTATTAGTTAGCCTTTGCTACACGCTCTGCAACTTTATCAGTGATATTATCTACTTTTTTCTCGTTTACATAAAGACTTGCTGCAGCAGGTTTAACTTCGTCATATTTACCTGCTTTAGCTTCTGCTTCAATTGCTTGGAAAATAATTGACTCAAGTTTTTTAGTTTCTTGCGCTTGGCGCATTTGCATTTCTTGTTGTAAAGGCTGACCTTTCTCTTGTAATGCTTTTTGTAACTCTTGAATTTTCTTTTGATGCGCTTCTTTTTGTGCTTTGCTCATCGTCGCGTTTTCACGCTGGTATTTTTCAACTTCAAAACGAATGTCGCCTTGCAGTTTTTCAAGCTCTTGTCTGCGCTCACGGAACTCAGACTCTAGCGTTGCTTTAATTGCAGCCGCTTGAGGAGCACCAGAAAATACTTGCTGTACATTTACAATCGCTACTTTGTGAGCAAAAGAGCTTGCTGAAGCACCCATTAGAAAAGTAGCTAACAAAGTCATGGCGCTTGTTTTAATCATTTTATTCACGAATTTATTCCTTTTAGAATGTGTTACTTATGTTAAAACTAATACCCTTAGTTTTATCATCTTCTTCTTTCTTAAGTGGATAGGCAAAACTAATTACCATAGGGCCCATTGGCGAAATCCACTGAATTGATAAACCTGTTGAAACACGGAAACGACTTGGATCCGAGTAATCTTCAAGTAATGCTTGTTCATCTGGCGTTAGGTTAGCGTAACGATCTACATCGAACTCAGTATCCCATACGTTCGCCGCATCAACAAATAAACTAGTACGAACAGAACTACTGTTCTCATCGTCTAAAAATGGTGTTGGTACAATCATTTCAAGTCCAGCAACAGCCTTTACGTTACCACCAATACGACCATACGGTTCAACATTATCAAACTTAGGATCACTACCAATTTGACCTTGTGAACCATCACCACCTGGTGTGCCTGGAAGCCATGTAGGCCCTACAACGATTGCGCGTGGTAAAATAGTATTTCGCTCAAAACCGCGTAAATCCATTTCTGAAATACGGAAGAACTCTTGTACCGGAAGAATTTGGTCATAGCCATTAGTTTCGCCGTAACCATTACCATAACCAAGCGCGGCTTTAGCAGAAAATGCCCACTTATGATTTGTGCTCAATGGCCAGTAGAAACGTGAATCATAATTAACTTTAAAGTAATTCAGATCCGAATTAGGTGTTGTTGCTTTAAGTGTTAAGCTTTGTTTCGAACCCGCTGTTGGGAACATACCACGGTTAAGCGTTACACGTGACCAACCTGCACTTAATTCAAGCTTTAAGAATTCAAAACCCGCATCTGGATTCTCAGGGTCTAAGAACGTCTCACGCATAATACGTGTTTGTTCGTACTCTGAAAGTTCTGATAAGTATTCTTTTGAAACCGTTGCACCAAAATTTATTCGGTTATTTGCATTAACCGGAATACCTAAGCTTGAGCCAACACCATATTTTTTACTCTTGTAGTCAATTAAGCTGTACTTACTTGCATCAAAGTTCTGGAAGAATACCGAGTTACCTAAGCTAATACCGTCTTTTGTAAAGTATGGGTCAGTATGCGATAAGCTCACATTCTGTGAACCTGTTGCTGTACTGATATTAAACGCAACTTGGTCACCAGTACCTAAGAAGTTAGACTCACTAATACCAATATTAAACTGCAGTTTGTTATACGAGCCATAAGCAAGACCGGCATTAAAGCTACCCGCTGATTGCTCTTTTACAGTGAAATCCACATCTACTTGATCATCTTTACCCGGTACAGGCGACACTTCAAATTCAACGTTTTCCATATACATTAAACGTTGAATTTGTAACTTAGAGCGTTCAAGCGTGCTGTTCGAAAGCCATGCACCTTCAAGCTGAGTTACTTCACGACGAATTACTTCATCAGAAGTGATCTCATTACCACCGATGTTAATACGACGAACGTAAATACGTTTACCAGGGTCAACCGATAGCGTTAGTTTTACTTCTTTGTTTTCTTCGTCAATATCTGGAATCGTGCGCACTTCAGCATTAGCATAACCAAAGCGAGCTAAGTAGTTTTTAATAAACTCTTCAGACGCTGTTACAACAGAACCGTTGTATAACTTGCCCGTTTTAAGTGGAATAACCGCGCGAATAAGCTCTTCACGACCAAGCAAGTCACCCATAAAATCAAATTCTTTAACAGTAAACTGCTCACCTTCGGTAACGTTCACAGTTACGTATACAGATTCTTTATCTGGACTTACTGATACCTGGGTAGAATCTATATTAAATTTAAGGTAACCACGGTCAAGGTAGTAACTACGTACTTTCTCTAAATCTCCTTGTACCGTTTGCTTTTGGTATCTGTCGTTTGACATAAACATATACCAAGGCAAATCTTGACGTGATTCAGCAAGTGCTAACAGCTCTTCATCAGAGAATAATTCGTTACCAACAATGTTGATTTGACGAATTGAAGCTGCCTCACCTTCTTTAAATTCAAGCTTCAGCTTTACTCGGTTACGCGGTAAGCGTGTAACTGAAACATCAATCGCTGCATTGTATTTACCAATGCCGTGGAAAAACTCGATTAGCCCTTTTTCTAAACCATCGACAACAACCATATCGAGCGGCTCACCTTTACGGATACCTTGCCCTTCTAAACTTTCGTTTAGTTGCTCGTCTTTAATATCTTTGTTGCCTTCAAATTCGATTATGCTAATGGTTGGCCTTTCCGTCACTTGGAAAATAACCGTATCACCATCACGTACCACTTTGATGTTATCAAAATGGCCCGAACCATAGAGAGCTTTAATCGTTTTTGAAATTGTGTAACTGTCGAGGTTATCACCAATGTTAATAGGAATGTGTGTTAATGCAGCACCTAGTGCAACACGTTGCAATCCTTCAACTCTTAAATCTTCTACAATAAAGGAGTCTTGTTGGCCGAGAGCTGCAAAGCTTGCTCCCAATAAACTTATTACAGCCAATTGTTTTCTTATAGCCATGTTATTATTTGATTTCCTTTATAACCGCGTAAAATCGTTAAACAGCGCAAGGCAAGTTAACAATATAAGGATTAGCGCACCAATCCTAAAACCTAATTCTTGTGTCTTTTCAGAGACTGGCTTTTTTCTGATAAGTTCAATGATGTAATACATTAAATGGCCGCCATCTAAAATTGGCAGCGGTAACAAATTGAAAAAACCAATGCTCACACTAACAAATACTAAGAATTCCAATAATGGCATGATGCCACTACTGGTGCTGGCTCCGGCGCCGATTGCCACCCCTACCGGACCACTTAAGTTAGCAACAGAAACTTGTCCTGTTATCAAATTTACTACTGTTGCAAAACTTACTTTTATTAATTGAATTGTTTTATCAACACCCAAAACAATTGCATCAAAGACACCGTATTGTTGTGTCGAAATCATCCACGATGGCCAATTTTCAACAAAGGGTATCACACCTAAGTAGCCTTGATTAAGCCCTTGCTCATTTTTTTTGCTGCCCGGCGTAACTTCAATATTGAGCTTTTCTTCACCGCGGCTAATAGTAAGTAATAATGGTCTATTTGGCGAGCGTTGAATTCTGCTTACAAAACTTTGCCAAGAAGTCACTTGGTCACCATCAACAAGATGAATTTTGTCTTCAACTTGAAGTCCAGCATATGCTGCGGGACTGCCCTTTTGTACATGACCGAGGCGCATAGTTTCTGATGGTCTAAATGGTTTGATACCAATATCTACAATTGGATTACCATCATCTTTTAATTGCCAGTCTGATAGGTTGAGGTAGGTTTGTTGATAGCCTAAATCATCGTCTTTAACACTAATACGAACTTGTTGCTCGCCAATGTTTTCCATTAGCATCAACAAGGTTTCACGCCATCCGTAAACTTCTTTATCGTTTATAGCTGTAATTTGCTGCCCTGCTTGCAGCCGAGCTTGCTCCGCTAAGCTGCCAGGCACCACTTCACCTATCACAGGTAATAATGAACGCACACCCACCATATACATAATGGCAGAAACAACAATGGCAAACACAAAATTTGCCATTGGACCAGCTGCAACAACTGCGATACGTTGGTATACAGATTTATTGTTAAAAGCTGCGGCGCGCTCAGAAGGTGAAACATCTTCCACTCGCTCATCGAGCATTTTTACGTAACCACCTAGCGGAATTGCAGCAACAACATACTCGGTGCCGAGCTTGTCATACCACTTAAAAAGGGGTTTACCAAAGCCGATAGAAAAACGAATAACTTTAACGCCACAGCGTCTCGCTACCCAAAAGTGCCCATATTCGTGCACCACAACAATAATGCCAATCACTAATACGAAAGACAGTAGGTTCCACAAAAATTCCACTAACCACTCCCTGTAATCATGTTATTTGCCAGCGCACGAGCTTCACTATCCAGCTGTAAAATCTCATCTAAGTTATTTATTGGCAGGTGTTTGTGTTGCTTAGCAATCTCGTTGAGTACCTGGGAGTTAATGCGGTAAATATCTAAAAAGCTAATCTTATTTTCAAGAAATGCAGCTACAGACTGTTCGTTAGCTGCATTTATCGCAGTAGTCGCATATTGACCTTCACTACATGCGTCGATAGCTAACTTTAAATTTGGATAACGTTCAAAATCAGGTGCAATAAAACTAAAATCGACCATTTGCGTAAAATCGAGTGGCGCAACACCCGCGTCAATTCGTTTTGGATAAGCTAAAGCGTGGGCAATTGGCGTACGCATATCAGGATTACCCATTTGCGCCAATACTGAGCCATCAGTGTATTGCACCATTGAGTGAATAATACTCTGCGGGTGTATTACTACCTGAATATCGTCAGGCTTTGCGTTGAATAACCATTTTGCTTCAATAAACTCTAAGCCTTTATTCATCATAGTGGCTGAATCTACTGAAATCTTTTTACCCATATCCCAATTAGGATGGGCTACCGCTTCATCTACTGAAATATTGGCAAAGGTATTTAAATCGCGTGTTCTGAAAGGTCCACCCGACCCCGTTAAAAGTATTTTGCTTACACCGTGCTGAGCTAAATTTGCATTGAAACAGTTTTCTTGCACACTCGATGGCATCGCCTGAAATATTGCATTATGTTCGCTATCGATAGGCAATAACGTTGCACCAGAGTGTTTAACTTCATTAATAAACAACTCGCCCGACATCACAAGTGATTCTTTATTAGCGAGTAACACGCGTTTACCTGCTTTAATCGCTGCAAGAGTCGGCATCAAGCCAGCTGCTCCAACAATAGCTGCCATAACAGAGTCTACCGACTCGTCACTAGCAACATCACATGCACTTTGTTCACCACTAAGCACAGTAACTGGTAAACCCTGTTGAGCTACAAATTGTGATAATTGCTGCGCAGCTTCTGCATCTTGCATGACGGCATATTGCGGTAAAAATTGTTTGCATTGCTCGGCCATTAACTGCCAGTTTTTACCCGCCACAAGCGCAAAAACTTGATAAAACTCTGGATTTCGTGCAATGACATCAAGTGTGCTTGTACCGATAGATCCCGTTGAACCAAGTATTGTTACACGTTGCATTATGCCACCAAGGTCCAAGCATAAAATGCGGCAAAAAGAGGTGCAGCAGCGGTTAAACTATCAATTCTGTCGAGAATACCGCCGTGGCCAGGTAAGCATGAACCACTGTCTTTTAAGCCAACTTCGCGCTTAAACATACTCTCTAATAAATCGCCAACAGCTGAGAAAAGTGCGACTACCGCAGCCATTGCTGCGTAAATAAACCACTTATCTGTTGGTACTTTGGTGAAATAACAAAAAGCCAGCACAAAAACACCAGAGCAAATTAAACCACCAACAAGCCCTTCAATTGTTTTATTTGGACTGACTAACGGCATTAATTTGTGTTTACCTAAATTCTTACCTGAGAAGTAAGCGCCGATATCAGCACTCCAAACAATACCCAACACCACCATAATTAGCACCGACCCTTGTGTTGCATTGGTAGCGTATTCGCTGCTGCGAAGTACATTAAGTGCTAACCACATTGGAAGAAGCGTTAATAAACCCGCAATGGCACGCATCATCAAACCGCTGTGCCACGCTTTCGCTGTTCTTGGGTAAGTCCATACCAGTGCACAAGCGACTAACCACCATGCAACAGCTAACGTAAAGACATAATTTGCTGAACCAATTAATTTACCATTTTGCCACAAGCTTTCAATTGGCCAGAACATGTTCGCAAAAAATAAAATAACTGCGGTGCCTGCCACATAGCTAATGCGTGCAGCGAACTTCTTAAGCCCCATAAACGCTGACCACTCCCAAGCAGAGAGCAACACAATCAAACCTGCAATTAGGCTAAAAAGCTCAAGAGGAGTGAAAAATACAAGTGCAAGCGCTGCCGGCGCTAACACCAAAGAAGTTAAAATACGTTTTATTAACAAATCAAATTACCCTTTTAAAATCACGATTGAGCAAGTAGTTCTTTTATTTGTTCGCCAGTACAACCAAAGCGACGCTCTCGTGAAACATAACATGCGATTGCATCTGCAAACGCTTGTTCATTAAAATCTGGCCAAAGTGTATCAGTAAAATAAAGTTCAGCATAAGCCGCTTGCCACAGTAAAAAGTTGCTTATGCGTAAATCACCTCCAGTTCGAATCAGCAGATCAAGTGGCGCTTGTTCATGCATGCTAATGTACTGTGATAGTGCATTTTCATCAATATCATCAGCGGATAAGTCACCGGCTTCAACTTGTTTTGCTAGCTGTTTTGCAGCTTGTGCAATATCCCACTGACCACCATAGTTGGCTGCAATATTAAGTGTCAAGCCAGTGTTGTTCTCGGTTAATTGTTCAGCTTTAAGCACACTTTTTTGAAGCTTGTCAGAGAAACGACTAATATCACCAATCACCTTCAACTTAACATTATTTTTATCGAGTTTTTTTACTTCATTGGTCAATACAAACATGAAGAGCTCCATTAAGGTAGTCACTTCTTGTTCGGGACGGCGCCAGTTTTCACTGCTAAATGCAAAAAGCGTTAACGATTGTATGTTCAGTTGGCGACAGAACTTCACCGCATTTCTAACTGACTCAACGCCCTTTTTATGACCAAACACACGAGGCTTACCCTTTGCTTGTGCCCAACGCCCATTACCATCCATAATTATGGCAACATGACGCGGTAAGCTTTGTTGAGTAATAGCATCCTTGGTGATTGTCATTCAGTCTCATTTCCTAAAGTAAAAAGCGCCGTCTAGTATACCCTAGACGGCGCTTTAAAACTAATAATTTAGTTGTTCAATGATTGAGCGCAAAAGTGCTCAAAAATTGTTTTAGATTTCCATTAATTCAGCTTCTTTAGCAGATAAAATAGCATCCATTTCTTTGATGTATTTATCAGTAAGCTTCTGAACCTCGTCGTCACTTTGACGCGCTTCATCTTCTGAAATCTCTTTATCTTTTAACAGTGCTTTAACGTCTGAATTCGCGTCACGGCGAATGTTACGAACTGCAACACGGCCACCTTCAACTTCACCACGTACAATCTTAATAAGATCTTTACGACGTTCTTCAGTAAGCGGAGGTAATGGTACACGAATAACCGTACCCGCTGACATTGGGTTTAAGCCTAAATCTGACGACATAATTGCTTTTTCTACAGCTTGCGTAAGTGTTTTGTCAAACACAGTGATCGCAAGTGTACGGTTGTCTTCAATTGTCACGTTACCCACTTGGTTAAGTGGTGTGTCAGCACCATAGTAAGATACTTGAATACCGTCTAAAAGGCTTGGGTGTGCGCGGCCAGTACGAATTTTTGATAATTGTGAGCCCAGTGCGTCAACACTCTTTTGCATACGTTCTGCAGCATGCTGTTGGATTTCTTTAATCACGTTAATCTTCCTAACTAATAGCTTATTCTGCTGATTTATGTGTAATCAGCGTACCTTCATCTTCACCAAGGATAACACGTTTTAACGCTCCTGGTTTATTCATATTAAATACACTGATTGGCATATTATGGTCACGAGCTAGGGTAAATGCCGCTAGGTCCATCACCTTTAATTCTTTTTCGATTACTTCATTGTAAGTGAGCGTTGGATAAAGCGTTGCCTCAGGGTTTTTCACCGGGTCATCACTGTATACACCATCAACTTTTGTCGCTTTTAATACTGTGTCAGCTTCAATTTCAATGCCACGTAAACATGCTGCTGAGTCTGTTGTAAAGAATGGGTTACCTGTACCTGCAGAGAAAATAACAACACGGCCGGTTTTCAGTAAGCTAATCGCTTCTGCCCAATTATAAGCATCACATACACCGTTTAGTGGAATTGCTGACATCAAACGTGCATTAACATATGCACGATGCAGCGCGTCGCGCATTGCTAAACCGTTCATCACCGTTGCAAGCATACCCATATGGTCGCCAACAACACGATTCATGCCGTTTTCAGCAAGTGTACCACCACGTAGGAAGTTACCACCGCCGATTACCACACCTACTTCAACGCCTAACTCTACAAGCTCTTTAATTTCTTGTGCCATACGGTCAAGAATAGATGGGTCGATACCAAAGCCTTCTTGGCCCATTAGAGCTTCACCGCTTAATTTCAATAAAACTCGTCTAAATACTGGCTTACGATTTGTGTTCATAGTAGTCCTGGCTGAAAAAGTTGCAAAAAATAACCGCGCTAATGATAGCGCGGTTATTCTAAATAATTTTATCTCTTAGCGCAAAAGCAAAAGCCATTTTGCTAAGTGAAAAAAGTCGATTATTCGCCTTTTGCTGCTGCGATTTGTGCAGCTACTTCAGCAGCGAAGTCTTCTTCTTTCTTCTCGATACCTTCACCTACTTCTAGGCGAGTGAAACCAGAGATAGTTGCACCCTTCTCTTTAAGGAATTCACCAACTGATTTCTTAGGTTCCATGATGAACGCTTGACCAGTAAGAGAGATCTCACCAGTGAACTTCTTCATACGACCAACAACCATCTTCTCAGCGATTTCTGCTGGCTTACCTTCGTTCATTGCGATTTCAACTTGAACCGCTTTTTCTTTCTCTACAACCTCAGCAGGTACGTCTTCTGGGTTTAGGAACTCAGGCTTAGAAGCAGCAACGTGCATTGCAACGTGCTTAAGTGTTTCTTCGTCAGCTTCACCAGTAACAACAACACCGATACGGTCGCCGTGACGGTATGCAGCAACTTTGTCACCATCGATGTACTCAACGCGACGAACGTTGATGTTTTCACCGATTTTAGCAACTAGAGCAACACGTGTTTCTTCAAATTGTGCTTTAAGTGTTTCGATGTCAGTTTTTGCTTCAGCAGCAGCATCAAGAACAGTGTTAGCAAAACCTAGGAAGTTTTCGTCTTTAGCAACGAAGTCTGTTTGACAGTTAACTTCTAGAAGTGCAGTGAAACCAGCACCTTGTTTGATAAGGATTGTACCTTCAGCAGCGATGTTACCCGCTTTTTTAGCAGCTTTAGCAGCACCGCTCTTACGCATGTTCTCGATCGCTAAATCGATGTCACCGTTAGTTTCAGTTAGTGCTTTTTTACAATCCATCATGCCAGCGCCTGTGCGCTCGCGTAATTCTTTAACTAGGGCAGCAGTTACAGCCATTAGTATGTCCTCAAATCCAAAATCTATTTAAAATAAGCGGGAGCAAGCTCCCCCTAATCATCAGAATATCAAGCTTCCTATGATACTTTCATGAAAGCTTGATAAGCGCTATTACTCAGCTTCTACGAAATCGTCTTTTTCAGCTTGAACAGCGATGTTGCTTTCACGGCCTTCAACAGCCACGTCTGCTACAGCGTTAGTGTAAAGCTGGATAGCACGGATAGCATCGTCGTTACCAGGGATGATGAAATCAACACCGTCTGGGTTTGAGTTAGTATCAACAACAGATACAACTGGGATGCCTAGGTTGTTTGCTTCTTTAATAGCAATGTGCTCGTGATCAGCGTCGATAACGAAGATAGCGTCTGGAAGACCGCCCATGTTCTTGATACCACCAAGGCTCTTTTCAAGCTTTTCCATTTCACGAGTAAGCATTAACGCTTCTTTCTTAGTTAATTTTTCGAAAGTACCGTCTTGGCTTTGAGTTTCAAGGTCTTTAAGACGCTTGATTGACTGACGAACTGTTTTCCAGTTAGTTAGCATACCACCTAACCAACGGTGGTTTACGTAGAACTGGTCAGAACGTAGTGCAGCTTCTTTAACTGCTTCGCTTGCAGCGCGCTTAGTACCAACGAAAAGGATTTTACCTTTGTTTGATGCTACGCCTTTAAGGAAAGACATTGCTTCGTTGAATAAAGGTACAGTTTTCTCTAGGTTGATGATATGTACGCGGTTACGTGCACCGAAGATGAACGGCTTCATCTTAGGGTTCCAGTAACGAGCTTGGTGACCGAAGTGTACGCCAGCTTGTAGCATATCGCGCATAGAAACGTTTGCCATTTTAATATTCCTCTGTAATTTTGGGTTAGGCCTCCACATATCCCATAGCACCAACAGTTTGCTTAATTTAGCGCCCTGCACCCAAGTGTATGTGCCGATATGTGTGTGTGTTAAAAATTAAAGTTTAAGTGTATTCACTACAATCAACTTAAAAATCCCGAGGAAATTTAAATTTTAATTGTAAAAATACGGCGCGCTTTATACCATATTAACAATCAGAACTCAAATTTTATGAGTGATTTTCAGTCAAACGAACTAAGCAAATCGATGTCGTGTTTGACCATAATTTAAAGAATTTTGGAGCCTAAATGAGTGCAGTGATTAAAACCCCAGCTGAAATTGAAAAAATGCGAGTTTCTGGGCGCTTAGCAGCTGAAGTATTAGAAATGATTGAACCTCACGTGAAAGTGGGCGTAACGACTGATGAACTTAATCAAATTTGTCACGATTATATCGTAAACGAGCAAGATGCTATTCCAGCACCGCTAAACTATCACGGTTTTCCAAAGTCAATTTGTACCTCAGTAAACCACGTTATCTGTCACGGTATTCCAAATGACAAGCCATTAAAAGATGGCGATATCATTAATATCGATATCACGGTAATTAAAGATGGTTACCACGGTGATACCTCAAAAATGTTTTACGTTGGTCAACCATCAATTCAAGCAAAACGTTTATGTGAAATCACACAAAAGAGTTTATACCTAGCGATTGAGATGGTGAAACCTGGTGTTCGCCTCGGTGATATCGGTTCGGCAATTCAAAAATATGCTGAAGGATTCAGCTACTCTATCGTACGTGAATACTGTGGTCACGGTATTGGCGCGGAGTTCCACGAAGAGCCACAAGTAATGCACTATGGCAAGCCTGGTACTGGTGAGGTACTACAAGAAGGCATGTGCTTTACAATTGAACCAATGGTGAACGTTGGAAAACGTCAATGTAAGCTTCTTAAAGACGAATGGACAGTTGTAACTAAAGACCGCTCATTGTCAGCACAATGGGAACACACCTTACTTGTGACTAAAAACGGAGTTGAAATTCTTACGCTACGATCAGATGATGAGCTTCCGAGAGTGATCGAACATAGCGCATAAGAAGGCCATCAATGGCAATAACAAAAAAATTTACACAGTTGCTCGCTAAATGCGAGCAACTCGATGATTACAAACACCTTCTAGAACAATTTTATCTGTGGCTCGAAGAGCAATTTTCCCATCAGCCGGTTGAACGTTTAGTTAAAGCGCGAGCACAGTTAATCGACGCGATTTTAAGTCGTCTCTATCATCAGTATCAATTGCAATCACATGGCGATTTAATTGCTATAGGCGGTTATGGACGCGGCGAATTGCACCCATTTTCCGATATCGATTTTTTACTGCTTGTAAACAAAGAACCTAACAAAGAAACACAAGAAATTATTGCTCAGTTTGTCACATTTTTATGGGACTTACGCCTTGATATCGGTCACAGCGTTCGCACCTTAAAGCAGACCATTGAACAAAAAAAGCAAGACGTCAATTTCGCAACAAGTTTATTAGAATCTCGCCTTATTTGTGGCGATCACGAAAACTATCAAAAGCTACAAAAGAAACTGATTGAAACTTCTGCTTGGAAATCAGATGCTTTCTTTATTGCAAAACGTGATGAGCAAGAACTGCGCCATAAAAAATGCCATGGTACAGCGTATAACTTAGAGCCAAATTTAAAAGAAAACCCCGGCGGTTTGCGCGATGTACAAACCATTATCTGGGTCGCCAAAAAGCACTTTCGTTCAGAGACGTTAGAAGAGTTAGTTGAACATGGTTATTTAACCTTTGAAGAGCACCAAGAGCTGCTCGAATGTATTGTTAACCTTTGGAATATTCGCTTTGCACTGCACCTTGCTGCTGGGCGCATGGAAAACCGTTTACTGTTTGACTACCAACCCATTGCAGCAAATTTACTAGGGTTTGGCGATGATGGTCGCGCCGCAGTAGAACGAATGATGAAACGTTTGTTTCGCATTATGGGACGGGTACGTGAACTCAATCAAATGCTGCTATCGTACTTTGAACAAAGTATTTTAACTGGCCATGTAAATTACAAAATTAGCGATATTAATAACGATTTTGAGCAAATTGGTCATCAGATTCGCGTTAAAGATCCACAAGTATTTTTCCATCGAGAAAAAATTATTGAGCTGTTTTGGCATATTGCAGATAACCCACAGATCACTCATATTTATCCAAGTACGATACGGTTATTGCGCCAAGTAAGGCGTCGTTTGCTTGGTGATTTACAGGATTATTCCCTGTGCCGCACCATGCTGCTTAAACTAATTACGCACCCAAATGGAATGGGGCGCGCTTTTACGTTAATGCATAAGCACGGTATTTTATCTGCATATTTACCGAACTGGCGAAATATTGTTGGACAAATGCAGTTTGACCTATTTCACGCCTACACCGTGGATGAACATACTCACCGTTTAATCCAAAATCTATATCATTACTTCCAGCCAGAGTGTGCAAATACGTTCCCACTGTGTCGCGAAATTGTCATTCGAATGGAAAAGCCTGAGCTATTGTATTTAGCCGGTATTTTTCATGATATTGCCAAAGGTCGCGGTGGTGATCACTCTGAGCTTGGCGCAGTAGATGCTAGAGAATTTGCCAAATTACACGGCTTGACGACCTTTGAAGGAAAGTTTATTGCGTGGCTTGTGGAAAACCATTTGTTGATGTCAGTTACAGCGCAGCGTAAAGATATTAATGATCCTGATGTAATTGCTGAGTTTGCCGCCAAGGTAAAAAATGAAAAGCAACTCGATTATCTCTATTGCTTAACTCTTGCCGATATTCGAGCAACCAACGATAATCTTTGGAACGATTGGAAAAGTACACTGCTTCGTGACTTATACTTACATACTCAACGTGCGCTGCGTCGTGGCCTTGAAAACCCAATGGACTTGCGAGACCAAATTCGCGATAAAAAAGATCAAGTTAAGCAACGATTACTTAATTTAGGTTTTGCTGAAGAACAAATAGATGCCTTATGGCTGCGTTTTAAACCTGACTACTTTACACGTTTTACGTCACAAATGATCGCATGGCAATGTGAACATATTTTAGCAGCCAAAGATCCAAGTAAAGGCATTGTGTTGCTCTCAGGTAAACCAATCAATGGTGGTAGCCAAGTATTTGTATATTGTCCTGATCAAGCAAATTTAGTCGCCCGTTTAGTGGCCGTCTTAGGGGCAAAAAAGGCCAATATTTTGCACGCGCAAATTATGAATACGAAAGATGGCTATGCAATTGATAACTTTGTTATTTTAGAGCAAAACGGTGAACCTGTAACAAGTCAAAGTCGCGCTAGCTCTATCAAGAAGTCAATTCAGCAAGTCATTGATGAACCTCATAAAAAGCTACGTCTTAAGAAAGATCGCAAAAAGCGCTTTAAAGGCTTTAATATCAAGCCAAGAGTTATTGTGTCACCACATGGGCGTAAGGACAGAACCCTTGTGGAAATTCAAGTAGTTGACATTCCAGGCTTATTAACCAAAATAACCGATGTATTTTCTAGTTTAGCGTTACATATTCATGCTGCACGTATCACGACCATAGGTGAACGTGCGGAAGACTTTTTTGTGGTATCTAACGCTGACTACAACGCATTAACTGAACAAGAAGCTGATGATTTAAAAACTCGCCTTCTTGAAAAATTCAATTCCGAAAATGATTAAAGGCACACTATGGAACAATTAAAACTGACCATCGAACAAGCATGGGAAGATCGCGACAATATTTCACCTTCATCTGTTTCTGATGAGGTTTTTAACGCTATTAACGAATCCCTTGCACTGTTAGATTCTGGTAAAGCACGTGTGGCTGAAAAAATCTCTGGCGAATGGGTTGTACACCAATGGCTTAAAAAAGCGGTGTTATTGTCATTTCGTATTCGTGACAACGCGCCAATGAGTGATGGTGTTAACCAGTTTTACGACAAAGTACCACTTAAATTTACTGACTATACGTCAGAGCAATTTAAGCAAGAAGGCATGCGCGTGGTGCCAAACGCTGTAGCACGCCAAGGTAGCTTCGTAGGTAAAAATGTGGTGTTAATGCCTTCTTATGTGAACATTGGCGCTTACGTTGATGAAGGCACTATGGTTGATACATGGGCAACTGTAGGCTCATGTGCACAAATTGGTAAAAACGTTCACCTTTCAGGTGGTGTAGGCATTGGTGGAGTACTAGAACCGCTACAAGCCAACCCAACCATTATCGAAGATAACTGTTTTATCGGCGCACGTTCTGAAATTGTAGAAGGCGTTGTTGTTGAAGAAGGCGCGGTAATTTCAATGGGTGTATATATTAGCCAAAGCACGCGTATTTATGACCGAGAAACGGGTGAAACTCATTACGGCCGCGTACCTGCTGGCGCAGTTGTTGTACCAGGCTCACTGCCATCAAAAGACGGCTCACACAGTCTATACGCAGCAATTATCGTGAAAAAAGTTGACCAGCAAACACGTGAAAAAGTGGGTATAAATGCCCTACTTCGCTATGTTAGCGAGTAATTTAGCAGATTCAATCTTGGATGCTTAATAACTACGCAAGGTGTTATTAAGCATTCTTTTAACGTACTTTTTAAGTTACATTTAAGCTAATTTAACCTTCACTATTCCACTCAAAATTACAATAGAAAAGTATCAATACTTGCTTCAAAAGTATCACTTTGTACCCATAATCACTGCACACTCAAAAGAACAATAATAAATAGCCCATATTTGCAGTTAAGTAGTCGCACTTACGGCTTAACATGGATGACTATAATCATGCAATTCTCAACACCTTCAAAATTGAGCCAAGCCATAGCGCTTGCACTTTGCACCTTACCATTGAGCGCTATTGCCACCGATGAAACACAACAAGGCGATGATGACGGAATCGAAGTTATTACAGTGTCGGCAACAAAAACAAACTCCGGTATCAGTAACAGCGATGTCACCGGAATCTTTAGTACGACAAAATGTGAAAGAACTAAGCGACTTAAGCGGAATGATCCCTAATTTACAACTGGGATTATCTAATAGTGACTCTGGGGTAAAAGCATCCATTCGCGGGGTAACATCAAATAACTTTACCGAAATTGGCGATCCTGCTGTGGGTATTCATATTGATGGAATTTATTCTCCGCGCCCGCAAGGTTCACTCGCCCTGATGTTCGACCTAGAACAAGTCGAGGTGCTTCGTGGTGCGCAAGGAACATTATTTGGTCGCAACTCAACCGCGGGGGTCATTAATGTAATCCCTGCAAAGCCAGTATTTGATGATGACTTTGGCTGGTCGACATTACAACTTGGCAATTACAATGCTAAGCAATTACGCAGCGTATATAACCTCGGTATTTCTGAAGACTTTGCAGTGCGTGCAGCTGTTATGATTGATAAACGTGATGGTTATATTAATCAAAAACCAGACTATACCGACCGAGGTCAAAAACTACCGCACCCTAACGGCGTTTGGGGTGACTATGTTTGGGAGGGGCCTGATGGTCAGCCAGATGTGGATCAGCGGCTCAATAAAGATGTTGACGCCGAAGACTTCTATTCTAACTCAGATCAATGGGGCATTCGTTTAACGTCACTGTGGCAAATCAATAACGATTTAAGTTGGACGCTCGGCTTTGAGCACTACCAAAATAACGGTGCAGGCCATGTAAATATGAAAGACTGCGAAGCCGCCAAAGATACTGTATATGCATGTGATAGCGGCACCGATCATTGGGATCAGAGCATACTGATTAACGTTCCTGGTAAACTCGATATGTCGATCGATACATTACGCAGTATTGTGGCTTGGGATATTAATAGCAACACCACTCTAGAGCACCGCTTTGCCTATGCTAATCAACAACGTGAGCAACACCATGATGACGATACTGGTTTCCATTCATTGATTGAGGAAGTAGATATTCTTCACCCATGGGGTAACTGGGGAAGGCAACCGGTTGATGATCGCGCGACTTACACACTTGATTCTGAGTACAAGTCTTTTGTTAACGAATTACAAATTAAGCAAAAGTTTGAGCGCTGGCAGTACGTTGCAGGATTGTTTTGGTTAAAAGAAGATAATGCCATTGAGTTCGCTCAAGATATGCTTGTAATGGCACCTTGGGGCATGCCTTATGGTCAGTATTATAATCAACCAAATCGTGAAATTGACTCCAAAGCAATTTTCGCGCAAGCAGATGTCGAACTGACGCAGCAACTAACCGCAACCTTAGGCATTCGTTATTCGCAAGACGAACGAACAGATAATAATGGCGAAACCTATGGTAACTGGGATGCATCTGGTTGGTATTACAACGACTTGCATGAACCGACAAACCCAATTGGTACAGGACAAGCACATAATGGAAATGATTTAACCTTTGGTATGGGTGCGTTTGCTGGCGCAAGTGCCTACCCTGGCCCGACTATTAACAGCTATGAAAAAGACTGGAGCCACACTACCTGGCGCTTAGGTTTACAATACGATATTAATCGCAGCCAAATGGTATTTGTTTCAGCCGCAACCGGTTATCGTCCAGGTGGTTTTGGTGATAAGTTTGATACCTGTGGTGGCGGTACTTGTGTTGATGGTTCGACTGAGCAATTCAGCTTTCTTGATTATGACGAAGAGACCACCACTAACTACGAGATTGGTTATAAAGGATCATTACTTGATTCGAAACTTAACTTAACCTCGGTGTTTTTCTTCACTCAATATAACGATATGCATTACACAAACATGCATGCCGTTGGCCAAAAGATTCTTGAAGATGGACGTACTTGCCCAGATTGGGACCCAGCATGTGATGTAGTCAATGCGTGGAAAACCGAGAATATTGGTGACGCTGATATTATGGGCCTTGAATTAGAATTTGACTATATTCCATGGGAAAATGGTCGCCTAACCGGTTTTTATGCATGGCTAGATACAGAGATTACCCAGTACGATACTTATAATGACGATTGGTTTTGCGGCTACCGTGAAGCAAATGAAGCGGAGCCTTGTGCTCCTATATTCATTGACCCATCACAGCCAGAGCTAAGTGGTCGCGCACTCTATGATGTAACCGGTAATCAGCTACCAGGTTCTCCTGAGCACTCTTGGGGATTAAATTATTCTCATTATTTTGAAATGGACAATGGTTATCAATTAGTCCCTTGGCTAGGTTTACGCTGGCAAGACCGCATGTATTTCACTCCACGCAACTTAGATAATGAAGTCATTGGAGACTATCAGGATGACTATTACAACGTAAATGCTTCCCTTAAGTTTAGCCCCATTGATGAGAACTGGTATGTCGAATTATATGGCACTAACTTAACTGATGAAGTAGTTAAAAACTGGATGGGGCAAGGTGCACAAGGCGGCTATCAATTTAACTCGTACAACCCACCACGCATGTATGGTATCCGATTTAATATAACTTATTAGACATTTAGATAAACAAAAGGCAAACACGTAGCGCGGTTTGCCTTTTTTTGTACTCATATTTTGCACTATTAATCCATATATGTTTTAGTATAGAAAACGAACAACTCACAGAGTATCATGTTTCAAACGTTTAACACATTTACTTTCAAAGAGTTACTCAAACCAACTTTTGCTTTATATTTTACTTCTATATTGCTAATTGTCGGGTACTCTGTTCTTTACAACTCGGTTGTAATAAAACCAAACATTAAGCGCGCTGATGAAAATGTATTTAAACAATCAATGAAAGTAAGATTAAGTAGAGAAGACACATTTGTCGCGTTAGAGAAAACAATCAACACGTTATCTCGCCCTGACAGCGTAAGTATTGAGATCAACTGCTTTATCTCTTCAAGCATTTGTGATGTCACCTTTAAAAATAAATTCTTCGATAAATCAAAACATGCTATTGAGGCAAAGGATCTCTTTCTAAGTTATATTCCACAAAATAAAAAGAGCGCTAATTAGCGCTCTTTTTGATTATTTAGAAGTGATTAGTCTTCTAGCAGTGCATCTGTTTTAGCTGCACAAATAAAGTCATTTTTATGAAGACCTTTAATTGAGTGGCTCCACCAAGTAACCGTTACCTTGCCCCACTCGGTTAAGATACCAGGGTGATGACCTTCGTCTTCTGCCATTGCACCTAACTTGTTGGTGAATTCTAGTGCAAGTTTAAAATTCTTGAACTTAAAAACACGCTCTAATTGCATAATGCCGTCAACCACAATTGGTGTCCAATCAGGAATTTGCTTAACTAATACAGCTAACTCTTCATCTGAAACTTTTGGTGCGTCAGCACGACACGCTTCACATTTTTGAGCACTTAATTCAGACATAATAAACCCTTTTCTAACTTGCTTTCTTTTGTTTAGGAGGAAATAGTGGCTCATGGAGCCCTAGCGCTTTTGCTTTTTCTACAAGCGACATAATATCGAGCTGAGAAATATCAAATAAATCTTCAATCGCATTAATGGTGTAATACAACGGTTGCATAATATCGATGCGATAAGGCGTACGAAGCACATCAAGTGGCTCAAGCGGTTTTATTTGAGGCACATCTGAATACACATATTGTGTCTCGCCTGGGCTTGATAAAATACCACCACCATAAATACGTAAACCATCTTTGGTTTGCATTAAGCCAAACTCTACCGTAAACCAGTATAAACGCGCTAAATACACACGATCTTTTTTCTCAGCAGCTAAGCCAAGTTGACCATATTTATGCGTAAATTCTGCAAACGCAGGGTGCGTTAGCATCGCGCAGTGGCCAAAAATTTCATGGAAAATATCTGGCTCTTGTAAGTAATCAAACTCTTCACGTGAGCGAATAAAGGTCGCTACCGGAAACTGTTTATTTGCCAGTAAACGGAAAAACTCATCAAAGTCGATAAGTGCAGGCACAGGTGCACATTCCCAACCCGTTGTTTCACGAAGTACTTTACTTACTTCTTCTAGCTGAGGAATACGGTCAAGCGGCAGGTTTAGCTTATCTAAGCCGTGCATATATTCATCACACGCTTTATTTTTTATACATTCTAATTGACGTGCGATCAGCTCTGACCAAATTTGATTTTCTTCGTCAGTCCAGTTGATAAACCCATTATCATCTGGCTGTTTAGAAATATAGTTACTACTTTTGCCCATAAAATTTACTCTTTAACAGCAAGCGACTCGCTTGCTTAAGCACAACATCCAAACGATTAATTATGTTATTAACCGCCGGATTCAGATGTTCTAGATGTTATGACAAAGTTACATAAAAGGTAATATTCATGGCTCTTTTGGAAATGCAGCACACAGCTTAATTTGTATCATTAGGTTTACGAAGTCGTACATAAAAACAAACCAAGCTTACACCATTTCAGTGTACAATTTTTATTACAAAAATATAATTTATGAACTTATTGCTTTGTTAATGAAGTGTTTTATAAATTTTGTTCGCAAACTTTTTTGAAAAAAAGAGACGCTTTGCGTCTCTTAACTTAGCCACATGTAAAGATAATTTAACTAGATTTGCTCAAGCGCTTGCGCTAAATCAGCAATAATATCGTCAGCTTCTTCAAGACCAACGGAAATACGCACAAGCCCATCTGAAATGCCCGCAGCTAATCGTTCTTCTTGGGTATAAGGCGAATGCGTCATTGATGCTGGATGTTGAATCAGAGTTTCGGCATCACCTAAACTTACAGCTAAAGTACACAGCTTAGTTGCATTGATAAACTGCGCTCCCATTTCAAGTGTGCCTTTTAGTTCAAACGCAATCACACCACCAGCCGCTTTCATTTGCGTACCAATAAATTTGTTACCTGGGTGAGATTTTAGGCCTGGGTAATATACTTGTTCTATTTTGTCGTGCTGTGCTAAAAACTCTGCCACTTTTTGTGCATTACTACAGTGTCTTTCCATGCGAACACTGAGAGTTTTCATACCTCGAATAATCAACCAAGCATCGTGCGGGCTTATAGTTGCGCCAATATCTTTAAGCACAGTAAATTTAATTGTCTCTATGTGCTCTTTGCTACCACACACTAGACCAGCAACCACATCGCCATGACCATTTAAGTACTTGGTTGCACTGTGTAGCACTATATCAATGCCAAAGTGCTTTGGTTTTTGCAAAAGTGGCGTCATAAAGGTGTTATCAATCACCGAAATTAAATTATTGCGTTTGGCAAAATCACCAATAAAGGCAAGGTCAATCACCACAAGGTTTGGGTTGATTGGAGTTTCAGCGAAGATCATTTTGGTATTTGATTTTAGTGCTTTTTCAACAGCGCTATGATCTTCCATATCAACAAACGTTACTTCGATACCAAACTTTGGCAACATGTGAGAAAACAACGCAAAAGTACAGCCATATACCGCTTTAGAGGCAATGAGATGATCGCCCTTTTCTAAAAAGCTAAGCACCGACGCAGAAACTGCTCCCATGCCGGTGGCCGTGGCAGCGCCATCTTCCATTTCTTCTAATGCCGCTATTTTCAGTTCTAATTCACGCGTAGTTGGATTGCCAAGGCGCGAATAAATATAACCTGCTTCTTCGCCAGCAAAGCGCGCTGCGCCTTGCTCTGCATTATCAAAAACAAAGGTGGATGATTGATAGATTGGGGTGCTTAAAGGGCCATGTGCATGATCATGCTGTTTGCCACCATGAATGCATAAGCTCTTATCCGAAAGTTGTGATTTCATACTACTTGCTTAAATTGTTGTCATAATTATTAATTACATAATTAATGCACAACTGAAAAAACAACAAGCAAGCTAGATTGTTAGACGGCTAAAATTGTATACAAAAGCCCAAAAATGCGTAAAGTTTATTTTCCACCTTGGCTATTATCTTTTGTTTTAACACTGTCGATTGCAAGTTTAACGCATGATGTTAACAAGTTTTTCTTGCTAGGTAAGCCAGGTAACGGACGGCTTAATTCCATTGCTTTATATCCAATACGTGCGGTAAAGATACTTACACTGACCCCTTGTGCTGCACGTGCAGATAATTTTCCTGCAAGCTCGGCACTGAGGGCTGTTGTGGCAAAATCGCTAATCAATTCGGCGCTGCCTGCAAACAGCATTTGTTTTAAGGTCATTCGATACAACTTTATGCGGCTAACATAGCCTAACGGCAAACCATACACTTTGGTTATGTCTTCTATCATTTTAGTGCTGCGCCATAGCACTACTGCCATATCTACTAATGCAATAGGTGATATGGCCACCATCACCCCTGAAGTTGATGCATATTTTTTAATGATATCTTGAGCCTGTTTATCTTGCTCTGCTAAAACAGTATTAGCATAAAGCGACATCACTTCTTTATCGGTATGGTGCTCATCTATTTGAGACAACATCATCGCTAATTTATCAGTGCTTACATGCTGATTAATCGAGGTTATAAAATGTTTAGCCTCGCCAATTTGCACCGACTCCATCAAGCGAGCACCAGCTAACTGTTGATTTTTTGTCGATTTAAGTTTGCGTAACAAAGTAAATTCACGAAAAACAACCTTGCCTATCAAAGCAAGTGCCGTTGTTATTGCAACGCCATAAACCCCTGCAAGTACAGGCGAAGAGTTTATTGCATCAATCAGTGAAAAAATAACTTCGCTAAATACTAAAACCAACAAAGATAAAACAAAAATTCGTCCAAGCCAATTTGGCTTGGAAGATGTAGCAAGGGCATCAAGTTCATTCTCAAATTGATGTTCATCTTCTAAAAGCTCAATCTCAGTCGGTTCAATCACTTTGCCTTGCTGTAGTGTTTCTACATTCTCCAAGATTGACTGTAATTGTTGATCTTGCTCTTCAGCAAATTGATTAATTACACGCCCTTTTTGCAATTCACTCATAGCACTTTATCCCCAATTAAATACTCAATGGCATGATCTAGCCTGACATGTTCAAGCGTGTTTTGTTTTGACAATAACGGATAAAAACTAGGAAACGAAAACCCATTCTCTGGCCATTGTTCCTCTGATAACAATCGCATCGGTGGTTGTGATGGCAAATAGGTTAGCAACTGCTCACTTTCAACTGACTTACCAAAAATACAATTAAGTGCTTGACCATTTTCAGTCACTTTAACCTGCTTGGTTGCCTTGACTGAGCTCATCGCCATGGTTTCAACAGTTACACCTTGGTAATTTAAATCATTTTGCGCATCAAGAATTAAGTTGTTTAATAGCAGCGCTAAATCTTTATGATGCTCAACACTTAAATGGTCAACTTTATTAGCAGCAAATAAAATTTTATCTATTTTTGGAGAAAATAAGCGACTTAAAAAACCACTCTTCCCGTAATCAAAATGCTTAAGTAAAGACTTTAAAACATCACTTTGTTCTACTAATGCATCACGCCCTTTATCCAGCGCACCCAATAAATCAACTAAAATAATTTGCCTATCAAAACCACCAAAAAAATTACTGTAAAAGGTTTTCACCACATCTTTTTTATATTGTTCGAAACGTTGTTTTAAGGTGAATAAATAACTATTTTCAGGAGCATTTGCCAGCGCTTGGTGATCAATGGTTTTCACCGGGAAAAACAGCGTAATCGGAGCGTCTTCCAATTCACCAGGCATAATTAAACGGCCCGGTTGTAGCTCTGTTAACTGACATTGATTTTTAAATAGCAAAAGTAAATCACGGAATTCTAGTGCTAGAGCTTTTAATTGGCTGTAATCAACTTCTTGTGACCAATCAAACTGATTTAGTTTTGCTAAAAATGCTTCACTATGCGGGTATCTTGGCGATTTTTTTAACAATGCAAATTGGCGGTTATTCCACTCTATAAATGATTCATCGAGCATGGGTAAGTCGAGCAACCATTCGCCAGGATAATCAAAAATATCAATTGTAAGTGTGGCAACATCCGTTAAGTGCGAGCGCAAACCACTACTTGGCTTGTACTTCAAATTTAGTCGCAACGTATTTAACCGGTTAGTGGATTCAGGCCATCTACCAGCCTGCAGTTCAGAAAGTGCATGCGCATAGTCAAACGTTGCAACACTTAAATCATCTTGGCCAACTAATTTACCAGCTATAAAACGCTCTTGTTGCTGCAGTGAAAAAAATGGCATCTGACTTTTTGCGTTTGTCAGATGATGAATAAGTGAAGTGATAAAGGCTGTTTTACCGCTTTTACTGAGTCCAGTAACCGCCAGCTTAACATGTTGATCTAATCCACGCTTAACTAGCTTTGTGGCTTTTGCACGCAATTTTTGCAATTGGTCTGAATGCTTAATAACCCTCTCCTTGCATATAAAACGGGTAAGTTATTTTCATAAACTTACCCGTTTCAATTGTTCGCTGAGTGACTATAGTTTGTTGATTTCACGGCTCACTGTAAACTCCGGTGAAGTAACGTACTTTTCCATCGCTTGTAAGCGGCCATCAATACGATCAAACTGTTCTTTCAAATCGTGTAGTGCACGACGTGGTGGTTCACCCGCTTGCCACACTTTCGATTTAACTTCGATTGGTCTTTCGGTATCAATCGTTTCGGTTTTACCTTGATGAGGTAAGGTTTCCGGCTTTACCTCCAAAATAAACCAACATGCAATATAAGCAACAATAAAGAATGGGCCACCGAGCAAGAGTACTGCTGAAATAAAGATAATCCTTACTAGCCACAGCTCCATATTGAAGTAATCACTTAACCCTGCGCACACACCTGCTAACTTGCCGCGTTTCGGGTCGCGATATAACTCACCTCTGCGTCTACTCATACTTTAGCCCTCCACTCAGGCGCCTCCGCATCTAAAATTGCTTCTAGCGTTTTAACGCGATCAGCCATTTTTTCTGCTTTATTCGCTAATTCAATTAGCTGGCGGTGCTCATGTTCGCTTAATCCTTGACTGACTTGTTTTTTGCTACGGTAATGTAGAATTAACCACAATGGTGCAACAAATATCATAAACAAGATTGTTGGAACTGCTATAACTTCAAACCCACTCATAGTGCCCTCCTGCTCTCCCAAGCTTTAATTATTACTTATCTTTTTTAGCCATGCTTTTTTTAAGAGCAGCTAGTTCATCATCAATTTTCTCTTCGTCTTGAAGACTTGCGATTTCATCTGATAATGACTTTTTACCCATTTCATACGATTCAATTTGTGACTCTAAGCCATCAATTTTGTTTTCGTAATGTTCAAAGCGACTTAACGCATCTTCAACTTTAGAAGAATCTAGCGCTTTTTTAACACCTAAACGAGATTCAGCAGAACGTTGACGAAGAATAATCGCTTTTTGACGTGCTTTTGCATCTGCGAGTTTGTCTTGCAGTGCAGCCACTTCATGTTGCAACTTTTCAATATGCGCTTCCACTTGAACAAGTTCATGTGCAACAGCACTTGCCGCTTCTGTCGATTTTTTCTTTTCAACTAACGCTGAACGCGCAAGATCTTCACGATCTTTACTTAACGCAAGTTCTGCTTTAGCTTGCCAATCCGCAGATTCTTGTTCAAGTTTCTCAACACGACGAGCTAGTTCTTTCTTTTCAGCAATGGTTTTCGCTGAAGTTGAACGCACTTCTACAAGCGTGTCTTCCATTTCTTGAATAATCAGACGAACCATTTTTTCTGGATCTTCTGCCTTATCTAAAAGTGCATTAATGTTCGAATTCACAATATCTGCAAAGCGTGAAAAAATTCCCATAATACTTTCCTCAAATTTAAAATTTATGACTGACCGATATTACTTTATCAAGATGCTTGCCAACTTTTAAATAACAGCTAACCAAATGTTTTTAAATAGAAATATTTTGAAATATAAAAAACTTTAAACACAGTTAGAATTAAAATACACTAGATGTTAGCAAATTTGACCAAGAGTTAGTAAAAATGAGTCGAACTAATCAACAGGACAATCTTTTAGGCCAGTCTAACAGCTTTTTAGAAGTATTAGAGCATGTTTCTCAGGTGGCACAATTAAATAAACCAGTACTGATTATTGGCGAGCGTGGTACAGGTAAAGAACTAATAGCAGCACGTTTACACTTTCTATCCAGTCGCTGGGATCAGAACTATGTAAAACTCAACTGTGCAGCACTGAATGAAAACTTGTTAGAGAGCGAACTATTTGGCCACGAGTCGGGCGCATTTACCGGCGCAAGCAAACGCCATGAAGGCCGTTTTGAACGCGCGGATGGTGGCACACTGTTTTTAGATGAATTAGCCAATACATCAGGGCTTATTCAAGAAAAGCTGTTACGCGTTATTGAATATGGCGAATTTGAACGTGTAGGTGGTAAGTCTACCGTTCGTGTTAACACACGCTTAGTGTGTGCAACCAATGAAGATTTACCCAGTCTTGCTGAACAAGGCGAGTTTCGCAGTGATTTACTCGACCGCTTAGCCTTTGATGTAATTACTCTACCGCCGCTAAGGGAGCGCAAAGAAGACATTATGCTACTGGCAGAAAACTTTGCAATTAATATGGCACGGGATTTAGAGTGGGAATTATTCAGCGGGTTTACACGTAAAGCCCAAGAAACTCTATTGGAATATCATTGGCCGGGCAATATCCGTGAACTCAAAAATGCTGTGGAGCGCAGTGTTTATCGCGCAGCAAATCCGCACGTGCCGGTGCATGATATTATTCTTGACCCCTTTGTTAGTCCATTTAGACCAAAACATAAGGTCAAAACTAACGATAGAATTTCATCGCCTTTAGTTGAGTCAAATGAAACACCCACTGAAGCTGTGAGTGAAAATATCGTCACTACGAAACCCGAATTTAGCTTCCCATGTGATTTAAAAGCACTGTCAAATCAGTACGAAATTGATTTAATTAATGACGCACTTAAATATTGCCAATATAATCAAAGAAAAACAGCTGACAGTTTAGGGTTAACCTATCATCAGCTGCGGGGCTACTTAAAAAAATACAACCTATTAGATGCCAGTGCGCGAATGCTATAAAGCAGCAAAATCAACTTATAATAAAAGAAGTAACTTGCTAAAAATAAAAGAATTACTTCTAAGCAACGGTAAAAAGGTGTCGGCTATTATTGCTTGCACTTTTCTTGCTGCCTGTTCGTTTGAAGAACAAAAAAACATCAACGGTTTGGTTTATTGTTCCGAAGCAAACCCTGTTTCGTTTAATCCGCAATTAACCACTACCGGTTCAACCATTGATATTATCTCACATCAACTCTATAACCGTTTACTCTCTATTGACCCTTCAAATGGTGAATTTATTCCTGAACTGGCGACCAGTTGGTCATTTGAAGATGATGGCAAAAAAGTCGTTTTTAATTTACGGGATGATGTCGATTTTCATCAAACGGATTACTTTACCCCTTCGCGAAAATTAAATGCCGATGATGTGGTTTTTACCTTTACCCGTTTATTTGATGTATATAACCCCTTTCACTTTGTTGGCGGTGGCAATTACCCTTATTTTCAAAGTATCGGGTTAGATCAATCATTTCGTTCGGTCACTAAAACTGGTGAATACCAAGTTACTTTTGAACTTTTCAGTTCAGATAGCAGTTTTTTATCAAATATGGCTACTGATTTTGCCATTGTGCTTTCAAAAGAATACGCTGATAAATTAACAAAAAACGAGTCGCTAGAAGATATTGATCGCTTGCCTGTTGGCACCGGCCCCTACAAATATAAACGTTTTAAACGCGATGCGTTTGTTCGCTTTTATCGTAATGAACATTACTGGCGCAGTGACGTCGCAATTGAACAACTGGTATTTGATATCACCTCTGACTCCAACACGCGAATTGCAAAAGCACTTACAGGCGAATGTGATATTGCGGCTCACCCGAGCAGTGCACACATTGAAGTATTAAATAACCGCGAAGATATTGATGTGGAAAAGCTGGCAAATTTAAATGTTGGCTATCTGGCATTTAATACGCAAAAACCGCCATTTGATAAAGTGGAGGTTCGCCGCGCTATTTCTCATGCCATCGACAAACAAAAAATACTGCAAGCGGTTTATTTTAATAATGCAGATCTTGCCCAGTCGATTTTACCTCCAGAATCTTGGGCTTATCAGGCACAACCGAATTACCCTAGTTACAACCTAGATTTAGCTAAATCGTTACTTGAAACCGCAGGCTACAAAGACGGTTTTACTATGGACTTATGGGCCATGCCAGTGAGCCGTATTTACAACCCAAATGCGCGAAAAATGGCAGAGCTTATTCAAAGTGAATTAAAACAAATTGGCATTAAGGTAAATATTGTTGAGTATGAGTGGAATACGTTTTTAGAACGCTTGACGCTTCATCAACATGACTCTGTATTAATTGGTTGGGCTGCGGATTCGCCTGAGCCTGATAATTTTCTAAACCCAATTCTTAGTTGTGCCTCTGTGTTTAGTGGTAAAAACCCGTCAAATTGGTGTAATGCTGCATTTGATTTATTGCTAACCAAAGCACATGACACGAATGATATTGATGCGCGTAAAGAAGTGTATTTTGCGGCCCAACAAATGGTTGCTCAAGAGCTTCCTTTATTACCCATTGCCCATGGGTTGCGATTACAAGCAAAATCAACCCATATTAAAGGGGTTGAAGTTCCGCCATTTGGTGGTATTTCACTGGCCAATGCGAGGAAAGATTGATGTTACGTGATTACCTTGCAAGACGCTTGACGCTATTCTTTTTTATGCTGTTATTGCTTAGTGCGTTTACCTTTTCGTTAGCGTATTTGTTCCCAGGTGAAGCAGTTTCTAATTTAAGCGGTGTGCAATCGCCAAATTCGTTCGAACGCGATGCGTTAGAACAAAAGTACGCGCTGGATAAGAGTTATTTTTCTCAATATATTAAGTTTATAACACATATTTTCCATGGTGATTGGGGCGC
>NZ_JAPEHW010000002.1 GCF_028875915.1 Pseudoalteromonas sp. G4
GCAATGCCGTCAGATTTACAGTCTGATCCCTTTGGCCGCTCGGGAACCCCTCCACGAGAACGAGGCGAATATTAACAAACTAAAAAATTAAGTAAAGGTTAAAGCTAAAGTTTTTTATATTTTTGTCGATAACAGCTTTGTTATTGAACAAATTGATTATTAAAAATGCAAATTGAACAGATCATCACACATGAAGCGCAACTTGGAGAACAACTCTGCAAAAGTGTTGCTACGGATCGTCAAAGTGATTTTGCATTTTTACTTGCCATGCTTAGTCATGATGCAACCGAATTTTCACAGTTTAATCTTCCGCAAAGTGAAAAAGAATTACTCAGTGATCCATTACTTGAGTTTGCAAAGCAAGGAGCTGGCCCGAAAAAGCCATTGGCTGTTGAGCCATTTAATGGGTTGATAGGTCAACAAAACTGTCAGTTACTAATCGAGCAAGGCATAAATGCTATTCATCTTAACGAATGCTTGAATCCAGAACCATTCACTTGCAAAAATGATACAAAATACATTTCTCCGGTTGTTATCGACAACTGCCCACCTGCAACACAAAAAAAATTAATTGCAGCCAAGAATGTGGCTTTAACAAATAAAAAAATGGATATTGACGGCTTTTATAGCAGTATTGAAAAAAGTCAAAACTACGATTTTGCTTCCGTTGCTTAGGCTTAATAATAAGCAAAGCATTAATAACGGTTGAATCACTCTAAAACACACAATTTAAAACACAAAAAAGGCGATAATAGTTATCGCCTTTTTTATTTGTGTGAACCCACTAATTAAAACGGTTGTGTATTAATTATTAAGCGTGGCACTTTTTGTATTTTTTTTCACTACCGCATGGGCATGGGTCATTTCTACCAACTTTTTCCTCAGCGTGCTCTGTAATAGTGCCATCTAAGTAACGCCATTGATTGTCTTCCACTATAAAGTTTGAAGTTTCTTCTAATTGACAATAATAACCATCACACAAATAGTCAGCTTTAAAATGCACTGTTGCAGTGTTATCAACTTCTTCAAAATTATAAACAGTGAGACCAATAAAGTTTGCTAGTTCGGCAAATGCAGCAATATCACGCACAGTATTTTCTGCCTGTTTAGAACTTGCATAGGTGTTATGAATATAGTCACTGTTATTTATGCAATATGCACTGTAGCGAGAACGCATAAGTTGTTCAGCATTTTCAGCTTTTGTTTCACCTTTAATAATCGGTAAGCAACACATCTCAAATGCAATAGAATTTCCGCAATAACACATAGTTTCGTTTCGTTAAGTTAAAAAGGTATTTTAGCAAAGTGTAGGTTTAGTCGTCATACCTTTACTTGCAGCAAAATGATAAAAATAGCCATTAAAGTGAGATTGGTTTGCCGCAAGCGAACTTAATGTCACTTCATCTAACATATTTGTCCACGACACAACTGCACCAAAATTTCCGTTTTTAAGTGCTGAGTTAACAACATATTCAATGTTAATTAAATGACGCTTACGAATAATTAAAAGTTTACTGTGATCAATCGATAGGCTTTCTAATAATGATTTGCTTGGTACTGCATCTGGTGCTAACAGCAAAGTCCATTTGTTTTCACAGGTATGTTTTTGCAAAATCTCAATGAGAGCAAGTGTCTCTTGAATATCATCTTGCACATTTATTACTTTCAGTTTGTCTGACGCGATTTCACTTATTTCTAACGTTTGCTGTGTTGAAAGGTGCTGAGCTTGTAACATAACGATACCTGTTTAAATATACAGTGGAATTATTCATACAGTAGTTTATACAGTAATCTGTTTCAAGCGTTTTTTGCTATTTTTTACACAATTTTTTCATTGTTAAAGATATTGTCATGGATAAGTTCATATAAATCAGCAGCTTGCTTTTTGGCATCTGTAATTTGTTTTGCCTGTAAAAGAGGCTGAAGTTTGCCTATCGCCTCGACAGCTTCAATTGAGCCTTGGCTTTCAGCTAAACATAACCAGGTATATGCATGGTAAACACTTTGTGGCAGCCCCGAACCTTTTGCGAACATCATGCCTAAATAAAATTGCGCTTTGACATGGCCTTGCATAGCGGCAAATCGCATATATTTTGCTGCACCGACATCATTACGTGCTTTTGACATCGATACCGAAGTGGCAAATAGTCGTTCGCTGTCTTTTGCGTCAGCCTTGGCGTGTTTTTCATTAAGCTCTTTTTTTATTGCAAGTAACGTAGAGAGAATAAGTTGTTCAACTTCAGCGATTGTTAACGCGTCTATTTCTATGTGTTGATTCGTGTTTTCCATGATGCCCCAAATAAAGTGAACTTAAAGTAAGTTTAGAAGCTTTTGATTTTTTCACTTAATTTCGATTCACAATGACTTAAAAATTTAATTTTTTGTGTGTCACTGGTATGATCACAACCCCCTTAAGACACAGTAACGTAATCATGTTTGAACAACTTTTTAAAATAAACCAACAGGGCAGTTCGGTTAAGCGTGAGGTGATAGCTGGTATCACCACATTTGTCACTATGGTCTACATAGTATTCGTTAACCCTGCAATGCTTGCAGAAGCGGGAATCGATCAAGGTGCGGCATTTGTTGCTACCTGTTTAGCAGCTGCGATTGGTTGTTTTATTATGGGCTTTTGGGCAAATTACCCAATCGCACTTGCACCTGGTATGGGCTTAAATGCCTTTTTCACCTACGGTGTTGTACTTGGTATGGGTTATAGTTGGCAAAGTGCATTGGCAGCCGTGTTTTTCTCAGGAATTATCTTTTTACTATTAAGTTTATTTAAAGTAAGAGAGTGGATAATCAATGCGATCCCATTAGTATTAAAACGTGCAATTGCCACAGGTATTGGTGCATTTTTAGCGTTAATTGCCCTTAAAAATTCAGGCATTATTGTGGCAAGTCCAGCGACATTAGTGCAATTAGGTGATATTACCCAAGCTGGTCCTTTACTTGCGATTATTAGTTTCTTCTTTATTGCAGCGCTTTTGTACCGTGATATTAAAAGCGGCGTGTTATTCAGTATTTTAGGTGTAACTGCAATCGCATTATCACTTGGTCTAGTTGAATATAATGGCATTGTATCTATGCCACCTTCACTTGCACCAACTTGGATGGAACTCGACTTTGCAAGTGCGCTTGAGCTGTCCATGTTAAGCGTTATTTTTGCGTTTTTATTCGTCGATTTATTTGATACGTCAGGCACCTTAGTTGCTGTTTCACAAAAAGCAGGATTTTCTGACGAAAAGGGCAACATTCCGCGTATGGGTAGAGCGCTTAGTGCAGATAGTTGTGCAACGATTGCTGGTGCAACGTTAGGTACATCAACAACAACATCGTATATTGAGTCGGTGGCAGGTGTTTCTGTTGGTGGTAAAACAGGTTTAACCGCTGTGGTTGTTGGTATTTGCTTTTTACTAATGCTGTTTTTTGCACCACTTGCAGCTATGGTTCCGGCTTACGCAACGGCGGGTGCTATTTTGTATGTTGCCGTACTGATGTTACAAAACTTAAAACTAGTAGATTGGGATGATATGACAGAAGCTGTACCTGTTGCAGTTGTATTATTAATGACGCCATTAACGTTCTCAATCGCACATGGTATTGCATTGGGTTTTATTGCTTACACTGCGGTGAAAGTAATGTGTAATCGCGGTAATGAAGTCAGTATAAGTGTATGGATATTATCAATCCTTTTTGTGGTTAAATTCGCAGTATTATAATTCAAGGCGCTTAATGCGCCTTTAAATCAATGGAACGTGTATGCGTAAGTACCTCTTTTTTATTTCTCAAAACTATAGCTATGCTATTTTAAGACCATTACAACAGGAAATTTTACGCCGTGGCGATACTGCAGCGTGGTTTTTATGGGGTAATGAAGTAAATGCGAGTTATCTAAAAGAAGATGAATTGCAACTTCATACAGTTGATGAGGTAAAAGCATTTCAACCCGATGCGGTTTTTGTGCCGGGTAATACCGTTCCTCGATTTTTTCCTGGGGTTAAAGTTGCTGTATTTCATGGTTTTAATGCCGGGAAAATTAATCGCCGTGGTCAGAACGACCATTTTAATATTCGCCAGTGTTTTGATCTTTATTGCACACAAGGTCCTAACACCACAGAAACGTTTGAAAAGTTAGCGAAACAGCATGGTTATTTTAATGTAGTTGAAACCGGCTGGCCGACACTGGATCCACTTTTCAAATCAGTAGAAAGCGAAAATCAAAGCTTAAATATTAAAAGTGATAAGAAAACGGTACTTATGTGCTCAACCTTTTCACGTAATTTAACCTGTGCGCCTCATTTGTTTGAGCAAGTTAAAAATCTGAGTGCAACGGGTAGGTGGCGTTGGCTTGTGCAGTTTCACCCCAAAATGCCTAAGCAGATTGTTGACCAATATAAATCCCTCGAAAGTGAACACTTAACCTTTGTTGAAACCGACAATGTATTGCCTTTATTAACACAGGCAGATGTTATGCTGTGCGATACATCATCGGTTATTCAAATGTTTTTGGTACAAAATAAACCAGTAGTGACCTTCAATAACATCGAGCCACAACCTTATATGGTGAATTTTACAGAGCCTGAATTACTTGAAGAAAAACTGGCATTTGCGCTTCAGTATCCAATCAGTTTACAAACCAGCGTAAGCGATTACATTGAGCAGTTGCACCCTTACCGAGATGGCCAATCAAGTGCACGTGTACTTGAAGCGGTTGAACAAGTGCTACAAGGTAAACTTACTACAGAAAAAAACAAACCGCTAAATTTACTGCGCAATTTTAAATTAAGAAAAAAACTTAAATACTGGAAATTCAGCTAAAAAGCTTTTGCCTGATATTAAGTTTTTGTGAGATCATAAAAGTGTCACATACATGATTTAGGCAGCGCAATGAAGGTTATTTTCGATATTCAGCATCTCTATTATTTACCACAATATTTACCGGTAATCGATGTGTTAAAACAACACGATACCGATATTGAGTTAATCGGTTACAAAACAGATGATGAAGATTTAAACCGCATTGTTGAAAAGGCTCTTCAAGAGACCAAATTGTCACTTAAAATTGTGCAAAATTGGCAAGAAGCGTTAACCCATTACTTAGCTCACAAAGCTGATTGGATTGTCTTTGGGAATGCTGTATCTGATTTAGAGCAACTGCACGAAGTTAGCAAAACAGTACTGATGCAGCACGGTGTTGGCCCAAAAAGTTGTTACTATGATGTTTCCAAAAATCCAACAACAGTACGTTTTGTTGAAGGTGAAAAGCGCCTCGGTAATCTTCAAGCTATGTTTCCAAGCGGAAATTTTGTAGACAGCGGTTATGCCAAGCTAGATCCTGCGATTAATCGCACTTCACTTAAAATTTCGTTAAGCGCTCTTGGATTAGATGAAAATAAACCAACTATCCTTTATGCACCAACGTTTTATCCAAGTTCAATTGAGTTATTTGCCAAATCATTCCCTGATGATTTTGCCAATTACAATATTATTTTAAAGCCACATTTTTTTTCGCTCACTAAGCCTCGTTACACTAAACAAAAAGCCATACTAGAATCTTGGGCAGCTAACGATAATGTCTATTTGGCAGGTGTTGATGAATATAACTTGCTAGAATTTATGGCCATTTCAGATGTAATGCTTTCGGATGCATCGTCTGCTATCTTTGAATTTGCAGCGCTTGATAAACCTGTTATCTGGTGTGACTTCTATAAATTACGATGGGGTTATCGGGGGATTTTCTCCTTCCGTTTTAAAAAACGTATTGATGAAAGTATCGCGGTTTTTCATGAATTATGTGATAGAGCTGCTAATTATCAGGCACTCAGTGAGGTAGTGGCCCATGCGGTCAAAAAACCGCAAATAAAGCAATCAGTAAGAAAACAAATATGTGATGAATATGTAGGTAAGCTTGACGGTAAATCGGCAGAGCGTATTTGTGATTATTTAATCTCACATTAGAACCAATTAGAAAGAATATATTATGAGTAAAATTGTTTACGTATCAGGCACATTTGATTTGTTTCACCGCAATCATTTGAAAATGATTGAGTATGGTAGAGGACTTGGCGAAACCTTAATTGTTGGGGTGAGCACTGACGAGCTTGTGTGCAGTTATAAAAATCCACCTGCTGTTCCGTTTGAAGAGCGTATTGCGATTGTTGAAGCACTAAAATATCCTGATGTAGTTATTCCACAGCGCTCGTTAGAGCATACGCAGCGCATTAAAGATCTGAATATCGATATTTTTGTTGTGGGAGATGATTGGCGTGGTAAATATGATTACCTTCGCGATCTCGGTGTAAAAGTATTTTATTTCCCATACGGTGCAGGTGTAAGTAGCTCAAACTTAAAAGAACGTATTTACGATCAGTATAGAAACTTAATAGATAAGTCAGATAAACATGAAAACCCAGATATCGTCTAAAAAATCAATTTTAATCACTGGTGGTGGAGGCGATTGGGCGCAAAGCTTTGCCAATGAGTTTAGGGATGTTTTTGATATTACCTTAGTTTCGCGAAAACAGTTAGATGTAACGCAAGACTCTGATGTTGCAAACTATTTCGAAGGTAAACAGTTTGATGTCGTAATTAATAATGCTGGCTGCATTCACCCCAATCGATTACTTGAGTCAGACTCTGCTGAGTGGATACAAGACATTTCAGTGAATTTGATTGGTACGTATTTAGTAAGTAAATACGCGCTGAAAAATAATCAAAACACACTGATTATTAATATTGCATCGACAGCTGGGTTCAATGCCTATAAAGATTGGTCATCGTATTGTAGCTCAAAAGCAGGTGTTATTACTTTGAGCAAAAGCATGGCAAATGATGGCTTTGAGGTGATCTGCATGGCACCTGGTGCAATTGAAACCAAATTTAGAGATAAATTTAATATTCCTAACAACAATATCATGACATGCAGCGAGTTTAGCAAACATATTGTTGATGTGCTGGATGGCCAATATCAAAGTGGTGATGTGTTGTTTATTCGTAAAAACGAGTTTGTACTCAACCCATAAAAAAAAGGCTAACCCAGATGGGTTAGCCTCACGTTCACATGGGAAGAACAATACGTAAATCTTTCAATTTATTAAAATGGTAATTTCATTTACCCTGCGTTAGTAACTTTTCTTAGCGCTCTGCAATCACATAACCAAAGCTATTTAATGTTGCGTTATCGAAATGATTTGCCTTAAGTACCTTGCCTGTCAGTGTAAGCGGTTGACTTTCAGCACTTAAATTAAAGTAGCAACAAAGTGTCTTACCGTTATAACTACGCTCAAAAGCAAGAATAGATTCATCGCTTTGCGTAAAGGTAATATCACCATAGAGCAATACGTCAACCTCTTTACGCCAAGCTAAAAACTGCTGACAATGAATAAGCGGAGAGTTGTTATCAGCCAACTGTTTATTTATTGCAATGGCTTTATGCGCTTCAACAACAGGTAACCATGTTTCACTCTGTGAAAATCCGCCAAACGCACTTTCATTTTCCCAAGGCAGTGGAGTACGACAGCCATCACGACCTTTAAAGTTTGGCCAGAAGGTAATACCGTAAGGGTCTTGTAATTGCTCAAAACTAATTTCAGCTTCACCTAAACCAAGCTCTTCACCTTGATACATACACACACTGCCACGAAGTGTTGCAAGCAGCGCATGTAGCATTTTAACTTGCTCTGTGTTTACAACACCGTCCTTACTCCAGCGAGAGGCAACACGTTCAACATCGTGGTTGCTAAATGCCCAGCATGGCCAGCCTTCGGTCATTTGCGATTCAAGAGTCTCGACTGTATTTCGGATATAACTTGGACTGTAATCTTTGGTTAGCAACTCAAAGCTATAGCCCATATGCAATTTGTCACCACCTGATGTGTATTCGCTCATGGTTGCAAGCGAATCTTCAGAAGAAATTTCGCCCAAAGTCACAGCGCCAGGGTATTTATCCATTAGGCTGCGAATAGCTTGCATAAACGCTAAGTTTTCAGGCTGCGTATTATTAAAATAGTGGTACTGGAAGGCATACGGATTATCTTCACTAAAACCACGGCCTTGCCTTAAATGCTTTGGTTTTGCTGGATTATCACGTAGTTCTTTGTCGTGGTAACAGAAGTTAATCGCATCTAAACGGAAGCCATCTACACCGCGCGCAAGCCAAAATTCAACATTATCTAAAACCGCTTTACGCACGTCTTCGTTATGGAAGTTTAAATCCGGTTGTTGCGTTAAAAAGTTATGTAAATAGTACTGGCAACGACGAGGTTCCCATTGCCATGCACAGCCACCGAAAATCGATAGCCAATTGTTTGGTGGCGAACCGTCTTCATTTGCATCGGCCCAAACATACCAATCTGCTTTATCATTGGTTTGATCTTCACGGCTTTCAATAAACCATGGATGTTGATCAGAGGTATGACTTAATACCTGATCAATCACAATTTTAATGTCTCGCTGATGCGCTTGTTCAATTAGCTCATCAAAATCAGCAAGCGAGCCAAATAGGGGATCGATATCACGGTAGTCACTAATGTCGTAACCAAAGTCTTTCATCGGTGATTTAAAAAACGGCGATATCCAAACAGCATCTACACCGAGAGCCTTAATATAATCAAGTCGCTTTATAATTCCTTTTAAATCACCCACACCATTATTGGTAGTGTCTTGGAAACTGCGTGGATAGATTTGGTAAATTACCGCACCTTTCCACCAATGTAATTGCGCTGTTAAATTCGACATCGTGTTCTCGTTACTAATTGATGCTATTCGTTTTAATTTATTTAATCGTGTATTCGCAGCTGTTTATTCAAGCGAATAGCGTTCAGCTTACGTCATCTTTTAGTTGCGAGTAAAAAGCCTACATACGTATGCATTGAAAATAGTTTTATGTTGAATGTTATTTTTAATTAGGCTGATTGGTCACACGACATTACCAATTGGTGCAAAGTTAACGATGCTCCTTTAGAATTAGGGTTGATATTGGTCTTACCAATTTATAATTTAAAGTCATTTGCACTTTAAAGGTGCATAGAATGTTAAATTTTAAGGTGGTTGCACAGTTTTGGTTAAACTTTGTGATCAATTTATGTCATTTTGTTTAAGTTTTATTTTTCATGGGTTTCAAAAAATAAAATCCTATATATATCAATAAATAACAAATATTAAATGTAAAAAAATTGTAACTATTTGCGTCTTTGCATAAATTTGAATACGTATGCATTTTGTTGTGGTTGCTAAATTTATAGCGTTACTATCACCGTCGGCAACAAACGCGAACTCATTTGGTGCAACTGCTACAAATATTGTGACTAAACGTAATGTTAATAGTGATGGTATTTCGCACCATGATTTGCACTAGTAATAGTCAAACGGGAACAGAAATTTATGTCTATTTTTAAACCAAGCATGCTTACTCTTGCGATGATCGCCGCGGGTGTTTCATCAGCAACTGTTTATGCAGCAGAGAACGCAAGTAACGACAAAGAACAAGAAAAAGAAGTTGAAGTTATTGAAGTTAAGGGCTTTCGTGCAAGTTTAGTGAAAGCGATTAACACCAAACGTTTTTCTCCAGAAGTTGTAGAATCAGTTTCTGCAGAAGACATTGGTAAATTACCAGATTCATCAATTGCTGAATCAATTGCACGTTTACCAGGCCTTGCTGCACAGCGCTTAGATGGTCGCGCAAGCCGAGTGACTATTCGTGGTTTTGGTGAAGATCATGTTGGTACAACATTCAATGGCCGTGAGCAAGTATCAATCACTGATAACCGTGGTGCAGAATTAGACTTATACCCGTCTGAAATTATGAGTGCGGTAAAAGTATATAAAACACCAAGTGCAGACTTAGAAGCGTCTGGTTTAGCGGGTGTTATTGACTTACAAACAATCAAACCACTTTCAATGGATGAGCGTGTTGTTAAAGTTAACGCGATGTACGAACAAACTGGTTTTGATAAATTAAACCCAGATGCAGACGACAACGGTTTCCGTGGCACGCTTTCATATATTGACCAATTTGCAGATAACACCTTAGGTGTTGCAGTTGCATTTAATACAATGTCTTCTCCAAACCAAGAAAAGCGATGGAATTCATGGGGTTACCCAGAATTTACTGGTGAAGATGGTCAAACATACTCTGTACTAGGTGGTGCAAAACCATTTGTACGTTCATCAACACTTGAGCGTGACTCAGTAATGGCGGTAATTGAATATGTACCAAGCGATAATATTCGCATGGTATTCGATACGCTATATGTTGATTTTGTTGATGAAAAAATTCTACGTGGTATCGAAATTCCATTTGCTTGGGGTCAAGGCTCAATCAGCCCTGATACTGCTGTTGTTGACGCTGAAACAGGTTTTGTAACGTCAGCGATTACTGAAGGTCAACGCGTTGTTGTACGTAACGACTACGAAGATCGTAGCGCAGAGCTAACGTCATTTGGCTTTAACGTTGAATATGATTTAAATGACTCATGGTCACTTGAATTTGATGCAAGCCATTCAAGCGTTGAGCGCCGTATTTGGAGTATGGAAAGTTATGCAGGTACCGGTCGTGGTGATTCGCGCGGTGTTGCAGATAACTTAGGTTATACATTAAATGCAGGTAATGCGGGCGCAACATTTACGCACGGTCTGGATTACAGCGATTACAACCTTATTCAAATCGGTGGTCCACTTTCTTGGGGTTGGAGCTCAGCGCTTAACGAAAAATACGGTGTTGTAGGCACAGAATATGAAAACCAACTACAAGATGGTTTCTTAAATACACCAGAAGTTGACGATGAGTTAAACGCACTAAAACTTGCTGCGACTAAAGTTGTTGAGAATGACTATGTAAGTTCATTTGAATTTGGTCTTTCTTACAGCGATCGTGAAAAGACGAAGCGTTCTGAGGGTTACTTCTTAACAGTTTCAAGTTTCTCGCTTGATAACCCAGGCATGATGATGGTGCCAGAAGAATACCGCCTAGGTACAGCAAACCTAGATTTCATCGGTATGGGCGACATGATTGCATTTAATTCACGTGCCATGGTTGAAGACGGTTATTTTGACTTACTTGGTGAAAGCCTTACGGATCCGAGTCACGCAACTAAATCGTGGACGGTAAAAGAGCAGCTTACTAGCGCATTTGTTAAAGCTAATGTAGATGCTGAAGTTGCTGGCATGCCGTTAACTGGTAATGTAGGTGTGCGCTATGTGAATACTAAGCAAGAATCACAAGGCAGCGCATTTAATACGCAAGATGGCAAGGTTATTACGTCGCCTACGCACATTGAGCACGATTACTCACATGTGTTACCAAGCCTGAACTTATCACTTGCGATTGATGAGCAACAGTCACTTCGCTTTGGTGCAGCTAAAACGATTTCACGTGCACGTATGGACGAAATGAACGCGTCTGTAAATGCAACGTACAATCAACAGCCAGATGTAAACGGCAGTAACTGGGTAGTTAGTGGTGGTAACCCGTCACTTGAACCGTACCAAGCAATTAACTTTGACTTAAGCTACGAAAACTACTTTAGCCCTGAAGGTTACTTCTCAGTTGCGCTATATCACAAAGACCTAAAAGATTGGATCTTCGACGGTAGCTACTATATTGATATGACAGGTGTTGCAGACCCATCAACAGGTGCAATTCCAGCTAATCCAGACGGTACAGGTAACGGTAAAGTAAACGGTGGTGACGGCACAGTTAAGGGTGCTGAATTCTCAGTAACATTACCATTTAATTACTTTGCAGATGTACTTGATGGCTTTGGTGTTATTGCAAGTCACACTGTAAATAGTTCTGACATGGTTGATCAAGATGGCAACGATTATGAAATTCCAGGTCTATCGAAGAGTATTCAAAACCTAACGTTCTACTATGAAAACTTTGGTTTCCAAGCGCGTGCTAGCATGCGTAAGCGTGATGACTTTAAAGGTGATGTATACGGCCGTGGTTTCGACTCACAACAAGTTGATATCCTTGGTGAAACAATTTGGGATGCGCAAATTGGTTATGATTTCTCTGAAAGCGGCTTAAAGAGCTTAGAGGGCATGACAGTGACTTTCCAAGTGCAAAACATCACTGAAGAGCCATTTGTGTCATTATCAGGTGACAATGCACTGCAAGTACGTGATTACCAAGACTACGGTCGCACATACTTGTTAGGTGTGAACTACCAGTTCTAATGGTTTGATAAAAATAAAAAAGCCCTGAAAAGGGCTTTGTTTTTATGTGAGGTTGCTATGACAAAACAAATCAAAAATGTGGTCATTGTTGGTGGGGGAACGGCAGGATGGCTTACTGCGAGCCTGTTAGCAAAGGTTCTCGGCAAGCAAATAAACATCTCACTTGTAGAATCTGAACAAATCGCCACCATTGGTGTGGGCGAAGCAACTATTCCGCCAATTATTCCGTTTAATGCCGCAATTGGTGTTGACGAAAAAGACTTTATCAAAGCCACTAACGCTACCATTAAGTTGGGTATTCAGTTTGAAAACTGGGGGCAACAAGACGAAAGCTATATGCATGCTTTTGGTGGTTTTGGTAAAGACTTTCCATTTTGTAATTTCTTAAATTACTGGCTAAAAGCAAAAAAACTAGGTGATGACAGCTGTTTTTGGGATTACTCAATAAACTACCAAGCCGCAAAACGTAATCGCTTTAATAAATTAGCGGCTATCCCCAATACTCAATTACCCGGTATTACTTACGCTTACCACTTTGATGCCAACCTGTATGCGAAGTTCTTACGAGGTCATGCAGAAAAGCTTGGCGTTAAGCGCATTGAAGGAACAGTAATTGAGGTTAAAACGGATGTCACAAACGGTTTTGTTACTGAGCTACTGCTAGATAATCAGCAACATATTAATGGCGATTTTTTTATCGATTGCTCAGGTTTACATGGTTTATTGCTAGACAAAACCTTGAATGTTGGCTTTGAAGATTGGAGCCATTGGTTGCCATGCGACAGTGCTCTGGCTGTGCCATGTGAACATGGTGAAAATGAAATAAAACCCTATACACGCTCAGTTGCCCACTCTGCTGGGTGGCAATGGCAAATTCCACTTACTAATCGCATTGGTAATGGCTTAGTCTATGCGAGTAAACACCTTTCAGATGACAATGCCAAAGCGTTATTACTTAATAATTTGCCGGGTAAAGCACTTGCAGAGCCAAAGCTTATTCGCTTTCGCACAGGGCGCCGTTTAAAGCAATGGCATAAAAATGTGGTAGCGATAGGGCTTTCAAGCGGCTTTTTAGAGCCACTTGAATCTACTAGTATTCACCTCATCCAGACGGCAGCTACTCGTTTACTGAAACATTTCCCGCTGATGGGCATAACTGATGAAGTGGTGACCGAATACAATCGTCAAAGCCAAATTGAATTTGAGCGCATTCGTGATTTTATTATTCTGCATTACAAATTAACGAAACGCGAAGACAGTGCATTTTGGCGCCAATGTAAACATATGGAAATTCCCCCAAGCCTTGCTCATAAAATGCAGTTGTTTATTGAAAATGCCTTGTTTTTTAGACAAGACGATGAGCTTTTTAGTGAAATTGCGTGGCAGCAAGTGATGCTAGGACAAGGTGCTACGCCAAAACAATATCACCCATTGGCAGATAATCTGACCGATCAGCAATTAACCGAAATGCTGGCTAATTTAAAAGTATTGATGCGCCATACCAGCGAACAACTACCGTCCCATAACGAATTTTTAAAACGATTTGGTAATTAAATGAAAAAGAAGATGTATGCCTTGTTTGCACTTTTAATGGTGTCGCATAATGGCAGTGCCCAATCAAAACTAGTTGAAGAAAAAAACGCAGAGCAAAAGCCTGTGGTCTATCAGGTATTTACACGTTTGTTCGGTAATACAAATACCACCAATAAACCCTGGGGTAGTAAAGCAGAGAACGGTGTTGGTAAATTTGATGACTTTACACCAAAAGCACTTAATGAAATTAAAGGCATGGGCGTTAGCCACATTTGGTACACAGGTGTGCTGCATCATGCAATGGCTGACGATTACACTGAATTTGGCATTAGCTTAGACGACCCCGATGTGATTAAAGGTCGCGCGGGTTCTCCTTATGCCATTAAGGATTACTATTCAGTAAACCCAGATTTGGCAAATAACCCCGCGAAGCGAATCGAAGAATTTGAAGCACTTATTGAGCGCAGCCATGCAGCTGGCCTTAAAGTGATTATAGATATTGTGCCAAATCATGTTGCACGTCGCTACCAGTCTATTTCCAAACCTAAAGGTGTTATAGGTCTTGGAGAGAAAGACGATACCAGCGTGAGCTATTCTAAGTTTAATGATTTTTACTATATTCCTGGAAAAGCGTTTTCACTGCCTAAGTTCCCTGAAGAATATTCACCTTTAGGTGGTGATGCGCACCCTTTAGTCGATGGCAAGTTCGACGAAAACCCTGCGAAATGGACAGGTAATGGCTCGCGCGAAGCAGAACCCGATTTTAATGATTGGTACGAAACCGTAAAAGTAAATTATGGCGTAAAACCCGATGGCAGCCACGATTTTGCAAAATTACCAAGTGAATATGCCGCTAAAAACTACCAGGATGTTGTGACGTTTTGGCAAGACAAAGAATTGCCAAGCAGTTGGCAAAAAATGCGCGATATCGCTTTTTATTGGTTAGATAAAGGCGTGGATGGCTTTCGCTATGATATGGCCGAAATGGTACCAGTAGAGTTTTGGAGCTATTTAAATGCGCATATTAAAACTAAAAACCCAGAGGCCACATTAATTGCTGAAGTATATAACCCTAAGCTTTATCGTGATTATATTGAGTTAGGCAAAATGGATTACCTTTACGACAAAGTGGGTTTTTATGACACCTTAAAATGGATTATGCAGGGTAAACAGTCAGCTACCACATTAATACCTGTGCATAATGAAGTGAAAGACATTGCCCCGCATATGCTTAACTTTTTAGAAAACCATGACGAGCAGCGTATTGCCAGCCCTGATTTTGTTGGTGATATGAATAAAGGCAAACCGGCTATGGTGGTGTCACATTTAATCAGTACGTCACCTACGCTTATTTATTTTGGTCAAGAAGTGGGTGAGCCTGGTGCAGAAAACGCAGGGTTTGGCAGAGCAACACGCACCAGTATTTTTGATTATGTTGGGGTACCTGAGCATCAAAAATGGATGAATAATGGCAAATTTGATGGCGCGTTGTTATCAAAAACACAAAAAGAACTGCGCAGTTTTTATGTCTCACTATTAAACCTTGCAAAACAAGATGCCATCAAATGGGGTGAGCTTATAGATATCACGCAACAATTAGGTGCTGTAAAAGACAAGGTTATTGGTTTTAAACGCCATACAAATAACCAAACCTTATTAGTGCTTGCAAATTTTGCAGATAAGCCTCAAACATTCTCGCTGCCATATCAAGTAAAGCAGCAAAATTTATTGAAGTTTGCAGGCGATAACCAAATTCAAATTAATAACAAAAACACGCAATTCACGCTCGCACCTCAAGGTGCAGTTGTAGTGGCTGTGGAGTAACTTTATGACAACAACCGTGCAAGACAAACCAACACTGTCGTTTTGGCAAATATGGAATATGTGTTTTGGCTTTATGGGCATTCAATTTGGCTTTGCTTTACAAAGTGCCAATGTGAGCCGCATTTTCCAAACCTTAGGTGCGAACATTGATGATATCCCTATTTTGTGGATTGCCGCGCCGCTGACAGGTTTAATCGTACAGCCGATTGTAGGTTATTTTAGCGATCGCACTTGGGGTAAGTTAGGCCGTCGCAGACCGTTTTTCCTCTATGGTGCATTACTAACCTCGATAGCACTTTGCATTATGCCAAACTCCCCAACCTTATGGATTGCTGCGGGTATGCTGTGGATTATGGACGCTGCTATCAATGTTACTATGGAGCCGTTTCGCGCCTTAGTGGGCGATAATTTACCAAAAAAACAGCGCGGTATGGGATATGCCATGCAAAGCTTTTTCATTGGTGTGGGTGCTGTTGTTGCATCTGCATTGCCTTGGATGATGACCAATTGGTTTGGCATTAGTAACACGGCAGACGCTGGGGTAATTCCTGAGTCAGTGACTTTCTCATTCTATTTTGGCGCTGTGGTATTACTAGTTGCGGTGCTTTGGACCATTGTTTCTACCAAAGAATATAGCCCCGAAGAGCTGGCGAAGTATGAAGATCCAGAAGTAACGCTGGCTTACTCAAATCAAGGGCATGTGCCGTTTGCACGCATTGGTGCTGCGTTATTAGGCTTAGGTTTTGTCGTTTTAGCAGCTGTTTATGTGTTATCACTTGGTAAAGACATCGTTTTCTTAGGCGGCGCACTGAGCGTATTTGGTGGGCTATTTTTACTTTCAAACAACATGCAATCTAAAGGCAAGACAGATAACGGCTTTTACACAGTTATGTCTGACATGATGTGTATGCCAAAAACCATGAAACAATTGGCCGTTGTGCAGTTTTTTAGCTGGTTTGCGCTTTTTGCTATGTGGATTTATACCACACCTGCGGTAACTAGTTTTCATTTTGGTAGCAGCGATGTTGCGACGAAAGCGTATAACGACGGCGCTGATTGGGTAGGGGTTTTATTTGCTGCTTATAACGGCTTTTCGGTTATTGCTGCAGTTGTTATTCCACTAATGGTGAAAAAACTTGGCTTAAAAGTGAGCCATATGATCAACTTATTGCTTGGCGCAGGCGGCATGCTGAGTTTTGCCTTTATCTCGAATAGCGAACATCTAATTTATGCCATGATAGCTATCGGCTTTGTTTGGGCATCTGTTTTATCGCTGCCATATGCCATGCTAAGTAATGCCTTGCCGAGCAATAAAATGGGCGTGTATATGGGGATTTTTAATTTTTTCATCGTTATTCCACAAATGCTTGCGGCCACTATTTTAGGTTCGCTTGTACGTTATGTGTTTAATGGCGAGGCAATTTATGCCCTCACTCTCGGTGGTATTTCGTATTTGATTGCAGCAATTGCTGTAACGCGTGTGACCTATAACAAGTAAATGACAACAAGTGAAAAATTAACCATGTTTAAAACTAAATTTGTTAAACAATCATTTCTAGCAAGTGCTGTGGCACTGGCAATTTCAGGCTGTGGCGCTGACGTAACTACAAGCAACACAGAAAGTGCAGTACAAAATAATGCAATGGCGCCTGGTGCGCCTGGTAGCAAACCATATTGGGCTTATTCAGGTAAAACAGGCATTGGTACCAGCTACGAAGCATACTTAGATGGCAGCTACAGCGATAAAGCGGCAACAGGTGCCGTGTCAAAAGTGTGGTTTTCACTAGCGCAAGGCATTATAACTGAAACCATGTTTGGTTTGATTCACCAAGCACAGTTGAAAGAAATGCAATTTGTAGTGAAAGGTAATAACTTTGTTGCAACAGAGCTAGACGACACCAACTGGCAAATTGATTATCTACAAAAAGATGAACTTGGCAGACCGTTATCACTTGCTTACAAGCTAACAAATACAGACAAGCAAGGGCGCTTTAAAATTGAAAAGCATATTTTCACAGATAGCAACAACCAAACGTTATTTGTAAAAGTGGCATTAGAGTCACTTAAAGGCGAACCACTGTCACTTTATGTTCATGCTAATCCGTATGTAAATAATAACGGTGTAGGTGATAAAGCCATGGTGAAAGATGGTAAACTCGTTGCGGTTGATGGCGACAACTATCTTACGCTTTCAAGTAAAACCGCATTTGAAAAGGCAAGTGTGGGTTTTTTTGGTACATCTGATCTGATATCACAAATGAAATCGGGCGAAACGTTTACCAGTTATTCAACAACCGGTGATAAAACTGGAAATGTGTCGCTAGATGCATTACTTGGCAGTACATCAAGCAAAGCAGAATTTGATTTAACACTTTCATTTGGTAAAACCTTGGATGAAAGTATTGCAGCAGCAACATCAAGCCAACAAAAAGGCTACCAAGCGTTACTAACTGAATTTGGTAGAGACTGGCAGAGTTACTTAGCATCGCTTGACCTTGAAACTTTGAGCTCACAATCTGCTGATAATGGTCGCTTAGCGTATGCCAGTGCCTTAGTGTTAAAAGCGCAAGAAGATAAAACGCATGCAGGCGGATTGATCGCATCACTGTCAAACCCTTGGGGTGATACCGTACCTGCAATTGAAGGGCATACCGGATACAAAGCTGTTTGGGTACGCGACTTTTATCAAGTAGCAATGGCATTCTTAGCTATGGGTGATACTGCAACCGCTAAAACCGCATTTGAATACCTAGAAAAAGTACAAGTAACCGATAAAACACCGGGTAACCAAGGCGATACAGGTTGGTTTTTACAAAAGACCCATGTAGATGGTGAACTAGAGTGGGTAGGCGTGCAGTTAGACCAAACTGCTATGCCAATTATGCTTGGCTGGAAGCTTTACCTTGCTGATGTATTAACCAAAGAAGAACTTGTTCACTGGTTTAACAAAATGCTTAAACCTGCGGCCGATTTTTTAGTGGAAGGTGGCCTTGCTAAAATCCTTTGGAATGACACTGAAATTAAACCGCCATTTACTCAGCAAGAACGTTGGGAAGAGCAAGCTGGGCATTCGCCATCAACAACAGCTGCGGTGATTGCCGGTCTTATTACTGCAAGTGAAATTGCAAAGCTGGCAGGCGATAATGTCTTGGCCACCAAGTACTTAAATGTAGCAAAAGATTACGACGCCAAAGTTGAATCACGCATGTATACCAATAAAAGTACGCTACCGAGTGATGCATCGAATGGCCAGCATTATGTACGTATCAGCCAAGATGACGATGCAAACTCAGCCACTATTCTTGGTGATAACAATGGTCGTAAAGGTTTGGTTAAACAAAGCATTTTGGATGGCGGGTTTTTAGAACTTGTGCGTTATGGTGTAAGGCCTGCTGATGATAAGCATATTATTGATACGCTTGATGAATATGATGCAGATAACTTACCTGAAAATCTAAAAGTTAAATATAATTTTACCTTTGAAGGTGTAGAGGGCGAGTTCCCAGGTTGGCGCCGTTACGGTAATGATGGCTACGGTGAAGATGAAGTAACAGGCACAAATTACGCAGAAGGTGGCAAAAACACACCTGGTCAACGAGGCCGTGTTTGGCCATTCTTTACAGGTGAGCGCGGTCATTACGAAATCGCAAAACTCGCTCAGTTTGGCGGTTTTGATAAAGCACAGCAGGCTAATTTAGTGCAAACCTATGTGAAGGGCATGGAACAATTTGCCAACGAAGGCTTAATGTTGCCAGAGCAAGTATGGGATGGTGTAGGCGTTAACCCTCACAACTATACATTTGGTGAAGGCACGAACTCTGCAACACCTCTTGCATGGACACATGCGGAGTACATTAAGCTACTACGCTCAATGTCAGATAAGCAAGTTTGGGATTACTACCCAGTAGTGAAAGAAAAACTAAATTAAAAAAGGCGCGTTAAGCGCCTTTTTTATGCTGAATGCCTGATAACTAAAGTGGGTTTGAGCTGCGTTTGAACTGGCGGCTCATCTTTTAATTGTGCTAATAAGTTTGCTACTAACATTTCACCAGCAACAGAGGTACTCTGGTTTACGGTAGTCAGTGCAGGCTCTGTAAAGCTTGCAATAGGAATATCATCAAAGCCAATTACACTGATATCTTCAGGTACGTTTAAACCTGCTTCTTTTATAGCACGAATTGCACCAATTGCAATTAAATCGCTCGCAGCGAATATCGCATTGATAGGACGCTTTAAGCTAAGCAATGTTTTGGTTGCGTTATAGCCAGACTCATCGGTTGAAATGGCATTGATAATTTGGCGCGCATCAACATTTAATCCATGTTTTTGTAAGGTGTCTTTAAAACCATTAAAGCGAGCAAAAAATTCAGGACTGTGCTCGGAAGCATCACCAATAAATGCGCATTGCGTGCGTTTTTTAGCAACTAAAAACTCAGCTACCTGTTCACCGCCGTAATAATTGTCGCATGAAATTGATAATTCTGGGCGCGAATCCACATTTGCACCCCAGCAAACAAACTTAGTATTGTTTTGCAGTAAGGTGGCTAAACGTGCTTGATAATCAATGTAATCGCCGTAACCAAGTAAAATGAGGCCGTCTGCGCGATGACTATCTTCGTATTGTGCTTGCCAATCTTGATCCATTTGTTGGAATGAGACCAGTAGATCGTAGCCTTGATTAGCGCATGCACGCGTAATTGAACCAAGCATAGATAAAAAGAAAGGATTGATATGTGACTCGTCACTCGTTGGGTCTTCAAAGAGCAAAAGGGCAATGGTATTACTTTGCTGGGTGCGTAAATTACTGGCGTTTTTATCCACTTTGTAATTGAGCTTTTTGGCAATTTCGAACACTTTCTTTTTGGTTTCTTCATTTACCAGTGGGCTGTTGCGTAATGCGCGAGACACGGTCGATTGTGATACACCTGCATAGTGTGCGATATCGAACGACGTCGCTTTTGATTTGCTCAACTCAACACCTTTTTAAATATAAATGCGTAATTAGCAGGTATTTTAGCCATAAATTTGATAAAAAAACTAACTTTATGTATACAGATATTGAATTTAATCTGACACCGGTGTCATAATTAGCAAACTAACCGGAGTCAATTGGGTTTGTTGCCAATTTATTTTGATGTCTGTAGCAGGGCACAAATAAACCGCTAACGAGTTGCACATTCTGCACTTAAAAAACTTAGCCAATTCAATTGAGAGATTTTATATGTTTGAGCCTATTTTAGTTGCAGATGTTGGTGGTACAAATGCCCGTTTCGCTTTGGTGAGCGCATTTGATAAAGAAACCAAACAGATTACATTTGACCACATTAAAAAACTGTCGAGTTTAGAATTTGATAGTTTTGCTGATGTATTAGCTGCTTATGTTACCACGTTAGATGCCGTGCCAAAAAAAGCGTGTTTTGCGGTGGCAGGGCCACGAAAGGAAGATACCGTCTTTTTAACTAATTTAGGTTGGCAATTTAATGTTAACGACATTAAAAACGCCTTTGGTTTTGAAGAGTTTAAAGTCATTAATGACTTTGCTGCGTTTGCAGAAGCCGCGCCATACATTAATAACGATGACAACTTAGTTGTAAAACAAGGTTCTGCACATAGCGATGGTAATATCGCGGTAATTGGTCCAGGTACAGGTTTTGGTGCTGCAGCCTTTGTGAAAGGTGAAAAGGGTAATGTTGTTCTCAGCTGTGAAGCAGGGCACATCAGTTTAGCGGCTTGTAATGCGCTAGAACGCGACTTAATTGCGGCGCTGAGCGAAGACTTTGACCATGTATCAATTGAGCATGTGTTTTCAGGTCAAGGCATTGAAAACCTATATCGTGCAATGGCAAAAGTGCATAATACCAATGCCAAAGAGTATGATGCCCCAACCATTACCCAACTTGCACTTGCAAATGACGATGACATTTGTGTAAAAACATTAACCCAATTTTGTGACTGGATTGGTGCAGTAGCAGGGGATTTAAGCCTGACCTTTAATGCCACAGGTGGTGTTTATATAGGTGGTGGTATTTTACCGCGTTTTCAAGATAAGCTACTGGCCAGTGAATTTGCCCAACGATTTGTTGCAAAAGGAAAAATGCAACATATCGTGGAAGATATTCCAGTCATTTTAATTACCCAAGACAACATCCCATTACTTGGCGCTGCTGCCAGTTTGGAAGCGAATTAATAACTAGAGAACTATATGGAAAAAGTGACGATAAACAGTGTGGCTAAGCATGCCGGGGTATCGAAAAAAACGGTATCACGGGTGCTAAATAATGAGCCCAATGTGTCTGATGCTACGCGTGAAAAAGTACAACAGGCATTTAAAGAGCTAAATTATCGTCCTAACCCCATTGCACGTGGCCTTGCACATAATCGAAGTTTTATTATTGGCTGTTTATACGACAATCCATCAAAAAGTTATATAACTCGCGTACAGTCGGGCGCACTAGAAGCTTGCCAAGAACGCAACTACAACTTACTGATCCACCCGTGTGAATTACGTGGTGAGCCGCTGATTGATAATATTGAAACCTTGATCAGCACCTCGCGCTTAGATGGCCTTGTACTGACTCCGCCATTTTCTGATAACAAAGAGCTCGTAGACTATCTTAAATTTCGTAATGTCCCCTATGCACGTGTTGCACCAGTAACACTTGATGATGAGTCAATCTCTATTAAAAGTAACGACACGCAAGCGGCTTACGATATTACCAAGTTGTTATTATCGCTTGGTCACAAAGAAATTGCGTTTATCAAAGGTCACCCAGATCACAGTGCCACAGAAGCCCGTTTTGACGGCTATGTAAAAGCGTTGGGTGAAGAGGGCATTGCACTTAAAACAGAATTTGTTGCAGAAGGTAACTTCAGTTATCACTCAGGTGAAGACAGTGCACGTAAAATTCTTGAATCGGCTGCTCGCCCAAGTGCTGTGTTTGCATCAAATGATTACATGGCTGCAGCGGTATTAAAAGTCGCATCACAAATGTCTTTAAAAGTACCAGACGAGCTATCGATAGTTGGTTTTGATAATGCACCTATTGCACGTCATATTTGGCCTGGGCTAACAACCATTGCACAACCGGTAGAAGACATGACGTTTAGAGCTGTGACATTGCTTATTGACAGCATTAATGCCACAGAAATTGAGAACATGGTAGAGATTTTTGCGGGTAAATTAATTGAAAGGCAATCAACAGCCCAATTTAGTCATTAATCTACCTCACTCATTTATTATAAAACGCAGCTAAGTTGGCTGCGTTTTTTATTTCCATTTCTTATAAATTATTTCGTTTTTGTCATTCAATTGTCACTTCAAGGCGTTTTGCTAATAAAAATTCAAGATCAATGATCAAAAATGAGCAAATTTCAGGAAAAGCGCTAAAATTAATGTTGACACCGGTGTCATGTATCGGTTTTAATAATGTGACACCGGTGTCATAGAGTGGTTGTGAGAGACACTCGATATCGGACCTTTGAACGGGTAGACAAAGACGCTCGGTACTTAGACTAGTAGGAGTCTCTAATTTAAGTACTGAGCCTTTTTCCCTAAATCTTTATGAATGAGTGCGAAAATGCTACACCCAAGAATCCAAGAAGTTACCAATCGAATTATTGAACGCAGCAAATCAACACGCCAAGCCTATATTGCCCGTATGGACGCAGCTAAATCTAAAGAGCGTGTACGCGCTGGTTTAGGTTGTGGCAACCTTGCTCACGTAATGGCTGCATGTTCAAGTTCAGAAAAAGCACTACTAACTAAAGACGAACAACCTAACCTCGGTATTATCAATTCATACAACGACATGCTTTCAGCGCATGTGCCTTACAAAGAATACCCAGATTTAATTAAAAAGGTTGCAACCAAATTTAATGCCACTGCACAAGTTGCCGGTGGTGTACCAGCTATGTGTGATGGTGTAACGCAAGGCCGTGACGGCATGGAGCTTTCACTTTTTTCCCGTGATGTGATTGCAATGTCTACGGCTGTTTCACTGTCGCACGATGTTTTTGACGGCGTTTTCTGCCTTGGCCTGTGTGACAAAATTGTCCCAGGGCTTGTAATCGGTTCATTATCTTTCGGTCATTTACCGATTTTCTTCTTACCTGCAGGCCCAATGCCATCAGGTATTCCAAATAAAGAAAAAGCACGTATTCGCCAAAAGTTCGCACAAGGCTTAGTTGGCCGCGAAGAGTTACTTGCAGCGGAAAGCGCGTCTTACCACAGTGCGGGTACCTGTACTTTCTATGGTACGGCAAACTCAAACCAAATGTTGATGGAAATTATGGGCTTACACTTACCTGGTAGCTCATTTGTAAATCCATATACTGAATTACGTGATGGTTTAACGGTTAATGCGGTTGAACTTATGCTTAACCAATTAATTAGCACGAAAGATGCAAACCCAATTGGCGAGATTGTAAGTGAAAAAACCATTGTAAATGGTTTAGTGGGCTTACTTGCAACAGGTGGTTCAACGAACCATGCGATTCACTTAGTGGCAATGGCAAAAGCAGCTGGCGTAGAAATTACGTGGAAAGACATGTCTGATATTTCAGAAGTAGTGCCACTACTTGCGCGTGTTTACCCGAACGGTTCTGCCGATGTTAACCACTTCCATGCAGCAGGTGGTTTACCGTTCTTAGTGAAAGAACTGCTAAAAGGTGGCTTCTTACACGAAGACGTGAAAACTATTGTTGGTAACAGCCTAAACGATTACACCAAAGAGCCTGTGATTGATACCTCTGTTATTGCAACTAACAACCAAATTGCAGCGAAAGTAAAATGGCAAGATTGCCCTGAAAATTCGCACGATGAAGATGTACTTCGTCCAATTGAGAATCCATTTAACCCACAAGGCGGCTTACAGTTGCTAACGGGTAACTTAGGTCATGCAGTTATTAAAGTGTCTGCGGTACAAGAGCAACACCAAGTTGTAACTGCGCCTGCAAAAGTATTTAACTCGCAAGCTGGATTACAAGATGCGTTTGCTCGCGGCGAGTTGGAAACCGATTTTATTGCGGTGATTAAAGAGCAAGGCCCGAAAGCGAAAGGCATGCCAGAGCTACACAAGCTAACGCCAATTATGGCAACGCTGCAAGACAAAGGCTTTAAAGTCGCAATTGTAACTGATGGTCGTATGTCGGGTGCTTCAGGAAAAGTACCAGCTGCAATTCACCTTGCACCAGAAGCGGTAGAAGGTGGCTTTATTGCCAAAATCCGTGAAGGCGATGTGGTGACACTTGATGCTCCAAAAGGTGTATTAAAAGTGCATGTTTCGGACGAAGAGCTGGCAAAGCGTGAACTTGAAATTAGCGAGCAGGTGCAAACCTATGGTACTGGCCGCGAATTATTTGAAGGCATTCGTCAAACAGTATCAAGCGCTGATTTAGGTGCAAGTGCATTTGGTCTTATTTATCCAAATACAAACCACTAACAGGAAGTAAAAATGAGTATTGAAAAAATTCTTCAAGCAGCACCGGTTGTCCCTGTTGTTGTAATTAATGACCTAGAAGACGCAGTACCTTTAGCAACTGCTCTTTATAACGGTGGTTTACGTGCACTTGAAATCACACTGCGTACACCTGTTGCAGTTGAAGCAATTAAACAAATTAAACAAGCACTGCCAGATGCATACGTAGGTACTGGCACTGTAATTGATAAAGCAACATTTAACGCATCAATCGAAGCGGGCGCTGATTTTATGGTGAGCCCAGGTGTTAACGATGAACTGTTAGCACTTGCAAGTGAGACAGATGTACCATTTTTACCTGGTGCAGCTACGCCTAGCGAAGTAATGCAACTTGCAGCAAAAGGCTTTAAGTTCTTAAAGTTTTTCCCAGCTGAAGCTGCTGGCGGCGTACCAATGCTTAAATCAATTTTTGGTCCATTACCACAAGTTAAGTTTTGCCCAACTGGCGGTGTAAGCCTTGCCAGTGCGCCAAACTATTTAGCACTACCAAATGTGGTATGTGTAGGTGGTACTTGGATGTTAGATAAAGAATTAATCGCAAATAAAGACTGGCAAGCAATTGAAGAGTTAGCGCGCCAAGCAAGTAAAGTGAACAAGGGTGAATAAGATGATCAGAGTAGCAATTAACGGTTATGGCCGTATTGGACGCAACGTTTTACGTGCGCTTTATGAATCAAATCGCGAGCAAGAAATTAAAATTGTAGCAATTAACGATTTAGCACCAGCAAACGTAAATGCACATTTAACTCAGTACGATTCAGTACACGGCATTTTTGGCAAAAAAGTAACACTTGCTGAAAACACACTTATCATTGATAACGATGAAATTGCACTTGTGCAAGAGCGTGACCCAGCAAACCTACCGTGGGCTGACTTAGCGGTTGATATCGTTTTAGAGTGTACAGGTCTATTCACATCTCGTGATGCAGCGGCGAAACACATTGAAGCAGGCGCAAAACGTGTAATCGTTTCTGCACCTGGTACAGATATGGATGCAACGGTTGTTCACGGTGTTAACTCTGATGTACTAAATGCTGACAGCATTATTATTTCAAATGCATCATGTACAACAAACTGTTTAGCGCCAGTTGCTAAAGCGCTTAACGATACAATTGGTATTGAGCAAGGTAGCATGACAACTATCCATGCATACACTAACGACCAAAATCTATCAGATGTTTACCACAGCGACTTATACCGTGCACGTAGTGCAACACAAAGCATGATCCCAACAAAAACGGGCGCAGCTAAAGCAGTAGGTTTAGTATTACCAGAATTAGCAGGTAAATTAGACGGTATGGCGGTGCGCGTACCAACAATTAACGTATCACTCGTTGATTTAACGTTTATTGCTAAGCGCGACACTACAGCGGAAGAAGTAAACGCAGCTGTTAAAGCAGCAGCAGAAGGTGCAATGGCAGAAGTACTTGAGTACAACGAAGCGCCGCTTGTATCAATTGATTTTAACCACAACCCTGCATCATCAGTATTTGATGCAACACAAACAAAGGTTGATGGTAAGCTAGTTAAAGTAATGGCTTGGTATGACAACGAATGGGGTTTTTCAAACCGCATGCTAGACCAAGTAGCTGCATTAGGTAAGTTTTTATAATTTACCAAACCGACTAAGATAAAACGGCTGCTTTTGCAGCCGTTTTTGTTTGTGCCGATGGATTTAGCTAAAACAATTTAATAGTGTTCCAAGCTATAGTTGTTGGGTGTTTTTGCCGATAAGATAACGTAATTTAAAAACTGTAGTTTTACTTAGTTTAGGTCAACAGACCCTAAAATTAATTTAATATTGTTGTAACAAGATGAAGGTGACTGAAATGCCAAAATTAGTTACTATTCGCAGGTTAACATTAACAAGGAGTTGTGAGTGCGTTTTGCCATTTCACTTCTAATATTCATTTCGTTTGCTGTTTTAGCTGTTAAATATATTGATCAGCTTAATTATGGCGACTTGATGACACGTGTAGAAGAAGTTTATGGTAAGCGGGCAGTGGTGCGCACGCAAGATTGGTTAAGCTTTTTGAAAGAGCATGATGACAGCTCTGAATGGCAAAAAATTAATAAAGTTAATCACTTTTTCAATACTCAAATTGAGTATAAAACCGACGACAAACTGTGGGGGAAAAAAGATTATTGGGCTAACCCAATTGAAACTCTTGGTAGGGGCATGGGTGATTGCGAGGATTATGCAATTGCAAAATATTTTAGCCTGATATCACTTGGCGTACCAGAAGATAAAATTCGCTTGATGTATGTGCGTCAATTAACAGTGAACGAGCCACATATGGTGTTAATCTATTTTGAAAACCCAGGCGATGTGCCGTTTGTTCTCGATAACTTTAATCATAAATTGTTAGCTGCCACACAAAGACGCGATTTAAAACCAATATATAGCTTTAATGGTCAAGGTTTGTGGCTGGCAAAAGCAAAAGGACTTGGTAAAAAAGTAGAAAATAGCAAGGGAGTATCGGCTTGGAATAAAATGCTGGAGCGCATTGAACAAGGCGAATTAAATACATTAGAAACAAATTTATCAGAGGCAAATTATGCAAAGCTTAATTAACAAAGGAATGAGCCTTAAAGTTCAGATTTATGGACTACTTCTCTTTTTAGCGGCCGTGTCTTTTTTTGGCCGATTATATCTTAGTGTTGAAAACACCAAAGAATATTTTCAAGAGCAAATGAGCAGCCATGCGCAAGATGCAGCGACCAGTTTAGGCCTATCAATTTCACCTTATATGGACGAAGAAAATATTGTAATAGCCGAAACTATGATGGCGGCAATATTTGACTCAGGTTATTACAAAAGCATGCGTTTGCTATCACCAGAAGGTGAGGTGCTATTAGAGCGAAATAATCCATCGGCAATTGAAGGTGTACCTTACTGGTTTATCGATTGGATAGATTTAAAAGCGCCGACGCAAATGAGCGAAGTAAGCAGTGGTTGGCAAATTGCAGGTACACTTTATGTTACCAGTCACCCAGGTATTTCGTATTTAAAAATTTGGCAGTATTCAAAACGAGCAGCGTATGGATCGTTGTTAATTATTTTGTTTTGTTTATTTATTGCATATTTAATTTTAAAAGCGATTTTCAAACCATTAAACAGCTTAGAAAAGCAAGCAAACGCAGTTTCACAAAAACGTTTTGAACAAAATGAAAAAGTGCCATTTACAACGGAGCTTCGTGTTGTAACAACTGCAATGAATAAAATGGTGGCAAACCTGCGTAAAAACTTCGATGCCATGACTAAGCAAAATGAAAAGCTAACAAAAGAAGTGTTACTCGATGAATTAACAGGTTTAGGCAATCGCCGTGCATTTAGTAGTTATTTCGCAGCAAATACAACCCAAATGGCATTAAATGAAGTGCATAGTATGTGCATGATTACATTGCCTTCTTTGCAAAAACTTAATACTGAATTAGGTTATCAAGCTGGTGATGAATATGTAAGCGAAGTAGCGGAAATTCTGATTGAAAAAACAAAGCAATTTGAAAACAGCAAAACGTTTAGAATTGCAGGTGGATCGCTTGCTATTGTGTTTGATTACGATAAAGCTTTTTTAAATGGCTTTATAAGTGAATTAAACCATATATTTAATCACAAAAACTCAAATCGTTATGAAGCCGGATACGCAATTGTAAGCATTACTGAATTTAGTCATAAAGATGAGCTCAAAGTAGTTTTAAGTAATTTAGACACATCATCAACGCTTATACAGCAAGGTGTAAAAGGGGCAGATAGTGTTGATACAAGCTTTGGTTTGAATGAATGGCGCACCTTAATTAATAATATTATTTCATCAGGTGAGATTAATTTTAGTTTTCAACCTGTAAAGCTTAATGGCAAAAATGACTTAGGCCTTTACTACGAAGTGTTTGCACGCTTTATTCATAATGACGAACAAGTAAATAATGGCCAGTTATTTGCTATGGCCGAGCGTTTAAACTTAACAATGGAACTTGATAAAAAGCTGATCAGAAGCTTTATCGAGTTAAAAGAAACTCATTACGATAAAACGTTTGCACTTAACCTAAGTCGTGAAGCGTTTTATTCAGCTGAGTTTTTAAATTGGTTAAAAATGTACAGCCAAGTAAAGGCTTCACTTAAGCATAATATTATATTCGAAATAAAAGAGTCAGTGCTGTTAGATGATGTAAAAGCAGCGGCGAATGTTATTGCCGAATTTAAACTGATTGGCATTGATACTTGTATTGAACATTTTGGTACAAGCTTAACGTCATTTAAATATCTGCAAGGTTTAGATGTTGAGTTTATAAAAATTGATGGGAGTTACACCCAGGACTTACTCATTAACAGGCAAAATAATTTCTTTATTCAAACAATTAATAACATTTGCCACAGCCTAGGTATTAAGGTAATAGCGTGTTTAATTGAAAACAAAGAAACCCTTAGCTTAGTAGAAGAGTTAGGGTGTGATGGTGCACAGGGTAACTATATTCAAGAACCATTAAATATTTCACAAAAAACAGAAGAAAATGTGTTTACTTTCCATACCAAAGGATTAGAATTGTAACTGTTTACTCTTTTTTAGCCTTATTGGATATTATTTAAAGGAAATGTTTATGAAAAAATTAACGATAGCAATGATTATTGCGTTAAGCATAGCTGCATTTGGAAGCGTTAATTCATATGCCAATGAGGCGACTGACACAATTTCAACAACAGTGACCACTGAACAAGCTCAAAAAGCTGAAGAATTAATCCAAGCAAAGTTAGATAGCGGTATTTCTTTAGAAGACGCAATCACAGAAGTTTTAACAACAAATCCTGAATTGCTCCTTGCCGTTGCTCAGTATGCTGAAAGTAAAAGCATGGATGTAGATGTTTTCCAAGGTTTAGCAATTGCACTAGGTATAGATGCAACAAAAGTTACTGAAGCTACAGATCAATTTACAGCAGCTGGACCAGGCCAAGGTATTAACAATGGTAATGTTGGTAATAACCAAAATAACGGTGTTGGCCAAGGCCAAGGAAATGGACGTAACAACAATCGTGGTAATGGTAATGGCTCTGGTGGCGGCGGTGGTGACTGCGGTGTTTCAGAGACTTGTAATACATAATTAAAAAGAAACCCTCTACGGAGGGTTTTTTAATACCATTTTTTTGTGTGATTGTATTTTGCTTCTTATACCAATTCTATTAAGTATGTGATCTGGGATAGCGCTGGATAAATGAAATGGTAACAAGGCGGAATTTTTTTTATGTGTTCTATATTGATAAATTCCAACGCAGTTAGCATGATATTTAGTCCGCTAGGATGATCAGCTACTTAAGTGAATTGGTATTATAACCAAGCCGCTTGTTTATTCAATTTAGAACGCCTTCCGTGTTAACCCCTTCCTTAAAACACCAGCTTAACTAAATAAACCTAAGTAATAGGGTGTAATATATTTTCAATAATAGTTATGTAAAATGTCTACTTATATTATTTTGCTATAAAAAAATAGCCCGAATGACTAATATTTATTGATAAGTTACTCTAAAAACGTATAATTACGCCTCAATTTTGTTAGCAGGGAAGCGATCAAATTCTTTACTGCTATTTTGATTAAAAGGAACGAATGTGAAAGTACAAAAAGCAGTATTACCAGTAGCTGGTTTAGGCACGCGCATGTTGCCTGCAACTAAAGCAATTCCTAAAGAAATGCTCCCTCTTGTTGACAAGCCACTTATTCAATACGTAGTGCGTGAGGCTGTAGAGGCGGGTATTAAAGAAATTGTGCTTGTTACACATTCTTCTAAAAATTCAATTGAAAATCACTTTGATACCAGCTTTGAGTTAGAAGCAACACTTGAAGCGCGTGTTAAGCGCAGCTTGCTTGAAGAGGTACGTGCAATTGTACCTAAAGATGTAACCATTATTTCAGTTCGCCAACCTCAACCACTTGGTTTAGGCCATGCAGTACTTTGTGCAAAGCCAATTGTAGGTACTGAGCCTTTTGCTGTTTTATTGCCTGACGTGATTGTGGATGAATACGAAAGCGATCTTAAAAAAGATAACCTTGCACAAATGATAGCGCGCTATGAAGAGACGGGTGCAAGTCAAATAATGGTAGAACCTGTTCCGAATGAGCAAGTTAACCAATACGGTGTAGTGGATATTGCAGGTGTAACATTGCAACAGGGCGACAGCGCTGTCATTACTGATATGGTAGAAAAACCACCTGTTGACGAAGCACCGAGTAATTTAGCGATTACTGGCCGCTATGTATTAAGCGAAAAAACATGGGATTTACTTGAGTTTACGCCTCCTGGCGCAGGTGGTGAAATTCAATTAACCGATGCACTGCATAGCCTTCGTAAATTAGAAAGCCTTGAGGCTTATCATTTAAAAGGTAAATCACACGACTGTGGCTCTAAACTTGGCTATTTAATGGCGAATGTAGAATACACATTACGCTGTGGCAAGTTAGGCGTAGACTTTAAGCGTGAGCTCACTAATTTTCTTGTGGAAGAAAATAAAAGCTTGAAAATTGCTTAATCAACACCCTTAGTTTTGAATAGAGTTTGGAAAAAATGACTATTAAAGTTTTAACCGTATTTGGTACGCGCCCTGAAGCAATTAAAATGGCGCCACTTGTTCATGCGCTAGCGGAAGCAGATGGTATTGAGGCAAAAGTATGTGTAACAGCACAGCACAGGGAAATGCTAGACCAGGTTTTAGCGCTGTTTGCAATAAAGCCCGATTATGACTTAGACATAATGAAACCTGGGCAAGATTTGTATGATGTAACTACGAATATTTTGCTCGGGCTTAAGCCTGTGTTGGCCGAATTTAAACCAGACATTGTATTAGTGCATGGTGATACGAGCACGACGCTTTCGGCAAGCCTAGCTGCGTTTTATCAACAAATTGCAGTGGGGCATGTAGAAGCAGGTTTACGTACTGGTAATATCTATTCGCCTTGGCCTGAAGAAGCAAACCGAAAAGTAACGGGCAGCATTGCGACACTGCATTTTGCACCAACACAAACATCACAAGCTAACTTATTAAAAGAAAACTTAAACCCTGAAAATATCGAAGTAACAGGTAATACAGTTATTGATGCACTACTTGATATTGTTAATAAAGTTAAAAGTGACGAAGATTTAAATCAAACACTTGCATCTCAATTTCCATTTTTAGATGAGAATAAAAAACTCGTTTTAGTGACAGGTCACCGCCGAGAAAGCTTTGGCGGTGGTTTTGAACGTATTTGTGAAGCATTGGCTGAAATTGCCAACGATAATAGCGATTGTGAAATTGTCTACCCAGTTCATTTGAATCCTAACGTTCGTGAGCCTGTTAATCGTATTCTTAAAGGTGTAAATAATGTTCATCTAATTGAACCATTAGAATATCTGCCTTTTGTATATTTAATGAATCGTTCGTACTTGATTGTAACTGATTCTGGTGGTGTACAGGAAGAAGCACCTAGCTTAGGTAAACCTGTGCTTGTTATGCGTGATACAACAGAGCGACCTGAAGCTCTAGAAGCAGGTACAGTAAAACTAGTCGGTACAGATAAAAATGTAATTATTAAAGAGGTCAATGAACTGCTTACAAATAATGAAGCATATATTGCGATGAGTAGAGCCCATAACCCATATGGAGATGGCAAAGCAAGCGAGCGCATTGTCAAAAAGATTAAATCTCATTTCCTTTAAGTTCATCTTGCAACCTTTAAATACTAGAAGAATCTTTTTTTCGAGTGTTTGCATATTTAGAAACAACTAAACGGTTATCTGGACTAGCGTAAAACGTTATTGCGGTACTCAAAATAAAATATGTTATTACTAATTTTTAAGGATGAACAAGTCTAAAGCTTGGTCTATGAAATGAAAAGTGTATAAAAAACTTGCATTATATCTTTCAGCAAATTTAATTGCTCAAATAATAACATTGCTTTCATACCCATTAATAACAAGGGTTTATAGCTCGTCAGAAATCGGTTTGTCAAGCCCAATCCTTATGGGTTTGGCAATGTTTATGTCATTCTCAACATTAAACTTACCTTATTTAGCAATGACCTTGAACTCGAAGTTTGAACGAGATAGTGCATTTTCGGCTTCACTTCAGGTTTCTTGCTTTCTTACACCACTAATTTTAGTTTTCTCTGCTTGCTATTTTAGATGGGTGGAAGAGTATTCAACAGATATGCTAATACTAGTTTTATTAGTTGCAGCAACCTTTTTAGGATCTTCTCTAATTTTGATTTTAGAAAGATTCCTTCAATATTACGAAAAGTTTAATGTAGTCTCATTTAGCCTAATACTAGCATCAATTGTAGGTGCTTTATGTAAACTGATTTTTGCATTTTTAGGATATGGGTATTGGGGACTTATTTTGGCATTTGTTGTGGGATTGGTTGTTCAGCTTTTAGTATGCCTCAAGGCTTGCATGAGTATGGGGGAATTTAAAAACACTCTTCGTATTCAATCAATGGAAAGATTAATTGGCTTTGTTTCTAACACCCAGTTTACATTCTTCCGAACATCTCAAGCTTTCATTTGGTTTATAACAACAGTTTCTATATCGACAATAGTATTGACATTGTATGGAACAGAATCTGCTGGAATTTTTTCGTTAGCTTGGCTTATGGCTTCAGCTGTTGGCAATATCTTGGGAAAGGCTTTGTTTGACATTTTTTATTCGACGACGACTAAACTTGATGCAGATAACTATATTCTTAAAAGTCAGCAGTATTGGTCAGTTTTAGCAAAACTTGTCCCTGCTTTATTTTTATTCTCAGTTATCGCTTATTTTTTCGCTGGGCCTATTTTTAAAGTTCTTTTTGGTGCAGAGTGGGCTGTATCAGGTTATTTGTGCGTATTGCTATTTTGCTCTTTCACATTTGGTTCTATATTAGCGCCCATTTTCATTTCTTACATTCGCTGGAACAAGCAACATATTCAGCTGTTTTTTTCAGTGTTAACCTTATTTATTCCTATTATCTCAATGTATATAGTTCATTCGTTCGGTGGGTCACTAATCGTGTCTGTGGCTGTTTACAGTGCTGTTAATATAATTATCTTAGCTTTTTCTGCGTTTTATTGTACAAAATTGATAGCATTGAAAAATATAAAAAAGGGGTGTCAAATTGCAAATTAGAAAAGGCTACATCTTTGCTGTTTTCCCAATTTTTTATGTGCTTTTAGTAGCGAGAGCAAGTTTAGATCCCGTTTTGAATTATACAAAAGTTGGTGGGATAGGTTTAGGCGCACTACTAAACTTATTGTTAGCTTGCTTGTTTCTTTTACTCTTATTGAAAAAAAACTCGATACCAAAAATTTTATTTTTTCCTTGGGTAATTTTTAGTTTCTTAACTATTATTTCATCCTTTTGGTCGCCAAATTTCATTCAAAGTTTACGGTCATCTTTTTGGGTTATTACCTACATGTCCGTTTTCTTTATTCCATTTTTTTTCAATGACCCAAAAAAATTCTTTGTATCTGTGTTATATCTAATCGCAGCGTCCTTTATAGTCCCATTTCTTAGTGTTTGCCTTGAATTAGTAACGAATACAGGAGGCATTGTTAGTGGAGAGTATCGAATTAGCTCGACATTCTCACATCCAAACATTTTCGCATTCTATCTTACGCAGGTATTACTTTCGGTTCTTGCCTTGAGAACTTTAAGTCTGAGGGAAAAGGAAAATATATTTGGTAGTAATATTGGCCTGTTACTAATTGGTGTGCTTTTTTTACTTATTATTTTGACGCAAACACGGAGTGCATGGGCAATAACTCTTATTCTTTTGGCTGTACATTGTTCATTTAATGAAAGAAGGTTAATAGTTCCAGCACTAATTTCACTTCTATGTATTGCTGCCTTTCCTCCTGTTACAGAAAGAATTGTTGACGCACTGACTTCTTCAGAAACTTATTATGACCCTTATGCCACCTTAAATTCTTTTGAATGGCGCTTGGTAGTATGGAAATCCGCTATTCCGTGGATTCTTGAGAGTTTCTGGCTTGGTCATGGTTTTAATTCTTTTGGTTATTACTTTCTTGATTTTATCCAATTAGAAGAAGAGAATTCTTTTGACGCACATAATATGTATGTCCAATACATTTTTGATTTAGGTTTTATTGGGTTAGCCAGTTATCTAATTCTCGTAATTATCGTATCTTTGAGTCTGGTTTCGGGAAGGAAAATACATTGTTGTGGGTCATTAATAGTAACGAGTTTTTTTACTTATTCTATGTGCGGTTTGTCAGACAACATATCTTTTTATCTTTCATTTAATTGGTATTTTTGGTTATTAATAGGTGCTTATTTAGCTTTAGTATTTAAAGGAGTTGTCGCTAAATGACAATTTTATATGTTGTAAATCAATACCCTAAAATTTCCCATACGTTTATTCGTAGAGAAATTTTAGAAATGGAAAAACAAGGCGAATCAATTTTACGTTCTTCAATTAGGCGACCACCAGAAAAATTGATAGATCAAACAGATATAATTGAGCAGAGTAAGACACATTATATTCTAAATAAGCGATTTGATTTACTAATTTATTTTCTTAAAGGTTTAGCTACAAAAAACTTTTTCAGCACGTTTAGATTTTTTGTTAGTTATTTGAACCAGTCAAGACGTAAAGTAAAGCCAATACTATATTTTATTGAAGCTATTTGCTTAGCTGGTAGGTTTAAAGCAGAAAAGCTGAAACACATTCATGCCCATTTTGGTACCAACTCAGCTGACGTTGCAATGTTTTCGTCTAAACTGTTGAACGTTGGTTTTTCTTTCACAATTCACGGTGCAGATGAATTAGACAATTTTGAAGAATACTCAATTCGACAAAAAGTAAATCAAGCCGAAAAAACTTTTTGTATTTGTTCGTATCTTGCTGCACAAGTCAAACGAAAAACTGACTTATTCGTTCATAATAAGCTAGTAGTCAATAAGTGTGGTGTAGAAGATGTTGACAATCTAAATAAAAAAACTTCTAGAAAGCGTAATCAGGATATTGTTGAACTTGTTATAGTAGCTCGAGCTTGTCCTGAAAAAGGTTATTTTACTTTGCTTGAAGCTTTAAATTATATCAAATCCCAGTCTCAATGTAACTTTCATTTATCAGTAGTTGGGGGGGGTGACGATCTTCAGCAAGTTAAAACTAAAGCCAAAGAGTTTGGGTTACTTGAAAATATATCTTTTTTGGGTTGGAAAACTTCACAAGAAGTATTTGACCTAGTTGGTCAATCTGATTTATTTGTATTGCCAAGTTACATGGAAGGTTTACCTATTTCGATTATGGAAGCAATGCTGGTTGAAACACCAGTCTTATCGACTTATGTTGCAGGTATCCCTGAACTTATCGAAAATGGCAAAAATGGGATGCTTGTACCAGCAAACGAACATATTCCTTTGGCTAAAGCAATTTGCGATTTTGCATTATTGTCAGATGTTGAACGTGACGAGCTAACGCGTTTAGCAAGGAATTCTGTTCTTATGCACCATGACCTCAGTTTGGTTGTTAAGGAAAAACGGAAAGGGTTTAGAAGTGGATATTGAAACAGTATTACTTGTACTGGTACTTATACCAGGGATATTTCTTTTAGTTGAATTAATCCAAGGTTTATTTGTTAATTTAAGCACTAAAGACGTTGATAATTGTGCCCTTACTGAAAGAGACTGCGTGTTATCTATTATAATGCCAGCTCACAATGAAGAGCTTATAATTTCGAAAACAGTTTCTTCGATTCATAAGTTAATGTCAGCAAAAGATAGATTAATTGTTGTTGCAGATAATTGTCAGGATGCGACAGCTAACATTGTGAGAACGCTCAATTTAAAGAATGTTATTGTACTAGAAAGAAAGAACGCTAAAGATATTGGCAAAGGCTTTGCTCTTGATTATGGATTTAAATATTTAAAAGAAAATAAATTGAGTTTTGACTTACTAGGGGTAGTTGATTCTGATTGTGAATTTACTAGTAAGAATGCAATCAAAATTATTAAAACCGTTGCCGAGAGAGAAAAGTTGTTTCAAGTAGGCTATTTAATGAAGGCAACCGACAACAAATCGGCACTTTCGGCATTTGCTTGGTATGTTAAAACAGCTTGTCGTTCGATAGGTATGGATAGGCTTTTTGGTGCGTGCCATATTCAGGGTTCTGGCTTTTTCATTGATTCCAGTCTCAGTGAAGAAATTAACTTTGCATCTGGCAGTATTGTTGAAGACTTGGAACTAGGGTTAAATTTAGCCGAACAAAACATATTTTGTAAATATATACCAAATGTCACTTTAATATCGGAAATGCCATCTAACATTGAAGTCCTGAAAACGCAAAAATCTAGGTGGGAAGTTGGGCATTTAAATGTGGTCCTTTCAGAGACTTTTCCCAGAATGTATCGAGCAATAAAAAATATAAACCTCCGGTACTTTTTGCTCGTATGTGATTTATCTATACCACCACTAATAACTTATTTATTGTGTGTAGCTTTATTTGGGTTGGTTAATCTTTTTTTTGGTTATAAAAACTCTCTTATTATCTTGGCTTATCTAAGTTCTATTTCTTTTATTATTTATTTACACTGGCGGCGTTTTTCTAAATTACAAAATATTTATGTCAAATTCAGTGCCATATATAACTTCGTAGAGATTAAATTTAGGGTTATTGCAAGTTATTGTGATAAAAAAGCAAAAAAGTGGAACAAAACTAAAAGGTAGCTTTAATGGTTGAAAAAACTGTTCTTGGATTGAAATACCATGTACTTGACCGGTTAGAAACAGTCCAGCATATATTCAATAACTTGGGTAAACAGAATGCTTTCGTGCGTTCAGATCTAAACGTTGGAACTGTAGTTTCCGCACAGGATGATCCGATCATTTCTGAGTATATTGCTGAATCGGATTTGGTAAATATTGATGGGATGGGAATTCTATTTTATCTAAAAATGAAAGGAGTGACGTTGGAACGCTACACAGGTGTAGATTTGTTTCAAGATATTTTAGAAAAATCGAATAGTGAAGGAAATAAAGTATTCCTTTTTGGCTCAAAGCCCGCAGTTTTAGAAGAAGCATGCCGAAATATAGAAAATAAGTATGGTGAGGTAATATCCGGCTATCACCATGGTTACTTAAACTTTAATTGTGAGAATGAATGTCGCCAAATTATTGAACAAATCAATTGTGCTAATGCTGACTTTCTGTTTATTGGAATAAAGTCACCTGAAAAAGAGTTGTTTATAAAAAAATATCGTGATCAACTTAAAGTTTCATGGATATTTGGGGTTGGTGGTGCGATTGATGTTGTCGCAGGGGAGGTTCAGCGAGCTCCTGATTGGATACAAAACATTGGATTTGAATGGCTCTACCGTGTTTATCAAGAGCCTAGAAGGATGTGGAAGCGATATTTAGTTTCTAATTCTAAATTTTTGGTACTTATTATTAAAAATCTTTTTAAGTAAATGTAGATGATGAATAATCCAATTTCGGTTGTAATCCCGTTATATAATAAAGAAGCTTATATTCGACGTGCGATTGAGTCAGTGATTTGTCAAACTTACCCAGCTACAGAAATTATAGTTGTTGATGATGGCTCAACAGATAGCTCAGCTATGATTATTGAGAGTGAGTACCCAAGTGTAAAATTGTTTAAACAAAAAAATGCCGGCGTATCAGCTGCTAGAAATAAAGGCCTATCAATTGCTACATCAAGTTTGGTTGCTTTTTTAGATGCTGATGACGAATTTTGTACTCAACATTTGCATCATCTAAATAACCTTTATTGCAAGTTCCCAAATTATGCACTCTTTGGTAATAGTTATTTGCAATTAAGTGAGCACTTAATAGAAAGCCAGCAAATTGATTATTCTGTTAGGAATTATGTATCTGAGTATCCACGTAATGGTGGATTGATTCATTCTAGTACTGCTCTAATTGATAAATCAAAGTTGGACAATTTAACCATCTTCCCTGAGGGAGTAAAAATGGGAGAAGATGTGTATGCTTGGGTAAAGTTATGCTCACTTGCAAATGGTAAAGTGCCTGTTTGTAGCTATGTTGGTGCGATATACCATGATGATACAATTGGTGCTATGAATTCTGGCCAAAGTAAGCCTTACCCTGAGGTTTTAAAAGCGCAAAGCCCTCTCCATACGCTGGATACAGAAATAACGGCTGGTTTTAAAAAGCATTTTCATGAGGATTACGTGAGGTCAGTGTATAAATATGGCACTCGTGTTGAGCTATTGCGAGCATTATTAAGAGTGAGAAAGTTGTATGTGATAAAGTTTTCATTGAAGTTTTTTCTTCCAATTTCAATTATTGAACGTTTCAAGTGAGTTAGTTTGTATTTAAAGCGAGTTTAGGATTTGCTATCCGTCACGTAAACTTCCCTGTAATTCTAGATAACTGGCTTTCCGATTTATATTTTTTTAAAATTTTCAGGGGACAAATACACAAAATGGCTGTACAGTCGGCTCAATTGTAAATTATGTTCAGCTTTAAATTAAACTGTAGACTTTAATAATGGAATAAAATCCAATTGTTGAGTTGTTAAATGACAAAAGTAACAAGCAGAATTTAAACAAGAAGTTGTGGCATCGGTAACTAAGCAATGTTCTAGCGTATCAAAGATAGCAGCGTCTATAGGTATTACTGATAAGTTGCTTCATAACATGTAAGCTATGGGTGGAAAAAGAGATACGAAAAAAGGCCTGCATCCTCCTGCTAAAGCAAACAAAATAACGTTCAAAACGATTAAGCAGTTATCTTTTCTATTCCCCGTGGTTAAGCTCTGAAAGACAATGTAAGTCAGTTTCAGCTCTTATTTCGTTTGGCTTAACTGCCCAGCAAAGGTAATCACCGCTGAGCAGTTTCAAAAGTTCCTTAGAGCCAAACTACTCCTTAAACAGAGTTCGAATAGCTTAGGTTATCGTAAAATTAGAAAGAAGTTACGCAAGGAGGTCTTTAACATTTGTGATTATGGTGTTCAAAAGATAATGACACCACTTGGTTTAATCTTAACTCTGCGAGTTGCATACCAAGAGGCAATTTAACGCAAACACAGTGTTGCTGATAATCAGTTTAAACAGTACCTTTTCTGTCGCCACAAATTAGGTTGTGCTAGTGATGTGGCATACCTTATAACTGGGGAAGGCTGGAAGTTTGTAACATCCGTTATGGATTTATATTCTCGTCGAATTGTTTGTTAGTATATTGAAAAACTAATGACTTTGTAAGCGAAACGGTAATTATAGCTCATAACTAACGGCAACCACCAAAAGCCTTGGTGAACCAGAGCGATTGAAGTTCAAAATATACCAGTAAGCACTATCGTAAATTTTTAGCCAACTATGGCATTAGGGCGAGTTTGGGTGATATTGGAGCATGTTGGGAAAATGCGGTTGTAGAAAGTTCTTTTGCAGCCTAAAACATGATTGCTTTCTGATAATACTGCAGCCAACACGTGAACATATGAGAAATGACATAGCAGCGTCTGTGGGATAGTACAACTTAAAACGACTTCATACAGCTAATGGTGAACTGTTGCCAGTAGAATATGTGCATAGCTCTTTCAAAAAATGTGCCCTAAATTAGCTGTGCAGAACAAAAGAGAATATTAAACAAAAAAGGGCATTAAATTTTTATCGTTTATTGAGAAAATATTATGATCTTACCTGTAATATTAGCTGGCGGAACAGGAACTCGTTTGTGGCCGCTATCACGTGGTAACTACCCAAAACAGTTTTTAGCGTTGCATGGTGATTTAACCATGCTACAGCAAACAATTAGTAGATTAGATGGTTTTGTACATAAGCCAGCGATGCTAATTTGTAATGAAGAACATCGTTTTATTGCTGCAGAACAAATTCGCCAATTGAATGTTGAACACAGCGGTATTTTTTTAGAGCCAGTTGGTCGCAATACGGCGCCTGCAATTGCGCTTGCTGCATTTAAAGCTGTTGAACAAGGTGAAGACCCATTACTACTAGTACTTGCAGCTGATCATGTTATTGAAGATCAAGCAGCATTTCAGCAAAGTATTAATAATGCTACATCGCTTGCTGAGCAAGGAAAATTAGTTACTTTTGGTATAGTAGGCGATAAACCAGAAACGGGTTATGGCTACATCAAACGCGGTGTTCAAATTGATAATAGCACTGCCTATGTTGTAGACTGCTTCGTCGAAAAGCCGAATATTGAGACTGCTAAAGAATATATGGGGTCAGGGGAATATTATTGGAATAGCGGTATGTTTATGTTTAAAGCAAGCCGTTACCTTGACGAGTTAAAAGCACATCGCCCCGATATTTATGATGCGTGTAAAAAAGCCATTTCGGTTCAAAGTAACGATATGGATTTTATTCGTGTAGATAAAGCTGCTTTTGAAGCATGCCCTGAAGATTCTATCGATTACGCTGTAATGGAAAAAACAAAGGATGCTGTCGTAATTCCAATGGATGCAGGCTGGAATGATGTAGGTGGTTTCTCAGCCCTTTGGGAAGTGTCAAATAAAGATAAAAACGGCAATGCACTGTTTGGTGATGTAAAAGCCGTTGATACAAAAAACACCTTAGTATTTGGCGATAAAAAATTAATTGCAACTGTTGGTGTTGAAGACCTAGTCATTATAAATACAAAAGATGCGGTGCTTGTTGCACACAAAGATAAATCGCAAGAAGTTAAACAAATTGTGAACCAACTTAAAGCTGAAGAACGCAGTGAAGTAACTTTCCACCGTGAAGTATATCGCCCGTGGGGTAAATATGATGTAGTTGATCAAGCATCACGCTTTAAAGTTAAACGGGTAACTGTTAAACCAGGTGCAAGGTTATCGGTACAAATGCACCACCACAGGGCTGAGCATTGGATTGTAGTATCGGGTACGGCAAAGGTGCAAATAGATGATACAGAGCAGTATGTTACTGAAAATGAGTCCTTTTACATTCCAATTAACGCAGTGCATGCCTTAGAAAATCCAGGCAAGGTTGATTTAGAGCTAATCGAAGTACAATCGGGCTCTTATTTAGGCGAAGACGATATTGTTCGTTTTGAAGACCGTTATGGTCGATTAGAAGGTTAAAAGTTATTCTTTCTACAAAACATATTATTGAAAACTCTGGCGTTGCATTTGGAACCAGTGGTGCACGTGGTCTCGTGTCAGACTTTACACCCGAAGTCTGTGCGGCATTTGCAATATCATTTGCATCTGTATTACAAAAAGAAGCCCCAGTTATAACAATTGCTGTTGCAATCGATAATCGCCCCAGCAGTTATCAAATGGCACAAGCCATTTGTGCTGGTTTAGCACAGCTGTGTATTACAGCAGAGTTTTATGGCGTTATACCAACACCTGCATTGGCATTTTATGCAATGCAGCACACTATGCCATGCATTATGGTCACAGGCAGTCATATTCCATTTGACCGAAATGGCCTTAAATTTTATCGTCCCAAAGGTGAAATCACAAAAACGGATGAAACCGCAATTTTATCCGCTTCTGTAAATTTAGAACCTATAGAATCTTTACCAGAGCTTACCGAATTATCCGATGCTAAAAGTACCTATATTCAGCGAAATACAGAAGCATTTAGCCCAGATACTTTAACAGGTAAACGTATTGGTATTTACGAACATTCAAGTGCAGGGCGTGATATATATAAGTCTATTTTTGAGGCGCTCGGTGCTACCGTTATTTCACTAGGGCGTAGTGACGAGTTTGTACCAATTGATACAGAAGCAGTATCTGAAGATGATAAACAAAAAGCACGTGAATGGGTAAAGTTACATCAACTTAATGCGCTTTTTTCAACCGATGGCGATGGTGACCGTCCACTGTTATCAGATGAAAATGGTGAATGGCTTCGTGGTGATGTTTTAGGGTTGTTATGCTCAAAAATACTTGGTATTGAGTCACTTGCTACACCTGTAAGTTGCAATACTGCAATTGAAAAGAGCGGTCTTTTTAAACATGTAGCGCGTACTAAAATTGGCTCGCCTTATGTTATCGCTGAATTTGACTGGATGAGTGCAAAATACAAAAGCGTTGCTGGCTTTGAAGCAAATGGGGGTTATATACTTGCAAGTGAGGTGAGTTTTAATGACAAAATCATTAAACCATTGCCTACTAGAGATGCCGTTTTGCCTGTAATTGCTGTTCTTAGCCAAATAAAATCCAACACTGTTCAAGCACTAGTTAAAGCATTGCCTAAACGTTTCACCGCAAGTGATCGCATTAAAAACTTTGCAAGGGAAAAGAGCCTAGCGTTAATCAGCTCAATTAGTAAAGAGCCAGCAACGTGGTTAGAAAAACTGCAATTATCTAGTGAGCTAGGTTTAATTGATGAAACAGATGGCTACAGAATGACGTTCGCAAATAGTCATATTGTGCATTTGCGCCCATCAGGCAATGCACCTGAACTTAGATGTTATGTTGAAACCGACTCAGAAGTAACATCTGAACAAGTTGTTTCTACTGTTTTAAAGTCAATTTCTTTACTGTAAAAAAATTAAGCCACTTTTAACTGTAGCATAAGAGTGGCTTAATCTTAAGTGTACGTTGTAGCGTTATTTTTGTGTAATAAGCTGTAATGGCTTTTTATCTTCGAATATATAATATTCTGTTACCATAATTATTGGTTATAAAAAAATACTACCTTTTAGGTTGTTTTCATTTTTTTTTAATATCAATTTGCATATAATAGTGCGCTTATTCTAATGGTATAAATTAATCTACATGGAGGTAGGGTGAATCCTTCCCGCACATTTAAGTCATCGAGTAATTCTGGTGCAAACATTTACCGTGCTACTGATTTAATTGTATTGGTGTCAACGTTATTCGTTGCAGGTATGGTTTATGGTGTAAAAATATCCCAGGGCTATTTAGTTACACTTGGTATTGTGCTGGTGGCATTCCTTTACACTGCAGAGCTTTTTAATTTATATCGTTCGTGGCGTGCAGGTAAATTCAGAGAGATGGCTGTTAGCACGTGGTCATGCTTAATTATTGCTTTTGCATTACTTTTTTTAGTTGCTTTTTTATTTAAGTTTTCAGAGCAACTTTCTCGCGCAACTCTAATTTTATGGTTTGCATTTAGCTTTGTTGGGTTGTTTTTAAGCCGCTTTTGTGTACGCGCTTATAAGAAAAACCGCCGCCGTTTAGGGCTAAGTACTAAAAAGGTGGCAATTATTGGCGCTACCGAAGCGGGTGCAAATTTATTTAAACAAATCATTAAGCACGACGAACTAGGTTATGACTTTGTTGGCTTTTATGAAGACAGAAAGCCAGAGCGCCTTTTTGAAGATTTGCATTTTCATGTAGAAGGTGAAATAGACAGCGCTGTCACCAAGGCGAAAGAGGGTGAAATAGACGTACTATTTATTGCCTTACCCTTTAAAGCTGAAAAACGCATTGCAGATATTTTAGTTAAACTAGGCAATAGTACGGTCGATGTGCATTTTATTCCTGATTTTTTATTATCAAACCTCATCCATGCACGTATAGAACATGTGGGAGACCTAGATACCTTAAGTGTGTTTGAGTCACCTTACCTTGGTGTACGTGAGTTTATTAAACGAACAGAAGACATCATTGTAGGTTTACTTATTTTAATGTTGATTTCACCACTACTACTTTTAGTTGCTTTAGGCGTTAAGTTAACCTCTAAAGGGCCGGTATTATTTAAGCAAGACCGCTACGGCCTTGGCGGCGAAAAAATACGGGTTTGGAAATTCCGTTCAATGACTGTGATGGAAAACAGCGATGTTGTTACTCAAGCAACAAAAGGGGATGCACGTATTACCAAGTTTGGTGCCTTTTTACGCCGCACCAGTTTAGATGAATTACCGCAATTTTTTAATGTAATAACTGGCCAAATGTCAATTGTAGGGCCACGGCCACATGCGGTATCACACAACGAAGAGTATCGCCAAAAAGTAGAGTTTTATATGCTGCGCCATAAGGTTAAACCAGGTATCACCGGTTGGGCCCAAATTAATGGTTGGCGCGGTGAAACCGACACGCTTGAAAAAATGGAAAAGCGCGTTGAGTACGATTTATTTTATATCAAACACTGGACATTATGGTTTGATATAAAAATTATATTTTTGACGTTTTTTAAAGGTTTTGTAGGCAAAAATGCTTACTAATAAAAGGGATAGCAAAATGAAAAAAAGCATGACAGCTAGCGTGCTTGCATTAGTAGCTTCAAGTACTGTGTTTGCTCAAAGTGAGCCTGGTAATTTTAAAACAGAATCTGGTTTTGTGGTAACGCCATTATTAGAGATGGGTTTAAAACAAGACGATAATATTTACAATCAACCTTCAAATGAAACCAGTAGCGCTATTTTCACTGTTGATCCTTCAATTAATTTTTTACTAGAAGATGGTGTAAATCGCTATTCCGTTGATGTAGGTGCGTTCTCAGGTTTTTATGCTGAAGATTCAACAGATAATTACTTTGATGGTTTTATTGCATTAAACTCTCATTTAGAGCAAAGCTCTCGCAGCCGATTTGATCTAAATGCACGTGCTAATTGGACAACGGAGCCAAGAGGTACAGGTTTAAGTGAAGGTCAGGGTGATTCAATTGATGAACCGGTTCGCTATGCAGACCAAACACTTGAAGCAAAATATGAGTATGGTGCTAAAAGCGCATTTGGACGTGTAGCTGCACGTGTTAAATATTACAATAAAGAATATTTAAACTTTACCAATGTTACGCAATTTAGGGATATTGACCAGCTTTTAGTAGGCGGTAAATTTATTTACAACACAAAAGCCGGAAGTGATGCATTTATTGAGTTAACCCACGAAGATATCAACTATAAAAATGAACAGGTAAATGTTTCTACCCGTGACTCAAAAGACATGCGTGCACTTGTGGGTTTTGAATGGGAAGCCACAGCACTTACAACTGGCTCGGCAAAAGTGGGTTATCAGAAAAAAGAATTTGATGATACTACTCGTGGCAGTTTTGATGGTTTAAGCTGGGAAGCAAGTGTTGCTTGGGCACCACTTACGTATTCAAGTTTTGATTTTACAACATCGCAAGCTGCAGTAGACCCACTTACTGAAGGTAACTACATTGAACAGCGTGTGTTCGATCTAGGTTGGAACCACAATTGGAGCGAATTATTCTCATCACGTGTTAGTTTAAATTACATGGATGAAGAATACGTTGGTGTTACCCGAAATGATGAAACACTTGGTTTTGTTTTATCAGCAGATTATCAATTATTACGCTGGCTTAATGTGGGTGTATTTGCTGAGCTTTCACAAAAAGATTCTACAACTGAAAATCTAAATTATGATAAGAACACCTTTGGTGTTAATGCTCGCTTATCAATGTAAGAGGTTATAATGACAAGGCTTTTAATTAGCCTGTTCCTATTATCTATGTTCATCCTGCCTGCTAAATTAGTCGCGCAGGATGATTATATTTTAGGCCCAGGTGATAAAATTTTAATTCAAGTATATGGCGAAGACGACTTAACTGTAGAGTCGTTACTTGGTAATAGTGGTCAAATTAATTACCCGTTTTTAGGTGAATTAAATGTTTCAGGTTTAACAGTTAAACAAATTGAAGATTTAGTACGTAACGGCCTAAAAGGTGATTACTTAATTAACCCAAATGTGTTTGCTCAAGTGGTTGAACACCGCCCTTTTTATATCCATGGTGAAGTTAAAAAGCCAGGTGCGTACCCTTATAACCCAGGCATGACAATTAACCAAGCAATTGCATTAGCAGGTGGTTTAACTGAGCGTGCTTCTGAAGAAAAAATATTTCTTTATAAAGAAGGAAATAACAGCGAACAGTCTAAAGTAAATTTAGATACCAAAGTAGCTGCAGGGGATACAATTAAAATAGAACAGCGGTTTTTCTAGGGTTGTTTAATGGAACAAAATATTCAAAACCAGCAAGAAGAAATCATCGATTTAAAACAGTATTTTGCAGTTATTAATAAGGCAAAGTGGCGTTTGCTCACATTCGCTTTTTTTATGACTATTTTTGCGGTAATCGTCGTATTAAAGATAACGCCAACATATAAGGCTACAGCAACATTACTAATCGAAGCGCAAGAAGCGAAAGCGGTCAGTTTTGAAGAGGTTTATGGCCTCGACTCATCAAAAAAAGAGTATTACTTAACGCAGTTCGAAATTCTTAAGTCGAATACAATTGCAAAGCAAGTTATTGAAAAGCTAAATTTAGCCGAACATCCTGAGTTTAATAAGCCACCGTCTTTCACAAGTGAGCTTAAAAAAGACATTAAAGCCGCCATTCCTTTTTTACCTAAAAAAGAAAAAGTGCTGTTGTCAGATGAAGAGCTCGCGGAAAAACGAATGCTTGCTTTAGTGCAAGCGTTTTCAACACGCCTTTCTATTTCACCTATTCGTAAAACGCAAATGGTTAATATTTCATTTGAATCAGAAGATCCAAAGTTAGCAGCACTTGTGGCTAATACCGTGGGTGAAGTTTATATCGAAAACCACATGAATGCTAAAATGGGCATTACGCAAAAAGCAGCAGGCTGGTTAACTGATAGACTTTCAGATTTACGAATTAAGCTAGATAAATCAGAAGCAAACTTACAAGCATACCGTGAACAAGAGAATTTGATTGATGTTGAAGGTGTTGTAGGGCTTATTAAAAGAGAGCTTGAGCAAACATCACAGCAGCTTGTGGTTTCACGTAACGACCAAAATAAACTTGAAAGTATCACCCGTGTTATCGCCGAATATGGTAAATCTGATTATGAAAGGCTTGAAAGCATCCCTGAAATCACCTCGCACAAAGTGATTCAAGATGTGAAACGCGAAGTTATTTTGGCAGAGCGAAAGGTAAGTGAGCTTGCTGAAGTATACGGCCCTAAACACCCAAAAATGATTGCAGCGAATGCGGAACTTGCCACAGTTAAAGCCAATTTAACTAAGCAGGTAAAAGCACTCGTAACAGGTATTGAAAAAGAAATGCGCACCGCTAATGCGAATGTTATTGCCCTTGAGCAAGATTTAGAGCGTATTCGTAGTCAGTATCAAAAAATCACTCGTAAAGAAACTGAATATCACAAGCTTAAGCGTGAAGTTGAAACAAACCGCAATATTTATGATGCGTTTTTATCTCGTTCTAAAGAAACTGAAGTCACCAGCGATTTTAATTCGGCTGTGGCACGCTTTACAGACCGTGCTTATGCACCGTCACTACCAGTTAAACCTAAAAAAGGCTTAATTATTGCGCTTGTATTTGTAGCAAGTTTAGGTTTCGGTGTAGTACTGGCATTTGTGTTTGAAGCACTTAACGATACGGTTAAGTCGTCAAGTGATATTGAAAATAAACTAACACAGCGAATGCTTGGTTTATTGCCACTTCAAGTTTTAAAGAAGAAAGAGAAATTGGATTCGCATATTTTCTTTAATGAAGAAGCGAAGCAATTTTCAGAAGCGGTACGAACATTTAGAACAGGCTTTATTTTAAGCCAAATGGACAAGCCAAATAAAATTATTGAGGTGACCTCGTCTGTTCCAGGTGAAGGTAAAACAACAACTTCTAGCAACCTTGCATTTTCGCTTGCTCAAATGGAAAAAGTGCTTTTAATTGATGCAGATATGCGTAAACCTAGTTTATGCCGTCGTTTTAATATTCCAGCATACCATCCTGGGTTGGCGAATTTTATTGCTGGCACAGAGAAGTTTGAAGATTGCCTTTATACCGATGAAAAATCTGGTCTAACGATTATGCCTTGTGGACAAGTGCCACCAAATCCACTTGAGCTTTTAGCGAGTAAACGATTTGGTAAAATGCTTGAAGAGCTTCGTACTAGGTTTGATAAAATCGTAATTGATACTGCACCTACACAAGCCGTGAGTGACTCTTTAGTTATTTCACAACATGCTGATTCAGTTATTTATGTAGTGAAAGCTGACAGTACACGCATGGGTATGGTAAAAACAGGTTTAGGCCGATTAATTGAAGCTAAAGCCAATATTGCTGGTGTAGTATTAAACCAAGTAGATTTGAAAAAAGCTGATAGCTACGGGAGCTATCATGGGTACTATGACTATTATGGCTATGGTGAGGAAACAAAATCTTAGATGGTAGATATTCATAGTCATTTAATTCCTAATATTGATGATGGTGCAAGAGACAAAGCGGAAGCTTTGTCTCTTTTGCGTATGGCAGTAGATGAAGGTGTAACCCGTATGGTGCTGACACCACATTTTCACATAGGTCGTTTTGACAATTCTAAGACAGCCATTTTTGAGTCTTTTTTTGAATTAAAGCTAGCGGCAGCAAAGCAGAACATACCGATTGAGCTTGCCGTAGCTGCAGAAGTAAGAATTGATGCCGAACTACTTTATTTATTTGAACAAGGACGCATCCCGTTTATTGGTTCTTACAATAATAATAAAATTGTTTTATTAGAATTACCTCATTCACATTTTCCGCCAGGCGCTGATAAGTTAATTAAATGGATGGTCGGGCATAGTATAACTCCTTTGATTGCACACCCCGAGCGCAATCGCGACATTCAAAAACATCCAGAGCTAGCGAATAAGCTAAAGCGGCTAGGGTGCTTGCTACAAGTAACCTCTGCAAGTATTGTGGGTGACTTCGGAACTAGAGCTCAGGATTTATCAGAATATTTATTAGTTAATAAACTGGTAGATGTTGTAGCTAGCGATGCTCACAATGTTAAAAGGCGCCCACCTAAACTTCGCGAAGCATATAACAAAGTGGCAAGTGAGTTTGCACCAGAATATGCAGAAGAACTATTTTGTATCACGCCTAAACAATTGACTGAAAGCTTATTTATATGATTGTTAGATACTCGCTAATATTTGGTTTGACCTTATTCACATGCTTACTAGTATTTACGTATTTTGAAAAAGGCATGGGAAATGCTTTTTTTATGCAAGCTGATTATTCGCTTAAAGAATGGCGAAAAGAGGGTAAAGTTGAGAACAAGCAAGAATACTTACAAGCACTTGAGAGTATAAATAAAGCGATACAATATGACGCTAATAATCCCCATTATTACAATTCAAAAGCAACCATTTTAGATTGGGGAATTACTTCAGGCTTTGAACACTCCGAGATAAACAGTGAAATAGAGGCGCTTTATCATTCCTCTATTATGTTAAGAGCGCACTGGCCAATTACGTGGGTTGAGCTTGCTGCGACGCATAGTTATTCAAATGGTGTTGACGAGAAAACACTGCAATACATTGATAATGCCTTTAAATATGGGCCTTTTGATCAAGATGTTATTCGTATTTCGCTAAATATATTCTTATCAAATTGGAATTCATTAGAGCCAAGTATAAAAAATAGGTTTTACCAAACGTTAGCGTTAGCTTCAAAAAATGTAACGCTTTTTAGCAAGGTGCTTAACCACGCCAAACAAAATAACAAAGAAGGTTTGGTTTGCTTACAAATAAAGTTCAACAAGGTTTATAAAAAATATAAAGACTCACGATTAGATAAACAGTTTTGTAGTTGAAAGTAACAACTAATCATAACGCTTCTTTTTCACGTGTTTTAAGCTATTTACTTGAAAAACTAACGCTAAAATCACTGCGAAGGTCATAGAATTTGCACCAGCTTGCAGTGAATAGTCAACGGTAGAGTGGAGCAACATGTGAACTATTGCAATCGCGCCACCAAAAGCAACACCTTGATATAAAGGTGTTTTCCTTCGCATCATAGTACGAACAGCTAGCCATAGTACGTAGAGTAATAATCCACCCAGCATAATTGTTGCTGGTATGCCTAATTCAACAGCAAATTGAATGTAGTCATTATGGGCATTATCGTAGTAGCCCGAATATATTTCAGGTTGGTATGCAGGAAAGGCTGTGTAAAAGCTACCGCCACCAGAACCTAATAGTGGCTTATCGAGAATTAATGGAATTGAATCTCGTACAACTTCATCGCGAGTTTCACTTTGCAAGCTGGTTTCAACAAGACGTTCTTTTACTTTTTCAACGCCAAACATTGCGCCGACAATAATTAAGTCAACAATGAAAAAGCTGATGATTAACAAGCGAAGGTTTTGCGGGCGGCGGTAATAGAAGAAAAAAGCAAATAAGCTAACAGCAGCTAAGGCAATAAAAAAAGCAGAATTGCCCATTCGGCTTCTCGTTAAAATTAGGCCTATAATCATGATGATTAAAGATAATCGTAAAAACATCTTGCTGCTTAGCAGTGTGCTGGCTAAATCTCTGATGATTGCGCGCCAATTAGAAGATGAGTTTTTAATTTTTAGCTCGCTGATTAATAATCCAATACCCATGGCTAAACAAAGGGCAAGATAGTTCGCTAAAAAGTTTTGATATGTAAATGAACCACGCGCCCGCTGAGTATATTTATAATCAAAAATTAAACTGGTTGATTCGGGGGTAAGATTTAAAAAAGTTGCATATAACGCTTGAAATACGCCTGCAGCAATTAGCCAATAAAGAAAGGTTTTAATGCGGTCTTTTGAATTGACATAAAGTAATACCAAACAGACCAGTAAAAGCATTGTTATTGTTTTTAACAGCATGATGGATGTTTGGTTGGGATCAATACTCTGAAATGAGGTTGGCAATAGTTGAATTGCTAATACAAAAATAACCGAAAGTAGTGTGCCTAAAAGTGGCCAACTGGACTTGTCGGGGATAATTGCTTGTTTGGAATAAGCACAATTAACGAGATGAAGAAAAAATGTAACAGCAATCATAAAGCCAAAAAACATGATTGCCCAAATACGGTAACTACCTAAAGGAAGAGGTAGCCAAAAGATAAGAGCACAAAGCAGGGCAAAAATTGTTTTATTCAAGAAAGTAACACTTTATTTTTTTAATAAATATTAACACACATATTTTTTAGCTAGAAGTTTGATTAAGTTATTAAACAACAATATTATTGTGCAGCATTACTTAAAACAAAGGATTGTTTATGAGTTTAATTTCGGAGCCAATTGGATGGTCTCGTTCAATTGCTAAATCAAAATCTCGTGTAATTTTATTTGCTGTAATGCACTTTGCTGTTTTGTTTTTTGCGCTTTGGTTGTTGTTTGATCAAATCAGCTTAAAACAGCAGTTAACTAATATTACATTTCAAGACTTTCTAATATCATCCAGTTTAATTTTATTTATCGGCGGTTTTTATCCTTGCTTGTATCTTTATGCTATATACCGTTTGCTAATGATTAATAAGCTTAACGATGACTGATAATAAACAACTTAAAACATCATTTATTCAATAAGATAACTCACTTTTGGTTGTGTTATTTATTTGTGAGGGAATATGAAAAAACGACTCTTAACTATTTTTACACTCTTATTTTTAACTGCATGTAGCGAACCGTTACCTGAAGAGCGAATGAACTACGCGGGTGAATGGGTTAGTAAGGAAATGTACTTACTTATTTTGCCAGATGGTACTGTGTCTTATAAACGCTTAAAAGGTGGTGGCAGTACCGAAGTTAATGGCCCGCTAAAAGAGTTTCAGGGTGATGATTTTGTTGTTGGTATTGGCTTTTTAACGAGCACATTTGATGTCTCTGAACCGCCTTATATTGAAAATGACCAGTGGGTTATGACCGTTGATGGTGTAAAGCTTACCAAGCGAGAAGAATAGCCTAAAACGTAATGGTTTATTCTAGTTAGGGTTAAAGATAAAAGCCGGCATTCTCGTCGGCTTTTATTTGCTATTCAACTATCTAGCGCTTGGGCTAAATTAACTTGAAAGCGCTTCAGCCACATCAGCGATTTGTTGGCGCAGCCAAATATGGCTGGCATCACGGTGAAGTAGTGGGCTCCAAATCATATCAAGCTCAAATGGTGGAATAGGGAACGGTGGCTCGATAATTTTAAGCTCATTATCATTTTTATAAATTTGAGCTACTTTAGTTGGTAACGTAGCAATTAGGTTTTCGGCTTTTGCTAAGTGAATAGCTACGTGATAATTACGGGTAAAGGATGCAATATTGCGGTGTTTACCAAAGTGCGCGAGCGCCTCGTCTACCCAGCCTAGCTTTTGTACATCAGCCGGATCCATACCCACACCCACACCAAAACCAGTTTTACTTACCCAAATATGACGCGCTTTTAAATAGGCATCCAAGCTATAATTCTCAAGCACTGGGTTATTGGCATTTACTACACATGAAAAGCTGTCTTTCCAAATGCGTTTTTGGTGAAATGATTGCGGCAAATTATCAAAGCGGTTAATTGCCATATCTACTTTGCCGTTTTCAACATCGTGAAAGGTTACGTCACTGGGCGTTACGATATCCAGTGTTGTATCGGGTGCATAGGTTTGTAGGCGACTTAATAGCATTGGGGCTAGTGTACTTGCGGCATAGTCACTGGCCATAATACGGAAAACGCGATTACTGGTAGCTGGTTCAAAATCACGGTTAGGTTGTAGCGTTTCTTCAAGTGTTAATAAAACACCTCGCACAACCGGTTGTAGCTCTTTGGCGCGCTCCGTTGGCACCATGCCATCACTGGTACGCACTAAAATAGGGTCGTTTAACAGTGTACGTAATCGTTTTAAGCCGTTGCTCATTGCTGGCTGTGTAATGTTGAGCTGATTTGCTGCACGGGTAACATTACATTCCCTAAGTAGGGTATCTAAATACACTAAAAGGTTTAAATCTACTTTACTAATATTCATTTTAATTATGCCGTAACCGTATTTAATAAAAGACTTTAATAAACCAAGGCATAAATAACAAGTGCTTATCGCGTCTTAAACCTAAGACTTTCGGGGTAAGGGTAAATATTGGTACTGATGCCTTGTTTTATTTTTTGTTGTTGCTCGCGCCAATAAGCTGCGCTATTCAGCTCTGGGTGTTGCTCTAATAAAAGTTCTTTAATATGCGGATCGGTTGTTACAAACGTGGTTAATTGTTCTATAAACACATCTTGTGGCGCAACAGAGTACGCATCCGGGTAATCAAAGTAGCCATCTGACTTTGGTAACTCTCTGAAGTTCATGTCGGTTAAATACTGAACTTCATCATAATCGTAAAAAATAACCCGTTTATGCTTTGTAACACCAAAATTTTTGAGCAACATGTCACCTGGGAAGATATTCGCTGACATCATTTCTTTTAGCGCTTGGCCATATTCACGCATTACATGGCGTTTATCTTGCTCTGGCGCATCTTGCAAAAACAAATTAAGTGGCGTCATCCGTCTTTCAATATAAAGGTGTTTAATGATCAGTAAGTCACCATCAAATTCGAGTATCCGTCTTTCAATATAAAGGTGTTTAATGATCAGTAAGTCACCATCAAATTCGAGTGATCCGGCAATTGATTTTTTAAGGCGGTTTAATAGAGCTTCAGGAAAACGCGAAATAGGAAAGGCCACATCAGAAAACTCGATGGTATCGGCCATACGTCCCACTTTATCGTGTTGCTTTACGAGCTGATAGCGCTCTAAAACAGTGCGTCTGCCAAACGGTTTTCCGTCGCCAAATTTATCGCGAATAACTTTAAATACATACGGAAAAGTAGGGTGGGTGAACACCTCCATCACCATACCTGGTGTGCCTGCTGCTACTTCAAAGTCTTCTTTACACGATGCTAAGTGATTTAAAAATTCACGGTAAAATTCGCTTTTACCTTGTTTATGAAAGCCAATTGCATTGTAAAGCTCAGCCGGTGTTCTATTGGGCATTAACTGATTTAAAAAGCTCACCACACCTGAGGGAGAACGGGTATTCACCATAAAATAGGCACGGGCAAAACCAAATACCACACGCATTTGCACTGAGTTTGTCAGTACCGCATCAATAAATAGGCCTTTATTTTTATTATGCAAAATTGGAATAATAAAAGGCTGTACTCCGTTTTTACTGACAATTCGCCCCACAATATAAGCAGCTTTATTTCGATAAAAAGGCGCTTTTAAAATATCAAAGCGCATCTGATGATTGCGTGAATTTACATTAGGCGCTTGTTTAACAAAGGCTTTAACAATATTTTTAATGTCGGATTCCAGATCGATAAAAGGGGCTTTTAAATCAAACTGAGCAAATATTTGTTTAATGGTCGGCAGTAGGCCATCAACCACTGGGAAAAAGCTTTTGTATTCTTCTTCTACCGGTACAAGTGGTTCAGTTAAGGTACTTTCAACAAAGATAAAATCGTTATTAAAATATTTTCGATGATAAAGGCGGCAAAATACCGAGTTAAAAAAGGTTTCAGCAAGTTCTGCCTGCGGGTGAAAGCTCAATAAGTCGGTGTAGTCAGCTTTAATGGCTAGCCATAGTTCAGCGTCAAAGTGCGATGCATCTATGCGACGTTTAAGTTTTTCAATACACTCATTAACGCGTTTATCGTAATAGCTAATACGTTCAGCACTGATACGTTGCATGGATTGCCAATCGGCATTGGCGAAATGCACTTGAGCTTGCGATGTTAAGCCTTGAAACAGTGAATAGTGATGGCTAAACCCTTTTAAAATCAAGTTGGCGATAACTTGGCTCAACTGCATACATTTACACCTTTTAGTTATTGTGGTTGATGTTTTTTTGCATGATGGGTGATAATTGACACCGCTTCTTCAATATCATCAGTCACAGTGAACAACGAAAAATCACTTTGGTCAATCAATCCTTTTTTAACAAGTTGTTGCTGCATCCAATCAACAAGACCTTGCCAAAACTCGCTACCAAATAGCACAACAGGCATTTTAGAAATTCGGCCAGTTTGTAAAAGGGTGAGTGATTCGAATGTTTCATCAAGCGTACCAAAGCCACCTGGCATACAAATGTAGCCCATAGAGTATTTTAAAAACATTACCTTACGGGTAAAAAAGTACCTAAAGTCCAGTTGTTCGTTTTGATATGGATTGGGGATCTGCTCGTGGGGCAACTCTATATTAAGGCCAATGCTTTTCCCTTTGGTTGCACCGCGATTTGCAGCTTCCATAATGCCAGGGCCACCGCCAGAAATAACGGCAAAGCCTTCTTCAACAAAGCGCTTTGCAATATCTACGGTTGCTTGATAGTACGTGTCATTTTCATCTAAGCGCGCCGATCCAAATATTGAAATAGCAGGGCCGGTGTCTGATAGTTTATCAAAACCATCGGCAAACTCGCTGATAATACGAAACATACGCCATGATTCATCGCCTTTAAGATCATCAATCATTTTGTATCTCCTTTTAAAACCATAAACCAAGCATCAATGTAGTCTGGCATATGACGATTTGCATCGTAATAGGCTTTTATGCCGGGATAACTTCCCGCTAAATAGTCTAATTGATACAAGTTATTTTCAAATGCGCCACCCGTATCAGCCATAACGGCCATACGATATTCACTGTGCTTTTTAAAATCAAACTTGGCAAATACTAAAGAGCCAAGCCCAAGTTGGTAGATATCGCCAGCAAATGTCACTTCAGGCAATACTTCAATTTTATGATTGGCATCTTTGCCATAGCCTAAAATGCCATTAACTTGCTTAAAGTACCAATAACGATTTTGCTCATACGGCTTTATTGTACGATCATAGGCAATACCGTTATTGCGGTGAACGTTAAAAACGCGTTGCTTGCCATTTACTTCTACAACAATCGTCCCTTGTAATAACGCTGATTCTAAGTCTTCTCGGGTAAGGTAAATTAGTGGCTTTGCAAGTTTTTGATGATCTAACGCTCCGGTTAATATTTGCTGTTTACCGTATTTAAAACGTGTGAGCTGTTGTTTTTTTAAATCTGCCTCTTCAAGTGACAAATCAATTTCATCATAAGGTAAAGCGTAAAGTGGGAACTCATGATGTTGTGTTTTTACATCACTGCCACTAGCTAAATGCACATAGTACTTTGTCATAAGTACTTTATCGCTCGTGAGGTTTTTTAATAGTGGTTTTTTATCACTGAGTTTTTTTGCATGTGATGTATCCGAAGTAATTCGGTAAAAATCATAATGTGTTTTTAAAAATTGAATATTTGTTAACGTGTTTGTGCCGTTTTTTTCATCTGTTTTGGCAAATTCACAAAGCGATTTAAGAGTGCGTGATATATCCGTTTCTGAAATACCGTACTCTGATAATTTGTTGGCATGGATAACAGCAGGGTCGTATTGCTTGCCTTTCGAAAGATAGTCTAAGGTGCTATTGGCAACTTTACATAAATCATGGGTATTTGTATTGATTTTGAAATCGTTGCTGGGTGTCTGTTTAGTGATTGAAAAGTTGTTAGCGAAAAGCTGATGCGAAATAAATAACTGTAAGAATAAAAAAAGTGTAAAAGAGTACTTCATTAAGATTTAAGTAATTAAGCCGAAGATATAAATCAGTTTACTGATTTATAAGGGGAATGCTAGCGCTTGAAGCTGTTAGCAATGCATTAGTAACATAGAATACCAATTTACATGTATAGCCGCTCAATCTAGTGGGCCAAGAGTTATGCTAATTTCGTTTGTATTTATCGTTGCAACGTAACCACATAAGAAATCCGTATTGTTATCTTTCATGTATCTCGCGCTATATCAGCTCATTACTTAACAAAATTGCTTAAATAAAAATGCTTTAACCGTAATGAATGGTTAGATGATCGTCATATAGCAAATTTTGAGTGTTTTTTGTTCAGTTTGTGCTCATATCAATAAAGGTATTATTTTCCAATATACAGTTAATGGACAAAAATATGCCTCAAAAAATTAATCGAATATGTTTATCATCGCTAAAATATGGTGATTTTGCACAATCTAAAAATCTGCTTGTATCTCATGGTAAATACACGGCGGCAGTAAGAATGATGCCAACACACCCGTCGAAGGGTTGTCGCTTTTTGGTCGATGGTGAATTGATCGATAGTCTTTCGGGTGTAAAACGTAAAATTGAAGAGTTGGCTGCTAATCCTTGGCTAAACCAAAGTACAGAATTAAATATAAAAGATTGTTAATTTAAGATGAATTACTTGAGATAATACTTTAATTTGAAGTAGATGAAGATAAATGGTGGGTCTGAGTGAATTCGAATCACCGACCTCCACGATGTCAACGTGGCGCTCTAACCAACTGAGCTACAGACCCTCTATTTATGCTTCGCATTCTACATAGAATTTTTTGTTGTACAAGCATAATTTTGCATAACCCCGTTTAACTGATGGATTTATATGCAAATTGTATGCGTGCTCATCTACCCGGAACAATACCGCAGGATTTATACAGGGTTTGCCACCATGTAACATGCTTTACAGATAGTGATTTTAAACTGCTTTCTAAAGCAAGTGGGTGAAAAGGCAAGTCGCTATCATAAGGCTGAGAAATCTCATTTAGCCAAAGGGAGGTAAGTTCAGGATGGATCAACGCATATTCACGAAGGAGCAAATTGTGATATTGCTGTATTTTACTGCCATAAAACTTTGTAAAAATATTACTTAACACCTCTGCCTTTTGTGTGTTGTGACCTTTCTTACATAAAACGTCGATTGGGATAGTTTTCAACGCTTCATTTTGCTGCTTCAATATATCGATTTGTTCATATATAGCCCTCAATAAGCTTGCAACATAGCTATTTTTATAAAGTGCATGTAAGTGATTTTCTAATTGGTTTATTTCAACTGCATCAAATTGTTTAGTCAAAATTGCCTGTTTTGTTTGATTGAAAAAACGCAAACTATTTAATGCGGCTTGTTTATCATCCTCGTTAATGTCCATAAGTGAGTAAGAGGTAGGCTTATGGAGTGATGCTAGCTGCGGATCTTGAAAGATCATGTGCTGCCAACTAATGAAAAGTGTGGCGATTTTATCTCTGTAAACGGTGTTTAGTTGATTTTTAAGCGCATTATCATTCAAAGTATCGAAACATTTGGGTAACAACTGAATAAATTTAACATGATAAGCAAACTGAGCACTTGCTCCTGCAACTTTACCAAGTTGTGAATTACGCTCTGCGATTAACTGCCCTAGTTGGCAATGCTGAATTTTTGCTAACTGTAGAATGCCTATGGTAGCACTATGCTCAATGCTCAATTGTGGCGTTATAAGTTTGTGGCTATCAGAGTAGGTGATCAATGGGGGTAGGTTAATCTGGCTTTGCAGGCGCGAATGATAATCCGCATTAAGTGAATTGGGTGCTTTTGAGCACCCAACAAAGGTGAAGCTGGTAACAACAATACTAAGAAATATTAAAAGGTGCTTGAGCAAGTCGTTTTCTCACTGTCGCTATTAGTAAAACCGCAGCGGTAGATAATCCAACAATAATGCCGAGCCAAAAACCTTCTGGCCCCATTGGTTCTACGATGATATCTGTTAATGCCAATACGTAGCCTAAACTAAATCCGATTAACCAATACGAAATAAATGTAATGTAGGAGATAGGCGCAGTGTATTTTAAGCCCCTTAAAATACCCGTTGCTGCAACTTGCAAAGCATCAGGTAATTGATAAAAACAGGCCAATATTAAAATGGCACTGGCAAGGGCGATTACCTCAGCGTTATCACTGTACACACTGCCAATGACGCTTCGCGATAAAAAGGTTATAAGCGCAACGACAGTCGAAATCATTAACGCAAGTAAAAGGCTAGTAGAAACGGTTTTTTTAACCGCATCATAGTTTTTTTGCCCCGCTAGATTACCAACGCGGATACAAATAGCGAGTGCTAGACTGAGTGGGATCATAAATAATACGGTAGAGACACTTGCAGCTACTTGGTGACCTGAGACGGCAATAGCACCAAGTGGTGCGATAAAGAGCGGAATACAGGCAAATAGCGTTACTTCAAAAAAGTGTGCTAGGGCAATGGGAGTGCCAAGCTTGGTAATGCTTGCGATAGTAGATAGTTTTGGTTTGATGGCGCGAGAAAATAAAAACCTGCCTCTCAAACGCTTAGAGTAAAGCATATACACAAACAAACTAAGTGCCATACACCAATAAACAATAGCTGTTGCTATACCACAGCCTGCGCTGCCATATGCATCAAAACCGAGTTTTCCGTGAATGAAAACGTAGTTTGCAGGAATATTTATCGCAAGCCCTATCGCAGCAATGTACACGGCAGGCTTTGTGTAAGCCATGCCTTCACACACACAGCGCAGTACATTGTAAATCAAAAAACCGAGTAATCCCCATTTGACATAATTAATGTAACCAAGAGCCAAACCTGCTACTTCAGGCTCCATTTGGATATAGGATATTGGGATTTCGACAAAGTTGATAAGTAATAAGCCTAATGCTGTAAGTACAAAGGCTAAGAAAAAGCCCTGGAACATATCATGACGAATTGCAAACAGCTTTTTGGCGCCAAAATTTTGCGCCACCATGCCAGTAAGTGCCAAAAGTACACCCAATAAAGTAAGTAATACAGGGTTCCATATACCTAGTGCAATCGCAAGTGCTGCCAAGTCATATGCGCTTACTTGACCTGCCATTACAGTATCAACAACGCCCATCAAGATCATGGTTACTTGGGCAATAAAAACAGGAACAGCTAAGCGAAGAATATACCTCGCCTCAAAAACATTAAACGTCATACTTGCGCATTCTAGCAAAATCAGGAAAATCGTATTTTACTGAATGCAGAGATAGATAGGAATTAAATGTTTACTGGTATTGTACAAACAAAGGCGTCGGTGGTATCTGTTTCCACAAGTGGTGAAGTAATGCGCCTAGTTTTGTCTACACCCAATGCGTATTTGAACCATTTAGATATTGGCGCGAGCATTTCAATCAATGGTTGCTGTTTAACAGTAGTGCATTATGAGCTTGGTAATAAAGATGTGGTTGGCCAAGTACATTTTGATGTGATTGATGAAACTTTAAAACTGACTAATTTGGGGCAGCTTAAACAAGGGCAAAAAGTAAACTTTGAACGCTCAGTGACATTTGGTACTGAAATCGGCGGGCATATTGTATCGGGTCATATACACACAGTAGCACGTGTTGAATCAATTGAGCGTGAGCAAGATAATTGTGCAATTTACTTATCGTTACCAGAAAAGTGGCTTAAATATATTAATTATAAAGGTTTTATCAGTGTTAACGGCTGTAGCTTAACGGTTGGTGAAGTGCACCAAAATGGCTTTTATTTGCATTTGATCCCAGAAACGCTCGAAGTTACCAACTTGGGCTTAGCACAAATTGGTACCGAGTTTAATATCGAGGTTGATCAACAAACCTATACTATTGTTGAAACCATTGAGCGATATATGAAATCAAAAGGGCTATAAGGGGCGCATTGCGCCTCTTTTTTTGCCCAATAAACTTAAAAAACTTGTTCGTCGTCGCTGTCGACGCTTAGCTCTATTTTGTTGTAAATCCTATCAATATGCATATTGAGATGGATAGGGTTGCAACATGCAGCACAATCTTCATAGTAATCTTGATCGCCAGAAGTGGTGTCCATCTCTACATCAACATGATGGCCACAATGAGGGCATGAAATACGTTGAAATTTATGGTCTCGCATAACAGTTTCCAACAACAGTAATACTTGTTTAAGTGTAGTTGAAAACTGATATTTCACCTGTTTTTGCGCTCAGTCTAGACCATAATTTTGCTGGATTTTAACGATGCTTAAATGGGCATCTTCAATGTATTGATTACCAAATAAATTTCCATGATTGAGTAAATGATAAAGGTTATAGATGTGTTTACGCTGCTGGTATTTATCTGATAAAGGGTAGGTATCGTTGTACCCTTGATAAAACTCGTTATGAAATTTACCAAACAGTTCTGTCATCGCAATATCGGCTTCTCTGTCACCATAATAACAAGCAGGGTCGAATACTGACGGGTTCCCTTTACAAAAACCAAGATTACCGCGCCATAAATCACCGTGTAAAAGAGAAGGTAAACAATGGTGGGGGTGTAAAATCTGTTTAACAGTATCAACAAATTGGTCAATGTCGACTAAATGTATCTGTTTATCAGCAAGAAGTTGTAGTTGGTATCCTATGCGCTTTTCAGCAAAGAAAATATCCCAATGTTTATGCCATTCGTTTGGCTGAGGAGAGTCGCCAATATAGTTATCAGTGTCAAAACCAAACATTTCTTGACGGTGTTTTTTATGCAACTTTGCAAGCGTAACCCCAAATGCATACCAGTTTTCAGGAGTTCCTTCGCTTAAATCCAACCATTCAATAACATGGTATGCAAACTCAGTGCTTTGGCCGACTAATATCGAGTCGGCAACATAAAATACACTTTCTGTTGTGAGAGTGTTTAAACATATACGTTCTTGTTCAAACTTATCTAAATAGTCTTTTGTTGCCACTTTTATAAAGAAAGACTGTTTGTCATCACTTAATTTATAAAGTCGTTCTTTACGCGAAGAGGCCAATTGGCTTTTCGTTGCAGATGAGAAATCTCTGTGTAACACAACTGATAATTCATTGAGTAATGAGTTCCACATAGGGGTTCCTTTAACGCTTTAGCATAAAGACCTAATGAAATCGTAAGCATACTTTCACAACTATATGGTGAATTCATCTAAGCCTGAAGTAGTTGCACAAAGTAACTATAGTCAAGGCAGATAAATTTTGAGCTTTGTTTACAAAAAAGCACATAAATATGGCGATTATTTGTTTTTTGCCTTGCCTAGGGTTAAAGGCAAACTTTAAAATAGCCGCGATTTGGATTTAGCTTATTTTGGAGGGTTAGTTGAACAAGCACGCTATCACCAATGTTGTCGCAGTTTTATTAACAGTTGCTGGTTTTTTCTTGTCGTTACCATGGCTGTTAAGTATTGGTTTATTTGCATTGTCAGGTGCACTGACAAACTGGCTTGCGGTACATATGCTATTTGAAAAGGTGCCAGGTCTTTATGGCTCAGGGGTTATTCCAAATCAATTTGAACAAATTAAAGACGCGATAAAGCGCTTGTTTATGTCGCAATTCTTCACACAAGAAAACATTAACAAGTTAATGTCGGCAGAGCTTGATAGTAGTGAAACAGGCATCGACTTTACACCTATTATTGAAAACACCGATTTAAACCCAGCATTTGATTCGTTGGTTGATGTAATCGAAAACTCACAGTTTGGTGCGATGCTTGGTATGTTTGGTGGTACTGCTGTGCTTGAGCCGATGAAACAACCGTTTATCGAAAAAATGCAATCTTCACTGATTGAAATTAGTAGCTCAGAAGTATTTCATAACACGGTGCAAACACAATTAACCTCAAATACCAGTGCCGAGAAGCTACAGTCAAAAATTGAAGCGATTATAGAAGCGCGTCTTGCGGAATTAACGCCTGAACTTGTAAAAGAGCTTATCCAAAACCTTATCAAGGAACACTTGGGTTGGCTTGTTGTATGGGGTGGGGTGTTTGGTGGTTTATTTGGCCTACTTGCCCATTTTATTTAACAGCTTGCTGTTAGCTTCTTGAGAAAACGGAGGGTTGTCCCTCCGTTTTTTTTTGTCTCGTCATTACTTACTGCCTGAGATATACACCAATTCTTTTTTTGCCATTGCTAAATCTTTAATGCTTGTTGATGTACTCACATCTAAATTCATAAACTTACTAGTACGGTTAAGGCCATACACACTTGCAAATTCTGCGAGTGACATATTATTGCAAGCTAGTTTGTCATCAATTTGATGCTTTTTAACACGATTGTTCTTAATCGCTTTTTGCATTTTTAACGGTTTATTTGATGCAAACGCCATACAAAGCTCAGTGCCTGGCGAATTATCAAGTGCCACAAATTGTGTATCTGCTGATGCGTTTGCTGATGCTAGTAGTGTTGCGCTAACTAAGGTTGCAGCTAAAACTTTCATGTCAAATTCCTCATTCCAACATTGTTTAAATTTAAAGTGTTCACGTTTTGTTTGAACGTACATATATAGTCGCTGAAATTTAAAAAAATGCTGTTAACCTAACGTGACAGGGTGTAAAAGAGTATTTCAAATGTGTCGAGGAAATAGAAAAAACGCCATTTTTCATGGCGTTAATATGTGTAGTTTGCAATAAATTGGGAAAATTATTTTTAAATTATTTACCAGTCGATGCCTTTACGGGCTTTTACGCCGTTATCAAAAGCGTGTTTTACGTTACGCACTTCAGAAACCGTATCAGCAAGTTCTTCTAATTTTCGATGTGCCGCTCGCCCTGTAACTATCACTGATTGCTCTTTAGGGCGATTACTTATTGCTTCAAGTACATCATCAAGATCAATATAGTCGTAGTTGATCATATAGGTGATTTCATCGAGTACCACTAAATCAATCTTGTCATCACTAAGGGATTTTTTAACTTCTTGCCAAACAGCTTGTGCCGCTGCGGTATCCGAATCGCGGTTTTGAGTCTCCCAAGTAAAGCCAGTAGACATCACGTGGAAAGTAGTGCCTGCACCTTCTAAAAGATTACGCTCACCGCACTCCCAACCTCCTTTAACAAACTGTGCAACAACGGCTTTTTGGCCATGACCAACAGCACGTGCAACGGTACCAAAAGCGCTGGTGGATTTGCCTTTACCATTACCTGTAATTACTAGAAAAAGTCCTTTTTCAATGGTGGCCTTTGCCACTTTTTCGTCGACGGCTTTTTTGATTTTTTCTTGACGTTTTTGATGTTGTTCGAATTTATCTGACATTTTTAATCCAAAAAGAGAAGTAACAGGCAATATACAAAGACTTCATAAATTTGTTGAGCTGCGCCCAAGCAATCTCCGGTATAACCATTAATATGTTTTTTAAACCAACCGATTAGTACGGCTCTTAAAAGAAAGCAGCTCACAATCAAGATGATTAGTTGAGCGATAGTTACGCCCACAAATAATATCACTATACAAACGCAAGCAAAGGTTAGCCAAAGTCGTTTCTCTGCACTAATAGAAAGCTGTTTGGCCACTGGTTTTACTTTACTCAGCGAATCAGCTGTAACGTATGGGCATTTACCAATAATGCTGGTGGCAAATGTTCTACTCAGGGTATGTGCTATAACCAGTAAAAGCAAAATATGGCTGCTTGCTACTAACACTTGGTATTTAATCGCAAATAACGAAATAAGCGTAAGCGTGCCATAGGTACCCAAGCGAGAGTCTTTCATTATTTCCAGCTTTTTATGAGGCTCGAAAGCACCACCAAACCCATCTGTAACATCGGCAAGGCCATCTTCATGAAAGCCACCTGTTAGCATATAACCAATTACAATCACCAAAACAACAGCGAGTTCAACTGGAAATAGTAGCGAAAGAACATAAAAGCTAGCTGCCAGTATTGCCCCGATAAGTGCACCAACTAATGGGAAATAGCCCGTAGCCTCATTAAGTTTTTCATCTGAGTAATCAGTTATCTTAACTGGAATACGCGTTAAAAAGCTGAGGGCTAATTTAAATAGCGATATTTCATAGGATAGCTTCATTAAAGGGATATCCCTAAATCGTCAAAGCTTGCCATATGATTATAAAAATTAACGGCGGCTTGAATTAAAGGAAGCGAAAGCGCAGCCCCTGTACCTTCGCCAAGACGAAGCGATAAGTCTAGCAGTGGTTCAACCTTTAAACGTGCTAGCACCTGCTTATGAGCCGATTCATTTGAAACATGGGCAAAAATAAGGTGGCTTTTAATCTTTGGCTCAATAGCAAGCGCTATTGCTGCAGCAGCGGTGACAATAAAGCCATCGACAATAATTAATTTATTCTTCTTAAAGGCTGTAAGCATTGCAAAAGCCATTGTTGCTATTTCGAAACTGCCAAGCTCTCTTAAAATATTTTTAGGCTCGGTTGAATCTATTCGTGAAATCGCTTTATCTATAAGACTGCGTTTTATAGCTAGCTGATCATTATTGATCCCAGTACCAACACCGACAATATCGTTTGCACTTAAACCAAACAGCTTTGCAAAAATCGCACTCGCAGGGCTGGTATTAGCGATACCCATTTCACCAAAGCCAATAATATTGGTATTTAAATTAGTAATAATTTGCTCAGCGTTAATTTGGGCTTGTTGAAATTGTGAATCTGATAATGCAGGGACTTCACTAATATCGCCACAGCAATTACCCAAGCGCGCATTAATTAACTTATTATTTGCTGGCAGCTCCACTTGAATTCCGCAGTCAATAACGTGTAATTGCCAATCAGTATCTTTAATAAAACTGTTTATAGCAGCTTGGTCGTTGATAAAACAATTAACCATTAAGCTTGTAACATCACTTGGTGCAATACTTACGTTGTGTTTTGCAATGCCATGATCGCCTGCAAAAATAAGTAAACTTGGGTTTTGTAAATGGAGTTTGTTATGTGATGGTTCGGTGATTTGAACCCCAGCTATTTGCGCTGCAAGGCTTTCAATTTTGCCAAGTGAACCAAGGGGTTTAATTTTACCATTGATGGTGTTTTGAATGAGTTGTGTCAAGTCAATGCCAGTAGACATCTGGATTTCCAATATTTTTTTAGCTATTGTGCGTGACAAACCCAAGAGGAACAAGGGCTTTTAGAAAGAATGAATAAATATTTAGTGATTGGCGGTGTGCGTTCTGGCAAGTCACGACATGCTGAAAAACTGGCGGATCAATTTGCAAAAGAGCAAAACACGAATGTAGTTTATGTTGCCACTGCTGAAGCATTTGATGATGAGATGACAAAGCGAATTGAACATCATAAAGACGCGCGTCCTGATCATTGGCAAACACGCGAAAGCGGCCCTAAGCTCACACATACGCTAGCAAAAATCGACAATAAAGCGGTTATCCTTATCGACTGTCTAACTGTTTGGCTCAATAACTGTTTGTACTACGAAGAAATTGATTGGCAAAATGAAAAAGCATTATTTCTTGAATGGCTTCAAGATACTCAGCACACAGTCATTATGGTAACTAATGAAGTCGGCTTTTCAATTACGCCTGACAACCCTCTAGCAAGACAATTTGCAGATGAACAAGGTTGGTTAAATCAAGCTGTAGCCGCAATTTCAAATAATGTGACGTTTACCATTGCAGGCATCCCTTATGAGCTCAAAAAAGACTAATATCTATTTGCTTCGCCATGGTTTACCAGAGGGTGATAATTGCCTTAGAGGCATTACTGACTTTGCAATTACAGAGTTGGGACTTGCGCAAATGGAAGTTGCTGTAGCCAATTTACAATTTGATGCTGTTATTTCATCGCCACTTAGCCGTTGTGCATACTTTGCAAAGCAATTAGCAACAAAACAACAAGCTAACTTTATTGAAAATCCTGATTTAGCAGAAATGAACTTTGGTGATTGGGATGGTCAACTATTGAGTGAACTGTTCGAGGAATCAAACACTAATATAATGCACTTTTTTGAATGCCCATACGAAGTTACACCGCCAAACGGTGAAACTATGACGCACTTTAATCAACGGGTTATCAAGGTATTTAATAGCTTATGTAAACAATCTTTAGGCAAGCAGGTGCTTTTAGTAACCCATGCCGGTGTAATGCGTGAAATTGTGCAATTTGTGTTAGGTATTCCACCTCATTTATCTTGTCATCAATCGCTTCATTTAGACTATGCCAGTTTAATAAAAATAAGTGTTATTGAAGACAAGGATCAGCTTTATTTCCGATTGCATTTGTAATGTTTACATTTGTTTATGGCAAATACGTGTGTGTTTACCGTAAAAGTGTGCAATTGCGGTTTTTATTAGATACATTTAAACAGTATTTTTTCGGAGAATAACAATAATGCAAAGATTTATCCCTTCTGCGTTAGTTGTTGCGATGTCACTTGGTTTGGCTGCTTGTAACAAACAAGCACCGCAAGGTGAGCATGTATCAATTAACAAAAACCCATACCCGAGTACTTATCAACCGTATGAAAGTGCTGAGCTACTAATTAAAAATGCCACAGTATTAACTGGTACTGGTGAGCGCTTAGATAATGCAGATGTATTAATCTTAAATGGTAAAATTTCACAAGTTGGTGAAAATTTATCGCATGCAAGTGCACGTGTTATTGACGCAAATGGTAAGTGGGTAACTCCAGGTATCATTGATGTTCACTCTCATTTGGGTGCTTATCCTAACCCATCGGTTGAATCGCACCAAGATGGTAACGAAATGACCAGCCCTAACACGGCTTACGTTTGGGTTGAACATTCAGTTTGGCCACAGGACCCAGGTTTTAATACTGCACGTGCTGGTGGTATTACGTCGCTACAAATTTTACCTGGCTCTGCAAACTTATTTGGTGGTCGTGGTGTAACACTTAAAAATGTACCAGCGCATACCATGCAAGCAATGAAATTCCCTGATGCACCGTACGGCTTAAAAATGGCTTGTGGTGAAAACCCGAAACGCGTTTATGGCTCTCGTAAAATTTCGCCATCAACACGTATGGGTAATATGGCGGGCTATCGCAGCGCATGGGCTGAAGCGACTGAATACAAGCGCGCTTGGGAAAAGTATGATGCTGATCACCAATTAGGTTTAGCTGTTGATGCGCCTGAACGTGATATTAAGCTTGATACCTTACGCGGTGTGCTTGACGGTGACATTATGATCCATAACCACTGTTATAAAGCAGAAGAAATGGCAATGATGATTGACCTATCAAAAGAGTTTGGTTATCACGCGGGTACTTTCCACCACGGTATTGAAGCATACAAAATTGCAGATTTACTAGCTGATAACGGCAGCTGTGCAGCACTTTGGCCAGATTGGTGGGGCTTTAAAATGGAAGCCTACGACATGGTTCAAGAAAATATTGCGATTGTTGATGCAGTTAAAAATTCATGTGCCATTGTTCACTCAGATTCTGACACAACTATTCAGCGCCTAAACCAAGAAGCTGCAAAAGTAATGTACCGCGCTAATGAAAACGGTTTTGATATCAAAGAAGAGCATGCGATTCGTTGGATCACGCAAAATGCGGCTAAATCGTTAGGTGTTGATGACAAAGTAGGTAGCTTAGAAACGGGTAAACAAGCTGACGTTGTTATTTGGAACCAAAGTCCTTTCAGCGTATACGCTAAAGCTGAGCAAGTATTTATCGACGGTGCAAAAGTATATGATCGTTCTGATGAAAAATACCAAGCGAAAAGTGACTTTATGTTAGGCCAGCAATAAGGATGATAACAATGAAACTATTTAAAAAGACCTTACTTGCTGCAGCGGTTTTAAGTTCTGCAGGTGCAATGGCGAAAACAACCGCAATTATTAATGCTGATATTCATACTGCAACAGAGCAGGGTGTACTTAAAAATTACAGCTTACTAATTGAAGATGGCAAAATTGCAGCAATTAGTAACCTTAAACTTGATGCAGATGAGATTATTGATGCTCAGGGTAAAATTGTTACACCTGGCTTTATAGGTAGCATGAACCAACTTGGTTTAGTGGAAGTTGGTGCAGTTGCATCATCACGCGATGGTAACGAGAAAAAAGGCGGTATTACATTTGATCCGTCACTGGCGTTTAACCCTAAATCAACATTAATTGCTTATGCACGTAAAGGCGGTATTACCCGTGATGTTATCGCACCAAGTTGGGGTGAAAGTCCATTTGTAGGTTTAAGCTCTACGGTAAATTTAAGCGGTGAGTTTGGCACGAGCGTTGTTGATAGCCAAAATGCCATTATCGTAAATTTAGGTGGTACTAAAGACGGTTCTCGTGCAGCGTCACTTGCTAAGTTCATTGATAAGCTTGAAGGTCAGCAAACGAAACTTGAGAAAAAGTCTGATAAAAAAGACGATAAAGCTGAGCCTTCAAAAGAAGAAAAGCTATTAACCGCAGCACTTAAAGGTGAAAAGCCGATTGTTGTTCGTGTATCACGTGCCCAAGATATGCTTGAGCTTATTAAAGTGAAAGAGCGCTTTGGTATTGATTTAGTATTATCAGGTGCAGAAGATGCATTACCGATTAAAGCTGAACTTGCAGCAGCTAAGGTACCTGTTATTTTAAGTGCAATGGCAAACCTACCTGGAAGCTTTGATTCTCTAAATGCGTCACTCACAACAGCGGGTGAATTAGAAAAAGCAGGCGTTCAAGTTGCGCTAACTATTGCAGGTGACAGCAGCCATAATGTATACCAATTACGTTATGATGCAGGTAATGCTGTTGCTTATGGCATGAGCCGAGAAGGTGCGCTTAAAGCAATTACAAGTAATGTTGCAGACATTTTCAATATTGAAGATGCAGGTAGTATTGCTGTTGGTAAAGCTGCTGATTTAGCAATTTGGTCAGCTGATCCATTTGAAATCAGTACGACGCTTGAAAAAGTGATGATTAACGGTGTTGCAGTTTCGACAGAATCTCGTCACGATAAACTTCGTGACCGTTACATGGCTGAAAGCAATATGCCTCGAGCTTACACTAAGTAAACTCAAGTATAAAAAAGGCGCTTAAAGCGCCTTTTTTTATACTTTGTTGTAAGTGCGATGTGTCAGTTCGATATACGCAGTTACAAAAGCCGTTTCTTGAAACTTTTTAAGACCTGTATCCTCAAAATCAATTGGGAGCGGGTTTTTCTTTAATTGCTCTTTCATTTCAGTTGGGTTGAGTAATACAACACGCATACCGTCGATAAGTTGCAATGCAGCTTCTAATTTGAACCCTTGCGCACTGCCTGCAAATTTACCTTTTTGTTGACGCTCTTTAATTGCAATCGTATCTACTTGGTAATCTTGCATTAACTTAGCAAAGTCAAATTGAAACTTACGAATTGATTCAGCATCTTTACTATTTGGTAAAACAAAACGCGTTTGACGTACATCACGAATATCAAATACGTCGTTGTCTTTTGCTAATACACAAATTAAGGCTTCAGAGCCTTTAATTTCAACACCACATGTTCTCATTGGGGCATTCCTAACTAAAAATTTTGGCTAGTTTACCACAGGGTTAGCAAATAACATTAGCGCATAACAAGTAAATGCGTCAGCAAATAACATTAAATGTTAGCATAGGGTGATAGTGACCATTGCGTGATCCGTGGTGATATTAATTTCATCTTGGCTTATGTGACTATCCTGCACATTAAAATTAAGTTCTTGTAAATTCAGCTGACTTAAAATCGATTCAGGGCAAACAATATAATCAAGCACACTGCCATTACCAAAATAATAGTGCGTTGGTTTACGGATTAATAAAGAGCTGAGATAAAAACTATCGAGTAATTTAAGGTCAACATCTAGGTTATCTTTAAACTCAGTATGTTCGGTAAAGAAAGCTAAGTTAGATTGAATCGCTTGCTGATTAAAATCACCCATAATAAAGGTAGCTAAAGGATTAGTAACTTGCTGAGTGATAAAGTCAAAATAAAGCAACCGCCCAATATGTTGAATGCAATCTGTTGGCATAGTTTGGTAATTTGGATGTTCTTCGACAAAATCAGTGGCACGTTTTGACTTTAAATGTGTGCCATAGAGCCTAATATGACCATATACAGGGTGTTCCATTTCACAGTTTATGACTTCTCGCGATAACGGTGCCATTTTCATAAAAGTGGGTTGGTTTATTCTGCGGATATTTGTAAGCGGATATTTTGATGCAATGACCACTATTGGCCGTTTAAAGAGGTAAGGGTTATTTGCATCTAACACCGGTTCATCGCAGGTGGCAAAGTGAGAGAGACCCAGTGGCGTAATTAAGTCACGTAATTCATTGAGTGAAAAGACTTCTTGAAAACAAACAACATCAGCAGAAGTAGCGTTTAGTAACTCAAAAAGCCAAGATTGTTTTTGCTGCCACTGTGATTTTGTGTAGCTTGATTCAAAATCATAAAAGCAATAAGGCGGTGCACAATAATTACATAAATTAAGCGTGGCGATGGTCAGTGACATTAGGGTTACTTCTTCACAAGATTGACTTAAGTATGTGGCTTTTGGAAAATTAGTCAATCATTGCGCTTTCTCCTTGTATTTAATAATTTGCTAGTTAAAATAACTGCTTTACTTTCATGAGCCGAGTATTTAAGTAACCACACTTATTGTAAAAGTGTTTTAAATACTGGACTCACTTTATTAACTGCAAGTGATGCATTGTAGGCATCACCACTGTAGCAAGGATTAAACATGCCAATTATTACTCTTCCAGATGGCTCACAACGAGCATTTGAAAACCCTGTTTCTGTATTAGACGTAGCATCAGATATCGGTCCTGGCCTTGCCAAGGCAACGATTGCTGGTCGCATTAATGGCGAGCGTGTAGACGCATGCCAACTAATCACCGAAGATAGCCAACTGGAAATCATTACCGCAAAAGACGAAGATGGTTTAGAAATCATTCGTCACTCATGTGCTCACCTATTAGGTCATGCAATTAAGCAACTTTACCCAGATGTTAAAATGGCGATTGGTCCAACAATCGACAATGGTTTTTACTATGACATTGATATGGAGCACTCATTAACAGCGGAAGATCTAGAAAAACTAGAAAAGCGCATGTTAGAACTTGCGAAAACAAATTACGACGTTGTTAAAAAAGTTGTGTCATGGCAAGAAGCTCGCGATACGTTTGAAGCGCGTGGCGAAACGTATAAGATGGAAATCTTAGACGAAAATATCAGCCGTGATGACACACCTGGTCTATATCACCACGAAGAATACATTGATATGTGTCGTGGTCCGCACGTACCTAATATGAAGTTCTGTCACCATTTCAAAATCATGAAAGTAGCTGGTGCATACTGGCGTGGTGATTCAGAGAACAAAATGCTACAGCGTGTTTACGGCACAGCATGGGCAGATAAAAAGCAATTAAAAGCCTACTTAAAGCGTCTTGAAGAAGCTGAAAAGCGTGACCACCGTAAAATTGGTAAAGCGCTTGATTTATGGCACTGGCAAGAAGAAGCGCCAGGCATGGTGTTCTGGCATAACGATGGCTGGAGCATTTATCGCGAACTAGAAGATTTCGTTCGTGAAAAACTTCGCGAATATAAGTACGAAGAAGTAAAAGGCCCACTGATGATGGACCGTGTACTTTGGGAAAAATCAGGTCACTGGGATAAATATGGCGATGCAATGTTTACCACTGAATCTGAAAAGCGCGAATATGCAATTAAGCCAATGAACTGCCCAGGCCACGTTCAAATTTTTAACCAAGGTTTAAAATCATACCGTGATTTACCACTTCGTATGGCTGAATTTGGTTGTTGTCACCGTAACGAGCCTTCGGGTGCACTTCACGGCCTAATGCGTGTACGTGGCTTTACCCAAGATGATGCACACGTTTTCTGTACAGAAGAGCAGGTAATGGAAGAAGTGTCATCGTGTATCAAAATGGTATACGACACATACGAAACATTCGGCTTTGAAAAAATCGTGGTAAAACTATCGACCCGTCCTGAAAAACGCATTGGTGAAGACGAAATGTGGGACAAGTCAGAAAAAGCACTGGCTGATGCACTTGATGCAAATGGTATTGCGTTTGAATACCTACCAGGTGAAGGTGCATTCTACGGTCCGAAAATTGAATTCACACTATACGATTGTTTAGAGCGTGCATGGCAATGTGGTACGGTTCAGCTAGACTTCGCATTACCAGGTCGTTTAGGTGCAACTTACGTTGCCGAAAATAACGAACGTAAAACGCCGGTAATGATCCACCGTGCAATTTTAGGTTCAATCGAGCGTTTCATCGGTATTTTAACTGAAGAATATGCGGGATTATTCCCAACTTGGTTAGCACCAAAGCAGGTTGTGGTAATGAATATTACCGACAAACAGTCTGAATATGTGACAGAAGTTGTAGAAAAATTGAATAATCTTGGATTTAGAGCCTGTGCTGACTTGAGAAATGAGAAGATAGGCTTTAAAATTCGCGAGCATACTTTAAAACGTATTCCGTACTTACTAGTTGTTGGTGATAAAGAAGTAGAGCAACAAGAGCTAGCAGTTAGAACGCGTACTGGCGAAGACCTTGGCAAGTTATCAGTTGATGACTTTATTGCTAAGCTTGCTGAAGAAGTTAAAAATAGAAAATAAAATAGTGCAAGGTGTGTATAAATAATGTACATTACGCACCTTGTTTTTAATCTTGGTATTTCGTGGAGGAACGAACCATTAGAGGCGGAAAAAAGGGCCCAGCGGCTCAAAAAAATCGTATCAACGAAGAAATTACAGCAAAAGAAGTCCGTTTAGTTGGCTTTGAAGGTGAGCCTTTAGGCATTGTTAGCCTGCAAGAAGCATTTGATAAAGCAGATGCTGCCGGTGTTGATTTAGTTGAAATTAGCCCAAATGCAGAGCCACCTGTTTGTAAAGTGATGGATTTCGGTAAGTTCATCTTTGAAAAAAGCAAAGCACAAAAAGAACAAAAGAAAAAGCAGAAGCAGATCCAGATCAAGGAAATTAAATTCCGTCCAGGTACTGATATCGGCGATTATCAAGTTAAATTACGCAATTTAACTAAGTTCTTAGAAGCGGGCGATAAAGCAAAAGTTACTATTCGTTTCCGTGGTCGTGAAATGGCGCACCAAGAAATCGGTATTGATTTATTAAACCGCATTAAAGACGATTTACAAGACATCGCTCAAGTTGAGTCTTTCCCTAAGAAAGTGGAAGGTCGTCAAATGATTATGATGTTATCACCGATTGCTAAAAAGTAATGGTGCAAAGATAAACTAGGTATAAAGTGAGGCTTTTAGCCTCCACCTTGTTTAGCCGGTTAAAGTGAACTTTGTTCCACCGGTAATTGGTAGTAAGTTAGGCCTGCAAAGTGAATGTAAATTCCGCCTACTTGCTGAATATTAAAGCAATATCAATTGGAGTTATTGCAATGGGCTATAAATTAAAAAGCCACAGAGGTGCTGCAAAGCGCTTCAAAAAGACTGCTTCAGGCGGTTTCAAGCGTAAACAAGCGCACTTACGTCACATTCTGACTAAGAAATCTTCTAAGCGTAAGCTTCACTTACGTCCTAAGGCTATGGTTCATAAGAACGATATCGGCCTTATCAACCGTATGTTACCATTCGCTTAATAGGGGTTTTTAGTCATGGCAAGAGTTAAACGCGGTGTTATCGCACGTGCACGTCACAAGAAAGTTTTAAAGCAAGCTAAAGGTTACTACGGAGCACGTTCACGTGTTTATCGCGTAGCGTTCCAAGCAGTAACTAAAGCAGGTCAATACGCTTACCGCGACCGTCGCGCTAAGAAACGTACTTTCCGTCAATTATGGATTGCACGTATCAACGCGGCTGCACGTCAGAACGGTCTATCTTACAGCCGTTTCATTAACGGTCTTAAGAAGTCATCTGTTGAAATCGATCGTAAGATCCTTGCAGATATCGCTGTATACGACCAAGTAGCTTTCGCAGCACTAGTTGCTAAAGCAAAAGAAGGTCTAGCTGCTTAATCTTTGATTAAAACGCTTTACAGATTTAAAGGGAGCTTTTGCTCCCTTTTTTAATGCTTAGTTCTTGATGAGGAATTGTTTTTAACAATTCGTCCATGAAGCTGGGTTACATCGGTCATCCTTGACCTCACCTCATTGCACTGCAAGACTTCGGTTACTCCAGGCATCCTGCCTTACACCCTCTGGGCCAGTATTACTGTTCAATAATATTCCCGATATTATTGTGGTTACAATTCGCCTGAACCCTGAACCCTATCTCGATTTCGTTAAAATGCTGTCCATTAAGCGGGTTGATAAAATACGTTTTAAATAGCCAAAAAGATAGGTAGGGAAGGTCACATAGTAACGTGGCTTTGCACGTTTTGCTTCAATGGCATGCAGTAACTTTTTATAGACGGCTTCTGGACCAAGTGTAAATGGCTGTGCTTTACCTTTTACTTCAAGGCGCGCTTGTTGTTTTAAATAGTTTTCATAGTGGGCACTGTTTTCAGCGTCAATCTCAGCACTAAAAAATGCGGCTAACGCATTATCACGGAATTTTGATTCAATTGGCCCTGGCTCAATTAAACTGACCTGAATATTAGTTTTTGATAGTTCTTGGCGAAGTGTGTCGGTTAAGCCTTCTAGTGCAAATTTACTGGCGTTATAGGCACCGCGATAAGGCAAAGTGACTAAACCTAACACAGACGAGTTTTGAATAATGCGGCCTTGGCCACGCTCACGCATATGTTTTATGGCAAGGCAGGTTAAATGGTGCCAACCAAATAAATTTGTTTCAAATTGCGTTCTCAGCGCTTGTGTTGGTAAATCTTCCACGGCACCAGGCTGACCATAAGCACCGTTATTAAACAGCACATCAATATGACCTAGTATATCGAGAGCTTGGCGGTAACCACTTTCAATACTGGCTTCACTTGCAAGATCAAGCTGTACACTGTGAATGCCTTCTTGTTGTAGGCGCGAAACATCTTCTAATTTACGGCAACTGGCGACAACCTTATAGCCACGTTCAACGAGCGCTTTTGCACAGTAATAGCCAATGCCGCTTGAACTACCTGTTATTAGTACTGTTTTAGTCATAAGTTCTGATTTTAAAGAATAATTGGCCCTACCTTAACGCGTTCAATTGCAAATTCAAGTTAATTTGATTACCGTAAAGCCAAATTATTATAAAGAAATAACATGCATGTTTTTAAACGCTTTATTACTGACGGCGAGCCTTTCTGCAGTTGACCACTTACCGCCACTTACATCATGGCAAGGGCAAAGTGAACGCCTATTACAACCGACTAATCCACTGGCAACACAATTTGAACGTTCAGGTGGTATGGAATCCCCTAATTATCACGATACCATGGTGTATCTCGATAAACTGGTTGAGGCAAATAGTAAGCAGTTTAAAATCGAGTCGATTGGTACCAGTGACGCGGGTCGGCCAATAAAAATGCTTATCGCCAGTGAAACAGGTCAAATCGATAAGAATAAAGCGACTATTTTGCTACAAGCGGGTATTCACTCTGGTGAAATTGATGGCAAAGATGCCACCTTTATGTTGCTGCGTGATATTGCTCAAGGGCAGCGAAATGATATTTTAAAACGCGTAAATTTATTGTTTATTCCGATTTTAAATGTTGATGGCCACGAGAATGCCAGCCGTTTTAACCGCATTAATCAGCGTGGCCCTGAGGTCATGGGATTTCGTACTAATGGTCGCAATTTAAACTTAAACCGAGATTACACTAAGCTTGAAACGCTGGGTGTTCAAGCAGTTATGCGTGTGATTAATCAATATCAACCGGATATGTATGTTGATATGCATGTTACAGACGGCGCTGATTATCAATACGACATTACTTATGGCTCGACGCCTAAGTTTGCTTCAGACTCACCAAAAATTGCCGCGTTTATTGAAGATAAAATTAATCCTGTAATTGACGCTAAGTTGTCACGTTTTGGCCATACCCCGGGGCCATTAGTCTTTGTTATGAACAAACGAGAGTTAACTGAAGGTCTGGCAGGCTGGGTAGCAACACCTCGTTATTCAAATGGTTGGGGCGACCTTAATAATTTACCGACCATTTTGTTAGAGAACCATTCACTCAAACCATATAAACAGCGTGTACTTGGTACTTATGTGTTTTTAGACGGTGTTATTGATGCAGTATCAAGTAATCTAACCCAATTGCGCCGTGTTATTAAAATAGAAAAAGATTTTATGCCGCGTGAGCTTGTGGTTGCACGAACTTATAGCAAAACGCCTAAGCATATTGATTTCTTGGGAATTGAGTACGAGAAATTCTTCAGTGAGTTAAGTAATCAACAAGAAGTACGCTACACAGGTAAAGCCAAAACTTACGCTAAATTACCCATATTTTGGCGTGAGCAAGTGGTTGAAAAAGTGAAGGTGCCTACTGCGTATTATTTACCAAAGTCATGGAGCAACATAGCTGCAAAATTACAAAACCATGGCATAAAATTGGAACGTGCTTATGGTGTTGTTGATCACTTAAAACAAATTAAAGTGGTCGATCATCAATTTGCCAAAGCACCATTTGAAGGCCGATTACAAGTATCTGGTAAATTCGATTATCAAAACCTACCCAGTGTCGATTTAAGTCAATATTTTAAGATAAGCACAGCACAAATCAGTGGTAAACTTGCAGTGCACTTGTTACAGCCAGAAGCTGAAGACTCATTTTTTAGCTGGGGTTACTTTAATAGTATTTTCCAGCGTACTGAGTATTCAGAAAACTATGCGCTTTTGCCATTTGCTGAAAAAATGCTGGCAGAAAATGCTGTATTAAAAAGAGAGTTTGAAGATAAGCTGGCAGCAGATAAAGAGTTTAAAAATAGCCCGAAAAAACGTTTAGAATGGCTTTACAGTAAAACCCCATTCTATGATGGTGGTTATTTACATTACCCAGTATTAATTGATTATGAGTAAATGATGTTAGACGTATTTACAAATCCAGTGACACCGTTTGCACAAAATGCAAATCTACTTGTGTGCCAGACAACAAAGCAGGCAGTTATTGTTGATCCAGGTGGTGATATTGAAAAGTTAGTCGCAGCAGTAGACGCTGCAAATGCCGAAGTTAAAGCTATTTTGCTAACCCATGGTCATCTAGATCATGTTGGTGCGGCAAAGCAATTATCAGAAACATTCGATATCGATATTGTTGGACCACATCTTGGCGATAAGTTTTGGCTCGATGCATTACCAAGACAAAGTGAGATGTTTAATTTCCCGATGGCCGAGGTGTTTACACCAACGAAATGGTTGGAAGCGGGTGATAGCTTTACTTTTGGTGATGTAACACTTGAAGTGCGCTTTACCCCTGGCCACACGCCTGGCCATGTTATCTTTGTCGAACACACAACAAAACGTGTATTTGTCGGTGATGTACTATTTAAAGGCTCTGTTGGCCGTACTGACTTTCCTGGTGGAAACGCCGCACAATTAAAAAATTCGATTGAATCTGAAATATACAGTTTGCCAGATGACTATACGGTATTTCCAGGGCATGGACCTTGCACAACTGTCGGTTATGAAAAACAAACTAACCCATTTACTAGTGGTCGTTTTGGCTAAATATAAATAAATTGGCAGACGAGATCTGAATAATATAGTATTATTTAATCCTTAATGAGTTAATTTAAGAATAAGCTATGTCATTAAACCAAGTAGATCGTCAAATACTCGCATTAATTCAAAAAGACGCGAGCTTATCAACGGCAGAAATTGCTGACAAAGTAGGATTGTCGCAATCGCCATGTTGGCGCCGTATATCTCGTTTAGAGCAAGAAGGGTATATTAAAGGCAAAGTCGCCATTTTAGAGCCTAAAAAGCTAGGCTTTGATATGTTGGTATATGCACATGTCAGACTTTCAAGCCATGGGCGTACGCAATTAGCCGAGTTTGAAGAGCTTATCCAAAGTTATGATGAAGTGACAGAGTGTTACACTATGGCAGGTACTATGGACTTTATGCTTCGTATTATTTCAAAAGGCATTGAAGGTTATGAGCTGTTTGTACGTGATAAGTTATTAAGCTTGGATTATGTGCAGGAAGTTCATTCAAATGTGACTATGACGTGTGTAAAACGCTCAACATCGTTACCAATTTAATAACATATCGCGTTTTATCTTTTTAAAAGCCGCCATTTAGGCGGTTTTTTTGTGAATTTTATTAAATTGTTATAAACCGCTCATTCTGCTAAAATTCGCGCCCTCAAAATAGACTAAAATAAAGTCATAACAGCAAATTTTGCTCAATGTTGTGCGATTCAATGGGAGATCCATGTTTAACTTATTATCCAAAGCCCCCAAGTCGGCTAAAAACGATATTTTATCAGGTCTGACAGTTGCGTTAGCCCTTGTACCAGAGGCTGTTGCGTTTGCATTCGTTGCCCATGTTGAACCGCTTGTTGGTTTATATGCCGCATTTATTGTTGGCTTAATCACAGCTGTATTTGGTGGGCGCCCTGGCATGATCTCAGGTGCAACAGGTGCCTTAGCCGTTGTAATGGTGAGCTTGGTAGTGACCCATGGTGTTGAATACTTATTTGCAACGGTGCTCTTGATGGGTATTTTGCAAATCCTAGCTGGGGTAATGAAGCTTGGAAAGTTTATCCGCATGGTGCCACACCCGGTAATGCTTGGTTTTGTGAACGGGTTAGCAATTGTGATTTTCTTAGCTCAGCTTGGCCAATTTAAAGCGCCTGATGCAAATGGTGAGATGCAATGGATGACTGGTGAGCCAATGTATATTATGGCTGGTCTTGTTGCGCTAACTATGGCTATTATTCACTTTTTACCTAAATTAACATCGGCTATTCCTTCGTCACTTGCTGCGATTGTGGTGGTAACGGGTTTAGTGATTGGTTTAGATTTAGAAGCACGTACAGTAGTCGATTTCTTAAAAGATATGACAGGTGATGCAAATGCAACAATGGCTGGCGGTTTACCTGAATTCCATATTCCGAACGTACCAATGACACTTGAAACACTATGGATTATTTTCCCATACGCGTTAGTGCTTGCCGCGATTGGTTTAATTGAATCATTATTAACGCTGACACTTATTGATGAAATTACTGAAACTCGTGGTAATGGTAACCAAGAATGTATCGGCCAAGGTGCAGCAAATGTTACTTGTGGCTTTTTTGGTGCGATGGGTGGCTGTGCGATGATCGGCCAATCAATGATTAATATTAATTCTGGCGGTCGCTCGCGATTATCAGGCATTACTGCAGCGTTAATGTTATTAATGTTTATTCTGTTTGCTGCAAGCTTAATTGAAATGATCCCGCTTGCGGCGCTTGTTGGTGTAATGTTTATGGTAGTACTTGGTACATTTGAATGGTCAAGCTTCCGTATTATGAACAAAGTACCTAAAACAGATGCATTTGTAATTGTGTTGGTATCGGGTGTTACGGTTATTTCTGACTTGGCGGTAGCGGTGTGTGTTGGTGTGATTGTATCTGCATTAGTGTTTGCTTGGGAGCATGCGAAACATATCTACACAACTTCTTATATTGATGAAAATGGCTCGAAAGTATATGAACTTCATGGTCCTGTATTCTTTGGTTCAGTTAAGAACTTCTTAGAATTATTTGATGTGAAAAATGATCCACAAGATGTGATTGTTGAGTTCAAACACAGCCGCGTTGCTGATCACAGTGCAATTGAAGCAATCGACAGCTTAGCTGAGCGCTATTCTAAGCAAGGTAAAAAGTTACATTTACGTCATGTTTCTAAAGATTGTCAAAAGCTATTAAGTCGCGCTAATGATTTAGTGGAAGTAAATGTAATTGAAGATCCAACATATAAAGTTGCATCTGATAAATTAGGTTAATAATTAACCTTTAAGATAAAAAGCTGGCAACTGCCAGCTTTTTTTATGGAAAATTGCAACTGTCATGCGATGAGTTGCACGTAAAGCAGGATGGCTATCAGTGCCTTTCTTGAGGCACATTCTTATAATAAGCGTTACTAAAGATATATGAATGTAAGAATTTTGAACTGGCAAAGACTAGTAGAAGATAGACAAAAGTTTTTTTGGGTATTACAAATCGCCGGATGGGTAGGTTATGCCTTAGTAAACTATATTGGTTCACGTGTTTTCGAAATGCGTGACATCTATGTATTTGTTATCGTGCTAAATGCCTATGCTGGTTGCTTACTCACCATTCCACTTCGATATTTGTATCGTAAAATTTGGAATGCAAAACCGCTATTACTAATCTTCATTGTATTTGTTGCATCCTATGTGATTGGTACGACTTGGTCTGTTATTCAAAAGTTTAATCTATGGGAAATATACCGCCACGGTTATCGCCCAGATGAGTGGTTTTACTATTTTAAACAAGGCTTAGATTCAGTTTACATTGTGCTGTGTTGGAGTGGTTTGTACTTTGGTATTAAATATTATCAATTGCTACAAGGTGAAAAACAAAACGCACTTAAAGCGAATACCATGGCACATGAAGCGCAACTTAAAATGTTACGCTATCAGTTGAACCCACATTTCTTATTTAACACACTTAACGCGATTTCGACTTTGATACTGGTTGAAGAAAATAAAAATGCCAATCAAATGGTATCAAAACTCAGTGAATTCTTGCGTTACACACTCAATACCGACCCAATTAAGCGGGTGCCATTTGAGCAAGAGTTACATGTATTAGGCTTGTATCTTGATATCGAAAAGGTCCGATTTGAAGACCGCTTAAGCATTGAAATTGATGTGACAGACGAGGCGAAACATGCCTTAGTACCCAGCATGATTTTACAGCCACTTATTGAAAACTCGATTAAATATGCCATCGCAAATTTAGCTAGCGGTGGATTGATCTCGATTAAAGGGCAAGTATTTGCCAACGAATTACTATTAGAAGTATCCGATAACGGTCCAGGCACTGATATAAAGAATGGTGCGTTAGTAAAAAGTTCTGGAGTTGGTCTAGCAAATACGCAAGATCGCTTAAAGACGCTTTACGAACATAACTATTCATTTGTATTATCTAGCAACCAGCCGCAAGGTCTTGTTGTTAATATTCGTATACCGTTTGAAAAAGGATAACCATGAACACAATAAAAACACTTATTGTTGATGACGAACCTCTTGCACGAAAAGGGTTATCAATAAGGTTAAGAGATTTCCCACAAATTGAAGTAGTGGGCCTTTGTAAAAACGGTGAAGAAGCGTTGGCTGAATGTAAAAGCCAACAAGTAGATTTAATGTTCTTAGACATTCAAATGCCGGGGTTGTCGGGTTTAGAAGTAGTAAAACAACTTTCTGAGTCGGCGTTAGGGATCCCCGCCATTGTGTTTGTTACTGCATTTGACCAATACGCTGTAAAAGCGTTTGAAATTCATGCATTAGACTACCTTCTGAAACCAGTAGATGACGACAGATTGAAGAAGGCGGTAGAAAAAGTGCAAACATATTTAAAATCACAAGAAGATACAAGCCATAAACGTAAACTTGCCAGCTTTGTTGCGGGTATTACGGGTAACAACTGTGAAGAAATTCTTAAAAAGCTTGCTGCTGGTGATAAATTAGAAGAAACCCGTTTCCCAGAATCAATTGCTGTAAAAGAGCAGGGCGAAATTGTACGTGTGCAAGTAAGCAGTATTCAATGGGTTGATGCTGCAGGCGATTATATGTGTTTACACTGTGCCGATGGCAAAACACACATTCTACGCAAAACAATGAAAGAGCTTGAAGCAGAACTTGATCCGAAAGAGTTTGTACGTGTGCACAGAAGTGCTATTGTAAACAGCAAACAAATCAATAAATTAGTAACACAAGTAAGTGGCGAATATTTACTTGTGCTAGAAAATGGTCAAGAGCTGAAAGTTAGCCGCAGTTATCGCGATAAAGTGAAGGCGGCACTGGCCAGTTGATTTAAAAAAGCGCGATTTACGCGCTTTTTTATTATCCCAAATTGAAGTTAAGCTTATTTAAACGCCTAATAATGGCTTGGTTATAAGTATTACTGTAACTGGTAGCACTTAGTGCAATCTCATTGAGTGAGTTATTTAGCATTCCCACCATTATGTCGGTTTTATTCTCTTTTACCGCATCGACAGCAGCAACTCCCAGTTGTGTTGCAAGTACACGATCTGATGCAACAGGGCTGCCACCACGCTGAATATACCCCAAAATTGCGGCTTTGCTATCAACGCCTGTATAGCGTTCAATTTTTTTACTTAATTCGTGAGCGCTAAAACTTAACGAATTCTCTGCCATAACAATAATATAGCTATCTGTACGGTGATTTTTAATGGCTTTGTTGATATTAACGAGTAAGTGATCAATAAATTGCACTTCATCTTCTATTATTTCTTTACACACAATATGTTCAGCCCCTGAGCCGATTGCGGATTCAACAGCAAGAAAACCGCAATTTCGTCCCATCACTTCAACGATAAAAATACGCTCAAAGGCATTTGCCGTATCACGAATTTTATCTATGCTGTCGAGCGCGGTTTCAACTGCAGTCCAAAATCCAATGGTTTGATCGGTACCATTGATATCGTTATCAATAGTACCCGGAATACCAATAATGTTGCCTTGCCATATGGCACTAATCGCTTGGCATCCTTTAAAGCTACCATCACCGCCAATTACAATTAATGCATCAATATTATTGACGTTAAGTGTATCTACAACTTGATTTGGGCCGCTTGGATTTAACATTTCTTTGCAGCGGGCTGACTTTAAAATGGTGCCACCTTTACGGATAATATCGTCAACACGATGGCAATTTAAATCGATAAAATGGTTGTCAATAAGGCCGTTATAACCACCGATAAAACCGAGTACTTGGTAGTGATGCTTTTCTGCTTGCAGGGTGACGGCTCGGATCGCGGCATTCATGCCTGGTGCATCGCCGCCAGAGGTGATGAGTGCAATTTTTTTATTCATATGAAGATACTAAGTGGCTGCGCATAATGCTCAATACTAGTAAAAAATCTACTCAAATTAAATAGTTGATAACTTTATTTCAAGCAATAAAAAAAGGAAGCCTACGCTTCCTTTTTTAAACAGATAACAACGAAAACAATTTAAAGTTGAATAATGTTGACGTCTTGCTCTTCTATTTCAAGGCCAACTGGTACTGCTGGTACTTCTGGCTTATCAAGGGCAATATCACCTTCAGTTATTTGCGAATCTTTGTTCAGCTCAGCAAAGTTGAAAATAGAAGGATCAGCCAAGTGTGACGGCACCACGTTTTGCATTGCAGTAAAAATAGTTTCTACGCGACCTGGTTGCGTTTTATCCCACTCATTAAGCATTGCTTTAATGTGTTTGCGTTGTAAGTTCTCTTGTGAGCCACATAAATTGCAAGGAATGATTGGGAACTCTTTGGCTTCTGCATATTTTACAATGTCTTTTTCTTTACAATAGGCAAGTGGGCGGATAACCATATGTTGGCCATCATCACTTAATAACTTAGCAGGCATGCCTTTTAATTTACCACCGTAAAACATGTTTAAAAACATGGTTTCAATCATATCGTCACGGTGATGGCCTAGTGCGATTTTAGTTGCGCCCATCTCTTTCGCTGTACGGTATAAAATACCACGGCGTAAACGTGAGCACAGGGAACAAGTCGTTTTACCTTCAGGAATAATATCTTTAACAATACTGTAGGTATCTTCTTCTACAATTTTGTATTCAATGCCCAATGAATCAAGATATTCAGGCAGAATATGCTCTGGGAAACCAGGCTGTTTTTGATCTAGGTTAATCGCAAAAAGCTCAAAGTTAACAGGCGCTGAGCGTTGTAGGTTTTGCAAAATATCAAGCAGTGTGTAGCTATCTTTACCGCCTGATAAGCACACCATTATACGGTCGCCTTCTTCAATCATATTGAAGTCTGCAATCGCTTGGCCGGTAAAACGACGAAGTCGTTTCTGTAACTTATTAAGGTTATATTTCGCTTTAGCTTCTGCTGAATGCGACATACAAATACGCCCCTAAAACAAATAAAGGGGCGTATTATAGGTGAAAATATTAGCGAGGTTAAGACTTATCTAATGGACTTTTATAACCTTGTGGTTTAAGTGCCAATACATCACAGTTTAAGCTATCAATCACGTGCTCAGCAGTGTTGCCGATAAGCGCAGCGCTAATACCAGTACGTCCAACAGTACCCATTACAACGAGCTCTGCATCTAACTGATTTGCTACTTGCGGCAATACATCTTCAGGAAGACCTTCGTTAATATAACAGTGACTGCCATCCACATGGTACTGCTCCGCAAGTTTATGCGTTGCTGCAATATGGTGTGCCTTTACGGATTCACTGTATTGACCAGCATCAAATTCTGGGATTTCAATTGCAATATTTACAGGAGTTCCCGGGTAGGCATTAACAACATTAAGGTTGCCATCAATTAAATCTGCAAGATAAGCCGCTTCTTTTAAAATGGTGTGATTAAGTGCTTGATGTGTTTCTTCTTCACTTGAAGCGTTGACTGCTGCTAAGATTTGGCCGCCTGCAGGCCAGTCATGCTCTTTTACAAGCAATAGTGAAACAGGGCATTTACGGATCAAATGCCAATCAGTGGGTGTAAAAATAACGGACTTTAAAGTGTCATGTTGATGGGTACCTTTTACAACAATATCGTATTCTTGCTCTAGCACGGTTTCAATTATCGATTCAAAAGGGCGGTTATGCCAAACCACCTGACAATCAACGTTTAAGTCGCCAGCCTGTTGTTCAATAAGTGAATTTATCCATTCTTTTCTATCATTTATCACAGCATCACGCATTGCATCACGTTCTTCGCGACTCAGCATGGTGGTCATTTCATAAGAAAAATCGTAAATAGATAAGAAAGCAGTAATTTGTGCGCCGGACTTCCTGGCCAACTCAAATGATCGGTTTAACGCAATTTGTTTTTCTTTACTTGGGTCAATTACCGCAAGTATTTTTTTGATGGTATTCATAAAAACCTCCCAAAGTATAAATCCAGTGTAATGGATCTAAACTAATTTGAAAGGTTTCTAATAGAATATTTTGTTTTAGATCAAGACTTAATAGAAGCGACTTTGAATAATTCGTCAGCATTAAGAATGGTAATAAACTTACCTTCAACCTTAATGATTTCCGCTTTTTGGAAGCGACTTAATAAACGGCTGATGGTTTCAACAGTTAAACCAAGATAATTACCTATCTCACCACGAGTCATTGTTAAGCGGAATTCTTTTTTACTAAAGCCGCGTTCACCAAAACGTGTAGAGAGATTTGCTAAAAATGCAGCTAAACGTTCTTCAGCGCTCTTTTTGTTAAGCATCAATAACATTTCTTGGTCGTAATTGATTTCATTACTCATCATACGCATGACCTGATGGCGTAATTTAGGTAATTTGCCAGATAAGTCATCAAGGGTGGTAAATGGAATTTCACATACCATGGCAGTTTCCATTGCCTGCGCATAGCTTCTGTGGCTCATGGTGCTAATACCATCAAAGCCAACAATATCACCGGCTAAATGGAAACCTGTGATTTGTTCTTCACCGCTTTCAGTTAATGTGTAAGATTTGAATGAACCTGAACGCACAGCGTAAATTGAGCGAAGCGGTTGACCTGCTTCAAACAAGAAATCACCTTTGTGTAGCGGTTTTTTACGCTCGATGATGTCATCTAATTTACCCATTTCTTCACTGTTTAACGAAACAGGGATACACAGTTGACTTATACTACAATCCTGACACTTAATAGCGCAGTTTTTTGACACCGATTTTTTGCTCAATTCCATGACACACCTAGAGAAAACGTAATACCAGAATAATGTATAATAAAACCTTATAATAACGCAATTATCAAAAGGTATAAACCGTAGAAAATGAAGATGTTACCAAACATCATTCGAACGAAATTATGGTTAAGTATTTGTTTAAATTTATCTGCTGCAAAAGCAAGTCCAACCATCGCCGGTAAAGTACCGAGTGCAAACAACAACATAAAGGTTGCACCATAAATAGCCGATTGTGTTGATATGGAGAATAATAGGGCTGAATAGACTAAACCACAGGGTAACCAGCCCCAAAGTATACCGTACGCAAGCGCTTTCCCATTGGTATTAACCGGTAATAAACGCTTATTAAATTTAACTAGATGTTGCCATATCGCATATTTTCCAACTTTTTCTATCCAGTTAAGAGAAAATGTTAAGCGCATAATGTAAAGACCAACCAAGATCATAAACACGCCGCTTAATATTGATAAAACAAATGAAAATGTGGTTGAGCGAGATGCAAACTGTTGACTAATGCCAGCTGCAAGCGCACCTGCAACGCAATAACTTAAAATGCGACCAAGATTGTAGAGTAGGGTGTAGCGTTTAACTAACGCTTTATCTTTTACTGCAAGCGTAAGAGATGACGCAACACCACCGCACATTGCTAAACAGTGCCCACTGCCTAGCAATCCCATAATAAGTGCGGATATCAACTGACTAGTTGTCATTACTTTTTTTGTGTTGTTCTTTATCGTCTTCGAACAAAATGCTGTGGGCTTGTTTGTCGAGATTATTAAATTGGTCACTGCGCACAGCCCAAAAGAAAATGCCGATTGCTACAATAACCAATAATATTGCAATTGGTATTAATACATAAATGATGCTCACAACTAAGTGCCCCTTACTTAAGTAATCGTAATGAGTTACCAATTACGATAAGTGAACTTGCGGACATACCAATTACTGCAACCCAAGGTGGAACTAATCCCATCGCAGCTAATGGTAGAATAGAGCCATTGTAACACAGCGAAATTGTCAAATTTTGCTTAATTACGCGGCGTGTTAGTTTAGCTGTTTCAAAAAGCCGGCTGATGCCATTGATCTCACTGTTGAGTAGAACAACGTCTGCCGTATTTTTGGAAATATCTGCACCAGATGCCATTGCGATGGAGAGGTGCGCACTATTAAATACAGGACTATCGTTAACGCCATCGCCTACCATTGCAACAATTTTGCCTTTGCTTGCAAGTTGCTCGACAACGTTTTGTTTATCTGATGGGCTACAGCCAGTTTGGATATTGTTTATACCCAAACTATGAACCAACTCTTTTCCAGCAGTCGATGGATCGCCCGTTAATACCTGTAATGCTAGATCACTTTGTTTAAGCTCGTTTAATGTCGACTTAGCATGATCGCGGATTTTGTCTTGTAGTTTGAAGCCAGCAATTACTTGGTTATTGATGTATAAGAAGACGTCAAAACCCTCTTCATCAAACTGACAAAACCAATTAGCCTTACCAATTGCAACGGCTTGTTTGTTATAAATGGCAGAAATGCCTTTACCTGTTTCAATAACCACATCACTTAACTCAACTGGTGCCACATTGAGATCCATAAAAGCCTTGCTGATTGGGTGCTCTGAATAATTTTCAAGCGTCTTTGCAATTGCATAGACTTCATCGAGAGAATAATCAGCATTAAACAATTTTGTATTTAGTAATGTGAATTTGCCTTCGGTTAAGGTACCAGTTTTATCAAAAGCAATATCTGTGACTTTGGTCAGGGTTTCTAATACATGCGCTTGTTTTATTAACACCCCTTGTTGGGTTAATTTTGCCACTGCGCAGGTGAGCGCTGTGGGAATTGCCAAACTGAGTGCGCAAGGGCAGGTAGCGACCAATACGGCGATAGTCACCCAAAATGCATGTTCGGGCTCAATGTGATACCACGAAAAAGCGGTAATTGATGCAAAGATAAGTAAACATGCAACAAACCACTGTGCGACTTTGTCGGTAATTTCAGCAATTTTAGGGCGAGAAGTAAGCGCTTGATGTTGTAAACGAACAATTTGATTAATTAGTGTGTCTTGCCCAATTTGATTAACACAAATAGTAATTACACCATCGTGATTTACCGTGCCAGCGTAAACTTGATCACCTTTAGATTTGCCCACTGCTGCGTGCTCACCGGTCATCATTGCCTCGTCTACAGAGGTTTTACCGTCAATTAAAATACCATCAGCTGGAATGGTTTCACCGGCTTTGATCATCACCTTGTCATTTAATTGAAGGCGTTTTGCCGCAATGATTTCTTCTTCATTGTTGTTTATCAAGCGAGCGGTAAGCGGCAACAATTTTTGTAAATTGGCAGTAAATTCAGATGCTTTCAAACGGGCGCGGAATTCAAGGTATTTACCCAACAATAATAAGAAGGTAAACATACAGATGGATTCAAAATACACTTCACCTGTTTCAAAGATAGTTGCCCAACTGCTTGCGGCATAGGCACCAAAAATGGCAAGTGATACGGGTAAATCCATATTAAGCTGTTTGGCTTTTAAACCACGCACTGCCGAGGTTAAAAACGGTAGCGCTGAATAAAGAATTACAGGCGTGGCTAAAATAAAGCTGATCCAGCGGAAATACTGTTCAAAGTCCTCATCCATGCCAGAAAACATGCCAAAATACATAGCAAAAGCGAACATCATCACCTGCATTGTCATCAGGCCAGCGACACCTAAGCGTCTGACATAAGATTTAGCGGTTTGCTTTTTTTGTTGTTCTTCGTGATCTTGTTGGAAAGGGTAAGCACGATAGCCAATCCGTGCTAAGGATTCTATAATGGTACTCAGTTTTAGTTTTGACTGATCCCATTTAATCATAGCGCGATAAGTAGATGTATTAACATCAACGCGCACCACATGGCCTAAATTGAGTAACTGTTTTTCAATAAGCCATGCACAAGCTGCACAACTTATTCCTTCAACACTTAATAGAATTTCAGCAATATCGCCTTGCTTAACTAAAAACTCTGATTGAATATCTTCGTCATCATAACTTTGGAACATTTTAATTTGTTCCGGTACTAGCTCTTGAACTTTGCCAGCACTCTCTGTGCGGTACTTATAGTAATCCGACATGCCTTGTTCAATAATGGCTTCAGCGACTGCTTGACAACCCAAACAGCACATCGGCTTAGCTTCATTTTCAAATTCAATGCTTAGCGAGATACCGCTTGGAATAGGCTCCAAGCAGTGAAAACAGTTTTTGGCCATGGCTTACTTATATTCTGGTTTAATTTTAAACGCGTTTTCGTAAGGTAAGGTGATGTTTTCTTTAAGTTTCCATTCACCGTTAATTGGTTCGATAAATACAGTATAGCGGCCATCCTCAAGTAGCTCTGTTACACCAGAATAATCACCATTAGCATTTGGTGTTAGCGTTACTTCAACATCTTTATCTTTAAGCGTTGTGTGATAAAAAGATGTTTTAAGGGCTGGGGGATTAAGGGAATCACCCTTAGTGAAGCTCACTTTAACAACCCCATCATTAATGAATAAATCAGCATGTAGGTAAAGCGACTTTGAACGGTCAAATTTAGACAATTCTAGGTTAATGGCTTTTCCTTTTTTGTAATAGTCATCAACGACCATTGAAGGGCCTTTGTCAGACATATAAACGAGTAAAGTGATACAGGCGACGATGGTACCGGCAGGAATGAAAATAATAAACCAAGGCCAAAATTGTTTATACCAAGGGGTTGTAGACATAGCGACTTATCATTAAAAACAAAAGTTGCGTTATTCTACTTGAAGTGCTGAAAAAAAGGTAAAAAAAAGCTCCCAAATTGGGAGCTTTTTTGATCTAGATTCGTACTCTTAAGGGCAATTTAAAAATAGTTTAAAAAACCCATTAAGTATAACTAATCAATTACTTATCTTGAGATAAGCTGTAAACGTATGCAGTAAGAATGTGCACTTTATCTTCGCCAAGAATGTCTTTCCAAGCAGGCATTACACCGGCACGGCCATTGCGAAGCGTTTCTTCTACAGCACGTTGTGAACCACCGTATAACCAGATGTTATCTGTTAGGTTAGGTGCACCAAATGCGTAGTTACCTTTACCATCCATACCGTGACACGCTGCACACATTGCAAACTTAGCTTGGCCAGCTGCTGCGTCTTTTTGGTTAACTGTACGACCTGAAAGGCTAAGTACGTAAGCAGTCATTTCTTGAATGCCTTGATCACCTAGCGCATCTTGCCATGCTGGCATAGCTGCAATACGACCGTGTAGTAGTGACGCTTTAATTGCATCAGGCGTACCGCCGTATAACCAGTCATTGTCAGTCAGATTAGGGAAGCCTTGGCCACCACGTGCATCTGAACCGTGACACTGAGCACAGTTTTGCGAGAATAAACGCTGACCGATTTCTAACGCTTCTTCATTAGTAGCAAGGTCTTTAATATCTTGCTGTGCGAATTGTTGGAAAACAGGACCAAAACGCTCATCCGCATTACGGATTTCTTGGTCAAGTTGAACACGTTTACCTGCAGCTTCGTTATCAATTACAGCTTGTTTTGATTCTGCAATTGATTTGATGCCTTGGTTTGAACTTGTCCACTTAGAAATACCTTCAAAGTTACCCATACCAGGATAAAGAATCAGGTATACCACACCCCATGCGAAAGTAGCGAAGAACATAATTGTCCACCACTTAGGAAGTGGGTTGTTAATTTCTTCGATGCCATCAAACTCATGGCCACATGTTTCATTTTCTTCAACGCCTACGTAGTTCTTTAAGTTCCAAACTAGTAGTCCGAAGCAGATTGCTAAGCATGCTATGGTTAATACAATAACCCAAATGCTCCAAAACGTAGTCATTTCTCAGACTCCTTTTTTTCCTTTTCGCCAACTGTATTGTTATGTACGTTTTCGTCTTCGAAAATCGCGTTTGCTGCTTCATCAAAGTTCTTTTTAGAACGTTTGCTGTAAGCCCACAGTACAATGGCAATAAAAAGTACTAATAATACCAGAGTAAATATGCCTCTGAATGTGCCGTAATCCATAGTGGTTTACTTTAAGTGAGTACCAAGCTGTTGAAGGTACGCAATTAGCGCTTCCATTTCAGTTTTGCCTTTAATGGAATCAACATCAGCTTGTAGTTCTGCATCACTGCCGTAACCACGACCTGGATACGCTTCTTGGTTAATGCCGAAGTTATCACGGAACACTTGTAGTTTTTTAAGTGTATGCGTGGTGTCAACTTCGTTTTTCGCTAACCAAGGGTAACCTGGCATGTTTGACTCTGGAACTACGTCACGTGGGTTTACCAAGTGCGCATAGTGCCAATCATCTGAGTAACGACCACCTACACGAGCTAGATCTGGACCAGTACGCTTAGAACCCCACTGGAATGGGTGATCCCAAACACTTTCACCAGCAACAGAGTAGTGACCGTAACGCTCAACTTCGTCACGGAAAGGGCGAATCATTTGTGAGTGACAGTTGTAACAACCTTCACGCACATAAATGTCACGACCTTCCATTTCTAACGCAGTTAGTGGGCGTAGACCATCTACAGGCTCAGTAGTGTCTTTTTGGAACATTAGTGGTGTAATTTCCACAAGTGCACCAAAGCTGATTGCGAAAACAGTCAGGATAGCCATAAGGCCAACGTTCTTTTCAACAATCTCGTGTTTATTTTGTGAATTATTCTGACTCATACATTACTCCTTACGCAGGCTGAGCTTCAGCTTGTAATGCACCTTTTTCAGCTGCAACAGTTTTAACAACGTTGTATAACATGATGAACATACCAACAACGATGAATACACAAGACGCTTCTAGTGACTGAACAAAGCTGTACATTAATGTACCGTCAGAGTTAACTGCACGCCACATTAGACCTTGCATAACACCAGAGATCCACATTGCTACGATGTACAGAACAACACCCACTGTGTGTAACCAGAAATGTGTGTTAATTAATTTAGTGCTGTACATACGAGCCTGACCAAATAGGTTAGGGATTAAGTGGTAAACCGCACCGATTGATACCATCGCTACCCAGCCTAACGCACCAGAGTGAACGTGACCTACAGTCCAGTCAGTGTAGTGAGATAATGCGTTTACAGATTTAATCGCCATCATTGGACCTTCGAACGTTGACATACCGTAGAACGATAGTGAAACAACTAAGAAACGAAGGATTGGGTCGTGACGAAGCTTATGCCATGCGCCAGAAAGTGTCATGATACCGTTGATCATACCACCCCAAGATGGAACAAATAGAATTACTGACATTACCATACCTAAAGACTGAGTCCAGTCAGGAAGTGCTGTGTAATGTAAGTGGTGAGGACCTGCCCAAATATAAAGAGAAACAAGTGCCCAGAAGTGAACTACTGATAAACGGTAAGAGTAAACTGGACGACCAGCTTGCTTAGGAACGAAGTAATACATCATACCTAAGAAACCTGCAGTAAGAAGGAAACCTACCGCGTTGTGGCCATACCACCACTGAACCATTGCATCTACTGCACCCGCGTAGATTGAGTATGATTTAGTTAATGAAACTGGAATTGCCATGCTGTTAACAATGTGAAGAACAGCAACAGTGATAATGAAACCACCATAGAACCAGTTAGCAACATAAATATGCGACACTTTACGCTTGATCAAAGTACCAAAGAACACAACCGCATAAGCAACCCAAACAACTGTAATAAGAATGTCGATTGGCCACTCTAGCTCTGCGTATTCTTTACCACTGGTAAAACCAAGAGGCAGTGTAATTGCTGCTAGAAGAATAATAAGCTGCCAGCCCCAGAAGGTGAAAGATGCAAGCTTATCTGAGAATAAACGCGTTTGACATGTACGCTGAACAACGTAATAAGACGTTGCAAATAGTGCACTTGTACCAAATGCGAAAATAACTGCGTTCGTATGTAACGGACGTAGACGAGAGTAAGTTAACCATGGAATGTCGAAGTTTAACGCAGGCCATACTAGCTGAGCTGCGATGAAAACCCCTGCACCCATGCCAACAATGCCCCAAATCACCGTCATGATGGCGAATTGGCGTACAACTTTATAGTTGTATTCTGTTTGTGATGCTACTGTTGTTTGGCTCATTTTCCGGTTTCCGCTGCAATAAATTGCATTAAGAAATGAATTTCCCAATTCTAATTAAAGAAATGGGGCCTCTAAAAATTTACCAAATTCGTTACCTTACTTACTCGAACTTTTGCCATCAAATGATGTCAGAGTTTGAGTTAGCAAGAAAACCAACCCGGTAAAACCCTTTTTTTGCATGAGAAATGATAAAATTTTTGCTTTTAAAAAGATAGCGCATTTGCCCAAAATTATGACCTCAATCAAATATTCTCAGTGAGTGTGATTTATTTTTGTGCAAATTTAGTCTAAATTCGCGACCAATGTTTAAACACGCCTAATAAAAGAGTAATAGATGCGGTTTTTCCTAGTTATTTTTTCAGTACTAATTATTTGTGGTTGCGATGATTTAAATAGCAGACCATCAGCCAAGTTATCAGGGTTGCAGTCTTCTTCATTGTTAAAAATCATAGATGAATCAGTAATACCAGAAACTGAGTTTAGTATCGTTTTTACCCCTGACAGTGAAGTTGAAATAATTGATGCACATATTGAGGGAGTGGACATGTATATGGGGAAAATCCCTTTGTTTTTTTCTCGTAATAAGCAAATGCAATATACTGCAAGCGGCATGGTTGGCGTGTGCAGTAAAAAAGAAATGGTATGGCGTATTTATTTACATTACCGCAAAAATGGCTCTCAAGAGGGTAAAATTGCCACACTCAACTTTGTAGTAACAAATACTTAACCGAGCATCTACAGTTGTAGCGTGATTACAATTGATTACATCTAGTAACGCACGAAAACGAGTATCAATAAAAAACATATGTAGAACCTTAAGTATCTGATTTTAATGAATTAGTTATGTTATTACTGTTAATAATTAAATAACAAATGGCGCAATCTAAGCGCCATTTTTTGTGCCTGAATAAAAGCTGAACACTCATTCAGTTTTCGTTCATTTTCAGAAGCCTAGTTTGCAGCGTCCGTTGTAAGATTTCTCCTTGGTTTTTTATCCGAAGCCACGTTTCTCATGTGATACAAGAAACACAAAGTCACTTTCTTAGAACGGGTAATGCAACAAGTTATTCGCTTTAGTTGATGTGGATTCAACTAATCGGGTTATACAACTAATAAAGGTTTATTATGAATAAAACTAAATTGGGTTTAGCTATTGCTACCGCGTTACCGTTGTTTTCAGCAACAAATGCAATCGCAGCAGAAACCTCAGCAGACGCCGTAGAGCGAATCGAAGTAACAGGTTCTCGTATTAAGCGTGCCGATATGGAGACGGCAAGCCCAGTAACAGTAATTGGTGCAGAGGAAATTCGTGCTTCAGGTGCGACATCAATTGATTCAATTTTACAAGATATGACAGCTGCTGGCGGTGCGATGGTAAACCCAGGCATTAATAATGGCTCTGGTGGTAATGCAAGCATGAACCTACGTGGTTTAGGTTCACAGCGTACTCTAGTACTAGTAAACGGTCGTCGTATGATCAACTCAGGTACAGGTGCTGCGTCAACTGTAGACTTAAATACCATTCCTGTATCGATGATCCAACGTGTTGAAGTGCTTAAAGATGGTGCATCAGCAGTATACGGTACTGATGCAGTTGCAGGTGTTGTAAACATTATTCTTAGAAAGGATTTTGAAGGCCTAGACATGAATGCTCAAACGGGTATTTCAGGTGAAGGCGATGCGGAAGAAAGCTCTGTAGATTTCACTGTTGGTACTTCATTCGATAAAGGTAACATTGTACTTGGCGTACAATACATGGATCGTGGTGAAGCGTCTCAAGCAGACCGTGATTTCTCTTCATGTCCTGTATCAGAACGCACAAATGATTCGGGTGCGATAGAGTTATATTGTGGTGGTTCTAGCTACACACCTTACGGCCACATTTGGTCAGGCGATGAGTCACTGCAAGGTAACCCAGACAACTCATGGCATGACTTTGGTGATGATGATAAATTCAACTATTCAGAAGATAGTTACTTATTCACACCAATGAAGCGCTTAAACCTTACCGGTCTTGCGACTTACGAACTATCTGACGATACCATGCTATTCGCTGAAAGCATGTACTCAAAGCGTTGGTCTGAGCAACAAATGGCACCACAGCCAGTGTGGTTCGATTTCACTTACCAAGATTGGATGGGTGATTCACTAGTTGAACACGGTGTTAACTACGGTGACGAGATTTCTTACGGTCGTCGTATGAGCGATACAGGTACACGTGACTTCTCTCAAGTTGTTGATACAGTACGTGTTGTGATCGGTGCCGAAGGTGTTTTATCAAATGATTGGTCATGGGATGCGGCATTAAACTTTGGTCGTAATGACTCTGTTGACCGTTTATCAAACCTTCATAACATGGGGTCAATCCAAGAAGATATCGAGTTAGGTGAATTTAACCCGCTTGATCAAACTTCATGGCAATACGATAACATGCAAGGTTACCTATACACTGAGCAAAACACTGGCGGCAGCCAAATGTTAATGTTTAGTGGTTCACTTGCAGGAGAATTATTTGAATTACCAGCAGGTTACTTAGGCTTTGCAGCTGGTGTTGAACACCGTTCTGAAAAAGCATGGTACATTCCTGATTCACTAACTGCACAAGGTCTTGCTAACGACCCTAAAGTTGAACCAACTGAAGGCCGTTACGATGTAAACGAAGCGTTCGTTGAACTAGCTATCCCAGTACTTGCAGACAAAGCATTTGCAGAAAACCTAGAGCTAAGCGCTGCTATCCGTGCATTTGACTACTCAACATTCGGTAGCGATGCAACATGGAAGTTAGGTTTTACTTGGAAAGTGAACAGCGACATCATGTTCCGTGGTGTAGCGTCTACTGCATTCCGTGCACCAACAGTTGATGAGCTATACGGTGGTAAATCACCTTCGTTTAACCAAGTATCTCACCCAGTAGGTCAAGATCAAGCAGAAGTAACTGTTGGCGGTAACGCAGCATTAACACCTGAAGAAGCTGAAACACTAACGGTTGGTTTCGTTTATGAGCCAAGCTGGTTAGATGGCGCTTCAATGACGGTTGACTACTACGATATTTCAATTGAAAACTCAATTGCAACTGTAGATAACCAGTACATTGTTGACAACTGTTTAGATGCTGCAGGTACACCAATCAATACAGATTCTGCGCTTTGTAAATCTGCTGATATCTCAATGGATAACTCTCGTCGTATTTCATTCAACAACCAATTACAAAACATTGGTGCTGAAACTGCGAAAGGTATTGACTTAAACTTAGCATACTCATTTGAAGCACTTGGTTTAGATTGGCGCACTGCACTAGACACAACTTACCTAATGGAAACAACAGTTACATTAACTGATGAAACAGTAGATTATGTTGGCTTAATCACATCTGGTTCAGGTGGTTATGCTGATATCAAATCAAACCTATCTGTTTCTGTTAAAGGAGATGCGTGGGATGCTAACTATAAAGCACGCTACATCTCAGGTATGGACAGCTATTCATGTCTAGATAACCCAGCTAAATGTTACGCACCAAGCACAGGCTCTGTTGTGTATCATGATATCGGTGGTGCATACCACGTATCAGAAACTGTAAAAGTATCTGCGGGCATCAATAACTTATTTGATAAGCAACCGCCATACTATTCAGGTAACAACGATTCAAATACTGACCCATATACATACGATGTATTAGGTCGTTATTTCTACGCTGGTGTTAATGTTAAATTCTAATAACATTTAACCAGTATAAAACCGCACCTTTTGGTGCGGTTTTTTTTTGCATTAAATAAATTGACACTTAAATGTCATATTAATGTCAATTCAGTCGATTAAAAAAAGATAAAAAGGAGTGTTTAAGGCTTTTAATTTAAGTAATTAAGTTGTTTCATTAAAGCGTCATAGTTCTGAAAAGTAATTGTCACCCATTCATTCTATTCTCTCGGCAAATTGTTAACTGAGTTGAAAGTAAATGGGTATCATCAGGAATAGAAATTTAATCAGTCGTATTAAACAGCAAGATAACCGCGTATATGTACCGGCTGATGCAAGGGACAACCAATACATTATCGCTGAACTTGTAATAAACGATAATTTAATCGCACAACTTTCTGACAAAACACTTAATCCAACGCCAAAAGAACTACTAAGTTTACTATTAAACAAAGTACGTCGTGTGATTGCTCAGCATGATATCGACTTTGTCGCGTTATTTGCTTCGAATAAATTTATACGAGTGCGCTATGGTGTGGATAATGAGATTAACACCACCCAAGAGCAGCACATTGTTTATTTCAACCCTGAAAAGAGCAAAGGGGTCATTGGTATTTGCCCAGAAGGCACCGAATCACTTAAATCAATTCGTTTAGTGTGCTTTGCAACAGGCAATAACCTGCGTGAAAATGCGGCATTATTTCATCAAAAAGTAGTTAACTTAGTATCTGAAATTAAACAGTCATTTAATTATATTGATGGAATAAAACTACAAGATCATCAACATATTAGCTTTAGCTTAGAAAAGCATTCATCAGCGACACAATCAAAAGCCCATGGTTTTAGAGTGATTGAAAAGCGCTATGAAAGTTCAGGTTTAATGCTGCCAGAAGAGCGAAATAGCAAAGCGTTTATTGTTGTAAAAGCTAATTTTAGCGACCTTTTAAATGAAAAGGTCCTAAGCCAAAACTATGAAGTGAGTCAAATGCATGCAGAGATCTCACATCTGCTTATTCAGCTTGCACAAGAAGTGGGAATTAATCATTTAGCTTACGTTGCATCAAATCGTTATCCAGTCGTTAAATCGAATTTCGTCACTGGCAGTGGGAATCAAAAAGGTGAATTGGTGAGTTTAAATTTTGGCAACACTGAGCATGAAGTGATTCAAATTATTGAAGATGAATATACCAATAGTGCAGCTCATATTGTATTTTATATGTCTGAATCGACGTCGGTTAAATTTGGCTATGCGGTTTACATCAATAAAGTAATCAAATTACTCGATAAGTTAGGTCAAAAATTACAACTTACAGAGTATGATCAAGCTATGCTACTAAGGTTTTATCAACACTTTAGCTATAAAGCTTGAATCTCAGGCTGTTAATTTGTCATAGTGTAAATCAAAAAGAGCAATAAATTACACTATGACAAACAGCAACACATTAAACTACACAGTACCCTATGTTGAAGGTGACGGTGTAGGTCCAGAGCTTATCAACTATGCCCGTAAAATTGCCGACAAGGTGATGCTTAATTGTTATCACGGCAACAGGAAAATTGAATGGTTAGCTGTGTTGTGTGGTGAAAAAGCGGCTTTTGAATATCAAGGGGATTGGTTTCCAGAACACACCCTCAATACTATTGAGCAACAAAAATGTGCGCTGATTGGGCCTATTACCGCACCCATTGGCTATGGCTTTAAATCTCTAAACGTTGCGTTACGCCATGAACTTGGTCTTAAAACATCTTACACCCGTTATCAAACCAATAATCAAAATGATATTTATGTGCTGCGAGATAATAGCGAAGATTTACCTGTAAAACTTGAATGGCAAACAGCATCGTTCGACGGCAAGCTACTTGCTAATTTCTTAAAAGATGAACTTGGTGTAAATAAAGTAGCGCTAGCCGAGCAAAGTGTTATGGCACTTAAATATTTGTCACAAAATAGTATAGAACAGCTTCTAACATCTGCGATTGCGCTTGCAAAATCAAGAAACGTTAAAAAAATAATTATAGTCCATCATGCCAATAGTTTACCGATTTCAGAGGGAAGTGTGGTGCGCTGGGCGTTGGCATCACTCAATAGCCAAGGTACAAATGATGACAGTGAAACATTGCCAAAATACGTAGATGATATTGCAGTTGATGTGTGTTCACTGCTTCAATTTTTTAGCCATCAAAACACAGCATCAGAAGACACCATTTTTGTGTGTGCAAATTATCTAGCAACCATTTTAAATGAGTATTTTACGGGAAGTTTAGGCTTGATTAACAAGGTGAGCCAAACTAACTATGGCAATAATATTTGTATTGTTGAGCCAAAACATGGCCCGCTTCACGCGCTTGTGGGGCAAGATGAAATAACACCCGTCGCTTTACTCAATGCGGTTGTTTCGCTGTTTTATCATTTAAAGTGTGACGAGGCTGCAAGGTGCCTTTCTAAGGCTTTGTTTGAGGTAGAAAAAAGCTTAAAGGATAAACCGATATCCTTTAAGCAGTTTCAAGAAACATTGGTGCTGTAATTAAGCCGATAACTTAAGTTGTGCTTGATAAAATGGGCGTAAGTAATTGACACATTGCTGAAAAATAGTGGCAAGCTTGGTTGGTACTTGCGATGTATCTACCACTTGTGCGGAGCCAGAAGCAGCGATAAATGCAGCAAAAACAAGTGTTGGTGTAGGGCAGCTGTATTTATCTTTAATTTCAAGTGTTTCACCTGTTAATAAACGCTCAGTAATTAATGGTGTTGAAATACTGGCAAGTTCACATAAGCTTTCGTTACCAATTGTTTGAGTATTTGTTTCATTGATTGTTTTTCTAATTTGACCACCAAACTCTTTTAATAATTTAATATAATTTTCAATAAATTGTGCCTGGCATTCTGGGTTTTCTAAATGATATGTTTTAGTTAATTGATTGAATAAGTTTTCTTCAATGTATAAAAATTGATGCTTATGAAATTGACCTGTACTCATTGTAATGTTCCTCGTTCTTTTTGATAAAAGGCATTTGCCTTAACAAAAAGAGTATCGAACAACATCACAATTTAAAAATTGAATAATTCAATTGTAGTTATAGATACTATCTATAATGTGTTATTTAACTCGCTAACGTGGTTGCGAACTCACTAAGTTGTTGCCGTAACCATGTATGGGCAGGGTCGTAGTGTTTTATTGGGCTCCACACCATAGATATTTCTTGCGGTACCATTTGAAATGGCAACGGCAATGTGACTAAGTTATCTGTCTGAAAGCTAGAAATTGCCAATCTATTTGGAATACTGAGTAGTAAACTAGGCGATTGTTCAATTAACTTTTGCGCTTGAAAATGGCGCGTAAAAACTTGAATATTGCGGCGTTTCTCTAATTGCCATAGCGCTTCATCGAGTTCTCCTAGTTTATTTGGATGGCTATCTTTTGAGATACGGTTTTCACTCGTGATACCACTTCTACTTACCCAAATGTGAGGCTGTGATAAATAGCTCTCGAGTGTTGGTGATGTTGCAAACGGGTTGTCTTGATGGCAAATAACACGAAAATTATCTCGCCATAAACGTTTTTGATGAAAAGAGGTGGGGGCTTGTTTAAAGCGATTAATTGCGAGATCAACACTGCCTTCTTGTAGTTCAGTTAGCTGGGTATCGCCTGGCGAAGTGATATTGTAGCTAAGATTTGGGTAATTACTTGCAGTACTTGCAATAAAAGGAAAAAGCAAGCAACTTTCAATGTAATCATTTGTAAGAATTTTAAAAGTATAAGTTGCTGATGTTGGATCAAAATGGCTGTCAGATTGAGTAATTGATTCACTTAAACGAATAAATTCGCTGATCTGAGGTTTTAATGCTAACGCCTTTTCCGTTGGCTGCATACCACCAGATGTTCTAACCAATAGCGGGTCTGAAAAATACTCTCTTAATCTTTTTAATGCTGCACTTACGGTAGGCTGTGTTAATGCTAGTTTATTAGCTGCACGAGATACACTTTTTTCTTCAAGTAAAACGTTAAGGTATACCAGTAAATTGAGATCAATATTGCGAATATTCATAAGTGATTGTACAAACTAAAATTTGATTTAGAGTACAACGTATTGAAAAATAAAAAAAGCCGATAGATTCGGCTTTTTTATTGTGTAAAAAAGTCTGATTACAGGCCTTTTTCTGAATACAAAGTAACTTTGCCGCCAACAAATGTAACTTTAATGTTGGTGCTATCATTTCCCCAAGTACAATCAGTGTGCATGGTTTTCTCTTCACATTTTGATGCGCCACCTAAAATTGCTTCAATTTCTTCTTTGTTCTGACCTACTTTGATTTTTTCGTAGTTTTCTAAAGTCACTTTTGAACAAGCAGTAAGTGTAAGCAGTGCCGCAGCAGTGATTAGTAGTTTTTTCATGGCTATTCCTTAATGGTTATAACGTCGAATTTGCATAATCACACCGAGCCTTGGATGGTCGAAATAATGAATTTCTGAACTTATCACACGGCGAAATTGTGAAAAACGATCTGTTTTTAATACGGTTTCAGTAAGCTGCTCTGCAGAAAATGCATTTTGATTTTGCTCAAAATTTATTTGTTCTACAGTTTGCTCAGTTAAATCATTTAAGTCAAAATCAGCTTCGATATTTAGGTAGTTGTGGCGAATAAACACTTTGAACTTACCTTCTAACTGCCAAGTTTGCTTAGCTAAAATGGATTTTTTAGGGGCGTTATCAATTGCAGGTATTGCTTGATGAAGCGTTTCAGTAGAAGACTCATCAATTCCATAATCCATTTCATATGAAGTATCGAATTGCGTGTATTCTTCTAACATTTGCTCTAATGACTGTGCTTTTTCTGTTTTATTAACAACAGCAGATAAATTTTTACCACCGTAAAGGTACATTGGAGTTGCATTACGGACATTGCTTTCAGGCTGACGCCAACCTGTGTGTAATAACGGTTTTAAACCACGCTGTTTTAATCGTGCTACTGTTGCTTTCAGTTCGAGTTGTTCTTCTGAAAGCAAGTAAATATAATCTGTATGCTCATGAGTAATGGCTTCAGGTGTTAACGGGAGTGCTTCGAGTGCAGTAATGTCGATGTCTTTTTGACACGCTAGTTGCTCGTCGTCGAATTCAGTCGGGGCATCTTGCTTTGGTATCACTTCAGCAGTAGTTTGCATTTCAGGCTCTGTTACAGTGCGTTCGAAACGCTGCTCACCGGTCAAAGAGGCTTCTTCCTGATTAACCGTAATGTCTAATTCACCAGTGCATTCTTTATATTTAATTTTTTGAATTTCTTGGTATGCATCTGCGATGATATCTTTGGTTTTGCTGTAGTCTATTGCAGCAAGATCATCAGCGGATAAGTCTTCTTTTAATTCACTATCAAGTTGTCTTTCAAAAAAGATCAATTCAATATCAAACCAACGTAAATTGGCATTTGCCATAAAACTTGCGCTTAGCAGCGTAAATAGCAAAACGTATTTTATTATCATTATTTCAAAACCTTTTGTGCAAAGTCTTTCAGCATTGCCGTTACAAGTTTTAAGCGTTCTTGATTATTCTTTTCTTCAATCATAAAACGCAACTTACTTGCACCTTCCATTTTATAAAACTGTGGGCTCGATTGTAGTAACCCGATAATGAAACTCGGATCAACCTTGGTATCTTGGCTAAATTCAAAATAGCCGCCTTTAATATTGGCATCAATTTTTGTAATGCCTATTTCACCTGCCGTAATTTTGAGTTGCTGAATTGCAAACAAATTTTGTAATGCTTCAGGTAGTAAACCAAATCGGTCAATTAATTCAACTGTTAACTCGTCCATTGTATCTTTATCGGTACAGCTTGCAATACGCTTATACATGCTTAAACGTGTGTTTACATCATGAATGTAGTCATTTGGAATAAGCGCTGGGATTTTTAAATCGATATCACTTTGTTTACGCAATAAATTGTCAAGGCTTGGCTCTTTACCTTGTTTTAATGCTTCAACTGCTTGGTCGAGCATTTCCATATAGAGGCTAAAGCCAATGCTTTCAATTTGACCACTCTGTTCATCCCCAAGTAGTTCACCTGCACCGCGGATCTCTAAATCATGAGTTGCTAGGGTAAAACCAGCACCTAAATCTTCTAAAGACGAGATAGCTTCAAGGCGTTTTTTGGCATCTTTACTTAATAGCTTTTCGTGTGGCGTTAATAAATATGCGTAAGCCTGATGGTGGCTTCGTCCAACACGACCACGCAACTGGTGTAATTGCGCTAAACCAAAACGATCAGCTCTATCGATAAGAATGGTATTTGCAGTTGGAATATCAATACCAGTTTCAATAATTGTGGTACACACAAGTACATTGAATTTTTGATGATAAAAATCTGACATTAAAGATTCGAGCTCTTTTTCACGCATTTGTCCGTGAGCGAATTGCACATTTGCTTCAGGTACTAACGCGGCGATATCGTTTGCGAAGCTTTCAATAGTTTCAACATTATTATGTAAGAAATAAACTTGACCACCGCGTTTAATTTCACGAATGATGGCTTCTTTTGTCAGTTCATCATCATTTTGGCGAACAAAGGTTTTAACTGCCAAACGTTTAGCAGGTGGCGTTGCAATAATAGATAGATCACGCATGCCACTCATCGCCATATTAAGCGTTCGAGGAATTGGCGTTGCAGTAAGCGTTAAAATATCTACATCAGCTCTTAACGACTTTATTTTTTCTTTTTGGCGTACACCAAAGCGGTGCTCTTCATCAACAATAAGAAGCCCTAAATCGTCAAACTTAATGTCTTGCTGAAGTAACTTATGAGTACCAACAACAATATCAATTTTGCCTTCAGCTAAGCCTTCAAGGGTTTGTTTTTGTTCTTTTGCTGTTTTAAAGCGAGAGAGCAAAGCAACTTCAACCGCCGAATTGGCAAATCGGTCTTTAAAATTTTCAAAATGTTGTTGAGCAAGTAGGGTGGTTGGTACCAATACAGCAACTTGCTTTGAGTCATTTACCGCAACAAAAGCGGCGCGCATGGCAACTTCTGTTTTACCAAAACCAACATCACCACACACAAGTCTGTCCATCGCTTGCGGTTTTTGCATGTCATTAAGCACGGCACCAATGGCATTTTGTTGGTCATCAGTTTCTTCAAACGGAAAGCTATCGGCGAATTGACGGTATGCTTTGCTATCGTGATTAAAAGCATAACCCGGTTTTACTTCACGCTGAGCGTAAATATCTAATAATTCAGCGGCGACATCGCGGACTTTTTCAGCAGCTCGACGCTTGGCTTTTTCCCATGCTTCAGAGCCGAGCTTATTGAGCGGTGCTGTTTCTAAATCACCGCCTGAATAACGCGACAGTAAATGCAAAGAGGCAACTGGAACATAAAGCTTAGCTTCATTAAGGTAGTGAATTGTCACAAATTCAGTTGTAACACCACCGGCATCAATGGTTTCTAAGCCTTGATAGCGACCAACACCATGATCTAAGTGAACAATAGGTTGACCAATTTGTAACTCAGCAAGATTTCGGATAATAGCGTCTTGGCTCACTTCGTATTTGTGTTTACGGCGACGACGCTGAGAAATCTTTACACCCAGTAACTCTTGCTCAGTAATAATTGTGAGCTTTTCAGTGTGTAATGAAATGCTTTGCTCAAGTGGCGATACAATCAGACCAACGTCACTGTTACTGTTCAAAAAGTGCGATAGATTATTAAATTCCGCTAGTTTAAGACCGGTTGGCTTTAGTAATGTTAATAATGATTCACGACGGCCATCACTTTCGACACTAAATAAGATGCGGTGATTATCCGATTTAAGCGCTGAAATATAATTTAACACCAACTCAAACGGTTGTTTCAGTTGATGATTTACACGAATATCAGGAAGCTCGAGGAGTGCAATGTTGTGATTAGCTGCCTTGGTACCTAACTTGCCTTGTGATAACGCAATGCGAGGCGACTCATTGAGTTTAGAAAATATATTCTCAACATTTAGATAAAGTTTGTTGGGTTCTAAAAGCGGGCGTAATGGGTCGACTTTACGATTTTCAAAACGTTTTTCTATATCAAGCCAGGTTTCGCGGCAACTGTGTTCAATATCGCCTAATGTGAAAATTACATTATCTGAGGGTAAGTAATCAAACAGAGTCGCTGTATTATCAAAAAAGAGCGGCAAGTAGTATTCAATACCCGCTGGTAAACTACCTTGACTCACTTGAGAATAAATCGAACCTTTTTCGTGTGCTAAACCAAATGCTTCGCGGTAATTAATACGGAATCGCTCAATATCATCTTCGTCTGTGCCAAACTCATGGGCAGGCAATAAGTCGATTTCTTGAATGTTGTCGCGCGAGCGTTGTGTTTCAGGGTCGAATTGACGAATTGAATCAATTTCATCGTCGAATAAGTCAATGCGTAGTGGCGTATCACTGCCCATTGGGAATAAATCAATAATCGACCCACGTATCGCAAATTCACCATGCGCCATTACCTGTTGCACATTAATGTAACCAACTGATTCGAGGGCACTGCGAAGCGTCATACTATCTAAGGTATCACCAACACTGTACTTAATTGCTTTGCCATAAATAAATTCACATGGCGCAGTACGTAACATCAAACCGGCAATTGGCACAATTAGCACGCCGTTATGCTGATTACGCAGTTGACTAAGCAGGCTTAAACGCTGCGAAATAATGTCTTGATGGGGTGAAAAATGGTCATAAGGCAGTGTTTCCCAGTCAGGAAATAAATTGACCGGGACATCTGGCACTAAATAAGAGAGCTCAGCCTCAAGTTTTAAAGCTTGTTGCGTACTTTGAGTGACAATTAATTTAAATCCAGTATGGCTTTGTACTGCATCTGAAATTGCTAAACTTAGGGCCGAACCAACTAAATTGCCCCAGGCAATTTTGTCATTACGTGTTTTAACCCAAGGTAAGTTAAGCCACTGACTTTGCATTAATGTCACTCCTTAGTATTAATCTCGGTATAATTTCGTTAGATCTTGGTAATGGTCGATACGACGGTCACGTAAATACGGCCAAATACGGCGAACAGATTCACTGCGAGCGCGATCGATTTCGGCATAAAGGATTTCGTCGTCATTATCGGTAGCATGAGCTAAAATTTCACCTTGTGGACCAGTGATAAAACTGTTACCCCAAAATTGAATTCCCTTAGATTGACCACTCGGGTCGGCTTCATGACCTTGACGGTTGCAAGCTATTACTGGCAAACCATTCGATACAGCGTGAGCGCGCTGTGCGATTACCCATGCATCAAGTTGGCGTTGTTGCTCAGCTTTTTCATCATCTAAATCCCAACCAATTGCTGTTGGGTATATTAAAAATTCAGCACCTGCCATTGCCATCAAGCGAGCAGCTTCTGGGAACCATTGATCCCAACATACTAATACGCCTAATTTACCTATAGATGTTTCAATTGGTTGAAAACCTAAATCACCTGGAGTGAAGTAAAACTTCTCATAAAAACCTGGGTCATCAGGAATATGCATTTTACGATAAGTACCTGCGATTTCGCCGTCAGTATCAAGCACTACAGCGGTGTTATGGTATAAACCGGTTGCACGTTTTTCAAAAAGCGACGTCACAATAATAACATTCAGCTCTTTTGCTAACTGGCCATAGAGTGCTGTGCTCGGGCCCGGAATAGGTTCAGCAAGATCAAAATTTTCAGTGCTTTCTACTTGGCAAAAATACAAACTACGGTGTAATTCTTGAAGTACAATTAGCTTTGCGCCATTTTTGGCCGCTTCTTTGATACCAAGAACCGTTTTATCTTGGTTATGTTGTAAATCACCGCTATTAGAATGCTGAATCGCAGCAACTTTAATTGTCTGAGACATGATTAGCTCCGTAAAAAACCGTTAGGTAATTGCATGGTAATACAATGTAAACTGCCAAATTGGTGAATTAATGGCAGACAGTCAATTCCCACAATTTGATGCTCTGGATATGCTTTAGCAATAACATCAAGTGCAGCTTGGTCGTTAGCATCTTGATATGTAGGAACTAACACTTTGTTATTGATAATAAGGTAATTGGCATAAGTTGCCGGCAAGCGATCACCTTCATCATTAAATTTTGCACTTGGCCAAGGTAGGGCATGTAAAGTGTATGCATCGCCGCTAGGAGTTTTAAGCGTTTGTAATTGCAAAGCCATGTTTTGTAATGCGTTAAAGTGTTCATCATCACTGTCATCACAGGCAACATAAACCAAAGTATCATTTGGCGCAAAACGCACTAATGTATCAATGTGACTATCTGTATCGTCACCAGCAAGATACCCATGATCAACCCAAAGGAAATGATCAACACCTAATACTTCACTGAGTTTGGCTTCAAGCGCTTCTTTAGAAAGATTGTTTTCACGGTTTTCGTTTAACAAACACTCACTGGTAGTAAGTAATGTTCCTTTACCATCAGTTTCAATGCCGCCACCTTCAAGTGCCAGTTCAACTTTGCTACTTGATGCATCCGCCGCAAGCACAGAGTTAAAAAGCTGCTGGTTTATCGCGTTATCAAGATCTGCTTGGTACTTATTACCCCAACCATTAAAGGTAAAATCAAGCGCATGCAAGCTATCACCTTTATATGTGCAAATAGGGCCATGATCACGTGCCCAAGTATCGTTAGTTGGGCAAACAACAAAATGAAGGTTATCTGTAGCTACTTTGTTATCAATAAATAACTGGCTAATATGTGCTTTAAGTGCGTCGTTATGCGCCACAATGATTAAGCTTTGTTCAGATAAAATTTCACGTGCAATAGCAACATAGGTTACTTCTACTGAATCTATTATATTTACCCAGTCAGTACCTTTATGCGGCCATGTTAAAAGAACGGCATCTTGTGGAGCCCATTCTGCAGGAAAAACTGTTTTCATAATGTTTTACAAAGGGAATTTTGGCCAATACTATCAAATGGGCGCGTTATTTATTAGTGTTTAATTGATGTTTTTCTTTGTTTGCTTCTTTTTTAACACTTTTGCTTGCGCATGTAGACTCGCCCTTACCATAAGCTCTTGATCTTGCTCTCGGATGTGACTAAAAATAAAGCGAGTTTTAAAATTTCCTTCACCAGATTGTGAATCAACCACTTGCGCAAAACAAAATACGGCTGCGGCTTCATCTGCTAAAAATAATTTACAACGATAAAACGCATTAGCTTGATATTGCTCAGTTGTTTTGAGTACAAAACCACTGCCACCAAAACTATGGGTTTCAAGTTGGTCTTCTTGCTGATTTTCACTAGCTAAAATATGCGACAGGATCAAATCAATTTTACGGGATTGTAGTTTAAGGTACTGGGCTAAATCTTCAGCCACATCACCTAGTTGACGAAGTGGTCTAAGGGCTGTTTGTTCAAGTATATTGACTTCATTGGCGAGTAAAAAAAGTGGGGGAATGATTTTATCTATGTCGCTATCGTCTTTTGGCAAGTTAGCTTCTTCGACTGGTTCTAAATTAACACTAATCGCGTGTTCAATTTGAAAGTATTGATTAAATTGCTCGAGCAGATAAGACATAACGTAAGCTGTTTGACTAAATAATTTAATATCTTAGCCTGAACATGTAAGTTCAGGCAAAGAATTTATTATTTTTCAGTTAGCTGCCTGTAAAAGGTACGTTTTCAACTACCTCTAATGATTGGTTGAGTGCATCTAATCGGGTATTTACAAAGCGTTCTTTTCCGATTAATTCATCAATGCCGAGACGCTCTAACTGATATTTTGCATCTTGATTTGGGCAGTATAAGAAAACTTCACAGTGCGCTTCAATGGCATCTTTTATTGCATTTTCAAGGGCGAGACCTACTGTCATATCAATCATTGGTACATCACTTAAATCGAGTATCATCGCTTTATATTTATGCACAGAGGTATGCTGCCTAGATATCGCTTTCGATACACTGAAAATCATTGGCCCTGATAAATAGAAAAATAGAATTTTACCTTTCGCTTTATCTAAAATCGCACGCTCATCATTATTAAGTGGCACATCGTCATCGTCGGCGTCACTAATTGCTTTTACCTGTTTTGCTTGTTCGCGGCTTAAGCGTTCAATCACAATAATATTCGAAATAAATACACCAAGGCCTACAGCAATTAATAAGTCTACAAAGACCGTCAATAACATAACGCCATACATAATCGCTGTTTGTTGCATACTTGCTTTGTGAGCACGTTGTAAAAAGCTCCAATCAAGAATAGAAATACCAACATAGAGTGCGATACCTGCAAGGACAGCCATTGGAATTGGTTCGATTAAGCTCCCGGCAACCAGAACGACAAGCATTAAAATAATTGCACGAATGATTGCAGCAGCAGGGGAGCGAGAGCCTACTTGAATACTCACAACCGTTCCCATTGTGGCACCTGCACCAGGTAATGCGCCAAACAAGCCTGAGATCATGTTCGCAATACCTTGGCCTTTTAATTCTTTATTTGAATCGTGTTCTTGGCGCGTAAGTGAATCAGAAATAACCGCAGTTAAAAGAGTGTCGATACAACCAAGCGTACCAAGTACCATGGCTTCAATAATCATGGTCACGAATTGATCAGAGGTAAACGTAGGGAATACCATATTCGGTAAACCTGTAGGGATTTCACCAATACGACGAATGCCCTCGTCAGTGAATAGAATCACAGAAACTAAGGTAATTGCGATTAATGCAACTAATTGCGCAGGAATATATTTTCGATACTTTTTAGGAAAGTAAAACAAAATAGCTAATGTAGCGAGACCTAAAAAGAGCTCTGAGAAATGAAGGTTGGCAATTAAACTTGGTAATTCAGATAACGTACCAACGACGCCGCCAGACGGAGGTTTATGGCCGAGTAGTGGGGCAAGTTGTAAAATAATTAAGATAACACCAATGCCAGACATAAAGCCTGAAATAACACTGTATGGCATTAAGGTGACATATTTCCCGAGTTTTAAAGACCCCAGTAAAAACTGAAAAGCACCTGCCATCATGACTACGGTAAACGCCATGGCCATTCCTTGCTCAGGGTGTTTAGCCATCATGGCAGTAAGCACAGCTGTCATAATAACGGTCATTGGACCGGTAGGTTCTGAAATAAGCGAGTTTGAACCACCAAAGAGGGCTGCAAATAAACCGACTAAAATAGCACCCCAAATACCTGCTTCAGCGCCGGCTCCAGAAGCAACACCAAATGCAAGGGCGAGTGGTAATGAAATGATTGCTGTAGTGACACCACCAAATAAGTCACCACGAAGTTGAAAATGCTTAAATCGCTCAATCAAAAGTTTTACCCCAATTTTTCAGACGCGGTATTCTAACCAGACTGTACAATAAGTTACAGTAGCATGACGTTATTTAAAGCATAAAACTGTACTGATCAGATCTGTTATGTAACAAAACAATTCGTGTACTAGAAAAAAATACAATTATCCTTAAGAAGTGTTAAACTTCCTGAAAATTACACTTATTAAACAATCATTAATCATGTTTCAGCCAGTTAGTTTGTTTATTGGCATGCGCTATGCGAAATTAGCCAAAGGCAATGGCTTTATCTCTTTTATTTCATTTTTCTCGATAGCCGGTATTATCCTAGGCATGATTGCGCTTATTTGTGTCACCAGTGTTATGAATGGCTTTGAAAACCGTTTAAAACAATCCATGCTTCAAATTGTTCCTCATTTAACCTTATCTCTGAATAGTGATAATCAACACACAGTAATTGAAGCTCTCAGTAGTAATGCGCACGTGAACGCGATTTCGAAATTCAAAAGCAGTGAAGGGCTTGTTGTTTCGAACAGTAAATTACTTGCAGCACAAATATATGGCGTGGAGAAAGAACAACAAAACCCACTCAAAAACATGTTAAATCCAAGCGTTGTTGAAGCACTCAGCAACACCAAATATGCCGTTGCGATTTCGCGCCGTTTAGCCACACAGTTAGATGTTGCTGTAGGTGATAAAGTGCGTTTGATGCTACCTAGTGTGACTACGTTTACACCCGTAGGTCGCATGCCATCGCAACGTCTCTTCACGGTTGCTGTATTGATTGATAATCCAGCTTTCCATTCCCAAGTTATTTTAACTAGCACTAATGATTTACTTCGCCTTAATAGAGTGAAACCGAAAGACTTTAATGAAGTCGCCGTTTATCTTAATGACCCATTTCAACTTGAAACCCTATTAACTGAGTTACCTCAATTACAGCCACTCAAAGTAGGCGATTGGAAAGACAGCCAAGGCTCGCTATTTTCAGCGGTTGCAATGGAAAAACGCATTATGAGCTTATTGCTTGGTTTAATTATTTTAGTAGCCGTTTTTAATATTCTTTCAGCACTTACAATGATGGTTTCTGAAAAACAATCAGAAATAGCGATATTGCAGACCTTAGGGTTAAGCCCAAGTGGTGTGTTACAAGTTTTTATGGTGCAAGGACTATATAACGGTTTAGTAGGAAGTGTATTAGGCGTTGTGCTTGGCTTGAGTGTGGCAATTAATATTAATGAAATACTGGCACAAATAGGCGTTCAAATTATCGCAGGCATGCAATTACCAGTAGATGTATCTTGGTTTCAAGTTACTGTAATTTTTTCTTTAAGTATTATTATGAGTTATTTAGCTACTTTTTACCCCGCAACCCGCGCAGCTAAATTAGCCCCAGCACAGGTATTACGCTATGAATAATCACGTTGTTGTTAAATGTGAGCATTTAACTAAATCATACCAAGATGGCGAAGTGCAACTCGACATCTTAAATGACCTTAATTTAGATCTTGAAGCGGGTACAACATTAGCGATTGTGGGCAGCTCTGGTTCTGGCAAAAGTACCTTACTGCATTTACTAGGAACACTTGATAAACCAAATCAAGGTACGATAAAAATCAAAGGGGTTGATACCACGGAGCTCAATCGCAAACAACAGGCTGAGTTTCGTAACAAACACATAGGCTTTATTTATCAATTTCATCACTTATTGATGGAGTTTAGTGCGCTAGAAAATGTGATGCTGCCATTGTTAATCGGCGGTGTTGCTAAAAGTGATGCAAAATTGCAAGCGACTGAGATGTTACATAACGTGGGTTTAAGTCATCGTGTGTCACATAAACCTGATCAACTCTCTGGTGGTGAGCGTCAACGTGTTGCAATTGCTCGTGCTCTCATAACAAAACCAGCATTAGTATTGGCTGATGAGCCAACAGGTAATTTAGACAAAGAAAACGGTGAGAAAATTTACGAACTCATTAACCAATTAAAAGTCTGTCATAACACGGCATTTATTGTTGTTACACATGATTTAGAGTTGGCGGCAAAACTTGATAAAACCATGTTTATTAAACAGGGGCAATTGGTAAGCCAATGAGTTTAAGTGTTTATTTGGTAAAAGGGTTTAGGCGAGGCAAGGGTGAAAAATCCGTTAGTGGGTTTTTTAGTAAATCGTCAACCATTGGTATTTCGTTAGGTGTTGCCGTACTTATTCTGGCACTGTCGGTGATTAATGGCTTTGAATTTGCTCTAAAAGACCGCTTACTCAGTGTAATACCGCATATTGAATATTATGCACCATCAAAACCGCTCAATAATTTTACTCACCATCAACAGCGTTTATTAACGCATCCCGAAGTAAAAGCAGTTGCACCTTATATCAAATTAAACGCAATGGTGTCGCACAAAGGCAAAATGCATGGGGTTGTACTTAAAGGCATCAATCCATCACTTGAGCAAACGGTGTCTAAAAGTGCTGATTACATTACACCAAAATCCAGTATTAATTTAGCCGATGGCGAAGTTGTTTTAGGCAAAGCATTGGCTGAAAAACTGGCACTATCTCTAGGTGACACGGTAACTGTACTATTACCCGAGCCAGGTACGCAATCACTCGCCAGTATTAATCGTATCAATTTAACTCTAGCAGGTACGATAAACTTAGGTGGTCAATTAGATATGAATTTTGGCCAAATTACCTTAGGAAAAGCGCAGCAACTAAAGCGTTTTTCAAATGCTGAATTCGATGGCTTACAAGTCAAAGTAGCTGATGTGTTTGCTGCAAGGCAAAGCGCTTTGTCTATTGGGCAATCACTCGATGAATTGGTTTACATTGAAACTTGGTACCGTTCGCAAGGTAACCTATATCAAGATATCCAAATGGTACGGCTTATTGTCTATATCACCGTATTTTTAATTGTGGCGGTGGCAAGTTTTAATATTGTTTCTACACTGGTGATGGAAGTTAAAGAGAAGCAGTCTAGCATCGCTATACTCAAGACCATGGGTGCCAATGATAACACCATTATTAAATGCTTTTTGTTACAAGGCATCTATCAAGCAGCGCAAGGGTTATTTTTTGGACTCTTGTTTGGCATCTTATTATCGCTAAGTATCAGTGACATCTATGAAATGATTTCAAGATTAAGTGGTAATAATGTGCTATCTGGTGTTTATTTTATCGACTATTTACCGAGCCAATTAAAATGGGTTGACCTACTGATCACATCAGCTATAACATTCCTAATGGCAATTATTGCATGTATTTTTCCCGCAATAAAAGCAAGCAAAACGGACCCTGCTAAAGTTTTAGGACACTAAACAATGGTTTTAGATGAACGGACCACATTAATGACAGCCATTGTCGTTTACTTTTTAGGTAAATGGCTAAATCGTCGTTTTAAGGTGCTACAACAGTTTAATATTCCTGAAGCGGTGACTGGGGGCATTTTAGCAGCCTCGATTAGCGCTTTTTTATACTATCTTTTTTCTTTAGAAATTACCTTTTCTTTGGCATCTCGTGACCTATTCCTGATTGTTTTTTTCACTACTATCGGCCTTAATGCGAAAATTTCGAGTCTAGTGAAAGGGGGCCAAAGCTTATTATTATTACTCATACTAGCAGTGATGTTCTTAGTGGTTCAGAATATTATTGGTGTGAGTGTGTTTAGCTTTTTTGGTATGCCTGCTATTAGTGGCTTGTTAGGTGGTTCGATTTCATTAAGCGGAGGTCATGGTACAGCGATCGCTTGGTCTTCAGAGTTTCATGAGCAGTACGCCATTTATGGCGCATTAGAATTGGCACTTGCCTGCGCCACATTTGGCTTAATTTTTGGTGGTATTCTCGGTGGTCCAATTGCTAAATACCTGGTCGAAAGACATAAACTTAAACCTACGGTACGAAGTGCAAAACCGCTCGCGGTTGGTGTGTCATATCGTAACGCCAAGTTTGCAAGTGTAAATATAGACCAATTTTTAATAAGTATTTTTATTATTTTAGCGGCGATTGGTTTGGGCCATCATTTAGCCGTTTTATTACAACATCTAAATTTTGAATTACCCTTATTTGTATGCTGCTTATTTGTGGGCATTATACTGAGCAATACAGTACCTTACTTATTCAAAATTCGTTCTTGGCCGAGTGATAGTGCATCGCTTTCGTTTATTTCTGACCTCTGTCTTGGTTTATTCTTGGCGATGTCTTTGATGAGTATTCAACTCTGGACATTAACAAGTTTGGCACTTCCTTTTGTTGTATTGCTTGTTTTTCAAGTGATAGCGACGATGTTGTATGCAACCTTGGTGGTGTTTCGCGTGTTAGGAAAAGATTATGACGCGGCGGTAATGGCATCCGGTTATGCAGGTTTAACTTTAGGCGCTACACCTACTGCAATTGCAAATATGACGGCAGTGACGCAACACTATGCACCTTCAACTAAAGCATTTATTGTAGTGCCACTAGTCGGTGCGTTTTTTATTGATATTTTAAATGCATTGGTTATAAGTCAATTTGTTAGTTGGTTAGGGTAGAGAGGGAAATGATGTCTTGGCAAACGGTTTATTCTTTTTGGTTCGAAACACTCACTGCTAAACAATGGTTTAGTGTGTCACAAGAGGTAGATGACGCTATAAAGCAGCAATTTGAAACTACCCTGCTTGCGGCGAAGCAAGGTGAGCTTCATCATTGGCGTGAAACAGCAAAAGGTGCACTTTGTGAGATTATTGTGCTGGACCAGTTTTCGCGTAATATTTACCGTGACTTACCTGATGCATTTTCGCAAGACCCACAAGCACTCGTTTTAGCCCAGTGGGCAATTGCACGTGGTTTTAATAAACAGCTATCAGAAGAAGAAGTCGGATTTATGTATTTGCCTTTTATGCACAGTGAAAGTAAACAAATTCATGAGGTAGCTGAACAACTTTACCGCGGTCACCCAAATTATGATTTTGAAGTCGCTCATAAAAACATTATTGATCGCTTTGGTCGCTATCCGCATCGCAATGAAATTCTTGGTCGAGTGTCGAGTGAACAAGAATTAACATTTTTGACACATCCCAATTCATCTTTTTAACGTTACCGCTTGCTTTGCCGTTGTTGAATCAGTAGAGTGAGGCAATTGAAATTTTCTAAAGATGTATTATGGAAAACCAAGAACAAAAACCACAACCAACTCAAGCTGAAATTGAAGCAGCGCATAATCAATGGACACGTGAAACACTTGATCGTGCAAATAAACACTTAGCAGAAAAGGGCATTTTACCAAAAACGATATTAGACAAAGAAAGTCGTTATCTCGTGCCTATGTGTGCTATTTGGAAAATTAAAAGTCAGCAGGGAAAAACATACTGGGTAGTTTCGGGTAATTTACCAACAGATCATGTTGAAGTAACTGCTGCATCTAATGCTCGAGATGCGTTACGCTATTTTTCATTTCAATGGCAAATGAAAGCAGAAGAAATTATGAGCACAGGCGCACGTGAAAAAGCCCAAGTGGACTTTGCTAATTTACTGGTAAATAGAGCTCAGGGATTATATGAGCTCTACAATAATGAAAAATTGTGGGCTAGTGAACCAGCGTAAAAGGTTTTGGGTCAAAACGCGACAAAGGGCATGCTAGTCTTTGTCGCGGTATACCCGCTTCCATAAACACATTACCTCTTGCAGCATAACCACACTGTGTAAACTTATCTTTTTCAATCAAATTACAATTGAAAGACAATTCATCTGCACCTAGTTGCTTTACACAAAGGGCTATTTGCTGAAATATCAAATTATAAAACTCATTGGTACGATACGCTTGAAGTACTGCTACTCGGCCAATTTCACCTTGGTTGTTTATCCGAGCGGTAGCAATACTATTACCTTGATGATCAATACCAAGCAAATGTTGGCAGTTTAAATCACAGTTATCAAATTCAATATCAATAGGTATATGGTATTCATAAACAAATACTTTTTCCCTAACTTGTTTTAATTCTTTGCGTTTTTCGCGCCACGTCACTTGCTTAAATGTAAAGCTCATCAATGCCTCAACTAATCAAAATACCAATAGCCCTCATTTAAAAGATTAGTAAAGTTTTGTATAAAGTGTGAACAACTTGTGGAACTTTTTATCTGATCGGATGTCATAGACACGTTCTCACAAAGTGTTTTCACCCACGCTAAGCAGTCATTTGGCAGGGTTAATACGTCACCGTTCACTGCAAATAACAACGTATCTTCTGTTGATAAATAAAAGCAACGAAGGCCACCTAAACGATGAATTTCAATATCTTGTTTTAGTAATTCATGCACGTAATCTTCATCAAATTGATCTTCAACTGGCGCTAAATCTAAGTCGTGTTTAGCTTCGCTGAGACTTTGTAAAAGCCACAAATTAAAGTCTTTAGCGTTATTAAGCGCATTTATCATTTGTGTTTTAATGTCGTTAACTTCATTTTGTAAAAATTTTCCAGGATTGTTTCGAAGTTGAATTGATGGATCGCTATAACGTTTATTACCCGAATCATTATCGATTAAATAGTCTGAAAATGACGACAATAATTCGCGCTGGTTTGGTGCTCTAAAGCCAACCGAATAGTTCATGGCGTTTTCGACTGCGTAACCTTCGTGCGGGCAGCCAGGTGGAATATATAAAATATCGCCAGGTTCAAGTACTTCATCAATACAGGCATCAAACCCGTCAATTTGCAGCAGATCTTTACACGGAATCACTTCATTGAAGGTTTGCTTAGATTCGCCAACGCGCCAATGTCGTTTACCTTGTCCTTGAATAATAAATACATCGTATTGGTCTAGGTGAGGCCCAACGCCACCATCGGGCGTTGAGAAGCTGATCATCAGATCATCAATACGCCAGTTTGGAATAAAGCGAAACGGTTCGATTAACTCGGCAGCCTCAGGATGCCAGTGGTCAACGGCTTGCACAAGAAGTGTGCTGTTTTTTGGTGTTAATAATTCGAAATCTTCAAACGGGCCATGGTGTGCTTGCCATTCATTGTTGTGATTAGAAATAAGACGCGACTCAATGCATTCCTCCATCGCAAGGCCGGCAAGTTCATCAGGACTTATTGGATCAGCAAAATCAGCAAAACCTGACTTAATTAATGCTGGTTTTTTTTGCCAATACTGATTGATAAACTCTTGCTGTGAGAGTGTAATTATTCCATCTGGCGTTTTGATATTAAAGCTGAGCTGATACATAACTGTCTCTGAAAATTAGTATTAAAAAAGCGAAAGATATTAAAAATACCTTCCGCTTTTTATTCAAGTAAAAACGTTTTTTAATTAACGTTTATTTGATGTCGTCGATAAATTCAACTGCACGGCCAATGTAATTAGCAGGTGTAAGTTGTTTTAATTCTTCTTTTACTGCTTCTGGTAATTCAAGATTATCGATGAAATCTGCCATAATTTCTTTATTAACGCGCTTACCACGTGTTAACTCTTTTAGTTTTTCATATGGCTTTTCGATACCGTATTTACGCATTACCGTTTGAATTGGCTCAGCTAAAAGTTCCCAGTTTTGATCAAGTTCAGCTAATAGCTTATCTTGGTTAACTTCTAATTTGCTAATACCTTTAAGAGTTGCTTGGTATGCGATTAACGCATAGCCCATGCCTACACCTAAGTTACGTAATACGGTTGAATCAGTTAGGTCACGCTGCCAGCGAGATACTGGTAGTTTTTGTGCAAGGTGTGCAAAAATAGCATTTGCAATACCTAAGTTACCTTCAGAGTTTTCAAAGTCAATTGGGTTAACTTTGTGTGGCATTGTTGATGAACCGATTTCACCTGCAATTGTTTTTTGCTTGAAGTGGTTAAGTGCAATATAGCCCCAAACGTCACGGTCAAAGTCGATTAAGATTGTGTTGAAACGTGCAATCGCATCGTAAAGCTCAGCGATGTAATCGTGTGGCTCGATTTGTGTTGTGAAAGCGTTCCACTCAAGACCAAGGCTAGTTACAAACTTTTCTGCGTGTGCATGCCAGTCGTAGTTTGGATAAGCGCTCAGGTGTGCATTGTAGTTACCAACAGCACCATTAATTTTGCCAAGTAGTTCTACATTTGCGATTTGGTCGCGCTGACGCTTAAGGCGCATGTACACGTTTGCCATTTCTTTACCCATAGTTGAAGGTGAAGCCGGCTGACCGTGTGTACGACACATCATCGGAATTGTTTGGTATTCTTTTGCAAGTGCGTGAACAGCATCAAGTAGTTTATCGCAGTATGGTAAAAGAACGTTTTCACGTGCTTCTTTTAACATTAAACCGTGTGATAGGTTGTTGATGTCTTCTGAAGTACATGCAAAGTGAATAAATTCGTTAATTGCATTAAGTTCGGCGTTGTCAGCTACTTTTTCTTTTAGTAGGTATTCAACTGCTTTCACGTCGTGGTTTGTGGTGCGCTCAATGTCTTTAACACGCATTGCATCTTCTTCATTAAAGTTTGCAACGATGTTATCTAAGATTTGATTTGCTTCAGCGCTTAGTGATGGTACTTCGTCGATACCCTCGGCAGCAGCAAGTGCTTGTAACCAGCGAACTTCTACAGTAACGCGGTATTTAATTAGGCCATACTCACTAAAGATTTCTCTAAGCTCAGTTGTTTTGCTGCCGTAACGACCATCAACAGGTGAAATAGCAGTTAACGCTGAAAGCTCCATAATCACTCCTAAATATTTGTACTAGAGATTAACAATACTGTTTTGCAATTTTGACAATTTTACCTTTGCCAAAAAAGAAGTGGCGGCGTTTACCACCAACTTGGCGCCATAATACTGCGGCGCGTATACCAGCTAACAACAGGGCGCGAATACGATGTTGCACCGATTTTTGTTGTAGCAATGCTGGTTTACCAAATACTTGAATACGTTGTCCAAGCGGACTAATTACATCTGAATAAATATCTGCAAGGCTTGCAATAATGGCGTCATCTGAAATTGATAAATGTGCCAATCGTGCGTCGATTGAATTAATGCGCGAGCCAAGTTCATTTAATGCTTTGGGGTTTGCGTTTAAAGAACGTTCTAACTGAATTAAACCACCAACGTACTTTACAAGTTCAATGCTTTTATTTTGGCCAGATTCCAGTTGTTCAACAACTAATTGATAACCTTGGCGTAAATCCATATCACGAAATACATCTGACGGTACATCTGGATTAGTTACTAAAATACCCGAAAGTAGTTGCTGCATTTCATAATCGGTAATTGAACCGGTTTGCGCAACTTTTTGCACTGCTTTGGTAATTTGGCACATGGCGGCAAGCGCCATAACCTGATTTTTATCCATTAGCGGATCACCGAGTCAATAATACCGCCACCTAAACATGTTTCATTTAGGTAAAATACCGCAGACTGACCAGGGGTAACGGCTTTTTGCGGCTCATCAAATAATACGCGTGCAACACCGTCTTCACCGACAAGTAAGGTACACGGGATATCCGTTTGGCGATAACGGGTTTTTACTGTACAACGTAATGTTGATTGAGGGCCTACACGGTCAACCCAGTGCAGCTGATTGGCCATTAAACCGTTTGAATATAGGCGAGGGTGATCTTTGCCTTGGCCAACCACAAGCACATTACGTGCGATGTCTTTATCAACAACATACCAAGGTTCACCTGAGCCTTCTTTCATACCACCGATTAGTAAGCCTTTGCGCTGACCGAGCGTGTGGTACATTAAGCCTTCGTGTTCGCCTACATGGTTACCTTCGCAATCTTCAATGCTACCCGGCTGCGCTGGTAAGAATTTCTGTAAGAAGTCTTTAAATTTACGCTCACCAATAAAACAGATACCTGTACTGTCTTTCTTATCGTGCGTAATTAGACCTTGTTCTTCAGCAATACGGCGAACTTCAGGTTTTTCAATTTCACCAACAGGGAATAAGGTTTGTGCTACATGCTCGTGGCTTAATGTATAAAGAAAATAGCTTTGATCTTTATTGTCATCAAGGCCGCGAACTAACGTCGCTTTACCGTCTATTTCAGCGCGGCGAACGTAGTGACCTGTTGCAATATAGTCTGCGCCAAGCGCTTCTGCAGCAAACTCTAAAAATGCCTTAAATTTAATTTCTTTGTTGCACATGATATCTGGGTTAGGCGTACGACCTGCTTTATATTCAGCGAGGAAATACTCAAATACGTTGTCCCAGTACTCTGCAGCAAAGTTTACCGTGTGTAATTCAATGCCCAGTTTTTCACAAACTGCTTGAGCATCTTTTAAATCTTGTGCAGCAGCACAATATTCATCAGTATCATCTTCTTCCCAGTTTTTCATAAACAAGCCTTCAACCTGATAGCCTTGTTGCTTCAGTAGATAAGCTGAAACTGAAGAGTCTACACCGCCAGACATGCCAACGATGACTTTGATGTTACTGTTGTCACTCATAGTATTGAATTGCTCCGAAAATTTGAGGCGCGAATTATATCATAGCTGTTTTAATAAAACATGTTCTAAAATGTCTACGCGTAATGCTTAATTATTCTCTGTTATAAGTCTATATTCGCCATTTTCAATACCGTCCAAGGTATATTTACCAATGGCATAACGAATTAAGCGTAACGTCGGAAAGCCAACATGTGCTGTCATACGTCTTACTTGGCGATTTTTACCTTCTGTGATGGTGATTGATAACCAAGTTGTAGGAATTGCTTTGCGCTCACGAATCGGTGGGTTACGGTGCCAAACGTTGGGCTCATTGATGCGCTTAACGTTTGCAGGTAGGGTTTTACCATCTTTCAGTACAACGCCTTGCGATAGGGCGTTTATTGCCTCTTCTGTTACATCACCTTCTACTTGGACCCAGTAGGTTTTCGGTGATTTATGTTTAGGTGACGCGATTTTGTGTTGTAGCTTACCGTTATTGGTAAGCAGTAATAATCCCTCACTGTCTCTATCGAGACGACCTGCTGCATACACATCTTTAATGTCGATAAAATCAGCCAGTGTTTTGCGATTACCTTCATCGGTAAATTGGCTTAGCACATCAAAAGGCTTGTTAAATAGAACGATATGAGTTGGCCCTTGATGTGGCTTTACATCACGAGTTTTGATGTGTTTTTTAGCTGTGCTAACACGTTGTTTATTTAGTCGTGTTGGCTTTTTAGTAAGTTGTGCAGATTTAGGTTTAGATAATCGAGTCATGACTTTGATTAATTACAAGCAAGGTAGACATTGTAGCAAATAAAAAAGGGCAACAACATGTTGCCCTTTTTCTTATTCAAACAGTACGATTATGCGATTTGCGCGATAATGTTGTTGAATGTTTCGCTTGGACGCATTGCTTTGTATGCAAGCTCTTCGCTAGGCTGGAAGTAGCCTTTAATATCAACAGCAACGCCCTGTGCATCGTTAAGCTCTTTAACGATAACATCTTCATTTGCAGTTAATTGCTCTGCAATTGGCGTAAACTTCGCTTTAAGTTCAGCGTCTTTGTCTTGTGCAGCAAGTTCTTGTGCCCAGAACATCGTTAGATAGAAGTGGCTACCACGGTTATCTAATTCGTTTACCTTACGAGAAGGTGATTTGTTCTCAAGTAAGAATTTAGCTGTTGCCGCGTCAAGCGTATCTGCTAATACTTGCGCTTTAGAGTTACCTGCGTTTACAGCAAGGTGCTCGTAAGAAGCCGCTAACGCTAAGAATTCACCAAGTGAATCCCAACGTAAGTGGTTTTCTTTTTCGAACTGCTGAACGTGCTTAGGTGCTGAACCACCTGCACCTGTTTCAAATAAACCACCACCGTTCATTAATGGAACGATTGATAGCATTTTAGCACTTGTACCAAGTTCAAGAATTGGGAATAAGTCAGTTAGGTAGTCACGTAGTACGTTACCGGTTACTGAAATAGTATCTTGACCTTCTTTGATGCGTGCTAATGAGAATTGCGTTGCTTCAAATGGTGCAAGAATGCGAATATCAAGGCCGTTAGTATCGTGGTCTTGTAGGTATTGGTTAACTTTCTTAATTAACTGCGCATCGTGAGCACGGTTCTCGTTTAACCAGAATACCGCTGGCGTGCCAGTTGCACGTGCACGATTCACTGCAAGCTTAACCCAGTCTTGAATTGGTAAGTCTTTAACTTGACACATGCGGAAGATATCGCCCGCATCAACGTCGTGAGACATTACAGCAACACCTGCTTGGTTAACTACGCGAACTTGACCTTTTGCTTTAATTTCAAATGTCTTGTCATGTGAACCGTATTCTTCTGCTTTTTGAGCCATAAGGCCAACGTTTGGTACGCTACCCATAGTTGTTGGATCAAATGCACCGTTTTCTTTACAGAAGTCAATCGTTGCTTGGTAAACACTTGCATAACAACGGTCTGGAATAAGTGCTTTGGTGTCTTTTAGTTTGCCATCTGGGCCCCACATTTGGCCTGATGAACGAATACATGCTGGCATTGACGCATCAATGATGATGTCACTTGGAACATGTAGGTTAGTAATACCACGGTCAGAATCAACCATTGCAAGTGCAGGGCGGTTAGCATAAACAGCTTGTAAATCAGCTTCAATTTCAGCGCGAGTTGCGTCATCTAATTGTGCGATTTTAGCGTAAACGTCACCAATACCATTGTTTGCATCAACACCTAATTTTTCAAATGTTGCAGCGTGTTTTGCAAATACATCTTTGTAGAATACTTTTACTGCGTGACCGAAGATGATTGGATCAGACACTTTCATCATTGTTGCTTTCATATGTAATGAAAGTAGTACATCTTCATCTTTTGCTGCGTTGATTTCACGCTCTAAGTAGCTGTTTAACGCAGCTGCATTCATTACAGAGCTATCGATGATTTCACCTGCAAGTAATGGTACAGATGCTTTTAATACTTCAACATCACCGTTTTCGTTTACGAACTCAATACGAACATCATCAGCAGACTCAACGGTTACTGATTGCTCTGATGCAAAGAAATCACCTTCTGTCATAGATGCTACGTGTGATTTAGAATCGCTTGCCCACGCACCCATTGAGTGTGGATTATTTTTCGCGTAGTTTTTAACAGAACCAGGTGCACGTCGGTCAGAGTTACCTTCTCGTAATACTGGGTTTACAGCACTACCTTTAATTTTGTCGTAAGTAGCTTTAACTTTTGCTTCTTCTTCGTTCTTAGGTTCTTCAGGGTATTCTGGAAGTGCATAACCTTGTGCTTGAAGTTCTTTTATAACAGCTTGTAACTGTGGAATAGAAGCACTGATGTTAGGAAGTTTAATAATATTTGCTTCAGGTGTTTTGGCTAGTTCACCTAATTCTGCAAGCGCATCGCCGATACGTTGTTCTTCAGTTAAATATTCAGGGAAATTCGCGATTACACGACCTGCTAAAGAGATATCACGTGTTTCTACGTTCACGTCAGATACAGCGCTAAACGCTTTTACTATTGGTAAAAACGAGTACGTGGCTAATGCCGGTGCTTCATCCGTTTTTGTATAAATTATCTTAGATTTACTAGTCATTATTATTCCTAACTTTTAAATGCCATTTAAACTCGGCGTTCAATACTTACATTGAAAGGGGTGTGATTTTGCTAAATCACAAAAATTGAATGTAATTGACTTAGTCTAGCGTTATTTTTATTGCTGACAATTGGCCGATAGTATAGCAGGGCTAGTTTAAATAAAAAGAATTAGCAATCACAAAATGTTCAATTGACAAGGATAAGCTGTTTTTTAGGCATAAAAAAAGCGGGCGATCCGCTTCTTTATTATTATAATTTGTTTAAGGGAAACCCTTTAAACTTCGCCTTCAGTTGGCGCAATATTGGTCGCGTGTAGGCCTTTTGGACCTTGTTGCAACTCAAATGTTACATCTTGGCCGGCTTTAAGTGTTTTGTAGCCATCCATTTGAATGGTTGAAAAATGAGCAAAGATATCCTCTGTGCTACCTTCTTCTACGATAAACCCAAACCCTTTTGCGTTATTGAACCATTTGACTTTTCCGCAAGCCATACCTCAACATCCTTCTATAAGTTGACTAAAATCATGTTATTCTACATGGTAAATTATATACCAAGGCTAAAACGAACCAGTGCTGCGGATTACACAAGCTAACGTTCGTAAATTGCTTAGTAAATAATCACCTATTGACTGTAGTTTATATGAACAAACAGTCAAGTGTTTTTTAATTGTTTTTAACAATTTAAATAAATTTTTAATTTTTAAGACTCAAAGTTGCTTGAGTTTACAAGAGATGACTATATTAAATTATGAGTGGTACACAATTTTCAGATTTAGTAGACAACCAAAAGGAAAAGCAGCGACAAAGCATTAAACCGCCGCGCAAGTATAAAGTCATTTTAAATAACGATGACTACACGCCGATGGATTTTGTTGTTGAAGTTCTAGCACGTTTTTTTAATATGGATTCAGACAGGGCGACTGAAATCATGTTGAAGGTACATTACGATGGCAAAGCTGTGTGTGGTATTTACAGCGCGGAAGTTGCAGAAACAAAGGTAGCGCAGGTTAATCAATATGCGCGTGATAATGAACATCCACTGTTGTGTAGTTTTGAGCCCGAATAAAAGAAGTTATGAGAGGAGTTTATTATGCTAAATAAAGACTTGGAAATTACCTTAAACTCCGCATTCAGAGAAGCGCGTAGTCGCAGACATGAATTTATGACTGTGGAGCACTTATTGTTAGCCCTGCTAGATAATCCGTCAGCCATTGATGCATTATCTAGTTGTGGCACAGATCTACAATCACTAAAAATTGCGTTGTCAGATTTTATTGATGAAACAACGCCAATCATTCCAGAATTGGAAGATGAACGAGAAACACAACCAACACTTGGCTTTCAACGTGTATTGCAACGCGCTGTTTTTCATGTTCAATCATCAGGAAAAAGTGAAGTAAATGGTGCCAATGTTCTTGTTGCAATTTTCAGCGAACAAGAAAGTCAGGCGGTGTATTTACTTAAAAAGAGCGATATTACTCGACTTGATATTGTTAACTACATTTCTCATGGCATTTCACGTTTAGATGAAGAAGAAAATCATCATTCTGAAGAAGAGCAAGAAATTGAAAACAGCTCTGAACAAGCGGTTGATGAAAAATCAAAACTTGAAAACTTTACAACCAATCTAAATACTCAAGCAGAACTTGGCTTAATCGATCCACTGATAGGGCGGGATAGTGAAATAGAACGCACGATTCAAGTGCTGTGTCGTCGTAAAAAGAATAATCCACTGCTTGTTGGTGAAGCAGGTGTAGGTAAAACTGCCATTGCAGAAGGGCTTGCTTACAGAATTGTAAATGAACAAGTACCTGAAGTTATCTCTGACGCAACCGTATTTTCACTAGACATGGGTGCTTTACTTGCTGGTACAAAATACCGCGGTGACTTTGAAAAACGTTTTAAATCATTGTTAAAACAGCTGCAGCAACACAAAAATGCAATTTTGTTTATAGATGAAATCCACACCATTATTGGTGCGGGTGCAGCCTCTGGTGGGGTAATGGATGCATCAAACCTAATCAAACCATTACTTTCAAGTGGTAAGCTGCGTTGTATGGGCTCGACTACTTACAACGAGTTCAAAAATATTTTTGAAAAAGACCGCGCTCTAGTTCGTCGTTTCCAAAAAATTGATATTGTTGAGCCGTCAATTGCGGACACCACCAAAATATTAATGGGCTTAAAAGAACGATACGAAGAGCATCATGGCATCCGTTACACTCAAACGGCACTAAAAGCTGCTGCTGAGCTATCGGCTAAATATATCAATGAGCGCCACCTTCCGGACAAAGCAATTGATGTTATTGATGAAGCAGGTGCAAGCCAACGTTTATTACCTGTTTCACGCCGTAAGAAGACAGTAACAGTATCTGATATTGAACAAATCATTGCGAAGATTGCACGCATTCCTGAGCAAAATGTATCCAATTCAGATAAACAAGTTTTGCAATTGCTTGACCGTAATCTAAAGATGGTGGTGTTTGGTCAAGATGATGCCATTGATGCGCTAAGCGCAGCAATTCGCCTATCACGTTCAGGTCTATCAAGTGATGATAAACCCATTGGTTCATTCCTGTTTGCAGGTCCTACTGGGGTTGGTAAAACAGAGATCACAAAACAATTAGCGAAGTGTTTAGGGGTTGAGTTAGTCCGCTTTGATATGTCTGAATACATGGAAAAACACGCGGTTAGTCGCTTAATTGGTGCGCCTCCTGGTTATGTTGGCTACGAACAAGGTGGCTTATTAACAGATGCGGTAATTAAACAACCTCATTGCGTGGTGTTATTAGATGAAATCGAGAAAGCACATCCTGATATTTACAATGTATTATTGCAAGTAATGGATCATGGTACGCTAACAGATAATAACGGTCGTAAAGCTGATTTTAGAAACGTGGTGCTTGTGATGACCACTAATGCAGGTGTACAAGAAACCATACGTAAATCAATTGGCTTTAAGCAGCAAGATCACAGCCATGACGCTATGAGCGAGATTAATAAAACATTCACCCCTGAATTTAGAAACCGCTTAGACAACACGATTTGGTTTAATCACTTAGATGAAAAAGTAATTCTACAAGTGGTAGATAAGTTTATTGTTGAACTAGAATCTCAACTGGATGCTAAATCTGTTTCAATTGAAGTTACTGAGCCTGCACGTAAGTGGCTTGCAAAAGAAGGGTATGATAAGGCAATGGGTGCACGCCCGATGGCCCGTTTGATTCAGGAAAAACTTAAAAAGCCATTAGCTAACGAAATTCTGTTTGGTGAGTTATGTGATGGCGGAAACGTAAAAGTGAGTATTAAAGATAAACAGCTCACCTTTAGTTATGAAAAGGAAAGCGTTGAAGCCTAATCTTTAAACAACAAAAAGCCCGCTAATTTAGCGGGCTTTTTTTATATTCGATACTGCTAAAATAATTAGCGAGCACGGAATACAATGCGACCTTTAGAAAGGTCATATGGCGTCAACTCAACCGTAACCTTGTCGCCAGTTAAAATACGAATATAGTTTTTGCGCATTTTACCAGAAATGTGTGCAACAACCACGTGACCGTTTTCTAATTCAACGCGGAACATAGTGTTAGGGAGTGTGTCAAGGACAGTGCCTTGCATTTCAATTACGTCTTCTTTCGCCATATTGAGCGTATAACCTCAGTTGTATTCTTTAAAGCTGCAGATTTTGCCGAAAAGCCATGCATATGTAAAGTGATCATTGGCATTTCGCCTTATTTTTTAATTTCTAGCTGCCAAACATTGTTGTTAAGTTTTTGGTAGGGCTTAAATTTAGTTTTATAGTTCATTTTACGACAAGCATCAATTTGGTAACCAAGATATAAAAAGCGCTTATTTATCTGCTTGGCAAATTCAATTTGTTTTAAGATCATCATAGTCCCCAAACTATAATGTTCATATTCAGGGTCGAAAAAAGTGTAAATAGCTGATAAAGATTCGAAAAGTGTGTCAGTTACTGCAACTGCAATAAGTTTATCTTGATGCCATAATTCTAGATAATTAATGTTTAACCAGCTACAGGTTAAAAAACTTTCATATTGTTCAATTGATGGCGGAAACATCGCGCCATCATGATGCCTAAGAACTATGTATTTTTCGTATAAGGTGTAGTAAATATCTTTACTCTTTTTGCTGGTTTCGAGTCTAAATTCATTACTTTTAGCAATAATTCGTTTTTGCGATCTACTCGGTTTAAATTCAGAAACTTCTAAACGAATAGCTTTGCAAGCATTGCAGCTAGGGCAGTGTGGTCGGTAAATTTGATCACTTGAACGACGAAATCCCAAAGCTAATAGATGTTCAAACTTTTGCTGTGTATAAAAATCATGATCAAGAACCACTAGTAGCCGCTCTTGCTCATTATCTATATAACTGCATGGGAATTGTTGGCTTATCCCAAGCTTAACAGGCATATGTTCAGTCATAAATTTCCATTAATTGTTGGCTATGCCACATCGAAACATTAATTTCTCTTTGCTTACTTTCCTTAAGTTTAGCTAAAAATTCATTTCTTGAAATTGTTGTAACGCCTAAAGAGGTTAAATGGGGATTTTCTAGTTGGCAATCTATCAACGAAACACCATAATTTTCTAAATGGTTGTGCAATGCCCAAAAGGCAAGTTTGGAACAATTACTTTCAAAGTGAAACATCGATTCACCACAAAATACGTGATTAACCATAATGCCATAGAGCCCACCAACTAATTCTTGATGACAATTATAAACTTCGATACTGTGCGCAAAGCCTGCTTTATGCAAAGCGATATAAGCCAATTTCATTTCATTGGTGATCCATGTGCCTTCTTGATTTTCACGTTGCTTTATACAGTTATGAATTACTTGGCTAAAATTAGTGTTAACGCTAACAGAGTATTTATTTTGTCTTGCTAATTTACGAAGGCTTCGACTTGTATTTATTTCACCAATATTGAGTACAGCTCGACTACTTGGGCTCCACCACATTATGGGTTCACCTTGATTAAACCAAGGGAATATACCGCTTTTATAGGCTGTAATTAAACGTGACAGTGACAAGTCACCACCAATTGCGAGCAGGCCATCTGGTTCGCTTAATGCGAAATCAGCTGGGGGAAAATCTGTAGATATAGGATCAAGTATTGTGAGTTGTGCTGTCATAAAAAAGGCTGCGTTAATTGCAGCCTTGAGTTTAACGAATTTTACTTCAAATTGTCTAGGTAGCGCTCGGCATCAAGTGCTGCCATACAACCGGTGCCCGCAGAGGTAATTGCTTGGCGATAGATATGATCGCTAACGTCACCTGCTGCGAAAACACCTTTAACGCTGGTTTGTGTAGCGTTGCCATTTAAACCAGACTCAACTACTAAATAGCCATCTTTCATTTCAAGTTGACCTTCAAACATACCTGTATTTGGCGAGTGACCGATAGCAATAAATACACCTGCAACCTCAAGCTCTTTAGTACTTTCGTCTGAAGTTGATTTAGTACGTAAACCAGTTACACCCATATCATCACCAAGTACTTCATCAAGTGTTTGGTTTAAGTGCAGGGTAATATTACCGTTTTCAACCTTATCCATTAAACGATCTGTTAGGATCTTTTCACTTCGGAAAGTATCACGACGGTGAACTAAATGAACTTCAGACGCAATGTTTGAAAGGTAAAGTGCTTCTTCAACAGCGGTGTTACCACCACCTACAACCGCCACTTTTTGATTGCGGTAGAAGAATCCATCACATGTTGCACATGCTGAAACACCGCGGCCTTTAAATGCTTCTTCAGAGTCTAAACCTAAGTAACGCGCTGATGCACCAGTTGCGATAATAAGTGCATCACAAGTATAAGTACCTGAATCACCTATAAGTGTAAATGGGCGATTATTTACATCTACGGTATGAATATGATCAAAAATGATTTCAGTTTCGAAACGCTCTGCATGTTCTTTCATACGCTCCATCAATGCAGGACCTGTTAACCCGTGTGCATCACCAGGCCAGTTCTCAACTTCTGTAGTCGTAGTCAGCTGACCACCTTGTTGCATACCTGTAATTAAAACCGGGTTTAAGTTAGCTCGCGCTGCGTAAACTGCAGCTGTATAACCTGCAGGGCCCGAACCTAAAATAAGTAATTTACTGTGTTTGCTTGCGCTCATCGCATTTCCTAATTAATACTGCTCTTGCTAATTAATGCGGTTGATTCTATTAAAAACAAGACAGATGTAAATTTTTTTAAGGAATTTGATATTACCGAGTTGAGCGAAGCGTCAATTTAACGTAACACCCGTTGTAAATTTAGCCACTTAGCAAAACTTTCTCTCAAAAATTGTGCGTTTAATCTGATAATTTGTTATGTTGACGCTTTTACAAAAGAATAATGCTATAGGATAACAGGGTGCGTTTGGATTTTTGGCAAAAAGAGCCAAGCTTTAAACTTGAAAGCGAGCAAATCTCAATTTTGCTTGATGCGGCTTCTTATCGAGCACAATTATTATCATTAATTAAATCTGCTCAAAAGCGTATTGTAATTACAGCGCTGTATTTACAAGATGATGAAGCAGGGCGTGAAATTTTATCTGCACTGCACGAGGCATCCAATGCAAACCCAAATTTACGTGTTGATATCTTAGTTGATTATCATCGTGCACAGCGTGGTCTCATTGGTGAAGCCACAAGTGAAGGTAATGCAGCACTTTATTTAAAAGAACATCAAACGCATCAAAATAATGTTCGAGTGTTTGGTGTGCCGGTAAAAGGCAAAGAAGTGTTTGGTGTATTACACCTCAAAGGCATGGTAATTGATGATACCGTATTATATAGCGGTGCAAGTCTAAATAATGTGTACTTACAATACCAAGACCGTTACCGTCTTGACCGTTACTTCACTATTCAAAACAATGCGTTAGCAAATGCATTTACCCAGTTTATAGACGATGAGCTAATCGCATCTAAAGCCGTTATTCGCCTTGATCAGCGTCCAATCAAAAAATTAGCTGAGTGTAAATCAGATCACAAAGCATTAATGAAGTCGCTAAAACGAGCAAAATATCCGAGCAATAACACATCACAAATAGGCACTATTGATAGCTTCTTATTTTTAGGTTTTGGTCGTCGTGGCAATATGCTCAACCGCGCGATTAAAAATCTTTTTGAATTGGGTGAAAAAGAATTAGTACTTTACACCCCTTACTTTAACTTTCCAGCGCCACTTTTGAGAGTATTAAGAAAAAAATTAAAGCAAGGTTTAAAAGTAACTATCGTTGTAGGTGATAAAACGGCTAACGATTTTTATATTTCTCCCGATAAACCGTTTAGTAAAATTGGCGCACTGCCATATTTGTATGAAACTATATTGGCTAAGTTTTTAAAAATTAATGATAAGTTTGTGCAAGCGGGTTTATTAAATGTACATTTGTGGCGACACGAAACAAACTCATTCCATTTAAAAGGGATTAGTGTCGATAATCGTTATCAAATGATGACGGGGCATAACTTAAATCCTCGTGCGTGGGGTTTAGATATCGAGAACGGAATTTTGTTTGATGATAGCCAAGGGCTATTAACCGAGCAGCTTGAGCAAGAAAAACAACAAATCTTGACGCATTGTACTAAGTTAAACGGCTATAAAGAGCTTGAAACAATGCATGATTACCCTGAACCTGTTGCAAAGTTATTAGGCCAGGCTAAACGTGTTAAGGTTGATTTTATTATTAAACGTTTTATTTAATTTTTAATTGATTCTTTTAAAAACAAAAAAAAGCAGCTTTCGCTGCTTTTTCTTATTACTGTATCTGAATTAGCTGTTTAAAGCGTCTACAGGTGATACATATTCCATACCAAAGCCTTCAGCAACTTCTTTACATGTTACTTTACCTTTGAATACATTTAAGCCATTCATGAAGTGTGAATCTTCAAGTAATGCTGCTTTGTAGCCTTTGTTAGCTAACTTAATGATGTATGGTAATGTTGCATTGTTAAGTGCAAATGTTGACGTACGTGGAACCGCACCTGGCATATTTGCAACACAGTAGTGAACAACATCATCAACAATATAAGTTGGTTCTGCATGAGTTGTAGCTTTAGAAGTTTCAATACAACCACCTTGGTCGATTGCAACGTCAACAATAGCTGCACCAGGCTTCATACGTTTGATGTGATCCGCTGTAACTAGTTTTGGTGCCGCTGCACCAGGGATTAGAACACCACCAATTACAAGGTCTGCTTCTAAAACGTGCTTTTCTAATGCATCAGCAGTTGAGTAAACAGCTTTAACACGGTTACCGAATTGTGCATCGATACGACGTAAAACATCAACGTTACGGTCAAGAACAACAACATCAGCGCCCATGCCAACAGCCATTTGAGCAGCGTTGTTACCAACCATACCTGCACCAATAACAACAACTTTTGCTGGCTCAACACCTGGTACGCCACCAAGCAGCATACCGCGACCTGCATTTGATTTCTCAAGTGCCTGTGCACCAGCTTGAATTGACATACGGCCTGCTACTTCTGACATAGGTGCAAGAAGTGGTAAACCACCGCGTGCATCTGTTACTGTTTCGTAAGCGATACAAATAGACTTAGACTTAATTAGGTCTTCAGTTTGTGGAAGATCTGGTGCTAAGTGTAAGTAAGTGAATAGAATTTGGTCTTCGCGTAGCATTGCACGCTCAACTGCTTGAGGCTCTTTCACTTTAACAATCATGTCTGCTTTAGCGAAAACTTCTTCAGCAGTATTTAGAATTTCAGCACCTGCGGCTTCATAATCTTCGTTTGTAAAACCAATGCCAATACCTGCATTAGTTTCTACAAACACACTGTGACCGTGGTTGATTAACTCACGAACACTTGCCGGAACCATACCTACACGATATTCGTGGTTTTTAATCTCTTTAGGTACACCGATAATCATAAATTCACCTTACTTTGAACTGTGGTAATAGATAATACTATTTTATCTAGCTTTAATTGGTTGATGTAACTTTATTTTGTTGAATTTCTGGTTGATAAAACTATATAATCAAAAAATAAAGAGTAATATTCCAATTTGGTTGAGCTAGTGTTAGATCGTATTGATAAAAAGATAATAGTCGAATTACAAAAAGATGGCAGAATTTCAAATGTCGAATTAGCAAGACGTATCGGTTTGAGTGCAACCCCCTGTTTAGAGCGTGTTAAAAAGCTTGAAAGGGAAGGCTTTATAAAAGGCTATAAAGCCATTGTTGACCCAAAAAAAGTAGGCGCAGCATTATTAGTTTACGTTGAAATTACGCTTACCAAAACATCACCTGATGTATTTGAAGATTTTAGTAAAGCGGTAAAAACACATGACGAAATCTTGGAATGTCATTTAGTATCCGGTAATTTTGATTTTTTACTTAAAACCCGTGTAGCAGATATGACTGCATATCGTGACTTATTAGGCGATATTCTTCTGCGTTTACCTGCGGTTTCAGAAAGTCGTACTTATGTAGTGATGGAAGAGGTTAAAAGTGACGATGTTTCGCTTCTAAAAATAGCCCCATAGTAATAGAATAACTAAGCTATTTAATTTTTGTATCTTCATTTACCAACTACAGTGCAAATAGCAGGAAGTAAAGAATAATAAAAAGGGGAGTTGTAATGCGCCTGAACGGTGTTCAAAGATTATTAGAAGCAGGCCTTATATTAACAACTGCACTTGCAGCGTTTGTTTTAGTTGCTTTATTAACGTTTGACCCTGTTGATCCTTCGTGGTCACAGACTGGTGATTATATAAAAGTAAAAAATCTAACTGGCACAGCAGGTGCTTGGACAGCAGATTTACTTTATTTTAGCTTTGGTTGGTTAGCACTGTTAGTGCCTGTCATTATTCAAGGCATTGGTTATCTACTTTTCAAAAAAACGCATCAAGTATTTAAACTCGATTATTTAACCCTGTCACTGCGTGTTGTTGGTTTAGTTTTATTTGTTATTTCATCCACTGCTATTAGTAGTATTAATTTTGATGACTTCTATGAGTTTTCTTCTGGTGGTGTGATTGGCGATGTGTTTGCAAACGCCATGTTACCGACCTTTAATTTTACTGGAACCAGTATCATTTTACTGTGTTTCTTCTTTTCAAGCTTAACCCTGCTAACAGGGGTTTCTTGGGTGCAGTTTGTCGACCAAATAGGCCGTTTTGCAATGCATGCTTTTCAATGGTTAAAAGCGTTACCACAGCGATTAGCAGAACGAAAAGAAGTGAAACACACACCGCTTAAAACAGTAACTAATGAATCGGTATCTGCAGAGCCAAAACAAGTAACCTATCATGTTGATGAATTACCAGACCAGGAAGTAATCGTTGAGCCACAGGAACCGACAATTGATGTTCAGCCTGAAACCGCAATTGAACCAACCTTTGGCGATGATATTGCAAATACTGAAGTTGACACATCACAACCCCCTGAGTCAAACAGTAAAAAAGAAATGCATCCAGCATTACAAGAGTTCGATGAGATCATTAGTGATGACTTGAGCTTTTCAGCACTTGACGATATTCCATTTGATGACGACAAACAAACGAATTCGCCTAAAAGTGTTTCTGAAGACTTTTTAAGCACGCTAGAACCACAATCAGATGCAGAGCTTACGTTGGCAACAGTTGTGCAGCCAAGCGAAAATGAAATCCCAACAGAGTCTGCGCGCAAATCGACCTATGTTAAGCCAAAAACAGCCAAAGAGCAGTTTGAAGACCTACTTGAAGCGACACCGCCAGCAACGCCAATGCCGACGTTAGATTTGCTTGATAGACCAGACAAAAAAGAAAATCCAATCACAAAGGAAGAGCTTGAAGCTGTGTCCCGTTTGGTTGAAGCAAAATTATTAGATTTCGGTGTTCAAGCGCAAGTAGTGGGAGTGTACCCAGGACCAGTTGTTACTCGTTTTGAACTTGATTTAGCTCCGGGTGTTAAAGTCGCTAAAATTAGCGGATTAGCAAAAGACTTAGCACGTTCTCTTTCAGCCATCAGTGTTCGTGTTGTTGAAGTTATCCCTGGTAAAACCTATGTAGGGATTGAGCTGCCAAACCAGCACCGTGAAATAGTACGCCTCTCTGAAGTCATTGGCGCTAAAAAATTCTCAGATAACCCTTCTGACTTAGCCATGGTGCTTGGTAAAGATATTGCGGGTGTACCGGTTGTCGCTGACCTTGCAAAAATGCCACACCTTTTAGTTGCAGGTACCACAGGCTCAGGTAAATCAGTTGGTGTAAACGTAATGATTTTATCATTGCTATTTAAATCGACCCCTGATGATGTTCGCATGATCATGATAGATCCTAAGATGCTTGAACTATCAGTTTATGAAGGCATTCCACACTTACTTTGCGAAGTTGTAACTGACATGAAAGAAGCGGCTAACGCGCTGCGTTGGTGTGTTGGTGAAATGGAACGTCGATACAAATTAATGTCAGCATTAGGCGTAAGAAACTTAACGGGTTATAACCAAAAAGTGCTTGACGCTATTGAAGCGGGCGACCCAATTAAAGACCCGCTTTGGAAAGATACTGACGGTATGGAAACGGAAGCGCCTGATTTGGGCAAGTTACCAGCCATCGTTGTGGTTATTGATGAATTTGCCGACATGATGATGATTGTTGGTAAAAAAGTTGAAGAGCTCATTGCCCGTATTGCTCAAAAAGCACGTGCCGCGGGTATTCATTTAGTGCTAGCAACTCAGCGTCCGTCAGTCGATGTAATTACGGGTTTGATTAAAGCGAATATTCCAACGCGTATGGCGTTCCAAGTATCAAGTAAAATTGATTCACGTACGATTCTAGATCAACAAGGTGCAGAGCATTTATTAGGCATGGGTGACATGCTTTACTTACCGCCAGGTACTAGCGTGCCAATTCGTGTGCATGGTGCATTTGTTGATGACCATGAAGTTCATGCGGTGGTAAATGATTGGAAAGCGCGCGGTAAACCAAATTATGTCGACGAGATATTGAACGGAGAAGCCGTTGAAGATGTCTTACTACCAGGTGAGACTGCCGAAAGCGACGAAGAAAGCGATCCGCTTTACGATGAAGCGGTTGCGTTTGTAATTGAAAGTCGTCGCGCGTCTGTATCGAGTGTTCAGCGTAAATTGCGTGTTGGTTACAACCGTGCAGCACGCTTAGTCGAGCAGATGGAAATGTCCGGTATCGTATCAGCGCCGGGGCATAATGGCACTCGTGAAGTAATTGTTCCGAATAATGCAGGATAATATGAAAAAAAAAATCACATTAATTGTTGCGAGCGTATTAGCGATGAGCACGGCAAGTGTAACAGCTGTGCACGCGCAAACAGAAACAACGCAACACGTAGTAAACAGTAAAGCGCAAACTGAATTAAAAACGCGTTTAACACAGCTAAACAACTTACAAGCAGATTTTTCTCAAACCGTGATCGACAATACCGGTAGCGAAATTATGCAAGGTAAGGGTTTATTAAAAATTAAAAACGGTTCTGGTTTCTGATGGCATTAAAACCTTTTATTACGATGAGTTTGCAGAACAAGTCACTATTTTAGATAGCAAAAAACTAATTGATAATACGCCGTTTGCGTTGTTAACTTCTGCGGATCAAAGCTTATGGCAAAATTACGCTGTAACTCACGCAGATAACACGTTTGTGATTACACCGAACAATCAAGGTCAAAGCCAAGTTGAACGCTTAGAGCTTAAATTTGATGCAGATGCACTGCGCTCAATGACAGTATTTGATAACACAGGTCAAACATCCATTTATGTGTTCTCAAAGCAGCAAGTTAATCAAACCATTGATGATGCGTATTTTCAATTCACCATTCCAGCTGACGTATTAGTGGACGATCAAAGTCAAGGTGAGTAATTTAAGCTTTTCATTTGCCCCAGAAATTAGGCCGCTTGCTGCACGCATGCGGCCAACTAATTTAAGCCAATACATAGGGCAAAAACATCTGCTTAGCGAAGGTTCACCACTGTACAACGCTATTTTAGCTGGTCGTTGCCACAGCCTTATTTTATGGGGGCCGCCTGGCGTTGGTAAAACAACGTTAGCTGAAGTCATCGCTCATCACGCAGATGCAAACGTGATCCGTTTGTCAGCAGTTACCTCAGGCGTGAAGGAAATACGAGAAAGCGTTGCATCGGCAAAAGATCATTTAGCAATGCAAGGGCAGCGCACACTCTTATTTATTGATGAAGTACACCGCTTTAACAAGTCGCAGCAAGATGCGTTTTTACCCCATATCGAAGATGGCACCTTTATCTTTATTGGTGCCACAACGGAAAATCCTTCGTTTTCACTTAATAATGCAATTTTATCGCGTGCACGTGTGTATCAATTAAAAGCGCTTGAACAGCAAGACTTAATACAAGCCATACACAGTGCACTAAATAACGATGAGCAGCTACAGCAAAAACATATCGAAATTGATAATGCTGCGATTGAAAAACTGGCACTTGCAGGAGATGGTGACGCTAGACGTACGCTTAATTTACTTGAGCAAGCCATTGATATGGCCGATCAACAAAATGATAAACTGATTGTGAGCGAAAATGTGCTGGCGAATGTTCTGCCTGCACATATTGCAAAATACGATAAAGGCGGCGATTTATTTTACGATCTTATTTCAGCGTTTCATAAGTCAGTTCGCGGCTCTAGTCCTGATGGAGCGCTTTATTGGCTTTGCCGTATTTTAGCAGGTGGTGGCGATCCACTTTACGTTGGTAGACGATTATTAGCGATTGCTACAGAAGATATCGGCAACGCCGATCCTCGTGCGATGCAAGTCGCACTTAATGCTTGGGATATTTATCATCGTGTAGGGGCTGCAGAGGGGGAAAGGGCGCTCGCCCAAGCCGCGATATATTTAGCCAGTGCACCAAAGAGTAACGCAGTTTACACAGCGTTTAAGCAAGCAAAACACGATATTGCCAATGAACCAAGTTTTGAAGTGCCACATCATCTGCGTAATGCACCAACCAATTTAATGAAAGACCTAGGTTATGGTGCAGAGTATCGCTATGCCCATGACGAGCCAGGTGCTTATGCTGCCGGTGAGAAATATCTGCCCGAAGAAATCGCAGATAGAAAATACTATCAACCAACAGAGCGTGGTCTTGAACAAAAGATAAAAGCAAAGCTCGATTATTTAACTGAGCAAGACAATTTAGCCACTAGGAAACGTTATGACAGGGATTAAACTCTATTTTTACGTTGCTCTTGGCGGTGCAACAGGCGCGTGTCTTCGTTATTTTATTAGTGAATCAATGATAAAACTTTTGGGAAAGGGATTCCCTTTTGCTACCCTGACAGTTAATATTCTCGGTTCATTAATGTTAGGCGTTTTATACGGCCTACTAGAAAAAGAATTAATTGTTGTTAACCCCACCAAATCACTTATCGGAATTGGCTTTTTAGGGGCGTTAACAACGTTTTCAACCTTCTCGATAGATACGCTATTGCTGTTACAGCAAGGGCACTGGTTGAAAGCAACACTCAATGTATTTTTAAATGTAATTGGTTGTGTTTTTGTTGCTTATTTAGGTATGCAGCTAGCAATGCAAAAAGGTTAAGAAAGAATGTTAGACCCACGATTTTTACGTCAGGATATCGAAGAAGCCGCAGATCGCCTAAAAGGCCGAGGTTTTGAATTAAACGTAGCAGAAATTCAAGCGCTTGAAGAAAAGCGTAAAGCGCTACAAGTTAAAACACAAGAATTACAAAATGAGCGTAACACACGCTCTAAAGCAATTGGTCAAGCAAAAGCAAAAGGCGAAGACATTGCACCACTATTAGCTGCTGTGGGTTCATTAGGTGACGAGCTGGACGCTGCTAAAAAAGAACAAGACGAAATCCTTGCTGAATTAAATGCCATTGCTGCAACGATCCCTAACTTACCTGATAGCGAAGTGCCATTTGGTAATGATGAAGACGATAACGTTGAAGTTGTTAAATGGGGCGAGCCAAAGCAATATGACTTTGAAGTAAAAGATCATGTTGATTTAGGTGAAGGTTTAGCAAAAGGCTTAGATTTTGAAGCAGGTGTTAAACTTTCAGGCGCACGCTTTACTGTAATGCGCGGTAAAGTAGCACGTATGCACCGTGCGCTTGTGCAATTTATGCTTGATACGCACACAGACACAAACGGTTACACCGAAATGTATGTACCGTATTTAGTTAACAAAGACAGCTTATACGGCACAGGTCAGTTACCTAAGTTCGCAGAAGATTTATTCCATACTGAAGCAATCAGCGAGCACAATGAAGGGTTTAGCCTAATTCCTACAGCTGAAGTACCGTTAACGAACCTTGGTCGTGATGTTATTTTTGATGAAGCTGAATTACCATTAAAAATGACCGCACATACACCGTGTTTCCGCAGTGAAGCAGGTAGTTATGGCCGTGACACGCGTGGTCTTATTCGTCAGCACCAGTTCGACAAAGTTGAATTAGTACAGCTAGTTAAACCTGAAGACTCAATGCAAGCGTTAGAAGATCTGACTAACCACGCCGAAGGTATTTTACAAGCACTTGAACTACCGTACCGTAAAGTAATTTTATGTACTGGTGATATGGGCTTTGGCGCAAGCAAAACATACGACTTAGAAGTATGGCTTCCAGCGCAAGACACCTACCGTGAAATTTCAAGCTGCTCAAATATGCAAGATTTCCAAGCACGCCGTATGCAAGCACGTTTCCGTCGTCAAGGTGAGAAAAAGCCTGAGTTATTACACACACTAAATGGTTCTGGTTTAGCTGTGGGTCGTACACTTGTAGCGATTCTAGAGAACTACCAGCAAGCAGATGGCTCGGTAGTGGTACCAGAAGTACTTCGTCCATATATGGGTGGCTTAGAAGTTATTACTGCATAACAGTTAATAGTATTAAAAACCGGCGATATGCCGGTTTTTTTATGCCTGTTGAATTGCCTGTCTATTACTGCGATAAATAGTGTTTCGCTATCGATACACATTAAAAACAGATACTGTATCGAAAGTGGCACAGTTATCTGGATTTATTTTAATATAGAAATCATAACTATATGAAAAATATATTAAATAAACTTGGCCTGATAATTGTAATTATCAATGTAATGCAATTATTGGATTATGCTTTATGGACATAAAAATAGAGAATAAATCACATAAGCTTAAAAGGCCATTGACCTACGCAATTTTTGCGTGTCTGTTACTAAGCGCTGTTATGTTTATTCGTCACTATACCCAAGGTGCGTCAAACTTAGTTAAACGAGACGAAATCTTGGTCGCAAAAGTTAAACAGGGCGATTTTGTGATAGACGTAAAAGGGCTAGGCAGTTTAGCACTTGAAAAACGCCATTTGATAACGACTAATGCGGGTGGAAAAGTTGTTGAAGTGTTGATAAAGCCGGGCGAATATGTTGAGCGAGGCGATATTATAGCGCGCTTAGACAACCCGCAAATCAAAGAGACACTCATTCAAAAAAATAGCCTTTTGCTTAAAATGGTTGCGCAACATAAAGCGGAGTTGGCACAGCAAAAAGCATATCTTCAAGAAGCTGAAACCGCCTACCATGATGCCGACCTTGCGCATAAAGCCAATACAATGGAGTGGCAAGCGCAGGCAACCTTAATCGCACAGGGCAATAGCACCATTTCGAAACTTGAACATCAGCGCAGCGAATTCACAGTAAAGCGCAGTTTAAAACAACTTGCGTTACAAAAAGCGAAAGTGGCGACGCAAAAAGAAATACTCACCGCAAAACAAAACGCGCAACAAGCAGAGCAGCAAAGCTTAAAATCAGAAATCAATTTGCTTAGCCAACATATTTCACAGTTAGATGTGAAATCGCCAATTACTGGGCAAATCCAAGATGTGTTTGTTGAGCTAGGCACGCAGCTGGCAAGTACTGGCTCAGTTGCCGAAGTTGCAGATCAAACCAAACTAATTGCCAAAATAAATGTAGCAGAACTTGATGCACCCAACGTTAAAGTAGGCCAGCAGGCTACAATTGATACCTATACGTCTCGCTTAGATGCACAAGTCATTCGCGTATCGCCAAAAGTGAACAACGGCCATGTTGAAGTTGAACTTTCATTAATTGATGCAATTCCGTCAGAAGCGCGCGATAAACTCAATATTGAAGGCATTATTAACACTAGCTTTAAAACTCACACACTATTTGTTGCGCTACCGCGTAACGCCATTGCCGAAAGCACAAACAATGTATTTGTTCTGGAAAAGCATCTTGCAACCAAACAAGCGGTAACATTTGGTAAACGCTCCGTGAATTATATTGAGGTTGTAGCAGGGTTAACAATCGACCAAGAAATTATTATTTCAGATATGGAAAAATACACCAACGACACGCAAGTGCTTGTACGCTAGAAGGAAATTACAATGAATCCAGTTATTACTTTAAAAAACATCGAAAAATTATTTAAAACCTATGAAATTGCAACGCAAGCACTTAATGGTATTAATCTAGTGGTTAACCAAGGGGAGTTTGTGGCGATCACAGGGCCGTCTGGTTGCGGTAAGTCGACGTTACTTTCTGTGTTAGGGCTGATTGATGAGCCAACAGCAGGCAACTACACCATCAGCGGCAAACAAGCAGTTAATTTAAGTTCTGATCAACGCGCGCATATTCGCGCTAATCATATTGGTTTTATATTCCAGGCTTTTAACCTGATAAGTGACTTAAATGTACTCGAAAATGTGATGTTGCCACTGACCTATATCGGTGGGTACTCGGAACAACAAATGATAGAAAAAGCGCGTAAGGTTTTGATGTTAGTTGACCTCGAAAATCGCATTAATCACTTTCCTTCACAGTTATCAGGGGGGCAACAGCAGCGCGTTGCGGTAGCTCGCGCGCTTATTAACGAGCCTGATTTAATCTTAGCGGATGAACCAACGGGTAACTTAGATTCGAAAAACGCGCAACAAGTATTGCAGTTACTAAAAGATTTACACCAGTCAGGTAAAACAATTTGTATGGTTACCCACGATGCTGAGTCAACACACTATGCCAGTCGTACCCTGAACATGTTAGACGGTGCAATTGTACGTGATAAACAGAAAACCTCTGATACTAATCCTTCAGTGGCGCTAGAGGTATAAGTTATGGGACTGTTATTAGACTTTCGCTACGCGCTGCGCAATATTGTTAAATCACTGCGTTTTTCACTGTTAATGATTTTTATTATGGTAGGTAGTTTAACCATTTCATTAATAGGATTTAACTTTATTCATACTATCGCGTTTTCGCACTCAAATTTTAATCACAACAAAGAAGACATTCGCATCTTAAAGGTATTGAATTCGTTAACATCGCAACGAGAATTTACGTATTCGATGTTAGATGGCTTTAAAAAGCTGGATGAGGTCAATTCGCTTGATAGCTGGATCATCATTAAGCGAAGCAGTTTATGGTTGAGCACGCAACATCATGGAAAGCATTTTCGAGCGTCTTATGTTGACCCGTCTTTTTTTAAGTTTTTGGGGCAAGAACCGGTACTTGGGCGTGGCTTTAAGAACGCTGATTACAGTAATAATGCGCCCGATGTGGTGGTGATTTCACATATTGTGTGGCAGCAACTATTTCAAGGCGATAACGCTATTCTCGGTAAACAGTTAAACGTGGCAGGTAAGCCGCATACTATTGTTGGCGTAATGGAAAAGCGTAATCATTTTCCGATTTTTTCAAAGATTTGGTTGCCGCTAAAGCAGGCGAATATGAAGCCTGATGATGGTATCGATATTCTTTATAAACTGCCAAATGCCGAATTTGAACGCACCTTCGAAACGCAAATCGCTCATTATTTTTACAATGCAATCAAAGATCAGGTAAGTGATAGTGATAAACAAACTGGGCAGGGTGTGCGTATTGAGTCACTCACCTTGGTTGAGCTCAATACCGATGGCGAAGCCGTATTCGTATTTGGTATGTTTGTGTTTGGTATTGTGATTGTGCTGTTTATTTCAGGGATTAATATTGGCAACTTACTGTTTGCGAAGATTATGGAAAAGCAAAAGGAGTCAGCTATTCGCGCTGCAATCGGTGCGACACAAAAGCGTGTGATCCAGCAGCATGTCACAGAAGGTTTAATATATTGCATCGTTAGTTGGGTATTTGCCTTGATATTTACATCGTTAGGACTGGAAATACTGAATTTTTACATGAATGTAATGTTTGGCGGAAAAATGCCGTATTGGTGGTATTGGCATTTAAATATGAATACTGTATTAGTCTCGCTTTTACTATTAGCCATTATTTTTACATTTGCCGTGTTACTGCCAGCATATAAATCGGCAAAGTTTAATATTAGCAATGTACTGCGCGATGGTACACGAGGCGCAACGGGTAAAGAAACCACACTGATGTCACGCCGCTTATTGTGCGTACAAGTATCATTGGTGAGTTTTTTGCTAATGATTGCAAGTACTGTTGGTTATGTGATGTATTCAATTGCAACGAATATTGATGGCGAGCTCAGTAAAGGCGTTTACTCGGTTTATCTGGATTTTGATAATAATGATGAGCTAACCAACGACGAACAATTAACGCTTATAAATACATTAGCGGCTGGGCTTTCAAAGCAAGGCAATATTATTGACGCGGTAGTGTTTGATTCGCATATAGACGCTGACGTACTGTACCCAAATCGTGATGTCTATAATGAGAAGTTTATCAGTATTAGTGCAGAGTCACATTTGTTTGATCGTGAGTTGTTAACTGGGCGAAATTTCAATAGCAATGACAACAGTGAATCAAAACCAGTAGTCATCATTAGTGAGTCGCTTGCTAATGCTTTGTTTGGTAATAAAAATGTGCTCGGTTCACAAATTATGTTGCAAGACGCAATGTGGCCAAGTGTTGAGATTATCGGCGTTGCAAAAGATGTAATCAGCGGAGTATCAGGTGACTCGCGCCATGAGCTTTACTTTAGTTTACGCCAAACCCATTTTATGAATGACAGTGTAAACATTCGATTATTGACCAATAACACGGCAAATGAGGCGTTGGAGGACTTCTATCGCGTAAAGGTGCAGTTATCTCATGATTTAACCATGTATTACATGTTCGATCATTATGATAACCACACATCCATGATTAATTCATTTGCAGCAATTATTTATGTATTCTTGCTGGTAGGTGGTTTCGCTCTAACGCTATCGTTAATCGGTATTTATGCGATGGGTATTAGTAATATCAATAAATCCCGTTATGAGATAGGTATTCGTCGAGCGATTGGTGCTAAAGATAGTCAAATTATGCGGTTATTTATTAAAAAGAACATTAAGCATATTTTGTACGGCATTGGTACGTCGTTGTTAGTGTTTGGCATTCTATGTTATCTTGCGGAAGGCTTTTTAAGAGGAAATGTGCCAATTAACCTTATGTTAGAGGCAGGTGTATTGACCGTAATTGTGGTACTTGCAGCGGTTTGTCTCGCACTATATGTTCCAGTAAGGCACGTTATTAAACAGCAGCCTGCAACAAGTTTAAGAATGGATTAAGGTTTCTTGAAAACAATTTTAGTTATCGACGACTCGCTTGATATTCAAGCGAGTCTTAAGTTTTTTTTAGAAGACGAAGGGTATCTTTGTCACGGAGTGCTTTCACCTGATACAGCGCTTGATTACGTTGCAAAAAACAATGTTGATTTAGTGCTGCTCGATATGAATTTTAGCCAAGATACCACAAGTGGTGCTGAGGGGTTAACTGCAATTGAAGGGCTGAAAGAACTAGACCCACTGTTGCCTGTGATTGTTATGACGGGTTGGGCTACGCTTGATTTGGCTGTAAAAGCGTTAACCACGGGCGCTGCCGATTTCATCGAAAAACCGTGGCAGGACGAACGCTTAGCCCATGCAATTAAACAACAGCTGAACGCTCGTCGCGATAAGCAAGATTTAGCGCGATTAACCCAAGAAAAACAAAGAGCAGGCGCAAGCCAATCGTCATTATTAGCTTATAGCCCACAAAAGCAGCAGGTGTTGAGCCAACTCGAAAACCTTGCAAAAAGTGATATGAATATTCTGCTAACGGGTGAAAACGGCACCGGTAAAAGCTATTACGCGCAGTATATACATCAGCATTCTAATCGCTCTAATGCCAGTTTTATTGCACTCAATATGGGGGCTTTTACTGATGAATTGTTTAATTCAGAAATGTTTGGCCATAAAAAAGGAGCGTTTACTGACGCAAGCCAAGACCGTTTAGGTGCATTTACATTAGCAGAAAATGGCACCTTGTTTTTAGATGAAATCGCTAATTTATCGAAGAAATCACAAGCTAAGTTGTTGCATGTGCTTGAAGAGCGTAAATACACAGCCCTTGGTAGCAGCAAGGTGTTAGACAATACAGCACGAATTATCTCTGCTACTAATGCCAACTTGGTAAATGCAATTGCGGAGGGCGATTTTCGTCAAGATTTGTATTACCGCTTAAATACCATTGAAATTGAAATCCCCCCGTTAAGATCGTGTAAAGACGATATTTTACCGCTAGCAAACCAGTTTTTAACATCATTTTGTAAGCAATACGATAAGCCTGCTTTATCACTAGCACAGTGCGCTAAACAGGCACTGCTTAACTATGGTTTTCCCGGTAATGTTAGGGAGCTTAAACATATTATTGAGCGCGTTATATTTATGGCGAATGGACAGCAAATTACTGCTCAAGACCTAATGCTAACTTCTTCAACGAGTAACAAGAATATAAATGTACCTAATACTATTGATATGACGCTGAGCATTGATGAGGTGATTGAACAAGCATTGTTGTCACGACTTGAGTACTTTAATGGCAACGCATCTAAAGCAGCTAAAAGTCTCGGAATGTCTCGCAGTGCTTGGTATCGAAAAATGACAAAATACGATGCAATTTAAGATGTTATTTTCAGGGCGATGGTTAACGAGCCTACTTTTGTTGTCTTTAGTGAATGGACTTTTAATCACGCATAATTATCCAGTATCACTTATTTTACTTATCGATTTAATCGTTGTTCTTTGGTATTTAATTGAAACATACCGCGATAGGGTCGCGAAACAAAACACCATCAACCTTATTGATACTTTATTAATTTCTTTACGACAAGGTGATTATTCAATTAGAGCCAATGAAGTACAAGATAGTGCTTTAAGCACAACGGTCTCGCATTTAAATGCACTTGCAACAACCATGCAAAACGACCAAAGATTACTTGCAGAGCAACAAGACTTATTAAAACAAATTATTGAAAAAGTCGATTTTGCTCTTATGGTGTTTAATGAGTCGCAGTGCATTTATGAAAATGACTACGCAAAAAATTCCTTTAACAATGAAGTAGAGAATAGTCGTTGGCAGTGGTATCAAGGTTTAATAGATAAAAGCCAAAATGGTCGCGTTAATCTCACTATAAATGATAAACAACATGCATTTTTGATTGAGCATTCTATTTGTTACATGGGCGCTGAACCGTATACTTTGTTAGTGTTAAAGCAGCTCGATTCGATTTTGTACCAACAAGAAAAAGATGCATTACAAAAATTCGTACGTATCTTGAGCCACGAAATAAATAACACACTTGCCCCTATAGGAACTGTTGCAAGAAGCCTTAATAAGCGCCTCTCGAATGAAATTGATGTTTATAGTTTTGCTACAGGATTAACACTTATTAATGAACGAGCTAACTATTTAAAATCGTTTATGGATAATTATGTGTCGCTTGCTAAATTACCTTCAGCTAATAAATCAGTCGAAAGCTGTGGTAATTTATGTAATGAAATCGCCGAAATTTACCCGTTAATTAGCATTTCATGTGAAGAAAACCTTTATGGTTATTTTGATGTTAGCCAAATAAAACAAGTATTGTGTCATCTCATTAACAATGCACTTGAAGCTCATTTACCATCGCCTGATATCGAATTTACAATATATGCAAAGCATGAAAAGCTTATCTTTTGTGTGTCAGATAACGGTCCTGGGTTTTCAAATTTAGCAGATGCAAGTACTGCTTTTTATACAACAAAGCAAAGTGGCAATGGTATTGGTTTAATGTTGTCGCGCATCATTGTCGAAAACCATAAAGGGCAATTAGAGCTTAAAAACCAAACGAGTGGCGGGGCATTAGTGACATTTTCACTAGAACGGATAACTGAAAAAGCTGTGAAGTGATGTAAGGGATTCAAGGCTATATTTAGCCCAATAGTAAGAGTTAAAGTGGTTCTGACACAATACGATAAAAACAAAAAAGCCGTCATAAGACGGCTTTTTTGTTTTCAATGGCAATTAACCTTTTACATGATTTAGTAAAACTTCAACAGCTTTGTCTAAATCAATCAGTTCTTTCTCGCCAGTGATGCGGTTTTTGTACTCAACCTGATTATTGTCTAGGTTACGTTCACCGATAACAAGCGTATGTGGAACACCAACAAGCTCCATATCGTTAAACATTACACCTGGGCGCTCTTTACGGTCATCAAATAGTATATCAATGCCAGCCGCTTGCAGATCTGCGTATAGCTTTTCGGCAATTTCAGGAATACGATGCGATTTGTGCATGTTCATTGGCACAATTGCAAGCTCAAATGGAGCTAGGGCAGTTGGCCATTTGATGCCGTATTGGTCGTGGTTTTGTTCGATTGCCGCTGCAACGATACGTGATACACCAATACCATAACAACCCATGGTCATAATTTGGTTTTTACCGCTTTCAGCAAGTACACCTGCTTTCATTGCTTCAGAGTACTTAGTACCTAGTTGGAAAATATGACCAACTTCAATACCGCGTTTGATGTTTAGAACACCTTTACCACATGGGCTTGCGTCGCCTTCAACAACATTACGAATATCTTCAACAACATAGTCTGTAACGTCGCGGTCAAAGTTAATGCCGCTGTAGTGAACACCATCTTCGTTTGCACCAGCAACAAAATCAGCCATTACAGCCGCTGAACGGTCAACAATAATTGGCATATTTAGGCCAACAGGGCCTAAAGAACCAGGTTTTGCACCAGTTGCTTTAACAATGTCTTCTTCCGTTGCAAATTCAAGCGGTGAGTCAACAAGTGCTAGCTTTTCAGCTTTAAGCTCATTTAGTTCATGGTCGCCACGAACAACTAAGGCTACCAAGCCACGCTCTTCGTTTTCATTAGGTGCACCATAAGCAATTAATGTTTTAACACCGCGATGTGGTTTAACACCGTGTTGCTGTTTTAATTCTTCAATTGTTCTTGCGTTTGGCGTATCAAAACGGTTTAGCTCTTTAGATGGTGCAGGGCGTTCAATACTTGGTGCAACAGCTTCCGCTTTTTCAATGTTTGCTGCGTAATCTGACTCAGAACTAAATGCAATAGCATCTTCACCTGATTCAGCAAGTACGTGGAATTCATGCGAAACAGAACCACCAATTGAACCAGTATCAGCAATTACTGGGCGGTAATCTAAACCTAAGCGCTCAAATACATTACAGTATGCTTGGTGCATTTTTTTGTAAGTCTCGTTTAGACACTCTTCACTTAAGTGGAAAGAATAAGCATCTTTCATGGTGAATTCGCGTGCACGCATTACACCAAAACGAGGACGCACTTCATCGCGTACCTTAGTTTGAATTTGGTACAAGTTAATTGGCAATTGCTTATAGCTGCTAATTTCTTTACGAACAAATTCAGTAATTACTTCTTCGTGTGTTGGACCTAACGCAAAAGGACGATTATGGCGGTCATTAATACGTAATAACTCAGGGCCAAATTGCTCCCAACGACCAGACTCTTGCCAAAGATCGGCAGGCTGGATAATGGGCATTAACATTTCAATTGCACCAGCTTTGTTCATTTCTTCACGAACAATGTTTTCTACTTTACGTAGTACTTTTAAACCACTTGGTAACCAAGTGTATAATCCTGATGCTAGTTTGCGGATCATACCCGCGCGTAACATAAGCTGATGGCTGATAATTTCAGCATCAGATGGCGTTTCTTTTAACGTCGCTAAAATATATTGACTGGTACGCATTTGCTTTCCGAAATGTTAAATCTGTTTTTATAAGTTAAGGCGCCAAGTTTATCAGTGTCTTGGCAATTTCAAAAGCCTAACAATAGCGGCTTTTATGTATTTTTAATAATTTCTAATACGCTTACTTGGGTTTCTAGCACTTGCCATTTGATATTCAGATCAAACAGGCTCATGCCATACTCTTGAATACCTGCTTTTGTTTTTTTGTAAGCTGGGCGTGGGTCTTGCTTTAATACTTTCTCGATAAAGCTTTGTAACTCAGGGTAAAGTGCCGAATTATTCAAGCAAAATGCAGTAGCTTCATCGCTAAACTCAACTAAAAGCGGGGTTTCAGGTCGCGTATCAGCGAAACCTGCTGTCGCGTTTGGTAAACTATCCGAGTAAGGCAAATAAGGTTTAATATCTAAGATTGGCGTACCATCAAGTAAGTCTATGCCTGAAAGCTCAAGCCAAAGTTGACTATTTTCATAATGAACAGCTTCAAGTTTAACCGCGCTCATGCCAATACCATTTGGCCTAAAGGTGGCACGTGTGGCAAATACACCTTTTTTATCATTACCACCTAAGCGCGGAGGGCGTACTAGAGGTGACCAGCCTTTATCGGCCGTTTCATGAAAGCGGAAAATCAGCCAAACATGGCTAAAGTCTTCAATGCCGCGGACAAATTCTTCACGGTTAAATTCACCTACAAATTTACATTTTGCTTTGGCTTCTGGAATAAGGCGAGGCTGACGAGGGATAGCAAATTTTTGTTTATAGGGAGATTCGATAAAGGCGATGGGGCTTAATTGATAGTCGCTCATAAAACAAACTTAATAGGGCACTTAAAAGTGCCTATTTTGCCAGTATTTTAGGGTGATTGATATTATTCTTCTTTCATTTCTTGTTCGAATACTTTTTCCGCTTGTAATGACATTTCTTTCATTTTTTGTGCGTATTTTTGAATGCGTTTTTCATCGGCTGTTTTCGCTTCAAATGCGGGTACTGGCACTGGATAGCCTGCTTGATCGGTGGCTACAAAATTAATGATGCAATTATTAGATTCCACCATTTGCCCAGTTTTAGGGTCGCCACAGCGTACCGCTATAAATATTTGCATGCTGGTTTTGCCAGTGTTTGCAATTTTGGCTTCTACTTCAACCAGTTGACCCACTAAAATAGGGCGGTGAAATTTTATTGCTGCAACCGACACTGTGACACAATAATGGCCGCTCCACTGCGCAGCACAGGCATATCCTGCTTGGTCAATCCATTTCATCACGATGCCACCATGGACCTTACCACCGAAGTTAACATCCGTTGGCTCCGCTAAAAAACGAAAAGTTACGTTATCTTTACTCATAATTACTTGATAATCAGTATGTTGTTTATTGAGTATTAGCTATAAAAATGCTTTTAACAAGTAATAAAAAAGGCATGAAAACATAAGTTTGCATGCCTTTGACAAATACAATTGGAAAATTACATATTAGGGTAGTTAGGGCCACCAGCACCTTCAGGTGTTACCCAAGTGATGTTTTGACTCGGATCTTTAATATCGCAGGTTTTACAATGAATACAGTTTTGCGAGTTAATTACAAAGGCCTGCTTACCTTCTACTTCATTGATTTCATAAACACCGGCAGGGCAATAACGCTGCGCAGGTTCATTAAAATCAGTTAAGTTTTTAGCAAGAGGAATATTCATATCCGCCAGTTTCAAATGGCATGGTTGATCTTCTTCATGGTTAGTGTTTGATAAAAACACTGAACTCAGTTTATCAAAGCTTAAAACACCATCTGGTTTTGCATAGTTAATCTCGCTATGGCGACTTGCAGGTTCTAGGCATGCGTGATCCGGTGTGTCATCTTTAAAGCTAAATGGTAAACCGCCATTAAAAATGTTTTGATCAATGGTGTTATACATGCCACCGAAAAACTTGCCTAATTTGTGCATAACAGGGCCAAAGTTTTTGCTGCTATCAAGCTCTTGAAATAACCATGATTCTTTAAAACGCGTTTCAAAATCACTTAATTCTGTGTGCTCACTACCCGCTGAAATGGCTGCAAAAATACTTTCAGCAGCAAGCATGCCTGATTTCATTGCAGTGTGATTGCCTTTAATCTTAGCAAAATTAAGCGTACCAGCGTTACAGCCAACTAATACGCCGCCTGGGAAGGTCATTTTAGGCAGTGAGTTTAAACCACCTTTAGCAATTGCACGGGCACCATAAGCGATACGTTTACCGTGTTTTAGGGTATCTGCAAAAATTGCATGATGTTTCATTCGTTGAAACTCATCAAATGGTGAAAGATGAGGATTGCTATAGTTCAAATCAATAATTAAACCAACAACTACTTGGTTATCATCACCATGGTACATGTAAGAGCCACCACCAGTGTCTTTATCAAGTGGCCATCCAGCACCATGTACTACTAAACCAGGTTGATGATGCTCGCTTGGGATTTCCCAAATCTCTTTAAACCCTAGGCCATAGTGTTGCGGTGATTTGCCGTCATCTAACTTAAAGGTGCTAATTAACTCTTTACCTAAGTGACCACGACAACCTTCAGCAAAAATGGTGTATTTTGCGCGAAGTTCCATACCTGGCATAAAACTGTCTTTTTGCTCACCAGACTCACTAACACCCATATCGCCTGTGATAATGCCTTTAACAGTGCCATCTTCTACAATTAATGAATGTGCGCTAAATCCTGGGAAAATTTCAACACCTAAGCTTTCAGCCTGTTCAGCTAAGAAACGACAAACGTTACCCATAGAGACAATAAAGTTGTCTTCGTTATGAAATGTTTTAGGCGTTGCAAAAGAAGGCAGTTTTTTTGCTGAAGTTTCACTGCCAAACCAATAAATGTCATCTTGTGTAACTTTGGTTTTGAGCGGTGCACCTAATTCAAGCCAATTTGGCAGTAATTCATTTAATGCACGAGGTTCAAATACGGCACCCGATAAAATATGTGCTCCGACCTCTGAACCTTTTTCAACGACACAAATCATTAGCTCTTGTTCATTTTCTTGTGCTAATTGTGCCAGTTTAATAGCGCTTGATAAGCCTGCAGGCCCTGCGCCTACAATAACTACGTCAAACTCCATGGTTTCACGTTCTACCATGATTATGCCCCTGTTGAATTAAGCTGGTATTTGCTAAACAAATAACCTGTGATGGGCTTTAGCATATTTTAGGTTGACGTTTACGTCAACAGGAAGTAGCCTTAAAACCAAATAACGACTAAATATGTTTACCTAGGTTTACGTACGCGTAAACATTAAAGGAGAGGTTATGAAAATCCTAGTTCCGGTCAAACGTGTGATCGACTATAACGTAAAAGCGCGCGTAAAAGCCGACAATAGTGATGTTGATCTTAACAATGTAAAAATGGCCCTTAACCCATTTTGTGAAATCGCGGTAGAAGAAGCTATCCGTATTAAAGAAGCAGGCAAAGCAACTGAAGTTGTGGTTGTTTCAATTGGTGACAAAGCATGCCAAGAGCAACTTCGCACCGCACTGGCGCTTGGCGCAGATAAAGCAATTCAAATTGACACCGCTGAAAAGCTTGAATCATTACATGTGGCAAAGTTGTTAGCGAAAGTAGTTGAACAAGAAAATCCTGAGTTAGTTATTCTTGGTAAGCAAGCGATTGATTCAGATAACAACCAAACAGGTCAAATGCTTGCTGCTCTCACGAGTCGTGCACAAGCGACCTTTGCATCAGAGGTGATTGTTGAAGGTGACAAAGTAAATGTAACCCGTGAGGTTGATGGTGGTCTTCAAACAATCGCAGTTAACTTACCTGCAGTTGTGACTACCGATTTGCGTTTAAACGAGCCGCGTTATGCAACACTACCGAACATCATGAAAGCAAAACGTAAACCACTTGATGTTATAAGTGCAGCAGATCTTGGTGTTGATCTCACGCCTCGTATTACAACTGTAAAAGTAGAAGAGCCAAGCAAACGTGAAGCGGGTGAAATTGTGGCAGACGTAGCAACGTTAGTTGAAAAACTAAAGAATGAAGCGAAGGTGATCTAATGTCAGTACTTATTATTGCAGAGCACGAACATGGTGTGCTTAAAAGCGACACATCTAAAGTTGTTTCAGCAACTCAAAAATTAGGTAAATCGATCACGGTATTAGTTGCTGGTCTTAATGTTTCAGAAGTAGCTGCAGCAGCAAGCAAAATTGAAGGCGTCTCAAATGTAATTGTCGCTGATAATGCAGCATTTGAGCATCAACTTGCTGAGGACTTAGCTGATTTAGTTGTTGAACTTGCTGGTGACTATTCGCATATTTTTGCAGCAGCAACCACAACGGGCAAAAACTTTATGCCACGTGTGGCAGCGCTTTTAGATAAAGTGCAAATTTCAGACATTATCGATGTGATTGATGAAAACACCTTTAAGCGCCCAATTTACGCAGGTAATGCAATTGCTACAGTTCAAAGCGCTGAAGATAAACACATTGTAACTGTGCGCTCGAGTGCGTTTGATGTTGCAGGTGAACAAGCGCCAGCTGCTGTGTCAACAATTGACGCTGTTAAAGAAAATACCTTAAGCAGCTTTGTTTCACAGCAAGAAACAGAAAGTGAGCGCCCTGAGTTAACCGCTGCCAATGTAATTATTTCAGGCGGTCGTGGTATGCAAAATGGCGAAAATTTTGCTTTATTAAACGGTATCGCTGACAAATTAGGCGCAGCAATCGGTGCTTCTCGTGCCGCTGTTGACGCGGGATTTGTACCAAATGATATGCAAGTAGGGCAGACGGGTAAAATTGTTGCGCCGCAACTCTACATTGCTGTCGGCATTAGTGGTGCAATTCAGCATCTCGCAGGTATGAAAGATTCAAAAGTCATTGTTGCAATTAACAAAGATCCTGATGCACCAATTTTCCAAGTGGCTGATTATGGTTTAGTTGCAGACTTATTTGATGTACTTCCTGAGTTAGAAGCCTCATTATAAAACGTTAATTAGTATTCCAGTTGTTCAAAGCCTTGTTATTAACAAGGCTTTTTTATTGGCATGTGTATGAGAGTTAACTGTTTTATATCCTGAGTATCTCATTACATCAGTATCTCGATGTATTTGAGCCTTGTGAGCTAGAGGATATTAGCACCATCGCTAATAAATTATTGATTAGTTAACTTATAAAACTGTTCTTAGGTTATTAATAGGTATAAAAAAACCGGCGATTAAGCCGGTTTTTCACAAACTAAATCATATACGTTTAGTAAGTCGCTGAACCTTTTGTACGCGGGAATGCGATAACGTCACGTACGTTACCCATACCTGTTACGTAAGCTACAAGACGTTCAAAACCTAGGCCAAAACCTGAGTGAGGAACCGTACCGTACTTACGTAAGTCGCGGTACCAAGAGTAATCTTCTTTGTCTAAGCCCATTTCTTCTAAACGTGCATCTAATACGTCTAAACGCTCTTCACGTTGAGAACCGCCGATGATTTCACCAATACCAGGTGCAACTACGTCCATCGCTGCTACTGTTTTACCGTCTTCATTTTGACGCATGTAGAATGCTTTGATGTCTTTCGGGTAGTTTTTGATAACTACAGGTGCATTAAAGTGCTCTTCAGCAAGGTAACGCTCGTGCTCAGATTGTAAATCTACACCCCATTCAACAGGGAATTCGAATTTTTTACCACAACCTTTTAATATTTCAACGGCATCTGTGTAGTCAACTTGCGCGAAGTCTTTTTCAACGAAATCTTCTAAGCGTGAAATAGCGGTTTTCTCTACACGTTGTGCAAAGAATTCCATGTCATCACGACGCTCTTCAAGTACTGCTTTAAACACGTATTTAAGCATGTCTTCTGCAAGTGCAGCAATATCGTTTAGATCAGCAAATGCAACTTCAGGCTCTACCATCCAGAATTCAGCTAAGTGACGAGATGTATTTGAGTTTTCAGCTCGGAATGTTGGGCCAAAGGTATAGATTTTTGACATTGCTGAGCAATAAGTCTCACCGTTTAACTGACCAGATACCGTTAAAAACGCTTCTTTACCGAAGAAATCTTCACTGTAATCTACATCACCTTTATCTGTAAGCGGCAAGTTTTGCATATCTAATGTAGATACACGGAACATTTCGCCTGCACCTTCACAGTCACTTGCTGTGATAATTGGTGTTGAGATCCACACATAACCACGCTCATGGTAAAAACGGTGAATTGCCTGAGATAAACAGTTACGTACACGTGTTACTGCACCGATAATGTTAGTGCGAGGACGTAAATGTGCATGCTCACGTAGGTATTCAATACTGTGACGCTTTGCTGCCATTGGGTAGGTGTCTGGGTTTTCTACCCAACCCATTACTTCCACAGATTCAGCTTGAATTTCAAATGATTGGCCTTGACCTTGTGATTCAACGATTGTACCAACTACGGTTACTGAACAACCTGCAGTTAATTTAGTCACTTCATCATAATTATTGAGCGAATTCGGTACCACAGCTTGGATAGGATCGAAACAACTACCGTCATGAACGGCTAAGAAAGAGATTCCTGCTTTTGAATCGCGACGTGTACGGATCCAACCTTTAATAGTAACGGTTGCACCTACTTCTACACGACCTTTCAAAAGATCTGTGATAGCTATATGGCTCATTTTCACTCCAATGATTAAAATGCCTAAATAAAATTCTTTTTGTTCTCACTTAGCATGCGCTAAGAAAGTTTGTTATCTTACCTGTGAAAGAAAAATAAAAAAACAGCAAATTTAGCGTTAATTGGTAATAAGCTAACAAAATAGCTAATTTTCATTCACGAAAAGTAATATGAGTACAGAAAGGCGCAAAAACAAGAGTGTTCGACAATTCGTTATCCATGCATTGTCTATTACTGCTTGGTTCTTTTTTATACTCGCATTAATAATGTTTCATTATGCGCGCCCCGAACTTGAATATGGGGTTATCCGCTATTTTGGTATGGAATATCGTGACCATTGGCTAGTTACACCACGCAACCTGCTGATTCTTTTTTTGATACTAACTGGTATTATGTCGAGTATTTCGCTTTTTGTACGCCAACATTACAATCGTCGCTCGCAAGACAGTATTGGCGTAAACCAGATTAGTTTATTAATTGTTTGCATTATTTGTTTATTGGTTATTGTATTTAAATGAAACAAGTATTTATTTTAAGAGGGCTTCCAGGCTCAGGGAAAAGCCATTACGCACACAGTTTGTGTGATGAAATGGTAAAGGGTGATGAGGCACAATTTGTTGTGTGTTCTACCGACGACTTTTTTATTACCGATGGTGAATACCGTTTTGATAAAGCGAAGTTAAGTGAATATCACAACCTTAACCTAGCGCGTTTTATTCGAGCGCTTAGTCAACAAATTCCTTTAGTGATTTTGGATAATACCAATATTAAAAAATGGGAATTTGCTGCTTACGCTGAGGCTGCACATGCTCTTGGCTATCAAGTAAAAGAAGTGGTGGTGGGTGAAATAAAAGACAAAGCGATGCAGCATTTATATTACCAGCGTAATATTCACAAAGTTCCGCTTAAAACAATTAACAAAATGGCTTACCAATTTGAATGGTAAGCCATAAATGGTGCCATCACAGCAGTGTTTTGATTGCATCGATAATTTGAATTAACTCTTCATCCTGCATTACATACGGCGGCATCATATAAATTAGTTTACCGAAAGGTCTAAGCCAAACACCTTTTGAAATAAGGTGTTTTTGTACTGCCGCAACATCAACTGGGTGTTTCATCTCAATCACACCGATTGCACCAAGAATTCGCACGTCGGCTACTGAGTCATAACTGACAAGTGGTGTTAAATGAATTTTCAAGCAAGTTTCAATACGCGAAATAGTGTTTTGCCAATCACTTTCAAGTAATAGCTCTATACTTTTATTAGCCACTGCACATGCTAATGGGTTTGCCATAAAGGTTGGGCCATGCATCATTACGCCAGCTTCGCCTTCACTGATCCCAAGCGCGATTTTGTCACTGGTAAGGGTGGCCGATAATGTCATATAACCGCCAGTAATGGCTTTACCAATACACAATATATCAGGCTCAATATCAGCATGTTCAACGGCAAACATTTTGCCAGTACGACCAAAACCAGTAGCGATTTCATCACAAATTAAAAGCACGTTATATTTGTTGCAAAGCTCTCTTACGGCCTTTAAATAATCAGCATGGTAAAAGTTCATACCACCGGCATTTTGAACGATTGGCTCAAGAATAAATGCCGCTACTTCATTGTGATGCTCGGCAAAATGTTGTTCAAGTACCTTAATTTCACTCTCATCAAACGCGTCATTAAAACGGCTTGTGGGCGCTGGCACAAAATAATGCTTTGGCAAAAAGCCTTTATATAAAGAATGCATGCTGTTTACAGGGTCGCAAACGCTCATCGCAGCAAACGTATCACCGTGATAGCCCTTACTTAACGCCATTAGCTTATTTTTTGTTTTAATGCCTTTACTTTGCCAGTATTGCATAGCCATCTTAATAGCAACTTCAACAGCAACTGAGCCTGAATCTGCAAAAAAGATACGAGTAAGCGATGGGGGCGTTATTTCAATTAACTTTTTACCAAGTTCAACCGCAGGTCGATGGGTTAACCCGCCAAACATTACATGGCTCATTTGGTCAACTTGATCTTTAATCGCTTGATTTAGCTCTGGATGGTTATAGCCATGGAGCACACTCCACCAAGATGCCATACCATCGAGTAATTTTTCACCGCTTTCAAGGTAAATGTGAACGCCATCGGCATGTGTTACGGGATATACCGGCAATGGGTTTATCATTGAAGTGTAGGGGTGCCACAAGTGATTTTTATCAAAATTCAAATCGATTGTATTATTAATATTCAAATGTAAACCTTGTTGTTGCTTGCTTGGTTGACAATTAAGAGTTGCTGCGTAGACTAGCGAAATTAAGTTCGAGAAACAATTAAAAAAGAGAATTCCATGGAACAAGCACAGGTTCGTAATGATTGGACGCTTAGTGAAGTAAAAGCGTTATTTAATATGCCGTTTAACGACCTGCTTTTTCAAGCAGCCAGTGTGCACCGTCAAAACTTTAATCCTAATAAAGTACAAATTTCGACATTACTTTCGATTAAAACAGGTGCCTGTCCAGAAGATTGTAAGTATTGCCCGCAATCAGGTCATTACAAAACAGATCTTGAACGTGAACGTTTAATGGAAGTAGAAAAAGTTGTTGAGCAAGCACGTATTGCTAAGAGTAAAGGCGCAACACGTTTTTGTATGGGTGCAGCATGGTCTGATCCGAAAGATCGCGATATGCCATACATTGAAAAAATGGTTAAAGAAGTAAAAGAACTTGGCTTAGAAACCTGTATGACCTTAGGTATGCTTGATAACGATAAAGCACATGCACTTAGAGATGCAGGTCTTGATTACTATAATCACAACTTAGATACATCGCCTGAATATTATCAGCAGATTATTACTACACGTACTTACCAAGACCGTTTAGATACCCTAGATCATGTGCGTGATGCAGGTATGAAAGTATGTTCTGGTGGTATTGTGGGTATGGGTGAAGAAGCAAAAGATCGCTACGGCTTACTAATGCAATTAGCCAACCTACCAAAACAACCAGAAAGTGTACCAATCAATATGCTAGTTAAAGTAAAAGGTACCCCGCTTGAGAATGTTGATGACTTAGATCACTTTGAGTTTATTCGTACCATTGCGGTAGCGCGAATTATGATGCCTAAAAGTTATGTACGTTTAAGTGCAGGTCGCACAGCGATGAACGAGCAAATGCAATCAATGTGTTTCTTTGCTGGTGCGAACTCAATCTTTTACGGTGATAAGTTATTAACTACCGATAACCCAGAAGCTGACAGCGACATGATGCTGATTAAAAAGTTGGGTATGTCGCCTGAAAGTGTTGAAGATTATTCTGATGAGGCCTATGCCGCATCGCTTGAATCTGCAATTGCTGATAAAGAAACCTCAGAACTATTTTACCCAGCATAAATGGCGTTTGAGTATATTCAAAAGGCACTTGTTGAACGCAAACAAGTGTCTTTATACCGCACACGAATTGCGTTTGATAAGGTAGGGCCGCGTACTTTAACGTACCAAGGTCATGAATACCTAAACTTTGCATCGAACGATTATTTAGCACTCAGCCAAGCGCCTATCAATTCAATTGAATCACAACATGGCAGTACGAGTTCATCGTTAGTGACGGGTTATCAACACGCACATTTAGCATTAGAGCAGTATTTAACAGAAACACTTAAATACGATGCGTGTTTATTGTTTAATTCTGGCTTTAGCGCCAATGCCAGTGTGCTTAAAAGCTTAATGAATGCACCTGAAAGTGAAATATTTCAAGATAAGCTTAATCATGCCAGTTTAATTGACGGTGGTTTAGCGGCAAGTGCGACCAATACACGTTTTAATCATAACGACCTCAAACATTTAAAGCGCCGCTTAGAAAAGTCAAAAGCAAAACACAAACTGATTGTAAGTGAAGGTGTTTTTTCAATGGATGGTGATAACGCCCCAATTGAAGACCTTGCAACGATAGCATCTGAACATAATGCGTGGTTAATGATTGATGATGCCCATGCATTTGGTGTGATAGGTGAAAATGGACTTGGCAGCGCGACAAAAATTAAGCCTGAGATTTTAATTATTACCTTTGGCAAAGCGTGTGCGAGTAGTGGTGCCGCTGTGCTTTGTAGTCAAGAAGTAGCAAATTATCTTGTGCAATTTAATCGAGATTACACCTATTCAACGGCAATGTCACCGTGGCTTGCAAGTGCAACTTATGTGCGCTTGCAGCAGGTGTATAATGCAACAATTGAACGTCAAAAGTTGCAACACAATATCCTATATTTTAGAGACCTTGCAGCAGATCATAAATTAGCATTAATGCCTTCAAATAGTGCCATTCAACCTCTGGTGTTAGGCGATAGTGAAGCGTGTTTAAAGCTGAGTGGTTATTTGAAAGAAAAGGGTATTTGGCTTACGGCAATTAGGCCACCAACTGTGCCGCATAATACAGCAAGATTAAGAATTACGTTAACAGCAGCGCATCAGCAAGATGATATTGACCAATTAATAAGCCACCTTGTAACAGGCCTAAAGACGTTATGAGCCAACTATTAAACGCCCAAAAGAAGATAACTGCGCAGCATTTTTCAAAAGCAGCAGAGCGTTATCACAATCATGCTCATGTGCAAAAACAGGCAGCTGATATCTTAATTAAATCATTAGATACTGATTATGGTGTTGCCCTTGATTTAGGTTGTGGCCCGTTTGTTAACTCGTTTGAACTTAAAAAACGCTGCAACACAGTGATCAGTATGGACTTAAGCCCTGCTATGTTACAACAACAGGTGACAGCCAGTGTGTGCGCTGATATGGATAACTTACCGTTCAAAAATAATAGTTTTGACTTGGTTTTTAGTAATTTTGCAATGCAGTGGAGCAGTAATTTACCAGCACTATTTCAATCACTTTATGCTGTATTGAAACCGGGTGGGCGAGCGCATTTTAGTTTAGTGGCTGACGGCACGCTGAGAGAGATGATAAACGCCTTTGCAGCAGTCGATTCAAAACGCCATATCAATCAGTTTGTGTCACAAGATGAAATCGAAGCTGCGTTAAAACAAACCACGTTCAAACGTATTTCAACGAGCTTTTGTCATCACAAAGTATTTTACGAAACAGCAAAAGAGGCACTTAACTCGATTAAAGAGATTGGTGCTAACCATAAAGTGAATAGCGGTGAAAAATCGACTGGTTTAATGGGCAAAGAAAAATATAAAACATTGTTAGCTAACTATAAAAAAGAGCAATCGCAGTTTCCGGTTAGCTATCATGTTGCTTACATAGTGATAGAAAAATGAAATCAATATTTATAACAGGCACTGATACAGAAGTAGGTAAAACTCATGTATCTAGCCTTTTAATTAAATACATTAAACAATTTCAAAAAGCAGTGACAGGGTTTAAGCCAATCGCTGCAGGTGCAGAGCGTGCATTTGGCGAACTGGTAAATGAAGATGCGTTAACATTGATGGAATCAGGTAATGTTGCATTACCATACAAATTAATTAACCCTTATGTTTTTGAACCACCTATTGCCCCGCATATTGCAGCTAAACAGGTGGGTGTAACCATTTCCAAAGCTGAGTTGTCTCAGCACCTTAAAGTGTTAAACCAGCAAGAACTTGATCACCTTATCGTTGAAGGTGCAGGTGGCTGGGCGCTGCCAATAAATGACACTGACTTGTTATCAGAATGGGTTGCCGAAGAAGGATTACCTGTGATTATGGTAGTGGGTTTAAAACTTGGTTGTTTAAATCATGCCCTTCTCACATTGAGTCATATAAAACAAAGTGGCGCAAAATGTGTTGGTTGGATAGCAAACTATGTTGATGCGCATATGCTTGAGCAAGATGAAAATCTGGCAACGTTAAAAGCGCGACTAGATTGCCCGTTACTTGCAATCGCACCGAATACTCAAAATGAAAAACCTAAGCTTCAAGTGTACAAAGAACTGAATACAGTACTGAAACTAGATAACTGAATTTAAATCAATTTCACATAAATTTTAAGGTGTATTTAGTAACTAATAATATTTGTGTCATTTTGTAAATTTATCTTGAATCTAGCGCTATTGACACTATATAAAGCAGTAGAAAACACGTTTTGAGGTAACAATGAAAAGAGTCGTTCTGTTTTTAATTACTAACTTAGCGGTAATGCTAGTGTTAGGTATTGTACTGTCAGTGATTATGTCAGTACTGGGTATAGAGCACCGTAGCTTAGGTGGTATTTTACTTATTGCTACATTATTTGGTTTTGGTGGCTCATTTATTTCACTGTTTATGTCGAAATGGATGGCTAAAAAATCAACTGGCGCACACGTAATTGAGCAACCACGTTCAGATATTGAAAAGTGGTTAGTTGACCGTGTTGCTGAACAAGCAAAGAAAGCCAATATTGCGATGCCAGAAGTGGCAATTTACGACAGCCCTGAAATGAATGCATTTGCAACGGGACCAAGTAAAAATAATTCACTTGTCGCAGTAAGCACAGGCCTTTTACATAATATGAGTCAAGATGAAGCAGAAGCCGTGCTTGCTCATGAAGTATCGCACATTGCAAATGGTGATATGGTAACCCTGACACTTATTCAGGGTGTAGTGAATACCTTTGTAATTGCTATTTCGAAGGTGTTAGCAGGAATTGTAGATAATTTCCTAAATAGCGATGAAGAAGAGTCGGGTGGTTCTTGGACTTATTTTATCTTCGATATGATTTTCCAAGTGTTATTCGGTATTTTAGCAAGCTTTGTTGTTGCGTATTTCAGCCGTCAACGTGAATTTGCAGCCGACAAGGGCGCAGCAGATTTAGTCGGTGCACATAAAATGCGTGCTGCACTTGAGCGTTTAAAAGTAAATCACCCATCACAACTTGAAGGGTCGATGATGGCGTTTGGTATTGCATCGGGTAAAGGGTTAATGGACTTAATGAGCTCACACCCACCGTTAGATGCACGTATTAATGCGTTAAAATAATCTATGTGAACATGCATTAAAAAGGCGCCATTAGGCGCATTTCAATAATTTCTTTTGCCGGAATGGTATACCGGGTACCGCCAAACATCACCGATGTATTTTCGTCAATATCTGTAATGCCTGTTAATGTCCAACCTTCGCCGCGCTGTTTGCAATAAACAGTTGTGGTAGGTGGGATTACTTTGAATTTTGTCATCTAACCCCCTAGCGATTAAAAACGATTGGCGTAATTTACCTTAGCATGGCGTTAATTCACAGTTTTTAATTGAGAAAACCCTGCGATTATTGGATAATTCGCAACTCGCAATCCCACATCGCGAAATCAAAAATTTTATATTACACACTGTAAATGAGGCGTATTCAGCAGCGTTTATAGTGTGAATTAAGTGCCTAACGATAAGGAGTGACTATGACTGTTGGCATTATTATGGGTTCAAAATCAGATTGGCCTACCATGCAACATGCTGCCGAGATGCTTGATAAATTCGGTGTTAAGTATGAAACAAAAGTGGTTTCAGCTCACCGTACGCCACAGTTATTAGCCGATTATGCCAGCACTGCTGCTGAGCGTGGAATTAAAGTGATTATCGCTGGCGCCGGTGGTGCAGCGCACCTTCCTGGAATGGCTGCAGCCTTTACAAGCCTTCCTGTATTAGGTGTTCCTGTTAAATCAAAAGCACTTAACGGTGTTGATTCACTTCTTTCTATCTGCCAAATGCCAAAAGGCGTTGCGGTGGGTACTTTGGCGATTGGTGAGCCAGGTGCAGCAAACGCAGGTTTACTTGCAGCACAAATTTTAGGTTGCCAACAGCCTGAGCTACTAGCAAAAATTGATGAGTTCAGAAAGAACCAAACAGAAACTGTTTTAGCGAACCCAAATCCAGCAGAGTAATATGAATATTTTAGTGTTAGGGGCAGGCCAGTTAGCACGTATGATGAGCTTAGCTGGTGCACCACTTAATTTAAATATCAAAGCGTATGATGTTGGTACTAAACAGGTAGTTCACCCACTGACATTACACGTATATGAACAAGATTTAAAAGCAGCAATTGCCGAGAGTGATGCAATTACCGCAGAATTTGAGCACATTCCTGATGATGTGCTTGCTCTTTGTTGCCAAAGTGGCAAATTCTATCCCGGTAAAAATGCCATTAAAGCAGGCGGTGATCGCAGTATTGAAAAAGCGTTACTTGATAAAGCCGGTGTTAACTGCGCTCCATATCAATTAATTACCGAACGTGCACATTTAGACGAGGCTATTGCTAATTTAGAGTTGCCACTTGTAATTAAAACGTGCCAAGCAGGTTACGACGGTAAAGGGCAATGGCGTATCAAAGCGGATTCAAATGTAGATGAGATTTGGTCTGAAATGGCGGCATTTATTGCAAGTGGTACAGTTGATTTTCCGCATACCATTATTGCTGAGAAAATGATCCCATTTAACCGTGAAGTGTCTGTTATTGGTGCACGCGACAAACAAGGTAATACCGCTGTTTATCCTGTTACTGAAAACGAGCACACAAACGGTGTACTGACATTATCAATTGCTTCAGACATGGATGCTGGCATTCAATCTCAAGCATTAGACGCATTTAACAAGTTAAGTGCAGAAATGGATTATGTTGGTGTGCTTGCTATTGAGTTCTTCGATGTTGATGGCGAGCTTATGGTGAATGAAATTGCACCACGTGTTCATAACTCTGGCCATTGGACTCAGCAAGGTACGGTATGTAGTCAGTTTGAAAATCATCTTCGCGCAGTGGCTAATTTACCGTTAGGTGATACGCAGATGATTGGCCCAAGTGCGATGATCAATGTGCTTGGTCAAGCTGATATTCCAAAAGAAGTGTTAACTGTACCTGGTGTAACAAGTCATTGGTATGGTAAAGGTGTTCGTGCGGGTCGTAAAATGGGCCACATCAACGTTGTTGCTAACAGTGATAAAGAACTTGGCGAAAAGTTAGCGCAGCTTGCAAATTATTTACCAGAAGATGCCTACCCAGGTGTTGCAGCAAGAGCACAATTGCTGTCTAACTAATCTTCTAAGCAAACTGACGCCACTACAGTGTCAGTTTGCTTCATTTCGTATATCCACTTCAACATAAAAAGGCACTGTTGCATTAGAAATGTATTTGCCTTGCAACAATCGCTCTTGCCCTTTTAAACCTTGTTCGTAATGAGTTTGTTTGTTGCGCAGCATATTTTGCCAAAAGTCACCAATATAAAGTGAGATAATTGATTCATTGCCATCGCAATAAAAATATTGATAGCGAGACCAGTTAGCAAGCTCATCTTGTTTAAGCCATTTAGCTATACTTGTTTTATCAGGTCCGCGATAAATGCGTAATCTAAATTTGCTCATAACAGGTTAACCTTGTTCCATATATGTTAAGGGTAGACAATGGCTTTCAACTTTGAGAAATAAATTTAAATTTTTTGAATAAATTTTGAACTATCTTGAAATGGTCACGGTCTATTATTATGAAACGACAATTAATCATTTCGTTTCGACCTAAATTGCTAGCGCAGAGTATTCGGCCAACACCTCGTTGGCCTTTTTTTTTACTGCAAATGTAATCGTCAAAATCACATATTTAAACGATAAGAACAGTTTTAATTTGCAATGTAGTTTGATTAAATTGGGATAATTTAAACTATAAAAAAATACCCATGTATAATAAATCTCTTATCGCGTTAGCTGTTACTGCATGTATCAGTTTAACAGGTTGTAAAACAACCGATTCAACACAGCAAGAAGCATCACAAACATTCCCAACCGTTGTTGAAACAACGACACACCAGGGACCTGAAACAATCACACTTAAACAAGCAATGGCACATCCGGATTGGTTAGGCCGACAGCCTGAACGTGCATTTTGGTCGCTTGATTCAAACGCAGTTCATTATTCACGTAAACAAGCAGGCAATGAGTTAAGAGATACATTTACAAAATCACTTAGTGGTGAAGGCAATGGGCAATTAGTCAGCCTTGATAAACTACATACACTTGGTGCAAAACAGCTTACATTTAGCCAAGATAACAAATGGGTTGCTTATACTTTCAAAGGGAATATCTTTGCGTTAGAGCAGTCAAGCGGCCAGTTAAAGCAATTAACCTTATCTGACGATAGTGCATCTCAGCTTCAATTTTTAACATCGGGTGAATTGTCTTACCGTGTTAAAGATAGTTTTTATAAAGTAAATGTTGAATCTGGCATGCGTCAGCAAATTGTTGCATTAAAAGCGGCTGACAAACCAAAAGGGGTCGCTGAGCCATCTAGCTACATTGCAAAAGAGCAACATAAACTCATTGATTTTGTGGCGCTTACCCACAAAAACTCAAAAGATAAAGAAAGTTATAATCAACGTCTTACTGAGCAAAATAACAGCATCATGAACGATACCTATTACCTTGGTAAAGGTAATCGTATTGTTAGTGCGGTTTTATCACCTGCGGGTGATAAGTTAATCACTGTTATTAGTGAAAGCAAACCTTGGCGTGATGATGGCGATATTATGCCAAATTACATTGGTCAAAACGGTGAAATTGTTGCTGAAAAAGTACGTCGTCGCGTAGCGGATACAAAACCATCTGGTTCAGAACTTATTCTTATAAATTTAGAAGAAAACACGCATACGACTTTGCCGTTTAATACATTACCTGGTTTTGACGAAGATGTTTTAGCGGATGTTAAAGCTGAAAATGCAAAAGCAGAGGGTAAAACGTATAAATCTCAAAAAGCGCCACGTCATATTAATTTAATGATGGATTGGGGCTGGTCACAAAGTGCAATTCAATGGAATCAATCTGGCTCTCAAGTGGCAGTAATGCTAGAAGCGTTTGACAATAAAGACCGTTGGATAGCTACCGTTGATTTCAAGCAAAACACGCTTGTATCTCAACATCGTCTACATGACAAAGCATGGGTTAATTACACTTACAACAACTTTGGCTGGTTAAATCAGCAAGACGATACGCTTTATTATTTGTCTGAAGAGTCGGGCTATAGCCACATTTATACAAAACCGCTAAAGGGCAAAGCCAAGCAACTTACGAAAGGTCAGTTTGTTGTCTCAGAATTAACACAAGCGCGTAATAGCCAATCTATTTTTTACAAAGCAAATAAGAAACACCCTGGCATTTATGAAATTTATAAATTAGATCTGACCACGGGTGAAAGTAGCGCTCAAACAGATTTAAATGGTATGACGGATTACCAGTTAAGCCCGGATGAATCTAAGTTATTACTGACACATTCTAAATTAGCGTTACCGCCAGAGTTGTATGTATCAGATGTTGATGGCGAAAAGGTGACGCGTTTAACAAATACTGTTTCTGAAAAGTTTTTAAATACCCAACTTATTGCACCAAAAGTGGTTGCGGTGCCATCGAGCAATACAGAGCAGCCAATTTACGCAAAAGTGTATTACCCGCGTGATTATAAAGAAGGTGAGACAGGCCAAGCACGTAAAGCGGTTATTTTTAACCATGGTGCAGGTTATTTACAAAACTCTCATTTAGGTTGGTCAGGTTATTTCCGCGAATTTATGTTCCATTCTTTCCTTGCAGAGCAGGGTTATGTGGTAATGGATATGGATTACCGAGCGTCTAAAGGTTATGGCCGTGATTGGCGCACCGCGATTTATCGTCATATGGGTAAACCAGAAATTGAAGATTTGGCGGATGGTGTAAACTGGATGGCAGAAAATGCCAATGTAAATAAAGAACGCGTGGGTACCTATGGTGGCTCATATGGTGGCTTTATGACATTTATGGCGTTATTAACGCGGCCTGAGTTATTCCAAGCAGGCGCTGCACTTCGCCCTGTGTCTGACTGGGCTTATTATAACAACCCATACACATCAAATATCTTAAACCATCCTGATGTTGATCCAATTGCGTATAAGCGTAGCTCGCCAATTTATTTTGCAGAAGGGCTGGAAAAACCATTACTAATCAATGCGCCAATGGTTGATGACAATGTATTTTTCCAAGATGTAGTACGTTTGGTACAACGTTTTATTGAACTTGAAAAAGAAAATTATGAAACGGCGATTTACCCAGTAGAACCGCATGGTTTTAAACAACCATCAAGCTGGTTAGATGAATATCGTCGCATTTATAAGTTATTTGAACAGAACTTATAATTTAAATAGAAAAAGGCCGCTAAGCGGCCTTTTTTATTGTGTTAGTTGTTGACGCATAGCGTGCCGATTGAGTTTTGCATAAACAAATATCCCTGAAATTGCACCGATTAAATGTGCCTCAATCGCCACACGTGCTTCTATTAGTTCACCAAGTTCAGCACTTGGACCAGAATATTGCTCCCACGCAATTTTTAGCCACACACCAATAAATAATAAGTAACCCGTTTTCATGCCTTTTTGGCAATCGATTAATGCACCGATAATAATGAGACCATGCAAAACACCGCTAAGCCCGTTATATAGGGTATTTTCTGGGTAGAAAATATAGATACCACCACCGGTGTAAAGTGCCAGGAGTAATAAAGCTAAGGCATATTTTTTACTGTCATAATATTCGCCGTGTAGTGTCCAAATAAGAGCAACTCCCGCTAAATTAAGCATTAAATGGTAGCTGTTAGAATGGCTAAAATGACCCGTTACAATGCGCCAATATTCTCCTTTGGCAAATAGGGCACGGTTATATTCGAACAATTCACTTAACGGCGTCGCGAAAATGATAAGGGCGGCAAGTATTAAAATAATCGGTGCAGAGATAAATCGTTTATCAAATGGCAGGTTTAACATAAGTGATAGGTGTTAATAGGCATTAAATGTAGGTAAGATTATCACAAATAAATTGATTCCATAATTATGAAAAAATTAAAACAAACTCTCTCGCGCGTAATTTTGGCGTCAAGCCTCGTTTCACTCAATACTTTCGCAACGATTGTTGGTGAGCCAGAAGCTAATACCGGTTTAACTGAAAAACAGCAGGTTGTCGCCCACAAATACATGGTATCTGCAGCAAACCCTTATGCTGTTGAAGCAGGAGCCGCAGTACTTGCAAAAGGCGGCAGTGCGGTTGATGCTGCTATTGCCGTGCAATTAGTACTAACCTTAGTAGAGCCGCAATCATCGGGTATTGGTGGTGGCTTATTTCTATTGCATTATGATAAATCACAGCAACATCTGACGAGCTTTGATGGTCGTGAAACAGCACCTGCAAAAGCCACTGAATCACTCTTCTTAGATGGTAAGGGTAAACCTATTCGTTGGATTGAAGCGGTTGTTGGCGGTCGTTCAGTAGGAGTACCTGGCGCTCTTGCAGCACTTAACCAGGCGCATAGCCGGTATGGTAAATTACCTTGGGCAGAATTATTTGTCGATGCAATTAAGTTAAGTGAAAACGGCTTTATTGTGTCCCCGCGATTAGAAAAGCTTGTTAGCCTTAAAATAAACCCAGGTGTTTCTTTAATTGATAATACCAAAGCCTACTTTATGCCAAATGGAGAGCCGTTAAAAGCCGGAACAGTTAAGAAAAACCCCGAGTTAGCAGCGCTATATCGTGAAATAGCAGAAAAAGGCGTTTTGGCATTTTATCAAGGTGATAATGCCAAACAATTAGTAAACACAGTGACCAAATCAGATATTGCGCCTGGCACAATTTCAGAGCAAGATCTTGCTAACTATCGTAGTGTTGAACGCAAGCCTGTATGTGCACCTTATAAAGCTTACAACGTGTGTTCAATGGCACCACCTAGTTCTGGTGGCATTACCGTGTTACAAATCATGGCACTGTTGGAACAAAGTAATGCGCCATTAAAAGAAAATTGGGATGTTGACTCTGTTCATGCCTTTACACAAGCGTCTAGATTGGCCTTTGCAGATAGAGACTTCTACATAGCAGACCCTGATTTTGTAAAAGTACCTACCGAAAATATGTTAAACGCCACGTATTTAAAAGAGCGTAGTTTGCTAATTAGTCAATCGGATATGGGCCGTGCATTACCGGGTGATTTTTCAACTGACTGGTCAGTAGCACAAGTTAATTATGAACAGCCCAATACCTCGCATGTATCGATTGTCGATGCTGACGGAAATGCTGTGTCTATGACAACATCCATTGAAATGGGTTTTGGCTCAGCCCTAATGGTGAATGGCTATTTACTCAACAACCAACTTACAGATTTTACATTTAATCCCAAAATTGATGGTAAACCAGTTGCAAATCGTGTTGAGCCTATTAAACGTCCTCGTTCTTCTATGGCACCGGTAATGGTGTTTAACAAAGACGGCACGCTAAAATTAGTAATTGGTTCACCGGGTGGTTCACGCATCATAAATTATGTTGCAAAAGCGCTTGTTGGCATTTTAGATTTTGGCTTGTCACCGCAACAAGCAATTGAACTTGCAAATATTACAAACCGTAATCGTGTTACTACGCTTGAAAAAGGCTCGGATATCGAGTTCATAAAACCGGCGCTCGAAGCAAAAGGCCACACCGTTGTTATTCGCGACTTAAATTCGGGTATTCATGCTGTGATGATTGAGGGCGATAAACTACTTGGCGCAGCCGATCCTCGCAGAGAGGGCATTGCTTTAGGGCAATAAACCAAAGCACGTAAATAAAATGCTAGGAATAAGTTAAACTTGGTTAATTCTTCGCATCAACCATTGCTTTAACTTATTGCTGCTTAGATAATGTTTTCAATTATCCGTTAATTATCTTATAGTTTTGCATTTTTAAACTTTAGTTTAATAATTAAAGCTATTACAACACACCACCAAGAATATAATGACAGAACACACACAAAAGAATTACTTGTATATCCCATATGCAGGGCCAACGCTGATTGAAACGCCGCTATTGAATAAAGGCAGTGCTTTTAGTCAACGTGAACGTGAGCAATTTAACTTAGCGGGTTTATTACCGCCAATTTTTGAATCAATCGAAGAGCAAGTTGAACGTTGTTATCAACAATATAAAAGTTTCACAAACAATCTGAATAAGCATATTTATTTACGTGCTATCCACGATACCAATGAAACGCTTTTCTTCCGTTTAGTGCGTGATCATTTAGAAGAAATGATGCCTATTATCTACACGCCAACGGTAGGTGAAGCATGTGAGCGCTTCTCAGATATTTACCGTAAACACCGTGGATTATTTATTTCTTACGAAGACCGCCATAACATTGATGACATTTTACGTAACGCCACCAAAGGTAAAGTGAAAGTTATCGTAGTGACTGATGGTGAACGTATTCTTGGTTTAGGTGACCAAGGTATTGGTGGTATGGGTATTCCAATTGGTAAATTATCACTTTATACCGCTGTGGGTGGCATTAGCCCAGCATATACCTTACCTGTAATGCTTGATGTGGGTACTAATAACCAAACATTACTTGATGATCCTATGTATATGGGTCGTCGCCATAAGCGTATTTCACAAGAACAATATGATGAGTTTTTGGATTTGTTCATTAACGCAGTGAAACGTCGTTGGCCAAATGTGATGCTGCAATTTGAAGATTTTGCACAACCAAATGCAATGCCATTACTACAACGCTACCGCAACCAAATTTGTAGTTTTAACGATGACATTCAAGGTACTGCATCGGTAACAGTAGGTTCATTACTTGCTGCGTGTCGCGTGAAAGGTGAAGCTCTTTCATCACAAAAAGTAGTGTTTGTTGGTGCAGGCTCAGCAGGTTGTGGTATTGCAGAGCAGATCATTGCGCAAATGGTAAGCGAGGGTATCAGTGAAGCGCAGGCTCGTTCACAAATCTTTATGGTTGACCGCTTTGGCTTATTGACCGAAGGTATGAGCGACCTACGAGATTTCCAAGAAGTCCTAACGCAGAAGAAAGACGCGTTAAGTGACTGGACCTTTAGTGGTGACTATGCGTCGTTACTCGATGTAATGCACTGTGCAAAACCAAATATTCTAATTGGTGTATCAGGTCAACCAGGCTTATTCACTGAACAAGTTATTAAGGCTATGCATCAGGGCAGTGAGCAACCAATTATCTTCCCACTGAGTAACCCAATTAAACAAGTAGAAGCAATGCCAGAAGATGTGATTGCTTGGACAAATGGTGAAGCAATTGTAGCAACAGGTAGCCCATTTGAACCTGTTAGCTTTAATGGTAAAGAGCATATTATTCCGCAATGTAATAACAGTTATATTTTCCCTGGTATTGGTTTGGGAGTTGTCGCTGTAGGTGCTAAGCGAATTACTGATGAAATGCTAATGGTTGCAAGTGAAACCTTAGCTGCTGCGTCACCACGTGCTAATACTGGTGAAGGAAGCTTGTTACCACCATTAACGCAAGTTGAAGCGCTTTCAAAGGAAATTGCCTTTAACGTTGCTAAAAAAGCCATTGAACAAAACGTCGCGCTTGAAATTTCAGATGAAAAGCTTGCAAGTTTAATTGAGAAGAATTACTGGTTACCGGAATACCGTGACTACAAGCGTGTAAGCATTTAATCGAAAATATAAAAAAGCCCTGCAATTGCAGGGCTTTTTATTTGTGTTTGTTAAAAGTGATATTTAACTAATAAATTCACATTGTTTTCGTTAACACCATCAATGCCAAATTTATCAAGCCAATAAACATATTCAATGCCCACATACAGTTTTGAATCTAAATTAAGGTGTGGAGCAACATCATATTTTAATTGAGAAGTAAGATTCATTTGCGAAACACTGTTATCACGGCTGGTGGCATAATCCATAAAGCCGTCATAGTAGAGTGGTCCGATAGGCAAACCCCAAGTAATGGTAGTTTGGTAATTGTTATCACCATGCTCGTTATTACGGTAATACATGTTCACATTAACATAGTCGAAATAGGGTACATTAATACCCGCACCTACACCATATAAGTAATTTGTTAAGCTAGAGCCAAAACCATCATGAGATGAAAAATTTCCATATTCAATAGTGGTTGCAACATACAAAGCTTTAACTGGACTGTTTTCAAAATCAGTAATTTTGAAACGTGGTGAAAATTCACCGTAAATTTCTTTATCACCATTACTTGATTCAAGACGGTCAACAAATGTAAAGCTATCTCCCCAACTTGTAACAGCAAAGTGCTCTAATGTGACAACTTGTCGTTTATTGTCACCAACTTCATAGTCATTACCATTTAAGTAAGACACGCTGAAATCTGAAAAATGGGTTTTTGCAGCCACATTAGCTGAAAAACAAATTGAAGATAATGTTGCTACTAGCGAAAGGGTTTTCACATTTGCCTCTTTAAAACGTATTTATATTAATTTTATTTGAATTTTAGCAGAATTTATTTTGCTGTCAGGAAATACCTAAAATTAAAGGATTAATTGGTTATTTTTTATAATCAGTCAGGCGCTTTAAAGCATTTACTCAGTATTTTTAATGATTTTGTCGGTTGTTTTTGATGGATCACTTAGCAAAATAAACCCTGACTAAATAGGGTAAGTATGTGGTGATAAAAATTATAAGGAACACCCCATGAACAACTCACAAAAGCAATTTTTGATTAGCAGTTTATCCAAAAGCATCATTATGGCGCTCTCAGCATTACCTTTATGTAGTTATGCAAATTCTCAATCAGACACGCAAAAAGACGTGGAAATTATAGAAGTAACCGCGCAAAAACGATCTCAAAGTATACTGCAGGTACACCTCGCTGTAGATTCGATCAGTAGTGATGTTATTGAAAAAACAAACTCATTAAAGCTAAGCGATATTGATGATTTTGTTCCTGGTTTTTCATTTAGTGATGGCAATGTCACCCAAGCAGGTGTCACCATGCGTGGTGTTTCAAGCCCTAATATTAGCGTCGGTGGCGACCCGTCAGCAGCGAGTTTTTTTGATGATGTCTATATGCCAAGAGCTGCTCAAAACGTTATCTTCAGTGATGTTCAGCGTGTGGAGGTGCTAAAAGGGCCGCAAGGTACTTTATTTGGCCGAAATGCTGCAACAGGTGTTGTAAATATTATCCCTAACAGTCCAGATGCTGAAAAAAATGGTTTTGTGAAAGCGAATCTTGGTAATTTAAAGCTAAAACGATTTGAGGGTATGGCCAACTTTGCAGTTACAGATAACCTATTTGTAAGAGTTAATGGGCTTTCTAATCAACGAGATGGAAATATCGAAAACCAGTTTATTTCGGGTTTTGATGGCAATGACGAGAACCATAAAGCGGCACGCATTGCCGTTAAATATGTTGTGAATACTGATACTTCTATTCAGTTAGCTTATGACTGGGACAAGGTAAAGCAAGCGCCGCCAGAAGCAATTGGCATCAGTGAATACACAAAATATCCGGATCCTTTTGCTGGTAAGTTTGAAAATGACGTATTTAACGGTGAAGAAAGCCGCGATATGGATGCGTTAACACTTAAGGTTGAATCACAATTAACGGATGATTGGTCGGTAAAACTGGTTTCAAGTAATCGTCAATGGCAAACCATTAACCGTGAAGATGAGGACGGTTTAGCACTTGCAACTCGCCATTTTGATACCTCAAATAACGAAGATTCTGATATTTTTTACAACGAACTCCAGTTTAATTACCAACATGGCAATATCAGTTATGTCGGTGGTATCACATACAGTGAAGAAACGGTTTCTCAAGTTACTGAGCTTAACTTAAATGCTGACACAGTGATGACAATGGTGACTAACGAGCTAGGAAATATGTTCGGTGTACCGCTTAACCACTTGTGGGATGCAGCAGAATTTACAGCAGTGCTTAATTATTTACACGCTGTGCCTGGTGTTGGCCAAGCCCTAGACCCAATTTATATGATGCTGGGAGTGGAGACACTGACCCCTGAGGTACTTGCATATGCTGAGCAAATGCAACCCGGCACCATAGATATGATTTATGACAGCATTGCCTATAGTCCTATTGTTAATAACCCCGCATTTATGGGGCCAAGTTACCAAGGAAAAGTGTGGCAAGAAATGATGGTAAATACAGGTGATTTCAAAAACTACGGTATTTACTCTGATATTGATTATCGTATTAACGAACAGTTTAGTGTGATTGCAGGCCTTCGTTATTCTAAAGATAAAAAAGCATTTAGTTGGCAAGTACCAGTGACTAGTTTCAGTGATGAAAGAAGCGGTGTAGAAAACCTAATTTTCCCTTCATTTGATAAGATAAGTGCCAATGATTCATGGAGCAAAACGACGGGTCGCTTAATTGGTCAGTACCGTGTAAATAACAAAAACATGACATATTTGAGTTATTCAACAGGTTATAAATCTGGAGGATATGATTCTCTTGACCCAACAACGGCGGTCAATCCATTTAAACCAGAGCTGACAACAAACTATGAATTTGGTTACAAAGGTGAAGCTTTTGCTGTGCTTCGTAGCCAAATTGCTGTTTATCAGATGGAAATTGATGATAGGCAAACAACAGTTGAATCAAAACCACCGGGTCAGTTAACCGCTTTCCCTGTAGTTATCAATGGCGACCAGATTATTAAAGGCATTGAAATAAACCTTAATTGGCAAGTAACAGATAGTTTTACTGCTTCATTAGTCACCGAATTTAGAGAAACCGAATCGGATTGGGATGACTATTTTGATGCAAGTAGCCAATGGATTACGGGTAAATCGAAGGGCAATACAAACTTAGCGTACACCACGAGCTTTAATTATTTACCAGATTTCCCTTATGGAAATTTAGCGATTCGTTTGGATTATATTTATGCTGAAAACGATCGAGATTCAGATCCTGGATACCAACAGTGGTATAGCAATATTCCACACTACTTAAATGACAGGCAAGACCTCAATCTTAATGTGACGTGGCAACACCCTAATGATGCAGTGCAAATCGCATTATGGGGTAAAAATCTCTTAGATGAAAAATATATTTCAGGTATTCGCAATATTACAACGGAAATTCTTAATACTCCGTTTGTGTCTATTGAAGACGGTATTACTTATGGTGTTGAATTTAAATATACATTTTAAAACAAAAGGATATGAAGTTTTTCTATTTTAGGTAATGATTACCTAAAATTTAATAAATGTTAAATTTATGTTGTTTTTAAAATGTAGGGTATGGTTTACTGTTGTATGGTGCTGTGAAGTAGGAGTAAGGGGCGGCCGTGCAACAGTTTAATGATTTTTTTCTCACCATAACCTTTAGTTGTCTTCTCGTAAGCATTGTTTTGTTACTACCTCAGCGCACACGTTCAGAACAAATAAAGCTGTTTATGATTTTGCTGGTTTGTTGCAACAGTTATGTGCTAGGTCAACTCAGTTTTATACAGAACCCAGTTGTAGATACCATTAATTTTGTTGGTGGCAACCTGCTGCCAGGAGTGTTTTGGCTTGTCTGCATTTGTGTTTTTGCTGACAAATCAAAACTTACTACTTTTGATTATTCTATTGCGTGTTCTACCTTGCTCGTGCCTTCAATAAATCAACTTGTTGGACTGGTGATTGATAGCGCGCTTATAAAGCAAGTATTTGGTTATTTTGGTGTGGCGTTAGAGCTTTCATTAATTGCAATGGGGCTTTTTTATTGCATCAAAAATATCGATATTGATTTAGTTGCGCAGCGCCGTAGTTTCCGCACTACTTTAATCTTTTCTGTGGGTATTTACTTCTTTTTATTCATTATATTAGGCCAAGGGTTTAAACTGAATTTTGCTTGGCTGACTTTATTTTTTAACATTGTAGCTGCGCTTATCAGCCTTACAGTGATCTTTGTTTTATTCGGACTTCGCCATCCAAGCCCGTTTGAATTAGCAAAAGTAGCACCGACTAAAAATAATAACCCCTTGTTAACGCGTATTGTTAATGCCATGGAGCAAGATGCGCTTTATAAGCAAGAGGGGCTAACTATTAGTGATTTATCAAAAAGAATCTCTATTCACGTGTACAAATTAAGGCAATTGATCAATGGTGAGCTTGGTTTTCGCAATTTTAATGATTATTTAAATTACTATCGTATTCGTGAAATTACTGAATTATTGGGTTCTGAAACGCATGCAAATACACCGGTATTAACCTTGGCACTGGATAATGGTTTTCGCAGCTTAAGTTCATTTAATAAAGCATTTAAAGATACCCATGGCAAAACGCCAACACAGTATAAAAAAGAAATATATGGTTAGAGTTGTTAGTGAGTGATAGTTAAAAAAACCGAGTAATTATAAATTACTCGGTTTTTTTTTAACTTTTAATAAGCTGGTTAACGCATTTTTCATAATAGTCGAACTAGGTTTTGTAAAAAGAAAAATAGTATGAAAGCCATTCGAACTTACGTTTATTTATTTATCTCATTTTTAAGTGTTTCTGCTTACTCAGATAACACAAATCCAATTACCTTAAATTCCCATTGCCCACCAAGTTTTGAAAAAACCAATGAGGGTTGCAAGCTTGTAAGCCTTTATCAATTTTACGACTCTCTAAATAATCAAGGGGTAGGTGGCACGCAAACCTCATTGCCTTCATATCGTGATGGTTTTTCTCCTGAGCAAATTGATTTAGGCCGCTATTTATTTTTTGATCCGCTTTTATCTAAAAATCAAAAGCAAAGTTGCGCTTCATGTCATCAACCTCAGTTAGGCTTTTCGGATGGACTCGCAAGAAGTGTTGGTACCAAGGGTGATTTACTGAAACGAAGTGCGCCAACCCTTTGGAATGTCGCATTTTTAAAACGATTTTTTTGGGATGCACGGGCAAATTCTTTAGAAGAGCAAGCCAAAGGGCCGCTTTTTGATAATCATGAAATGGCGAATGATGAAACCTCCTTGTTAGCTGCTTTAAATGCAAATAAAACTTATCGTGCGTTATTTAAAACTGCGTTTAATTCAGCCGAGGATATTAGTTTAGATCAGGTTGTGACATCGTTAAGTGCATTTCAGTCCTCGTTAATTTCATTAAATTCTCGCTATGACCATTATGTACATGGAGACCACAACGCTTTATCTGAAGAAGAAATACAAGGTATGAACGTCTTTCGCTCATTTGTCGCAAGATGTGCAGAGTGCCACACACCACCACTTTTTACTAATCAACAAGTTGCTGTAATTGGTGTAGATGAACCAGAGGGCCTTGAGTTTGATATCGGTGCTGAAAAAACCTTTAACAATGCAAAGGTAAAAGGCGGTTTTAAAGTTCCAACACTTCGTAATATTACTAAAACAGCTCCTTATATGCATTCAGGACGTTTTAGCTCGCTGCGTGATGCCGTTGAGTTTTACACTCTAGGGCGTGGTCACGCAGTAAAAGATCAGCCTTTGTATCTTCATTGGCATATTTGGGAGCCGAATTTACGCGATGAAGAAATCGATCAAATAGTGGCATTTTTAGGTGCCTTAGAAGATCAAACATTAACGCCTAAAACACCAAAGCGTGTGCCTTCAGGATTAACACCCATAACGCATTTTCAGACAACAAATGAATCCGTATTAGCAGAATAAAAACAGGACAAACATATGAAAAAAAGTAATTTTCTGTGGGCTGTAGCCCTAATATCAGCCTTTGCAGCAGGTAGTTATTATAATCAACAGAATCAGCCGATTAAAATAAGTAACAGCCAAACAGGTGCAAGTTACCAAGGGACTAACAGCGGTGTTGAAAGCACTAAAAAGTCAGCGGTTATAAAACAACAGTTTAATGGTGAGGTACATGTTGTAAATCAGGGCGAGTCAATTATGGCGGCGGTTAAATTGGCGCAGCCCGGCGACACAATTCAAGTGATGCCAGGAACTTACAATGAAACGGTATACATTGATAAGGACAGTATTCGCATTTTAGGCGTCATTAAACAAGGACAATGGCCGACGATGCATGGTAATGGCGAACTTAATGATGCGATTTTATATTCAGGCAATAATATCGTTGTCGAAAATATGAAAATAACCAAATATAAAGGTAATGGCATTATGGGCCAAGCCGGAAATAACTTTGAAATTCGTAATAATTTAATTGTTGATACAGGTGTTTACGGTATTTTCCCACAGTTAGGCAAAAACGGCATCGTAGAGTACAACATTATTTCAGGTATTGAAGATGCGGCTATTTATGTTGGCATGAGCGATAATATTCATGTTGCACATAATCATGTGTTTTCTAACGTTGCTGGTATTGAAATTGAAAATTCCCGTCATGCTATTGTTGAGAACAATTTAGTGTATGACAACACAGGTGGAATTTTGGCATTTGTCACACCCGGCTTACCAATTAAAACAACCTATGATGTGATTATTCGAAACAACTTTGTTCACAATAATAATCATAAAAACTTTGGTGCACCGGGCAGTACTGTTGCAGGTATTCCACCAGGCACAGGCATATTAGTGATGGCTGCGGATGATGTAATCATCGAAGATAATGTGATTACTGATAATAAAACCGCAGGCATTTTAATTACGGATCATCATCACGCCGCTAACATCACAATTGATCCTGAATCTGAGCCAAATGCGGATCGTGTGTCTATTTTAAATAACACAATGGTAAACAATGGTTACGATACTATCGATGAAGTGAAAGCGCTTGCGTTAACTGAATTTAAATCAGGCAGTATCGAAATTGTACGTGTTGGAGGAAGTAAAGACAGCTGTATTATCAATCGCCATCAGTACATCACAGTGGGCGTTGATGATTTTGCCGAGTGCAATTATACCAATACCGATGATGTAATTAGTTATATTTTGGATGAACCGGTACCAGCTCGTAAAATTGAAGGTAAAGATCAAGGAAAGATTGCTTATTTAGGGGTGTGCACTGGATGCCATGCTTACACAGGGCAGTTAATTGGCCCGCCAATTAAAGACATTCAATCAATTTATCAAGGTAATCCAGAGGCGCTTGCAAGTTATATTGCAAAACCATTTAAAAAACGTCCAACGTTTCCTGAAATGCCACCACAGAATTATTTACCAGAGGAAACTAGGTTAGCGGTTGCAGAATATGTGTTGAGTTTAAAGAATTAAAAAAAGGGCGTTATTACGCCCTTTATTATTAATGATACGAGTTAAAAATAAACGCGCATACCTAATTGGAAATTACGACCAGGTAATGGCGCAATATCTTTGATAAATGACGTATGACTAAATGCTAATTCATCCGTTAAGTTTTGCACCTTGGCAAATATATACGAGTCAGCATTAAGTACATCTAAATTATATTTAGCTGCAATATCGAATAAGGTGTAGCTTTGCGTATTGCTTTCATGCGCACCCAGTTTATCTTGCTCAAAGTAATGAGTTGCAGAGAAGTTTAACTGCAGTGCTTGCCAGTCATACTCTGCTTCAAAGCCAAGTTTGTTTTGTGGGAAGCGCGGTAAATATTCTGATGTGTCTTTCACATCATTACGAATATGATCCCCCATCACTTTAAGCATTAAGTCACTATTAACTTGGTAGTGAACATCAAATTCAATACCGTATAAATCAACATCTGCATATTGATATTGGAAAACACGTGTTGCTTCGTCTTCAACATGGCCATGTGATAAGTACTCTTCCATTGAAAGCATTTCATCATGGTGCGAATCGATTACTAAACCGGTATCTTGTTGGAAATAGAAATTATCAATCTGGTTATAAAAAGCATTAATCGTGTAACCAAAATCACCATTAAATTTACGTAATGTTAAATCAAGGTTGTTTGATGTTTCTTGCTCAATATTTTCAGGTTCAAAGTGGATTTCACCTTCTTCAATTTCATAACCTAACCCTAAATCATAGGTACCTGTTGCAATGTGCAAACCATTTGAAAGAAGTTCCGCAGCACTTGGTGCACGTTCAGAGTGACCTATTGATAAGGCCAGTGAATGACCTTCTTGGAAATTCCAGATTGTACCTGCAGATATACTAATACTGTCAAATTCACCAACATAAGCATATTCTTCACCATGATGTTCTTCATCACCATGTTCTTCGTGTTCATGCTCATCGTGTCCTAATAAAATTTCTGGTGCGTCTATTTCAGTATTTTCATAGCGTGCGCCTAGTTCAACACGGAAATCACCAAAGGTTCTTTCTTCTAGCGCAAATAATGCATGTTGTGTTGTATCACTGTGAGGTGTAAATGCTTCTGCGCCATCTGCACCGTAATCTGAATCATAATAGTGGTAGCCAACTACACCGTGCCAGCCGAGTAGGTTATGTTCAGCGGTTGCACGTAACTCTTTTGATTCATTGGTAAATACAGTACCTTCCATGCCTTCTTCAATTTCAGCATGTCGGTAATCAGTGTAACCTAGCTTTACATCAAAACGTTCAATGGCTGAATCATGTAAGCTGTATGTAAAGTTTGCTTGATAACGGTCTTGAGTTAGTCTGGCAAATACATCACCATGCTCTTCATGTGCATCATGACCTTCTTCTTCATGCTCTTCTTCATGGCCGTGATCGTGACCTGCATGAGAGTGTCCTGGAATACCATAGTCAGATTCAATTCTTCCGTATGCGAAACCAACTACTAAATGATCATTTACATAGCTTGTGCCTAAATTGAACGCTGTGGTATCAATAAAGCTATTTTCAATTGAGTCGATAGCTTCTTCATCATGCTCATCGTGATGATCTTCGCCCTCATGTGCCTCAGCGTCATGATCTTCTTCATGTTCATCATGATGAGCTTCAAACTTCGGCACTTTTGTATCTTCAGTTTTACGCTTCAAGCCATCTAAGTGGAAATTAAAGCCATTGTCACCACCATTAAGTACAAATGCCGCTGTGTTGCCTTCATTTACGGTATCATGTTTGTACTCAACAGCACCTTCTAAAGACTCGTAATTAGTTGAAGGAATGCGTGCATCTACAACATTTACAACACCACCAATTGCACCTGAACCATAAAGAAGTGTGGCAGGGCCACGTAATACTTCAATTTGTTCAGCACTTAATGTCTCATTAGTATTTGCATGATCAGGGCCGATACGTGATGCATCACTGCTTTCTAAACCATTTTGCATAATGCGAACGCGTGGCCCATCTAAACCACGAATAACCGGTGAAGATGAAACAGGGCCGAAGTATGTTTGATTAACGCCAGGGAGTTTATTTAATGTTTCACCTAAGGTACTTGATGATTTGTCTTTTAATTCATCACCTGAAATTACGGTCACCGGCGATGTCATTTCTAAGTTACTTTTATGTAGCGCAGACGCATAAACTGTAATTGCTTCTATTGATGATTGTTCAAGTACTAGATTGATCGTTTGTGTTGTGTTTTCAACATTGAAACGTTTATCTAGGTAACCATCTTTACTGAAATGCAATTGACTATTTGCATCAAGGTCAATTTGATAATTACCTAAGCTATCCGTTATAACTTGCTTGTCTTTACCGTGAACATGCACTGCAACACCAGCAATTGGTTTACCATTTATGTCGGTTAGTTGGCCTGAAACTGGCGCTGCTTGAGAGGATAGTGGAAAAACAACACTTAGCACCGCTAAGCTAATGAGAGACTTTTTCATAAACAATACTTCTAAATTTTCATCTTAAAATTCATGTTATGTGATACTGTAACATCAATATGTGTAGTTTTAAATAAATTGTTATAACATTACATATAATATTTGTAATGAATTGCAAATAAATGACAGTAGGGCTGGTATTTTTAAAAGGGTTTTAGGTTTTAAAGTTACTAAAACTTAGGTATGTCTATTTCAATATCACTTGCAGGTGTAGCACAGCAAAGTAATATTTCACCTTTTCTAACAAAGGCAAGAGGTTCTTGCTGATATTCCACATTACCATTAACTAGCTTGCAACGACATGCACCACAAAAGCCTTCACGACAGTGAAATTGCGGCTCAATATTATTGTTTTCTAAGAAGGTAAGAAGGTTTGGCTGATCAGAGTCAAAATCAAGACTCTGATCAGTATTAGCAATGGTGACTTTGCTCATTAAAGATCGAAATCACCAAAGTCTGATGCATCAACTTCAGCGTCAATTTGGCCAACAAGATATGAACTGATCTCAGCTTCTTGCGGAGCAACTTGAACGTTATCTGATACAAGCCAAGCATTAATCCATGGAATTGGATTCGAGCTTGTTTCAAAAATGGTTGGTAAACCAACCGCTGCCATACGTACATTTGTAATGTACTCAACATACTGGCAAAGAATATCTTTGTTTAAGCCAATCATTGAACCGTCTTTGAATAGGTATTCTGCCCATTCTTTTTCCTGTTCTGCAGCTTTCTTAAACATTGCAATTGATTCTTCACGGCATTGTGCTGCCACAATGGCCATTTCAGGATCATCATCACCTTCTTGCATAATATTAAGAATGTGCTGTGTGCCCGATAAATGAAGTGCTTCATCACGCGCAATAAGCTTGATAATTTTAGCATTACCTTCCATTAATTCACGTTCAGCAAAGGCAAATGAACATGCAAAACTCACATAGAAGCGTATCGCTTCCAAAATGTTTACTGACATGATGCAAAGGTAAAGTTTCTTTTTAAGATCAAATAAGTTAACACGAACTTCTTCACCATTGATTTGATGTTTACCTTCGCCAAACTCATTATAAATAGTGGTTAAACGAATTAATTCGTCATAATAACGAGTTACTTCCTCGGCACGCTCGGCGATTTTATCGTTGGTTACGATATCGTCAAAAATAAGCTCAGGTTGTTTTGTAACGTTACGAATAATGTGCGTATATGAGCGGCTGTGAATGGTTTCACTAAATGCCCAAGTTTCAATCCATGTTTCGAGCTCAGGGATTGATACAATTGGTAGTAGGGCAACATTTGGCGAACGCCCTTGAACACTATCAAGTAATGTTTGGTATTTTAAGTTGCTTAAGAAAATATGCTTTTCGTGTTCTGGTAAACCTTCAAAATCAATGCGGTCTTTGCTCACATCAACTTCTTCTGGACGCCAGAAGAACGAAAGTTGCTTTTCAATTAGCTTTTCAAAAATTGGGTGTTTTTGTTGATCGTAGCGCGAAACATTGACAGTTTGTCCAAAGAACATTGGCTCTTTTAATTGGTCGTTATGCTCGCGACTAAATGTAGAATACGACATAGTTATTTTTACTCTAGAGAAAACAAACTAACGGGCAAAGTGTTAAAACTTTGCCCGTTGTGGATTTAGATTTTACACGCGCCGCCTGCACAGCCATCATCTTCAGGCTCTGGCTTAAGCTCATCTTGAGAATCCGACGCACCATCGCGGGTGTTGTGGTAATAAAGTGTTTTAACACCAAGTTTGTATGCGGTAAGTAAATCTTTAAGCAATAGCTTCATAGGTACTTTACCACCTTCAAACTTATTTGGATCATAATTAGTGTTAGCAGAAATGGTTTGGTCAATAAATTTCTGCATAATACCAACTAATTGAAGGTAACCATCATTGCTTGGAATGTCCCAAAGCAATTCGTACGCATCTTGCAGGCGTTCATATTCAGGAACAACTTGCTTAAGAATACCATCTTTACTCGCTTTAACGCTGATATGACCACGCGGTGGCTCAATACCATTTGTTGCGTTTGAGATTTGAGATGAAGTTTCTGATGGCATTAACGCAGATAACGTTGAGTTACGCATACCATGCTTAACAATGCTCTCACGAAGTCCATCCCAATCTAGATGTAATTGTTCATTACAAATAGCATCAAGATCTTTCTTGTAGGTATCAATTGGCATAATACCTTTTGCGTATGTTGTTTCGTTAAACTTAGGGCAAGCGCCTTTTTCTTTCGCAAGCTCGTTTGATGCTTTCATCAAATAATATTGAATAGCTTCAAATGTACGGTGTGTTAACGCATTAGCAGAACCATCTGAATATTTAACACCATTCTTTGCAAGGTAATATGCGTAGTTAATTACACCAATACCAAGAGTACGACGACCCATAGTTGCATTGTATGCAGCAGGAACTGGGTAATCTTGATAATCAAGTAAGTTATCAAGTGCACGTACAGCAAGTTCAGCTAATTCATCTAATTCATCAAGTGATGTAATCGCACCTAGGTTGAATGCAGAAAGTGTACACAGAGCAATTTCACCTTCTTCATCCATTACATGTTTTAATGGTTTGGTAGGCAATGCAATTTCTAAACATAAGTTAGATTGACGAATTGGCGCAACTTTAGAGTCAAACGGGCTGTGTGTATTTGTGTGGTCTACGTTTTGTAGGTAAATACGGCCTGTGCTTGCACGCTCTTGTGCAAACATAGAGAACAATTCAATCGCTTTTATACGTTTCTTACGAATTGACTCATCTTGTTCGTACTGTAAGTATAAACGTTCAAACTCATCTTGATCTTCAAAAAATGCATCGTACAGGCCAGGCACATCTGATGGACTAAAGAGAGTAATGTAATCGTCTTTAATTAAACGAGAGTACATTACTTTGTTAAATTGCACACCGTAATCTAAGTGACGAACACGGTTATCATCAACACCACGGTTATTTTTAAGTACAAGTAGGTTTTCTACTTCTAAATGCCAAAGTGGGTAGAATAGGGTTGCTGCACCACCACGTACACCACCTTGAGAACAGCTTTTTACTGCTGTTTGGAAGTGTTTATAAAACGGAATGCAGCCAGTATGGAATGCTTCGCCGTTTCTAATAGGGCTTCCTAATGCACGAATTCGACCTGCATTAATACCAATACCCGCACGTTGACTCACATATTTAACAATTGATGATGAAGTTGCATTGATAGAATCAAGGCTATCATCACACTCAATGAGTACACATGAACTGAATTGACGAGTAGGCGTACGCACACCAGCCATGATTGGTGTTGGTAATGAAATTTTAAACGTCGATGTTGCATCATAAAAACGCTTAACATAATCCAAACGTGTAGATTTCGGGTATTTCGAGAATAAACACGCTGCAACTAAAATATAGAGAAATTGTGCGCTTTCATAAATTTCGCCCGATACTCGGTTCTGCACCAAGTATTTGCCTTCCAATTGTTTTACAGCAGCATAACTAAACGTTAAATCACGACCATGGTCGATATACGCATCAAGTTCGTCAATTTCTTGTTGGCTATAATCAGCAAGCAAATGTGGATCGTATTTATTCATTTCGACCATCTTAACCATATGATCATAAAGCGTTGGTGGCTCAAAGCGACCATAAGCTTTCTTTCTCAAATGGAAAATCGCTAAACGTGCAGCGAGAAATTGATAGTCTGGTGTTTCTTTAGAAATAAGATCAGCTGCAGCTTTGATGATCGTCTCATGAATATCTTCAGTACGAATACCATCATAGAACTGGATATGTGATTTTAATTCTACTTGTGAAACAGAAACGTTATTTAGGCCTTCTGCTGCCCATGCAATAACGCGGTGAATTTTGTCTAGGTCAAGCGGTTCCTTGCGACCGTCACGTTTACTGACTGAAAGCTCTTGGTTCATAGTTATGCCTGCAAATTCCTTCAAACGAGCAAAAAATTTTTATTATGTCGAAATAGTGTAGTTGGACTTTTGTCCTATTATTTAGCGCACGGCTCAGGCGAAATCATCAATGTGAGCTTTTTATGCTCAGCTACTAGATATGGTGTCGCCTTCACAGATGATCACAAGATAGAGGGGTCTTAATCATTTTTCAAGGCCTAAAAAAGCGAGAAAATAAGTGATCAAATTTTTACTAACTTGCGTGTTAGCATCCACTAACGTGTTAAGCAAAGTATGTTTAGTCTATGTGAAAAAACAACGATAAATTTACGATAAAAAAAAATATTTAAAATTTATTAGTTGCAAATTTACAAGATATTGTTTTTGGGTCCACCTAAAAAATAACCACAATATATTGTGGTTATTTTTTATAAGAGTAACTAGATATATGGTTAAGCAATAGCCAAGGGGTCTTGAAAGAAAGGTCAAATTGCCAACTAGAAACAGCATTGCCATTGAGGTAGCCCCAAAGCGCAGCTGCTGATTTCATACCCGCAGAATTTGCAGCGATGATGTCGCGTTCATCATCACCAATATAAATGCACTTATGGGGATCAACATTCATTAAACAGCAACTATGCAATAAAGGATCAGCATGGGGCTTTGCTTTATCAAGGGTATCACCAGACACAATATTTCGGCATGAAGTAAACTCAGGGATTTGTGCAACCAATGGTTCAGTTAAATGTGCTGGTTTATTGGTGACGATAGACCAAGGTATTTGCTGGCTATCAAGGTGTGAAATTAATTGCGTGATGCCATCATAAAAACGACTTTTGTACCAAAGGTGTTGTTTATAAAAATCAAGAAACATTTGTTTTAGTGTCTCTTTTTCATTTTCATTCAAACGATGCCATTGTTCACCAAAGCCAAGCTTAAGAAGGGCAATCATGCCATTAGAAGCCTGGCTCCGATAACAATCAGCACTGACAACATCTTTATTGTGCTTAGTTAATACGTAATTTAAAGCAGCACCTAAATCATCTGCACTATCGATTAAGGTACCATCCAGATCAAAAAGGACTGCTTGATACATTTTATTTAAGCCAACTTTTCGAAATGGATCATATAATTGACAGATACATCGTTAGTTAAAGTATAGGTTTGCCCAAGAGGATTATAACTAAGTCCTTTCATGACACGTGCTTTTAAACCGTACTTTTCAGCCCAAGTGATTAATGTTGCAGGCTTGATAAACTTGTCATGATCATGAGTACCCTTAGGTACAATCTTAAGTAAATGTTCAGCGCCGACAATAGCAAATAAATATCCTTTGAGTGTTTTATTGAGCGTTGACATAAATACATGTCCACCCGGTTTAACAAGCGTTGCAAGTGAAGCGATTACCGATTCAGGATCCGGTACGTGCTCAAGCATTTCCATACAAGTAACCACATCAAATTGCTGAGGGTGCTCTCTAGCAAAATCTTCAGCGGTCACCTTTTTATAATCCAAGGTAACACCAACTTCTAAGGCATGAAGCTTTGCAACATTTAGCGGTTCTTCACCCATATCAATTCCGGTTACATTGCCACCAAGTTTAGCCATACTCTCAGCAAGAAT